>CAIUOG010000101.1 GCA_903900705.1 uncultured Acidobacteriia bacterium
ACGGCGGTGCGGGTGACGCCGGACACGCTGGAATATGCGAAGCCGGCGACGAACGGTAAGATTTCTGATCTTCGGTAGGTTCTCTATGCGCAGACTTTTCCTGATCTTTCTGACTGGTGTCACCCTGTTCGGACAGGCCACATCCGGACCGGGCCGGCCGAGGATTACCGGGGTGGCTCACATCGCGCTGGCCGTGCACGATATGGAGAAAGCGCGGGCCTACTACCGGGATTTTCTTGGTTACCGTGAGCCTTATCAACTGGACAATCCGGATGGCTCCCTTTCCATGACCTTCATCAAGGTGAATGAGCGCCAGTATATTGAGCTGTTTCCGGAGAAGACGGCAAACTCCGACCGGCTGCTGCACATTTCGCTCGAAGTGGAAGATGCAGAGGCCATGCGCCAGTATCTGAAGGCGAAGGGCGTGAAGGTTCCCGATGCGGTGAGCAAAGGTCGGATTAAGAATTCCAACTTCAATGTGAAAGATCCCGACGGCCATCAGGTGGAGTTCGTGCAGTATGAGCCGGATGGCTGGAGCGTGCGGGAGAAGGGGAAGTTCCTCGATGGTCCGCGCATTTCGACGCGGATTGCGCATATCGGCATTATCGTGGGCCAACTGGAACCAGCCATGCAGTTCTATGGCGGGATTCTGGGCTTTTCGGAGTTCTGGCGCGGCAGTAAGGACGGAAAGTCTCTGAGCTGGGTCAATATGAAAGCGCCCGAGAGCAATGACTATATCGAGTTCATGCTTTACGACGCGAAGCCGGATTTGAAGCAGTTGGGCACGTCACACCATTTGTGTCTGGAAGTACCGGATGTGGAGGCGGCGGCGAAGGCACTGGAGACGCGCAAGGCGAAGGCGGGTTATACGAAGCCGCTCGAAGTGCGAACCGGGATCAACCGGAAACGCCAGATCAACCTATATGATTTTGACGGAACGCGCAGTGAGCTGATGGAACCGAAGACGGTGGATGGCGTGCCGACTCCTTCATCGACAGCGCCTCCACCGCGGCCTTAGCAGGCTCACTTCACAGGTTCGATCTTTTTCACTTCGATAATGCCGGTCTTCGGGAACAAGGTTCCTGAGACGCGTACCTTCGCGCCGGCGTACTGAGCGGGCGTCTGCTGGTCGCTTAGTTTATAGACTTTGTCGCCGTCGAGCAGCGCATATTTGACGCCGGGGGATTTGACGCACTCGGTGACACATTTCGAGTCCGGCGTGATGTTCATCATCCTGTGGTTCGCGCCGCACATCGAATCTGTGATGACGCCGGTGAAGGTCTGGTCGGCGGCACAGGCGAGGGCCGCGGTGGCGAGTAAGAGTGCGATTGCTGTTTTCATTGTTTTGCCCCTTTCAGGCTGAGTATCTGTAGTCCGTTGACCTGATTGACGCGCCGCCAGAGTTCATCGGCGCGTGCTTCGGGCAGCGGTTGTTTTAGTTGAAATCGGAAATCCTTTTCGTGCGTGTTGAGAGTGAGGTAAAAGACGCCGGCGCTGCTGGTGTTGAGGATGTCTTTGAGACGCCATGTGCGGGATTCGCCAGGCTGTGTGCACTGGTAGACCAGGACGTCCTTACCCACCAGAAGCATTCCCTGCGAGCCGCTGTTGCCATGCAGCAGTTTCGCGGGCACCTGCCACTCGGGTTGAAGCGGGGGGTCGGCGAGAGCGGCGACAAAACGCTGGTCGAGAGTCTTTGAAAAGACGGGATACCAGGTCTTTGCCAGATCCGCCGGCAAGCCATCGAAGTCATAGACGAGGTCGCGCCCCAGTTGTTTTTTCTGGTCTTCATAGGTGCGGATGCGGAGGGACTTTTCGCTCAGTGAAGTGGACCCCATCGGTTGGACAAAAAAACGGCCGTCCTTAGATGGTGTGGCGGCGGGTTAACTGGAGGCGGTCGTGAGACCGCCATCCATTCCGGACTTGCTTCGGCGCTCGGGGCGCATCCCTGCGTTGCCCTATCCTCCTATCAAGCGTTTCCATTGTACGGCAAACTGCGGTAACAGCAAAAGCAAAATCCTCCATTCTGGTAAAAAATGCGC
>CAIUOG010000102.1 GCA_903900705.1 uncultured Acidobacteriia bacterium
GGCCTTCAGGCTGGGCGGGTGACTCTTCCTCGTTTTTGGCATTGACTCTCCTTCATTTTCAATGCCGCCTTTCTATCTAAGACAGGGCCAGTTTTTTGTCCAGGTTTTGGGGTCCATTACAGCCGGACCTGCCCCTCAACCCAACCGTTGCAGTACATTGAACACACCTCCGCCGGAACCCGCAACGGGACCCGCAACTCGGTCAACTTTGATTTCGACTGGACACCTCCGGCGACCGACATGGGCACGATCAACATTTACGTGGCCGCCAATGCCGCCAATGGCGACGGGGGAACCGGTGGCGACCATATCTACACCGCGCACTACACGCTGACGAGCGCACCAACGGCGCCAACCCCGACGATCAGTTCCGTCGTCAACGCGGGTGGTTTTCAGAACTTTATTGAAGCGGGTTCGTTTGTCGCGGTGACCGGTGTGAATCTGGCCAACAGCACGCGTAGCTGGGGTGCGGCGGACCTGGCAAGCGGGAAACTGCCCACGTCGCTCGATGGCGTGAGCGTGACCATCAACGGCAAGGCAGCCTACATCAACTACATCAGCCCGGGCCAGATCAATCTGATTGCGCCGGCGGATAGCTCGCTCGGAAGCGTGGGCGTTGTGGTGAATAACAATGGCGTCACCAGCAAGACGGGAACGGTCATGCTGGCGGCGCAGTCACCCGCCGCATTCCTTTGGGCCGGGAAGTACGCGGTGGCGACCCATCTGGACTATTCCCTGGTGGGACCGACCAGCCTTTATCCGGGCGCCACCACGCCGGCGAAGCCCGGGGAAACCATCATCCTGTGGGGGACAGGGCTGGGCGCGACGACACCTGCCGCGCCCGACGGAATCTTTACTCCCACGACGAATCTGTATTCCGTGACCAACCCGGTGACGGCGCGCGTCGGAGATATTCCGGCGAACATGGCCGCCGCGGTGCTGACGCCGACGGCGGCGGGGCTCTACCAGGTGGTACTACAGATTCCGGATGCCGCGCCGGATGGCGACCTGTCTGTATACCTGATCGAGAACGGCATTCAGTCGCCCGATGGGGTTCTGATTACCGTGCAGCATTAAGGGTTGCGCGGAAGAAGGGTTGCGCGGAAGCGTTCGACGGCTGCGCGGTCCATGGCCGGGCCGATGGCCGGGATGGCGGTGATACTTTTCCTCTCCTCGTGGATCCGCGGAGGTCATGGGCGTACTGTCTGCTAACCAGAGATATGAGAGTACTGGACCTGTACTCCGCTGCACCGGAAAGTATACCTCTATTGCCTGGGATGTTCCGAAAAAACGTTGAGTCTCCCTGGCGAACCCTCCGCCAAAAGGTCCCGCACAACGCCGTGATAACCTTATAGTTCCGTGTGCCGCACCTAATATGTCCGCTCGCGTGAGCGAAGCCTTTGTTCTGCAGACCTGGCCGTTTAAGGAAGGTGACGTCATTGTCAGCTTTCTGACGCGTGACCTGGGGAAGCTGCGGGGCGTGGCGAAACGCGCGAGGCGGCCAAAGAGCGGATTTGGGTCCGGCCTCGAACGGCTATCGCACATACAGATGTCATACTTCCAGCGAGAGAATCGCGAACTGGTCAACGTCGACTCCTGTGAGCTTCTGTCGTCGCAATTCTCCCTGCTTTCCGATTTCAGCGCCTCCTGCGCACTCGATTTCTTCGCGGAAGTAACGGAACAGATTCTGCCGCCCGCGGAGCCGAGCGAGAAGTATTTCCGTCTGCTCACCGCGGTGCTTGACCACATGCACACCGGGCAACCGGGCGCCGTCTGGCAGGCCGTCACCTATTTCAGTCTGTGGACCGTGCGGCTGGCCGGATTGCTGCCCGAGTTGCACGTTTGCCTGGGGTGTGGCGACTGGCTGGAAGACCCGGAGAATCCGCAGCGCGCTTATTTCTGCCGTTTCCGCGAAGGCCTGTATTGCCACGCCTGCCGCCGTTCGCTCGATCTGCGCAACTCCTGGGAGATCACGCAGGAATCGCGCGCGCTGGCCGAAGAGATTCTGCATACCCCCATCGCGCAAATGGCCGAACGCCCTTGGGCGCAGCCGGTGGGCGCGGACCTTCGCCGGTTCCTCGGCCAGCAAATCGAATCTCATATTGAACGGAAACTGATCACGTTTCCGGTTCTGGAAGCCGCCGCATAATTACCCATGTCCCTTTTGAAAGTCCCAACCTTCCAGGAGAACGTCCTCAGACTGAAGCAGTACTGGGGCGAGCGGGGCTGCATCATCCAGGAGCCCTACGACGTTGAAGTGGGCGCTGGTACATCCTGCCCCGAAACGTTTCTCCGCGCGCTTGGTCCGAACCCGTACCGCACCTGTTACGTGCAGCCGAGCCGCCGTCCGGCCGATGGCCGCTATGGCGACAACCCGAACCGTCTCTACAAACACATGCAGCTGCAGGTGATCCTGAAGCCGACCCCGGCGGATGTGATCGAGCAGTATATGGGCAGCCTCGAAGCAATCGGCATTGACCTGCGGAAGCATGATCTGAAGCTGGAGGAAGACAACTGGGAGAACCCGTCCCTGGGCGCCTGGGGCGTGGGCTGGCAGGTGATGCTCGACGGCATGGAGATCACGCAGTTCACTTATTTCCAGCAGGTGGGCGGGATTGACCTGGATCTGGTGCCGGCGGAAATCACCTATGGCCTGGAGCGCCTGACGGCGTTTCTGCAGGGTGTGGATTCCGTGTACGACATCGAGTGGACGCCGGGCGTGAAGTATCGCGATGTGCGCTACAACGATGAACTGCAGTACTCGGTTTATAACTTCGAAACCGCGCATGTGCCCACGCTGTGGAAGCTGTTTGAGATCCACGAAGGCGAAGCGCGGCGGCTGATCGATCTCTATCAGGCGACCGAAGAGGTTGCCGAAAAACACCGGTTCCCCTTGTTACCCACTTACGATCACGTGCTGAAGTGCAGCAATCTTTTTAATACGCTGGACGCGCGGGGCGCCATCAGCGTGACCGAACGCGCGGGCATGATCGGGCGCATTCGGAAACTCGCGGTGGGCGTGGCGGAAGCGTGGGTGGCGCAGCAGAGTCCGGACCGGACCGCCGCACAGGAGGCCGCATGAATCTCCTTCTAGAGATTGGCTGCGAGGAAATTCCGGACTGGATGCTGGCGGGTGCTCTTGAGTATCTGCAGGGCGCGATTCAGGGGCTGAAGCTGGGCGAGACCTCGATTCGGACCGACGCCACGGCGCGCCGTCTGGTGGTGCGGGCCGAGGGCTTGGTGGAACGCGAACCGGATGCCGAAGAGCGCGTCTGGGGACCGGGAAAAACGGCTCCGCTGCCTGCCGTGGAAGGCTTCGCGCGCAAGCAGGGGCTGAGCGTGGATCAGCTTGAAATCCTGTCGGATGGCAAGCATGAGAAGTACAGCTATGTGCGGAAGATCGCCGGTCGCGCGTCGCTCGACATTCTGGCGGAAGCGCTGCCGCAGCTGATTCTGAAAACGCCGTTCCCGAAGACGATGTACTGGCCGGGCAAGGGCGGGCCGCGTTTTATCCGTCCGGTGCGCTGGATTGTGGCTCTTCTGGGTGAAACGGTAATTCCGTTTGAAATCGCGGGAGTCGCTTCGGGGAATGAATCGAGCGGCCACCGGAAGCTGGGCAGGAGCCGTTTCCCGGTGACGTATGAGACCTACGAAGACAGGCTGCGCGAGAACTTCGTGATCCTGTCCGCCGAAGAACGCGAGGCCCGGATTCGCGCGGTGCCGACGAAGTATAAGTGTGATCGCGACCTGCTGCATACGCTGGTCAACCTGACGGAATGGCCGACTCCGATTACCGGTGAGTTCGACACCGAATTCCTTTCGCTGCCGAAAGAAGTTCTGATTACCGTGATGCGGTTCCACCAGAAGTACTTTTCGGTGGAAGGTCCGGATGGCAATCTCGCGCCGCGGTTTGTGGCCGTGACCAACACGGATGGCGACCCGGACGGGCTGATCAAACACGGAAACGAACGCGTGCTGCGCGCCCGTTTCAACGATGCGCGCTTCTTCTGGGATACCGACCAGAAACGAACGCTGGCGGATCGCGTGCAGGATCTGGCGAATGTGACGTTCCAGGCGAAGCTCGGGACGTATCTCGAAAAGACAGCGCGCGTGAAGGAACTGGTTCTCACGCTGCAGCAGTATGCGAACAGGCCCGGGCAGGCGCTGACCGAACAGGATCTGAAGGATGCCAAGATCCGGTATACGTTCAGCCCGGATGGCGAGGAATTCCACGCCGTTCGAGCCGCGCAACTGGCCAAGGCGGACCTCACCACGGAACTGGTGAAGGAGTTCACGGAACTGCAGGGCGTAATCGGCGGCCTCTATGCCCGCGCGCAGGGCGAGCCCGAAGAAGTGGCGGTGGCGATTTACGACCACTACAAGCCGGTCAGAATGGAAGACTCGATTCCGCGGACCGAAGCCGGACGGTTGCTCTCCATTGCCGATAAGCTCGACACGCTGCAGGGCTTCTTCCGCGTGGATCTGATTCCGACGGGGGCGAAGGACCCGTTCGCGCTGCGCCGCGCCGGGCAGGGAATCGTGAAGATTCTGGTGGAAGGCAAGCTGCGGCTGCCCATCCGCACGCTGCTGGGCAAGGACGAGAATCTGCAGAAGTTCTTTGTGGACCGAGTCCGCAACTACTTCAAAGAGCTGCGCGGCTTCGCGTATGACGAAGTCAACGCGGTGCTGTCCTCGGTCTGGGACGATCTGGTGGACGTGGAAGAGCGGCTGATGGCGATTGGCGAAGTCCGGCCGACGCCGGATTTTGAGCCGGTGGCGGCGGCGTTCAGGCGCATCAAGAATATTCTGCGTCAGAGCGAAGTGAAACCTTCTCTGAAAGTGGAAGAAGCGCTGCTGGAGCCGGGACCGGAATCGAATCTCTATGCGTCCTTTGTGGCGAGCCGCGTTGCCATCCGGCAGAAGCAGGCCAGCTATACTGCGAAACTGGCGGCAATTGCGGGTTTACGGCCGGATATCGACCTGTTCTTCGATAAAGTTCTGGTGAATGCGCCCGACCCGGCCGTTCGCCAAAATCGCCTCACGCTGTTACACAGCATGCTGGCAGAGTTCTCAACCATTGCGGATTTTTCGGAAATAGTTACCTCATCTCAGGAGATTAAATGAGCAAAAACGTATTCTCGTTCGGCGGCGGCACGGCTGACGGCGACGGCAAGATGAAAGAAGTGCTCGGCGGCAAGGGCGCCGGGCTCGCGGAAATGTCTCGTGCCGGTCTGCCCGTCCCCGCGGGCTTCACCATCGCGACCAACGTCTGCATCGATTACTTCAATGCCGGCAATAAGATTCCCGACGCCGTCCAGACCGAAATCGGCAAGGCGCTCGTGAAGCTCGAAAAGGAGATGGGCCAGAAGCTGGGCGATGCGAAGAACCCGATGCTGCTCAGCGTCCGCTCCGGCGCACGGTTCTCCATGCCGGGCATGATGAACACCATTCTCAACCTGGGCCTGAACGACGTGACCACGGCCGGCCTTGCGGCCCGCAGCGGCAACGAACGTTTTGCTTATGACTGCTATCGCCGCTTCATTCAGATGTTCGGCGAAGTGGCCCTCGAAATCGAGATGGAGAAGTTCGACCACATCTTCGATTCGCGGAAAGCGAAGGTGAAGGCCAAGTCCGATACGGATCTGACCGCGGCGGATCTGAAGGTGATCATCGCCGACTACAAGAAGCTGGTCCAGAAGGAAACGAAGAAGCCGTTCCCGGAAGATCCGCGCGAACAGCTGAGCCTCTCCGTCGGCGCCGTGTTCGGTTCCTGGTGGAACCCGAAGGCCGCCTACTACCGGAAGATGGAAAAGATTCCGGACGAGATCGGAACCGCCGCCAACGTGCAGGCGATGGTGTTCGGCAACATGGGTGAGACCTCCGGCACGGGCGTCGGCTTCACGCGCGACCCCGGTTCAGGAGAGAAGGTTTTCTACGGCGAATTCCTGATGAACGCGCAGGGCGAAGACGTGGTTGCGGGTATCCGCACGCCGCTCCCCATCGCACAGCTGGAAGCGATTCTGCCGGAAGCCTTCGCGGAGCTCAAAGAGATCACCACGAATCTCGAAAAGCACTACAAAGACATGCAGGACTTCGAGTTCACCATTCAGGACAAGAAGCTCTACATGCTGCAGACCCGCAACGGCAAGCGCACCGGCCCGGCCGCTGTGAAGGTCGCGGTGGACATGGTCGAAGAAGGGATGATCACGAAGGAAGAAGCGATTCTCCGCGTGGCGCCCGCTCAGCTCGATCAGCTGCTGCACCCGGTGTTTGACGCGAAAACGCTGAAAGATCTGGTGAAGGTGACCACTGGCATCTCGGCCTCGCCGGGCGCAGCGGTGGGCCGCGTGGCGTTCTCCGCCGAAGACGCGGTGCATCTGTCCGCCGGCGGACCGGTGATGCTGGTCCGCAAGGAAACCACGCCGGACGACATTCACGGCATGGACGTGGCGAAGGGCATTCTGACGGCAATCGGCGGCAAGTCCAGCCATGCGGCCGTTGTGGCCCGCGGCATGGGTCGCCCCTGCGTTGTCGGCGCGGGCGAAATCCGCATCGACGAAAAGAAGAAGGTTTTCACGGCGCAGGTTGGCGGCAAGACCATCACGGTGAAGGAAGGCGACTTCATTTCGCTCGACGGCACCACGGGTGACATCTACCTCGGCCAGGCCAAGACCGTGGAACCGAACCTCAACCACGACTTCATCGGCAAGTTCATGAGCTGGACCGATGAGTTCCGGGGTAAGTTCGGCGTTCGCGCCAACGCGGACATTCCGCGTGACGCGAAGGTTGCGCGCCAGTTCGGCGCGGAAGGCATTGGCCTCTGCCGTACCGAACACATGTTCTTCGCCGAAGATCGTCTGCCGCACGTGGTGGCGATGATTCTCGCCCGCGATGAAAAGACCCGCAAGCAGGCGCTTGCGAAGCTGCTGCCCATCCAGCGCGCTGACTTCGCCGGGTTGTTCAAGGCGATGGACGGCTTCCCGGTGGTGATCCGCACCCTCGACCCGCCGCTGCACGAATTCCTGCCGAAGCGGGAAGACCTTCTGGTCGACAATGCTCTGCTGCCGTATGCGGACATCAAGATGAAGAAGGAAATGTCCGGCAAGTACAACATTGCCGTGAAGGACCTGAAGAAGCAGTTGCCGGAACTTCTGCACCGCGTGGAAGAACTGCACGAATTCAACCCGATGCTGGGCCATCGCGGCTGCCGTCTGGGTGTGACTTATCCGGAAATCACCGAAATGCAGGCCCGCGCCATCTTCGAAGCAGCCGTTCAGGTTGCCAAAAAGGGCGTGAAGGTGCTGCCCGAAGTGATGATCCCGCTGATCGGTTCGGTGGAAGAGTTCGAGAACCAGAAGAAGATTGTTGTGCGCGTCGCTGAAGAAGTCTTCAAAAAGACGGGCGTGACGGTTCACTACATGGTGGGAACGATGATCGAGATTCCGCGCGCGGCCCTGACGGCCGATCGTGTGGCAGGCTCGGCCGAGTTCTTCTCGTTCGGTACCAACGATCTGACGCAGACCACGATGGGTCTTTCCCGCGACGACTATACGAAATTCCAGAAAGACTACGAGAAGGAAAAGATCTTCAAGGCCGATCCCTTCGCCGTTCTCGATCAGGAAGGCGTTGGCAAGCTGGTGAAGATGGCTGTGGACGCCGGTCGCGCGGCCCGTCCGACTCTGGAAGTCGGCATCTGCGGCGAGCATGGCGGCGAGCCGAGCTCGGTGCAGTTCTGCCACCGGATCGGTATGGATTACGTTTCCTGCTCCCCGTACCGTGTGCCGATCGCCCGTCTGGCGGCCGCGCAGGGCGCGATTCTGGGGACTTCGAAGTCGGAATCCCGTACGGCGTAGTTTCGTTGGGGTACATGAAAAGGGGCGGAGCGAAAGCTCCGCCCCTTTTTTTTGGATGCGGCAATAAAAAAGCCGCCACTGGGGAGTGGCGGCTTTAGTGCTCAAAAACGAAGAACAGAATCAGGCGCGGCGGGACTTGCGGACAGCGACGCCGAGCATGCCCAGACTGCCGAGCAGCATCGTGATAGTAGACGGTTCGGGCGCATCACCACCGGTTGTGGCTCCTGCTCCGACCACGGTCCAGTTGGAGGCAGTGCTCCAGTCGTTCGCGGCAACATCGGAAAAGCCCTGGGAGCTGATGAAGTTGTTACCACCGAACACGAAATCACCGGTAAAGTAGGTGTTGAAATTATCAGAGTTCACGGAACTGCTGGAAGTTCCGTAGAAAGTCACGGAAGTGACGATGCCGGATGCATCCGTGGTGATGGGCCCCGATGATTCAAAGACTTTGCTGTACGTGGCGTTGTAGGTGCCGGTGCTGATGGTAAAGCCCTGGAAATCCGTGTAATTCCAGGTTTGGCTGATGGCGTCGGTTCCACCGTTATCCACCGTCAGATCGAGAGTGATGGTGTCGCCCACGTTGGTCCCGGAGATGTTGGCGGTGGTTAAAACACCGGTGTACCGGAGATCGATTGCTGCCGGAAAGGCGACCGAGGCCGCGAGAAGAGCGAATGCCGAGATTCGCCCCATGAGTTTGAGCATAGTGTTCCTCCTATTGATCGCGCAGGGCGCGAAACATGCTCTCTGTTATCTCATGTTTTTTAGCCATGGAGCAATACACGAAGTGATGGAGAATAAAAGCATATCCATGAGATTCTTTCGACTGGCGCTGACCGGCGTCCTCCTCTCGCTTCCCCTGCCGGCGCAGGATTCGCTGAAAACCACTCCCGGCTTCGACCTGGGCGCGATTGACCGCAAGGCGAACCCCTGCGACAACTTCTATCAGTTCGCCTGCGGGACCTGGCTGGCGAAAAACCCGATTCCCTCCGATCAATCGAGCTGGGGCCGCTTCAGTGAACTGGAAGAGCGGAACGAGACCATTCTGCGGCAGATTCTGGAGCAGGCCGCGGCGGCAAAGACTGCCGATGCCACCATGCGGAAGATCGGTGACTACTACGCCTCCTGCATGGACGTGAAAGCGATCAATGACAAGGGCCTCGCGCCGCTGCGGCCGGAACTGGACCGCATCGCGTCCATGGCCAACACGCAGGATCTCTCGTCTGAAGTGGCGCACCTGCACCGGCTGGGAGTGAACGTGCTGTTCAATCTCTCTTCCGGCCAGGACTTCCGGGATTCCACGGCGGTCATCGGGCAGGCGGATCAGGGCGGGTTGGGGCTGCCGGAACGGGACTATTACTTCCGTGAGGACGCGAAGGCGGTGGAAACCCGGAAGGAATATGTCGCGCATCTGGCGCGCGTGCTGGCGCTGCTGGGCGCTTCCGCCGGCGATGCGCAGAGGCAGGCGGAGGCCGTGATGCAACTGGAAACGGCGCTTGCGAAGGCTTCCATGGATGTGACTTCCCGGCGCGATCCGGAGAAGGTCTACCACAAGATGACGCTCGCGGAATTCGAAGCGCTCTCCGATTCCTTCAGCTGGAGCCGTTATTTTGCCGTGCTTCAGGCGCCGCCCATGCCGAAGCTGAACGTCGCCGTGCCGGACTTCTTCAAAGGCCAGGAGGCTTTGCTGAAGAGTGTTCCTGTTGACGTGTGGAAAAGCTACTTCACGCTGCATCTGGTGAGCGCGCAGGCCATGCTGTTGCCTGAAGCTTTCGATAAGGAGAACTTCTCCTTTTATCGCCAGTACCTGACCGGCGCGAAGGAACAGCGCCCGCGCTGGAAGCGCTGCGTGCAGACGACGGACGGCGATCTGGGGGAAGCGGTCGGCCTCGCGTACGTGGAGAAAACCTTCGGCCAGGATGGCAAGCAGCGCACGCTGGCGATGGTGAAGAACCTTGAAACCGCGCTCGGGCAGGATCTGCGGCAGCTCAGCTGGATGACGCCGGCCACGAAGGCGAAGGCGCTTGTGAAACTGCACGCCATCACGAACAAGATCGGCTATCCCGACCAGTGGCGTGATTACTCGGCTCTGCGGGTTGCAAGAGGAGACGCGCTGGGCAATGCTCTGCGGGCGAATGAGTTTGAGGTGACACGGCAGTTGCAGAAGATCGGCAAACCGATCGACCGGGGCGAGTGGCTGATGACGCCGCCCACCGTGAATGCCTACTATGACCCGCAGATGAACAACATCAACTTTCCGGCCGGGATTCTGCAGCCCCCGTTCTTCGATAAGAACGCCGATGATGCGACCAACTACGGCGCCATCGGGGCGGTGATCGGCCACGAGCTGACGCACGGCTTTGACGACGAGGGCCGCCAGTTCGATGGTGACGGAAATCTGAAGGACTGGTGGACACCGGAAGACGCCAGGGCGTTTCAGGAACGAGCCGACTGCATCGTGAAGGAGTACAGCGCCTTCGAACTGCCCGGCGGCGTCCACATGAAGGGCGAACTCACGCTGGGTGAGAACACGGCGGACAACGGCGGTCTGCGCATTGCGTGGATGGCGCTGATGAATGATCTTGCCGGCAAAACGCTGCCGAAAAAGGACGGCTTCACGGAGCAGCAGCGCTTCTTCCTCGGCTGGGCGCAGGTCTGGTGCAACAACGAGACGGAGGAGATCCAGCGGATGCAGGCGCAGACGAATCCCCATGCCATTGACCGGTTCCGCGTGAATGGCGTGGTTTCAAATATGCCGGAGTTCCAGCAGGCGTTCGGTTGTAAGGTCGGTCAGCCGATGGTGCGCGGCCCGAAATCCTGCCGGGTCTGGTAGGCGGGGCCGGCGGCGCGGCGAATCTTCTTCAGTTTGGTGGGCTGGTCCTGATAATCCTGCTCCTCGTCCGTGGGTTCGTTGACGTGGTAGTAGTAAGTGACCAGCCCCGCCGTGCCGATGGTGAGCAACAGCAGGGCGATGGCCGGCTTCGTCTGCCGCCCGGCTGTGATCGCGACAATCAGGGCGGCGGCCAGCAACGTCAGCCCGAACTTCCAGGGCCAGAACATCAGGTCCAGATGGTATTGGCCGCCGACGTGGCTCCAGAAGCTCAAAACAACCTGCACCGCAATCAGAAACTCGGTAATCAGAAGAAGGCGAAGAAGGCGATATTTCATTTGTCGAACGAAATGTTGCAAAGTCTCGTAACGCTACTAAGGATATCCTGAACAATATGGCAGCAGTCAGCTCGGGTGAAGCGTCCGGCGCCCGCGTCAAGCTCATTTACGAATTCCGCAGCGCGGCCAGTCTGGCGTGGGACTCCATTCGTTCCCACAAGCTCCGCAGCTTCCTGACGCTGCTGGGTGTGATCATCGGCGTCGCCAGCGTGATTCTGGTGGGGTCCGCGATCGACGGCATGGGCACGTACGCGGAAGAAAGCACGGCGAAGGCTTTTGGCAGCGAATCGTTTCTGATTGCGCAGGTGGCTTCGGTGGGGAACATGACGCGCAAGCAGTTCTTCGAGAAGCTGAAATACAACCGGCAGATCAAGCTGGAAGACGACAGATTTCTGCAGGCGGCGAATGGCGCCACCACGCTGTACAGCCCTTACCGGCAGAGCCAGAGCGATACGCGCCGGGATAATCTGACGTCGGAAGAGACGTCGGTGCTGGGCGTTTCGGCCGACATGGTGGACATCCGCGACATCGGCGTGGTGGAGGGTCGTTTCTTCACTGATACCGAGGAACGCAATGCGGCGTTTGTCGCCGTGATTGGCGACGATCTGAAGACCACTCTCTTCCCGGACGGCGGCTCCCCGCTGGGCCGTACGTTTAAGATCCAGAACCTCGACTTCATGGTGGTGGGCGTGCAGGAACGCCTCGGTTCCTCGTTTGGGCGCAGCCAGGACAATTCGACTTACATTCCGATCTCGGCGTTCAACCGGCTGTTTGGCCCCGGCGCTTCCATCAGCATTTTCGGTCGTCCGCGCAAGACCAGCGGCATGAACATGCAGCAGGCTCTGGATGTGACGCGGATCGCGCTGCGCGACAAGTACCACCAGCGCCCGGGTGAGACCGATCGCTTCGACTTCCTGACGCCGGACGCGATCCGCGGCTTTATCGACAGCCTGCTCGCGCTGGTGGCGGCGGTGGTGGTGCCGGTGACGATGATTTCGCTGGTGGTGGGCGGCATCGTGATCATGAACATCATGCTGGTCAGCGTGACGGAGCGGACTCGGGAGATTGGCATCCGCAAGTCGCTGGGCGCCAAGCGCGCCGACATCATGTGGCAGATTCTGATTGAGTCGGTCATTATGGCGAGTGCCGGCGGGGCCATCGGCGTGGGCATCGGCGCGGCGCTCACCACGGTGCTGACGGCGGTGTTCGGCGTGACGCTGCGGGTGACGCCGTTTTACGTGTTTCTGTCTGTGTTCGTCTCCGGCGCGGTGGGCGTGGCGAGCGGCTGGTACCCCGCGTCGAAAGCCTCCAAACTGGATCCCATCGTTGCGCTGAGGTCTGAATAATGCAGCTGTCTCCCCGCGAAAACATCTCGATGGCCCTCACGGCCGTGTGGACGAACCGCTTCCGTTCCATGCTGACGATTCTGGGCATCGTGATCGGAATCTCGACCGTGGTCACGGTGGCGTCACTGTTGTCCGGACTGCGGCAGGGCATCGTGACCTTCTTCGATGAACTGGGGCCGGATAACGTCTTCGTCTATAAGACCAGCGGCGATCCGAATCAGACGTTTGCGCCGCCCAAGGAGCGCAAACGGCGCGCGCTCAAGAAGGAATACGTGGAAACCCTCCGGCGCTACGCCAGCCATGTGGAGCAGATTTCCCTGGCTCTCTTCATCCCCAATGCTTCCAATGGCAAAGTGGTGACCGCCAAGGTTCCGGGCTTTGAAACCGATAGTCTCTCGATGGCGGGCGTGACCCCGAACGCGATTGAAACCGCGCCGAAGGACTTCGATCAGGGCCGCTTCTTTACGGACGAAGAAAACGAGCGTGTGGCCCACGTCGCGGTCATCGGCTTTGACCTGGCGAGGGCCCTCTACCCGGACGGCAACGCGGTGGGACGGACCTTCATGCTGGATGGCGCCGAGTTCATGGTGATCGGCGTCTTTGCGAAAGCCAAGGGTGGCTTCTTCGGCGCCAACGGGGCCGATACGCAGATTCAGTTCCCGATCAGGACGGCGGAGTCCCGCTATCCGCAGGTGGATCGCTACATGATCACCTGCAAAGCGCTGCCGGGCTTCCGTAAAGACGCTTTCGATGAAGTGGAAGGCATTATGCGGCGTATCCGGAACCTGAAAACGGATGAGCCGGATGATTTTTCGGTCTCTTCGCCGGACCAGATTATTCAGCAGTTCGACAAGATCACGGGGCTGATCGGGCTGGTCGCGATTGCGATTTCCGCGCTGGGCCTGCTGGTGGGCGGTATTGGCGTGATGAACATCATGCTGGTGAGCGTGACGGAGCGGACCCGCGAGATCGGGGTGCGGAAGGCGCTGGGCGCGCGGCGGTTCGACATCGTGGGGCAGTTCCTGTTTGAGGCGATGACGCTGACCGGCGTGGGCGGCGTGCTGGGAATCGTCATTGCGGTGGGGCTGACGATGCTGATTGGCGCACTGGTTCCGGCCCTGCCCAGCAGCGTTCCCACGTGGGCGGTGGTGACGGCCTTCTCCGTCTCCGTGAGCGTGGGCCTGTTCTTCGGCGTCTGGCCCGCCATGAAAGCGGCCAGGCTCGATCCGGTTGAAGCTCTCCGGTACGAGTAAGCGCCGCCACATTCCCACGCTCGATGGCTGGCGCGCGCTGGCCATCCTGCTGGTGCTGTGGGCGCACCAGGGCAATGTCTTCTACGCCACCCCGGAAGCTTACCTCCGGGGTGGCCTTTTCTATTTCGGTACGTGGGGCGTGCCGGTCTTCTTCGGGCTCAGCGGGCTGCTGATCACGAAATTACTGCTCGAAGAGCAGGACCGCGCCGGCCGCATCGACCTTCCCGCTTTCTATCTCCGCCGGTGCCGCCGGATTCTGCCGCCTCTGTTCGTTTATCTGGCGGTGGTGGCGGCGCTTGGCCTCGCGCAATCCGGAAACGAGTTGTGGAGCTGTGTCCTGTTCTTCCGCAACTACCTGCCGTGGCGGCAGGGCGGCTGGTACACCGGGCATCTCTGGTCGCTTTCCGTGGAAGAGCAGTTTTATTTGTTCTGGCCTGCTTTGCTTGTGTGGGCGGGTGTAAGGCGAGGGGCTGTGGCGGCACTGGGCCTCAGCGTTCTTAGTGCGGCGTGGCGCTGGTGGAATCTGTTTCCCGGCGGGAGCGAGCGCACCGATCTGCGGCTGGACAGTCTGCTGTTTGGCGCGGTGTTGGCTTTCGCGCTGCATTCGGAACGGGGCAGGGAAGTGTTGCGTCGAGGCCTGACACCGGCGGGCTGGGCGGGCTGTTCCGCCGCGTTGCTGGTGTCAATTCACTTCGGATCTCTGGCCGGGGCGTCCGCCACGATTCCACTGTTAATTGCGGGGACCGTGCTGCATCCGGAGTGGTGGCTCAGCCGCGTGCTCGAAGCGAGACCCGTGCGCGGATTGGGGCGGATTTCCTATAGCCTGTACCTCTGGCAGCAACTGTTCCTGTATCCGCCGTGGCAGCCGAAACCCTGGGGAGGCGTCTTGCAGACGTTTCCCGTATCGCTGGCGGCGGCCTTTGGCTGCGCGCTGGTAAGTTACTTCGTGGTGGAGCAGGGGTTTTGGTCGAAAAAAAAGGGACAGGCTGATACGCCTGTCCCGGTGGTTGCTGAAACTATTGCTATTTCGAAGGTACAGCGGTAAGCCAGCCGTGGCGGTCGGCCTTTTCGCCGTTCACGATCGCGAAGAATTCCTTCTGCAGCTTCTCCGTAATCGGTCCGCGCCGACCGTTGCCGATGGTGATGCGGTCGATGGACCGGATCGGCGTGACTTCCGCGGCCGTGCCGGAGAAGAACACCTCATCGGCGATATAAAGCAGTTCGCGCGGCATGGTCTGTTCCACAATCGGAATGCCCATCTCGGCGGCAAGAGTCAGAACCGTGTCCCGCGTGATGCCCGGAAGCACCGACGTTCCCACCGGCGGCGTGACGATCTTGCCATCCCGCACCACAAAGATATTCTCGCCCGCGCCTTCGCTGACGTAACCCGACTTATCGAGCGCAATCCCTTCGGCGTAGCCGTTCAGCGTGGCTTCCATGTTAATCAGCTGCGAATTCATATAATTCGCGCCGGCCTTGGCAAGCGCCGGAAGAGTGTTGGGAGCAATGCGGCTCCAACTGGAAACGCAGACATCCACGCCGCCCGCCATCGCTTCTTCGCCCAGGTACTTGCCCCATTCCCAGCAGGCCAGGTACACGTCGACCGGATTTTTGCTGCCGTTCACGCCCATGGCTCCATAGCCCCGCAGCACGATGGGCCGGATGTAGCAGGATGTCAGGCGATTGACGGCTACGAGCTCAAGAATCGCGGCGGATAGTTCATCCTGTGTGAACTGAAAGGTGTCCATCCGGTAAATCTTCGCGGAATCCACCATGCGGCGGACATGTTCGCGAAGCCGGAAGACGGCTGGGCCGCTCGGGGTTTCGTAGCATCGAATGCCTTCAAAAACCGAGCTGCCATAGCTGACAACGTGCGAAAGGACGTGAATCTTTGCGTCGTCCCACGCGATAAACTCACCATTGCGCCAGATCTTCTCGGTGGCCTTTAACATTTAACCAGTATAAACGTGGGGTAATGAAGAGCCGCCGGACAAGCTACATCCGGTAGAGCATCACGTAGACGATAACGCCCGTCACGCTGACGTAGAGCCAGATCGGCAATGTCCAGCGGGCGATCTTCCGGTGCTTGTCGATCTTGCCGGAAAGTCCGCGGTTGAGCGAAATGATGGCGAGAACGGGCACCAGAACGGCCAGTACGGTATGGGTGCCCAGAATGGCCAGGTAGACCGTACGAATCAGGCCAGTGCCCTCAAAGTACTTGATGCCCGCGTGGTAGTGGTTCAGCAGGTAGCAGGCCAGAAACACCGAAGATACCGCAAAGGCCGTCAGCATCACTTTCCTGTGTGCCTCCCGCTGCCTGTTCCGGATGAGAATATAGCCAATCACCAGCAGCACCGCCGCCGTTCCGTTCAGAATCGCATTGATCTCCGGCAACCAATCGTAGAAATTCACCCCTGCTCCTTTTACCCCTGCTCTTTTTCAAGGCGCGCGGCGTCCTTCACGATCCTGTCGACGGGATTCCCCTCGGCAATTCCGTAGTACCCGCGGATACGCCCTTTCTTATCCACCAAAACAAAACGTGTGCTGTGATCCATCTCCGCGCCGATGGTGCCGAGTTTGAAGGCGTCGCGATCGAGCGTATTCAGCGTTTCTTTGGCGCCGGTCAGAAACGACCACCGGGATTCATCGGCGCTGAAGCGTTTGGCGTATGCCGCCAGGGCCTCCGGGTTGTCATGTTCGGGATCTACCGTGAAAGAGACCAGGCGGATGCCCGCGTCCGTCGCCTTCTGCAGTGCGCGCATGTGGGAGCTCATGCGAGGGCACGGGCCCTGGCAGGTTGTGTAGATGAAGTCCGCCACCCAGATGTGTCCGTCGAGCGCGGTCCGCGTGAACTTCTGCCCTTTCTGATTGACGAGTTCGAATTCCGGGACCTCTCCCAGGACTTTCAGCGGCTTTTGTGGAGCGCAGGCAGCCAGAAAGAGGGCGAAGACAAGAAGCGAGGGGCGCATTAAAGTGAGGGCGGATCGAAGATCATCAGCCCGTAAATCATGGGCAGATAAATTACGGATGCCAGCAAAACCTTGCGGGCGCGAACATTTGTACGGTCGAAAGCGACGCGGATGCCGGTGTAGAGGAACCAGCCGCCCAAAAGCAGCGCGCCCACCAGATAAATCCTGCCGGACATGCCCAGCAGTACCGGGAAAAGGCTCACAGGAATGAGCGTGGAGGCGTAGAGAACAATCTGACGGGACGTGGACCCGCCATCGGGCTCCACCACCGGGAGCATACGGATGCCGGCGCGCGCATAGTCGTCACGATACATCCAGGCAATCGCCAGGAAGTGCGGAAACTGCCAGATAAACAGAATGGCGAAGAGCGTCCAGGCTTCCGCATTCAGCGAACCGTAGGACGCCGCATAACCCATGAGCGGAGGCATGGCTCCGGGCAGCGCGCCGATCACGGTCGAAAGATGGGACCGCTGTTTCATCGGCGTGTAGACGAACAGATAACCCGCGAGCGTGAGCGCGCCCAGCAGCCCGGTCAGGAAGTTGACCCCGATGGCCAGTTCGGTAAAGCCCAGGGTCGCAAGCGTAATGCCGAACCAGAGCGCGCGGTTGGCTGTCATGCGGCCGGAAGGAAGAGGGCGGCCCGCCGTGCGGCGCATCAGCCCGTCCGCCTCCCGTTCATACCATTGATTGAGGGCAGCCGTGCCGGAGGCGATCAGCGCCGTTCCCACCAGCGTATGCAGCAGCAGCGACCATTCCTGCCAAACGTTCCAGTCGCGCTTCAGGCCAAAGAAATAGCCCACACCCGTGCTCATGAGGATGAGCCAGGTGATGCGCGGCTTGGTCAGTTCGATGTAATGCTTCATTCGTTAGACAGCGACCGCGGCGCGGCCGGACGGAACCCGGACTTCAGTGCTCGTCAGATTCCGCCGCACCAGTATGGCAAGCGCGACGCTGGACGCCATGGTGAGCGCTCCAACGGCTACGTGCAGGACCGTAAACGTGACCATCAGAGGCATGGGCTGGACGGCGTCGGCATAGGCAATCCGGGTCATATACGCGGCGATCCCCAGAAATACCTGACAGAACGTGATCGAGATCAGCGTGATCGCACCCCGCCGCAGTTCGCGATTGCCCGCGTAGTGCAGCAGAATGCGCAACGAAATCCAAAGTACCACGCCCGTCACAATCGGGCTGCCGCAGATGTGGAAAATGGAGCCAATGGCCTTGTGCCGCGCGGCCGCGCCCAAAGCCAGCTGGCAGAGGACGGCTACCGGCGCCGCCACGGACAGAGTACGAATCGGGTGGGACGTGTCCTCGTCGATCACGGCCGGTCCGTCGATCCACCATTTCGAGGTGAAAAGCGCAATGGCGACAGTGGTGGAAAAGAAGAGTTGCGCGAGGCTCGCGTGGGCGGAGGAAACGTACCAGGGCAGCAGATAAAGAACGGTGATGCCGCCCAATACGCCCTGCGTGATCACGGCCAGCAGCGCCACAATTCCCAGAACCCGCAGCCAGCGCCGCTTCTCCGCGCGCAGCAGCCAGACCATGGAAACGATGGTGAACATTCCGACGGTCGTCGCAATCATGCGATGCCCGTGTTCATAGAGGATGCCGCCCTCCATGGGGGGCATCAGTTTGCCGTAGGAGAGTGGCCAGTCCGGCACCGAAAGCCCGGCGTCCCGGCTGGTGACCATGCCACCGGCCACCACCAGCAGAAGCGTGCAGCAGGCAAGCACGATCGACCACCGGTGAAGGCCTGCGTTGAATTCGCTTTTAGTTGCCATACGTAAAATCGACCGTGACGCTGCCGTTCGGGGCCAGCGTGACTTTTCCTTCTTTGCGTCCGTACTTTTCGTGGACGGCTTCAATCGTGTACGTTCCGGGCGGCACGCCCTTCAGGCTGAAGGCGCCGTCCTCGCCGGTGACGGCAAAAAACGGGTGCGGCGACACACCTATATACGAGCGCATCCAGGGATGCACGCTGCAGGTGACGGGGAACAGCACTTCTTCAGACGAAAACTCTTTGAACTTATGCTCCGCGCGGGGCGGCTGCGATTCGTTCCACGCCACGTTGGTGGTGCTTTCCGCGTGGACATTATGATTCACCGGATCACTGTTCAGAATTTCCAGGCGCTGGTCTTTCATAATGCCGAGCACGTGCGGGGAATACTCACAACCGTTCTGATCGAGGCGGGCCGCTTCCGCGGGCGGAGCCCAATGGGCGCGGGGGAGACCGTCTTTGATCCAGACGAACACGTTCTTCAGCGTGCCGTTGGCATTCACCACAACAACTTCCGCCCTCTGTGGTTTTGGATGCTGCCGCTCGCACTGCGGATTGGAAGACATGTCAATGACAGGCATCACGGGCGGCTTGCCCTCAAAGACGACCTTGCCGGTGACCGTTCCCGCAGTGGCGGAATCGATATGTGCTTCAGGAAGACTGGCTGCCGTTTCTTGTTTCGGTTGTGGACCACCCCCGCATGCCGCCAGGATAAGCAGCGGGAGGACGACCGTGAGGCGTTTCAAAGTTCCATTTTCACATAACGCCCACGGAGCCCGGACTGCGGGAATCGCGATGCTGACCACAGATGTTAA
>CAIUOG010000103.1 GCA_903900705.1 uncultured Acidobacteriia bacterium
GCTTCCGAGAGACCGTCTTTCAGGGGTGCATAATCGGCCTCCCAGGAGGCGGGACGCAGGCAGTGCAGCAGCAGAATATCGATGTATTCAGTCTGCAGCTGGCGGCGGAACATGTCGATTTTGGCCGGGGGCGGATCGCCATGCGCGGGAGTGGTGTACTTGTGCATCAGCCGGTAGCTGTCGCGCGGGATGCCTTTGAGCGCGATGCCCAGCATTTCCGGCATGCCGGGGTAACTTTCGGCGGTCTCAAAGAAGCGAACGCCGTTGTCATAGGCGTGGCGAACCAGTTTTGTGAACTGTTCCTGGCCGAGCTGGCGCTGTTCGCGTCCGCCGTGGGTACCGGTGCCGAGCGCCAGGCGAGTGACCTTCACGCCGGACTTGCCCAGCGTCACCCAATCGCTTGCCAGCTTCTTCGTGGGCGCGGCGGCGAGGGTGGAAGCGGGTATGCCGGTGAGCGTTGCGGCGGTAATTCCGGTTTTGAGGAAATCGCGGCGATTCGGATTGTGGGGCATGGTTTTGTCATTATGCCAAAGTTGTCAGGCAAGGACGGTTCGGACTTTGCGGACCAGGTCCTCCGGCGCAAAGGGCTTCTGCAGGAAATGCGTTGCGGAGTCGAGAATGCCTTCGTGTTCAATGATGCGGGCGGTATGGCCGGACATGAAAACCATCCGGATGCCGGGCAGCATTCTGGCCACCCGGGCCGCGAGTTCGCCCCCGTTCACCTTCGGCATCACCACATCGGTGATCAGCAGATCAATTTCCGGGTGCTCGGTCTCGCAGATGCGCAGCGCGGTTTCCGCGTCGCCCGCGGCGAGCACGCGGTAGCCTTCGGCGGCCAGAATACCCACCACCAGATCACGGACATCCGGCTGGTCTTCCACCACCAGCAAGGTACGCGGCGGACCGCCCCGTGCGGGTTCGGACGTTGTGCCGTCGGCTTTGGTCTGGTCCGGAGCACCGGCTCCTTCGACCGTGGGGTGCAACGGCAGAAAGATTCGGAAGGTGGTGCCGCGACCGGGTTCCGTTTCGACTTCGATCTGGCCGCCGCTTTGCGCCACCACGCCCTGCACCATCGACAGCCCGAGGCCGGTTCCCTTCCCCGGCCCCTTGGTGGTGAAAAACGGTTCGAAGATCTGCCTCCGGGTCTCTTCATCCATGCCGCAACCGGTGTCGGCGACGGAGAGCGCGACGTAGCCGCCTGGATTCCCCAGGGGCAGCCCGTCCGGGCTCCCCCGCGGGTTTTCCGCGGGGTTTTCGGTGCGGATCACCAGACTGCCGCCCATGGGCATGGCATCCCGCGCGTTCACCACCAGATTCATGAGGACCTGCTCCAGCTGGTGGTGGTCCGCAAAGATATCCGCACGCTCCGCCATCAGATCCACATGCAGTTCGATATCCTCTTCGACAACCCGCAAAAGCAGGGTCCGCATGGTGTCCAGCGTTTGATTCAGGTTCAGGCGTTGCGGCTGCAGCAACTGCTTCCGGCTGAAGGCGAGGAGTTGTCTGGTGAGCGCCGCCGCGCGTTCACCCGCCTGGAGAATCTGCCCGGTAGGTACGAACAGGGGGTCCGAGGCGGTCATTTTGCTCAGCAAAATCCGGCTGTAGCCATTGATAATCGTGAGCAGGTTATTGAAGTCGTGCGCGATGCCGCCGGCCAGGCGTCCGATCGACTCCATCTTCTGCGACTGCGCAAGTTGCATCTGGAGACGGTCTTTTTCCTCTTCCGCCCGCTTGCGCGCCGTGATATCGGCAAAGAAGCAGGCGAACTGGCGGGGACCGGTGGGATAGGCCTTCACTTCGAGGTGTTTACCGAGCGAGTGGGAGAATTCGTCGAACTTCGCCGGCTCGCCGGTGGTCACCACGCGCCCGTAGACTTCCAGCCCCCTCGGTTCAAGGCCCGGCATCAGTTCCGCGACGCTTCGGCCGATGGTCTCCACGGCGCGCATACCTGTCATGTCTTCAAATGCCGGATTGATGGACAGGAAACGGTAATCCACCGGCTGGCCGTCCGGGTCCGTGATCAGTTCATAGTGCGCGAAGCCGTCGAGCATTTCGTTGAACAGTGTCCGGTAATCCTGCTCGGCGCGGCGGTAGGCGGTGACATCCCGGCTGATACCCAGAACGTTCTTCGGCGCGGGGCCACCGTTCAGCTCCGGCACCAGCCGGCAGTTGTAGATGGCGAGGCCTTTCCCGGTTTCCAGGGAGACTTCCGTTTCAATCGGTGTGGCCGTTTCAAAGACCCGGGCGATGGCGTCTTCCCAGACCCGGCAGAAGGCGTCCGGCAGGCCAAGGTCCCGATGCGTCTTCCCCATCACCTCCCCGGGATTCAGGCCCAACATCTGCCCGATGTTGGGGGACACAAAACGGTGACGGCCCTGGCGGTCGAACCGCATCACGGTATCGGGCAGGCCGTTGACCAGCGCCCGGTATTGGGTGAGGCTTTCGCGCGCCGCGGCGTCCGCCTCGCGACGCAGTTCCACCGCGCGAACCAGATCCTTGGCACCCTCCTGAACTTTAATTTCGAGCTCTTCCACCACCAGGTGCAGTGACCGCTCCGCCTTCTTCAGGCGGCTGACGTCGATGAAGGTGAGCACCACGCCCTCCACCTGCCCGACCTCGGTGCGGAACGGGAAGACACGCTTCAGCAGCCAGACATCTTCGGCGGCCTGAATCTCGCGCTCCCGCACTTCCCCGGTCTCAAGCACCGTGGCAATCGAAGCCAGCAGATGATCCCGGCCGGGAAGATGGTAGGCAATGTGATCGATCGGCCTGCCCACGTCCTGCGGCAGCAGCTTGAAGAAGGCGTTGATGGCCGGATTGAAACGGCGGATGCGCATATCGCGGTCGAGAAACACCGTGCCCACTTCCGTGCTGTTCAGCAGGTTGTCGTGATCCCGATTGAGCTGCTTCAGTTCCGCGTTCTTGCTTTCAAACTCGGCATTGACGGAATAGAGTTCCTCATTGACCGAATGGAGTTCCTCATTGGTGCTCTGCAGTTCCTCATTGGCCGCGAGGAGTACTTCATTGGTGGCCTGCAGTTCTTCGTTGGTGGTCTGCAGTTCTTCGATGGTGGCCTGCAGACTCTCGCGGGTCGACTGCAGTTCCGCCTCGGTATCCAGCAGGTGTTGACGATATTGCGCGAAGCTTTCGAGGTTGCCATCCGGAATGCTCAGGCCCTCCGGAAGCGGCACGGAGGGAGTCTCCACCGGGCGAAGTTCTTCAAAGTAAATATGGTGGTGCGGCACGCCGCCACGCTCTCCCGGAATGGGGTCCACCTTGACGCTGATCAGGACCTGATCGCCGCCCCGGTCCGCGCGGACGTTGGGGGTGGAGACGCTTTGGCGCGTCCGCTCCGCCAGTTGCAGCGTGGTGCTGATGGCAATCTGCAGATTGCCTTCGGCCATCTGCAGTACGTCGCCCGAGAGCCTGCCTTCAATCCGAAGGTAAGAGGCCACATCGCCGAAATAGTGCACCACGCGCCGGTTTTCGTCGACCAGAATACCGGGCGGCACATGCCGGCGCAGAATGGCGTCATAATCCTGCAACAACTGCCTGTCCACGCTGACGGTTTTGGTGGCTGCCGTGCGAACCGTGACGGGGGGCGCGGGGCTGCCCTTATCGCTGAACCGCGTGTCGAGGTCTATGGCGAGTTTCAGGTCGCGGATCTTACGGAAGATCCGGTAGGGGGCCGAGAGCACTTCGAATTCATTGCTGAAACTGCCCAGCCCTTCACTGCTGCCGAGGAACAGCACCGAGTCCTTCTTGAGCGAGAAGTGAAACAGGCCGATCACCTTTTCCTGCACCGGGGGCTGGAAATAAATGAGCAGATTGCGGCAGCAGACCAAATCAATGCGCGTGAACGGCGGATCGCTCAGCAGATTGTGCGGCGCGAAAACCACGAGTTTCCTGAGGTCGGCATTGACGCGGAAACTGTCTGGCGTTTCCTGCCGGAAAAAGCGGGCCAGGCGCGCTTCGCTGACGTTTGCGAGCGCCTCGCGACGGAAAATCCCCTGCGAAGCGGTTTCGAGCGAGGATTTGTGGACATCCGTCGCGAACACCGTAATCTTGCCGGTGAAGCCGATTTCCTGCGCCCGCTCGACCAAAAGGATTGTCAGCGAATAAGCTTCCTCCCCCGTGGCGCAAGCTGCCGTCCAGACCCGGATATCCGGCTCCCCCCTCCGGTTGGCGAAGAGTTCCGGCACGACGATGGTTTCGAGAAAGTGGAAGGCCTGCTGGTCGCGAAAAAACTCCGTCACGCCAATCAGCAGGTCTTTATAAAGAGCGTCGAGTTCCTGGGGATCGCCGGATAGAATCGCGGCGTAGTCGCTGATGTTGTCGATCTGGCGGAACTCCATGCGGCGTGTGATGCGACGCCCCACCGTACCGGCCTTGTATTTCGAAAAATCGAGCCGGTAGCTGCGCCGCATCAGGGCGAAGATCTCGGCAAATTCCCCCTCTTCCTCCACCACGTCCAGCCGCTGGGCCAGACTCGCC
>CAIUOG010000104.1 GCA_903900705.1 uncultured Acidobacteriia bacterium
ACAGCAGCGGGCGGAACAGCCACGGCCTCAACAGCAGCAGCAACAGCGCGCACAGCAGCCGCAGCAGGCCCGGCAGGCGCCGCAACGTTCTCAGGAGCAGGCGAGGTCCTGGCAACAACAAAAAGGTTGGGTACAGCGAGGCGGGTGGCAGGGAGGTAACAGCCTGCAGCAGGCACGTGTGAGGAACTGGTCCTCAGAGCATCGCAGCTGGCAGCAGCGCGGAGGGTATGGCGGATATTACATTCCGCAGAACACTTTCAGTATTTACTTTGGCAGCCAGCACTTCTTCCGATTTCAGTCTCGTCCGGTGATGTATCTGGGTTACCCACGATTCAGTTACGGCGGATTTTCGTTTCTGATTGTGGACCCGTGGCCCGAGAGCTGGCCAGTCAACTGGTATGACTCCGATGACGTTTACGTCGACTATGACGATTACGACTCAGGCTACTATCTGATTGACCGCCGGCAGCCGAGTATCCGGCTTGCCATTTCCGTCGTGATGTAGATTGCCGTGCCTGCCGGAATGGTTCGGCAGGTACGGCTCCGCTAAGCGGCTTCGCCGCCGGGTGGCTTACCGTCAGTGGTCCTGCTCCGCTCAATTTCGCGCAGGATTACCAGACAGGCCAGGTCGTCCAGTTCCATGGTGCGCTCCTGGTCGGACTCGGCCAGCAGACGAAGCGCGGCGGCATCACGCGGGCAAAGATCGCGGAAAACAGTGATCGCGGAGAGTACGCCGGCGGCGAGTTGAAGACGTTTGTGGCTATCGAATCCCCCCTCCGGAACCTCGACCGCGCGATCGCGGATGTCACGACCAAACATCAACATCTTCCGACCGGAACTCAGGATGGCAATCATGGCGCCGTCATTCTCACCAGGATCCTGGGTAATTTCCACGATTGTGCCGGAGAGCATGGTGACTACCGGACTGGGTCCGGGGCACAAGTGAATCGCCGGAGCATTGCTATTCAGGCGAAAGAGTTTTCCTGTGAGCATGGAGCTCGTGATGGCACGTTTGCTGCCATGTGCGAAGAGTCCTGCGACCGGCGGGTTGAAGACGCGCACCGAGATAGCGGCGGCGCAGCGCTGAGGATTGTCTTGTTCGTCTCGTTCGTTGCCGTTGCCTCCAGATGATGAGGAGACAACGGAGAATCATTTTTGCGTTCCCAGGTAGAGGTCGCGGCCGGGGGCCAGGGCGGCGATTTTGCGGTCGGCGACGCTGCGTTTGAGCATCCAGAAGCCGCAATCGGGGTGGATCCAGCCGACGCGGCCGTAGCCTGCCGCCTTTTCGACGGCTTCGATGCGCCGGGCGATTTCTTCAGGAGTCTCGACGTGGTTGTCCTTGATGTCAACAACGCCGATGCCGAGTTTGATGCGAGGGTCGACATCTTTGAGGGCTTCGAGTTCGCTCGCGGGGCGGCGGGCGAGTTCGAGGACAACGTGGTCGGCGTGGAGCGCGTTGAGGAAGCCGGTGAGGCGGGCCCATTCACCCTTCTGGATGGTCTGGCCGCCGTAGTTGCCGAAGCAGAGGTGGACGGCGCGATGTTGGGAGGTCACGGCGTCGAGCACGACGTTGATGGCGGCGGCGGCGAGGGGCGCGTCTTCCGGGTTGCCGGGGATGTTGGCTTCGTCGACCTGGACGCAGTCGCAGGGCAGACCGCGAACCTGTTCCGCCAGTACTCCGGCGATGGCCATGGTGAGGTCTTCAAAGCTGCCATAGTGCAGATCAAGCAGCGTGCGGCTGAGCATGTACGGGCTGGTGACGGTGAACTTAAAGGGACCGGCGGCGACGCGGGCGGCCATTTCGCAATCGGCGAGGAGGTTGAGGCCACCTTCACCGAGGGGGCCAATGACGGCGGCGGCGGGCTTGCGGCGGAAGCGCATTTGAGCGAGTTGGGCGAAGCGATCGCAGTCGCCGCGGCCGAGCTGGGTGCGGATGCCGTCCATGGGCCGCACGAAGTATTCGATCATGCCGTTGGTATCCGGATGATTGACGTCGAAGCGGTAGAGTTCGCCGTCGGTGGGCAGATCGATGCCTGCGCGCCGCTGGATATCGAAAACGACGCGGGTGGCGTCTTCGCGGGCCTGTTCACTGGGGAGGGCGGCGAGCCATTCGGGGATCGGGTAGGAGCCGACAGTTGTTGTGAGGATCGGGGTGGTGAGAATCACATGGACATTCTATGCTGAGGGGTAGAGGGGACGGGCATGCAGGAAATCGCAACGTTGGGCGGGGGTTGTTTCTGGTGTGTGGAAGCGCCGTTCCGGGAGACGGTGGGCGTGGAGTCAGCGGTCTCCGGCTATATGGGAGGCGCGCGGCCAAACCCGTCGTATGAGGCGGTCTGTTCGGGCGCCACGGGGCACGTGGAGGTGGTGCAGATCACTTTTGATCCGTCGGTGATTTCGTTCCGGGAAACGCTGGAGATCTTCTTCGTGCTGCATGATCCCACTACGCTGAACCGGCAGGGGAATGACCGGGGGACGCAGTACCGATCGGTGATTTTTTACCACTCGGAAGAGCAGAAGGCTGTCGCCGAGGCCTTCATCGCGGAGCTGGAGAGGCAGAAGGTTTTCGATGAACCGATTGTGACGGCGATTGAACCGGCGCAGACGTTCTGGCCGGCGGAAGGGTATCACCAGGATTATCTGGCGAACAACCCGTATCAGCCGTACTGCATGTTCGTGGTGGCTCCGAAACTGGAGAAGTTCCGGAAGAAGTTCGCGGCGAAGCGAAAGGCGTGAACCGGATTACTCCGGCACGTACTGGCGCAGGTACTTGTGGGCCATTTTGAAGCCCATGGCGTAGTCGGGGGTGAAGTCCGGACCGGGGCGGTTGGGTGAGCCGTAGAGCGGGTCTTCGTGTTCGAGGCTCATGGCGCCCTGGTAGCCGGAGCGCTGCAGAACGGTGAAGAATTCCGACCAGTTGATGGAGCCGAGGCCAGGCAGGCGATAGAGCCACCATTGGGCCTTGTTGATGGGGTTGATGCCGACCTTACGAAGAACGTCCCAGCGGACTTCGGTGTCTTTGAGGTGAACGTCGTAAATCTTATCGACGAAGTCCCGCGCGGTCTGGATGGGATCCATCATCTGCCAGACCAGGTGTGAGGGGTCGTATTGCAGACCGACGTGCGGGGAGTCTTTAAACCCTTTGAAAAGCGCCTCGAAACCAACGGGGTTGATGGCGATGTTGGCGCCGCCGGGGTAAGGCTCCCAGAGGATGCGGACCTTGTTTGCCTCACAGGCGGCGAAGTAGCGTTCGGTGTAGACGCGAACGATGTCGTCCACCTGCTGCTCGAAGGGTTTGGCGACGTTCTTGCCGGACGAGGTGCCGATGTACGGGATGCCGAGCCTGCCCGCCAGTTCGATGAGTTTGACGAAGTAGTCGTTATCGGCCTTGCGCCTGTCGGGATCGGGATTGATGTGATCCTGGGAGGCCTGCAGGGCGGAGACGTTCATCTGGTACTTCGTGAGCGTCTGTTTGATGTTGGCGATCTGGGCGTCGGTGAGCTTGTTCGCATCCATGGTGGAATTGCGGGTGGCTCCCAGAATCATGTTGGTGAAGCCCTCTTCTTTGGCAAACTTTACGTTGCCTTCGGTGAAGGGCGCGAGGATGCCGAGTTTCGGTTTCCATTCCGCGGCCTTCGCCACCTGTGCCGCAACGGCTGCCGCGCCGAGAAGAGTGCGTCGTGTCATGTGTGTTTGATTAACCCCAGGCCCGGACGATCGGGCAGAATCAGTTTACCGTTTTTGACCGTCACGCCGGTCCAGGGGTCGTTGGCGATGAGCAGGTTGCCATCGAGGTCGGCGTAGTCGACGAGCGGCGAGAGATGGGCGGCCGCGGTGACGGTGCAGGAACTGGAGACCATGCAGCCCAGCATGGTTTTCATGCCGAAGGATTTGGCGATCTGCAGCATGCGCCAGGCTTCGAGCACGCCACCGGCTTTATCGAGCTTGACGTTAATGCCATCGAAGGAGTCTTTCACCTTCGCGATGTCGTGGGCGTGCAGGCAGGATTCATCCGCAATGATCGGGATATGTACCTTGCCGCGCACCCAGCGGGTGTCTTCAATGCGGTCGGCCGGCATGGGCTGTTCGACGAATTCGACGCCCTGGGATTCGAGCCAGTTGATTTTGCGAACGGCGGTCTCGCGGTCGGTCCAGCCTTCGTTGGCGTCGACGCGGATGGGTTTCTTTGTGACGGCGCGGACGGCTTCCATGGTGGCTTCGTCGGAATCGAGGCCCACCTTGATCTTGAGAACGGGGTACTCGGCGGCTTCTTCGACCTTGGCTTTGGTGGTTTCGGGTTTATCGATGCCGATGGAGAAGGTGGTGACGGGGGCGTCTTTCGGGTCGAGGCCGAAGTAGCGATAGAGCGGAACACCGAGTTTTTGGGTGGTCCAGTCCATGAGCGCAATGTCGATGGCTGCTTTGGCGGCGTACTGGCCTTCGACGCGGCGGAAGACTTCGGCGAGGATTTTGGAGAACTGGCGCGGGTCGGAATCGAGCAGGAACTTCCTGAGCTCCCCGACGGTTTTGGCTGCGGATTCCGGGGATTCGTTATAGCGAACGATGGGCGCGCCCTCGCCGTGGCCGGTGATGCCATCACGCGTATAGGAGGTATGCAGGGTATCGCGGAAGTCGGAGGACGACATGACGGTCGTCCAGGTGTGTTTCAGCTTGAGGCGAACAATCGCGGAAGAAAGGGATGGTGCGGGAGCGGCGGTCGCGAGGCGCACCGCACCCAGTGTAAGAGCGGGGAGAGCAATAGCCGGGAGGCCAAGCGCTTCGCGCCGGGTCATGCGGCGTGGCTCTTGAGCCACTCGTCTTCCCAGGCTTTGACCTGTTTATCGAAGGACTCAATTTCAGCGGGGGTGACGATGATGTACTCGCGGTCGATATCTTCGGCCGATTCGATGGCGTACTTCAGCTTGCAGACGGCGAGGCGTGAGCACCAGGTATCACTCATTTCGCGGCCGGTGCGCTTGCAGTACTCGCGCAGTTCGGGGTGGTGCAGAACGACGATACGCTTGAGCTGTTCGTCGCCGCTTTCGACGAGAAAGCAGACATCAACGGAATCGCTGTGACGGATGGAGATGCCCGTCTGGAGGTACTTGAAGAGGACGTGCCAGGTACGGCCGAACGGGTCGGGGCCAATCTCGAAGTCGCGGAAATTTTCCATCAGAAGTATTTTAACAGCGGGGATGTTACAGGGTGGCGTCGTAGTCTGGTATTTAAACCCCTGCACATGGCATACGAGAGAGAGTTAAGCATTGGAGCCGCGATCGCGCGCAAAGCGGGCGATCTGGCGTTGAAGATTCGCGAAGGCAATATCGGGATCGAGATCAAGTCAGACGAGTCCCCCGTGACGGTGGCTGATAAGGCCTGCGAGAAGCTGATCGTGGAGGAACTGATGGCCGCATTCCCGGGAGACGGGATGCTGGGCGAAGAGGGCGCGGGCATTGAAGCAACCAATGGCCGACGCTGGATTATCGATCCGATTGACGGCACGCGGGACTTTATCCGCGGAACGGGCGCGTGGAGCGTGCTGATCGGACTGGAAGAGAACGGCAAGGTGGTGGCGGGACACGCGTACTTCCCTGCCCGGGGCGAGATGTACTCGGCCGCGAAGGGCGAGGGCGCGTGGCATGATGGCCGGCGCATTGAGGCGTCGAAAGTGACGAAGAAGAGCGACGCGCTGATCTGCTGCAACGGTCTCGGCTTCATGCACCGCTATGGCTTCGCGGGCGAGCTGGTGGACTGGCTGAGCGGGTTCTGGACGGTGCGCAGCATGGGCGGTTGTCTGGATGCGATGATGCTGGCGCGGGGAGCGGCCGATGTGTGGCTGGAGGCGCAGTGCAAGCCGTGGGATATCGCGCCGCTGAAGATTCTGGCCGACGAGGCCGGGCTTGTAACATTTGACTTCACGGGCGAAGACACTATTTACGGCAAGAATTTCGTGATCTGTGTACCGGCGCTGGCGGAAGAAATCAAGGCGTTTGTGGCGAAGGGTTAGGCTCAGCATGAAGTCAGCGGAATTAGTGGGCATCAGAGAGTTTCGGATTGTGGAGCAGGAACTGCCGGAACCCGGGCCTGGCCAGGTGCAGGTGCGAGTGGCGGCGGTGGGGATCTGCGGATCTGACATGCACAACTTCACCGAGGGCGGCATCGGCGGCTCGCCCTGCAAATACCCGATGGTGCTGGGACATGAACCGGCGGGGGTGGTGCTGAAGGCCGGGGCCGGAGTGACGGGCCTGAGCGCGGGCGACCATTTCGCGCTGGAACCGGGCGTCGCTTGCGGGCATTGCGAAATGTGCCGCATCGGGAGGGCGAATCTCTGCGACAACATGCTCTTCATGAGTTCGGGGGGGATACCAGGTTTCTTCCGGGAGTATGTGAACCTGCCGGCGCACAATCTGATTCCGGTGCCGAAACATGTGGGGCTGCGGGAAGCGACGCTGATTGAGCCGATCGCGGTGGCGCTGCATTCGCTGAGTTTCGCCTCGGTGAAGCCGGGCGAGACGGCGGTGGTGTTCGGGACGGGGCCCATCGGACTGCTGACGATTGCCTCGCTGAAGCTGGCGGGCGCGGGGCGGGTGTGGGCCGTGGAACCGGTGGCGCATCGCCGGGAGATGGCGAAGATGATCGGCGCGGATGTTGTGCTGGATACCAGCGACCCGGTGGGAACGATTCTGCGGGACACCGGGCGGCGCGGGGTGGATATTGCGTTTGACTGCGCGGCGGGCGAGGACACAGTGAACCACTGCATCGGAGCGCTGGCGAAGACGGGACGGCTGGTTTATACGGCGATTCCGGCGGAGGTGCATGTGCCGTTTGACGCGCCGGGGCTGCGGAAGAAGGAGATCACCTTCTTCAACGTGTACCGGTCGAATCATCAGACGGAACGGGCGCGGGACATCCTGGCGGAGAACGTAAGTCTGTTTGCGCCGATGCTGACGCATGCGAGGCCGCTCGATGAAATCCAGCAGGCTTTCGATCTGGTGACGAGCTACGGCGATGGCGTGGGCAAAATGCTCGTCACGCCCGCTTAATCACCATCATTCCGGAAAGGCCGGAACTATGTCCTGTTGCGATGGAGTTCCGGTCTGACCACATTCCGCATAGCCGCTTCGTGCGGCACACCGCCCAGAAAGTCCACAATTTTGGGTATCCATGTTTCCGGCGAACTGACCAGGCCCGGATAATCCACCACGAGAACTTCAAAACCCGCACTGTTCCGGAGCCCTGTGAGGATCTGCGCGCGGTGTTCGCGCAACAGTCGCTCCATATCCGCGACGGGCGCGGGCCGCAGGCCACGACGTTCGAGCATGCGGCGCTGCGAGATGGCGATCTCGGCGGCGGGGCGATCCATGAAGAGCACCTTGTAGCGATGCCAGTCCGGCAGTTCCGGCAGCAGCATGGAAATCACCTTGATGGCTTTGCCGGCGGCTTCGTGCAGGATGGCGGGATTCGCCCCCACCTGCCGGATGGCCTCCCATTCGAGGTAGCCCTCGGGGTTATCGTCGTCGGCGGTGCGAATTTTGTCTGTCATGACGGGGACGCCCGCGGCTTCGAGCATTTGCATCATGAGCGAGGTTCCGCTGCGGGGCAGGCCGGAGACAAGAACGAAGTCGAAAGACTCGGCGGTGGAGACGAGGGGGGTTCCCCGCCGGCGAGCGCGCTCCAGAGCGGCGTCGCGGAGAGCTTCGAGTCCGAGACTATGCTGCCGCGGTGTTCCGGCGGATTCCCGCGCCAGAGCGCGATGGCGCGCGCCTTCCGGAGTGGCGCCCAGGATTCTGCCCAGCACGCGATGGGCGGCGCGCAGCGGCGGCTGGAAGGACAGGGAGGTTTCGAAGGCCTGTATGGCGCGGTCGCGATCCCCGAGGCGAAGCAACGCCACGCCGAGGACGAAGTGGGCGGCAGGCATGTCGTGGCGGCAGGCGACGGAATCGAGAGCGGCGGTGGCGGCCCGCGGGTAGAGCCCGCGGCGGAGGAAGACCCGGGCAAGGCCGAAGTGGGCGAGAGCGCGGTGGGGATCGAGTTGAATCGCCTGGCGGAAGGCGGCGAGAGCATCGTCTTCGCGGCGGAGGCGAAACAGCACGAAGCCGACGCGGGTGAGCAGTTCCGGGGAGGGATTCGGCGCGGCCAGGGCAAGACGGGCATGGCGCAGACTGTCGAGGGGATTTCCAGCCTCCTGCGCGATACGGCTGAGCAGGTAGTGTACCGGGGGTGAGAGATTTCGTTTGGCAGCGACGGCGGCGGTGGCGGCGGCTTCTTCCCGCAGGCCGAGGCGCAGCTGGCAATCGGCGAGAGCGAGGAGGTAATCGACGCGGGCCGGGGCGAGGTGGTGAACCTTTTCGAGGAGCGGGAGCGCCTCGGCGAAGCGATTGCGACTGGTGAAGACGCGGGCAAGGTTCCAGTCGCGCTCGCGCTCACAATTGATGGCTGCGGCGGAGGCTTCGGCGGGCAGGGGGTCAACGTAGCCGAGGGCGATGAATTGGTTGAGGAGCGCGGTGGAAGCCGCGTCGTCTTTTGAAGAGTCGCCGGATTCCGCTGGCGCGGTTTCCGGACGATGCATGCCGGCGTCGCCGGGAACCGCTTCCCAGGAGGGGATCCGAGCGGGCACAACCGGGTTCTCAAAGGCCTCCGCAAGGACGCGGCCCGGCATGTCCTGACCGGCGGGAAGGCCGAAGAGAGAAAGCACAGTGGGCGCAATATCGAGAAGGTTGACGCCGTAAATGCGTTCGTCGCGCCGGATGCCGGGGCCCATCATGGCGAACATGCCGAGGGGACGGTGCTGGGCGGCGGGGCCGGCGGGGACGGAGGAGATGAATTGTGGACGGAGGTGGTCGCTGTGGAAGCCATGGTCGGAAAGCAGGAGGAGCGTGGTGTCCGGGCCGGCGAGTTCCAGCAGGCGGGCGAGGAAAAGGTCCATCAGACGGTAGGCGCCGGCCATGACGCCACTGTAGAGGTCAAAATCTTCCTGGGCCACCCAGTCCGGTTTGGGGGGATGAAAGTTGATAAAGGCGTGGCTGAAGTGGTCGATGCCAATGTAATAAGCGGCGGTGAAATCCCAGGGGATATTCTCCATTTGCCACGTGATCACGGCGTGAGTTGTAAAACATTCGGCCAGGATTTTTGCGAGGGTGGCAATGCCGTTTGGGCGGGAACGGTCAATTTCGTCAAGCCGGGGAATGAAAAGCCGGAGGATTTCCGCATCAATTTCTTCCGGGCGGACGAGGAGATGGGCCAGTTCGGGAGCGAGTGGGGGAGGATACACGCTGCCGGGGAGAATGTGGTCCGCGCGGCCAAAAGCGTCAGAAACGATACTGCCGCGGACAGGTTCGGCGGGATGGCTGGCGAACCAGGCTGCGACGTTGGAACGGTAACCCTGCTGGTGGAGAATACTCCATAAAGCCTTGCAAGTACGGGAGGTACTAGCTACGGGGCGAACCTTGCGGGTGAGGGGGTCCAGTTCCGTGAAACCAAGAATTCCGTGAAGATCCGCACATTTTCCGGTGGCAATGGAAGTCCAGAGCATGGGAGACAGAACGGGTTCCAGGGTGCTGATGTCGGCCATGACACCCTGCTCGAGCACGCGCTTAAGTACTGGCATTTCATTGCTTTCCGCCAGTGGCGCCGCTACTTTCCAATCAGCCGCGTCCCAGCCCACCAACAGCACTTTTGCACCACCCATCGGAAATCCACCCCTCTTGAACAATATCGGAAATATACCCCTCTTGAACAATAAAGTACTAGTACGCTAACATGACGAAGGTCAGATCTTTACGTTTCGCATACTATACGTTTCGAGACGGAAGGGTCAGGTCCGCCCGGAGATGGCGGAGCACCCACGGAGGAAGTCCATGTCGAAGAAATCAGTCGCACTTTCGGTTCTGGCTGCATGCGCGTTGGCGCCCATGAGCTACAGCCAGGCAGTTACAACCTACCACTACAACAATTTCCGCACGGGCGCGAATACGGAAGAGACAATTCTAACGCCGTCGAATGTGGCGTCAGGCCAGTTCGGGAAGCTTTTTTCGCTGGCGGTGAACGGACAGGTTTACGCGCAGCCGCTGTACGTTCCGGCACTGACGATCAACAACGCGGTGCATAACGTTCTTTATGTGGCGACGGAAAACAATGATGTTTATGCGTTCGATGCGGACGCGGCCGGTCCGGCGCTGTGGCATGTGAATCTGGGGGCGGCGCAGGCTTTTTGTTGCGGGGATCTGACGCCGCAGGTGGGGATTACGTCGACGCCGGTGATTGATCTTTCGAGAATGGCGATCTATGTGGTTTCCGCAACGCAGACAGGGCTGGGGACGCAGTTTACGCTGCATTCGCTCGATATCAGAACGGGGGCGGACCGGGTGAACCCGGCGGTAGTGAAGGGTTCTGTGGCGGGTACGGGCGACGGCTCGTCGGGAGGAGTGCTGAATTTCAATCCGACGATGCACTGGCAGAGAACGGCACTGCTGCTGGACAACGGCATTGTGTATTTTGCGTTCGGCGGTCATCAGGATACGCCGCCCTATCACGGCTGGATTTTTGCGTATGACGCGACATCACTGCGTCGGCTGATGGTGAAGTGCACGACGCCGAACGGTTCCGACGGCGGCATCTGGCAGGGCGGAGCGGGACTCTCTGCGACGGGTGATGGCTATATTTATGCGGTCACGGGGAATGGCACGTTCGACGCTTCGACCGGCGGCTCAGACTACGGCATGTCGGTGATCAAGCTGAATGCGCGGCAGAATCTGGCGGTGACGGATTATTTCGCGGCTTCAAATGAAGCAGCGCTCAGCAATGACGATATCGATATGGGAACGACCGGACCGCTGCTGGTTCCGGGCGCCAACGTGATTGTGAACGGAGACAAGGCGGGGAGGATGTATGTCACAAACGCCAATGCCCTGGGTGGTTTCAGCGCGACAGACCACAGTCTTCAGGAGTGGCAGAGTGTCGGTCCGTTCTTTGGCACGCCGGCGTTTTATAACTCGACGCTGTACTACTGGGGGACGGGTGGTTCAATGCAGGCGCGCCAACTGCATGGTTCCACGTTTTCGAGCCCGGTTTCAGGACCCGTGACCACGACATTCGGATACGAGGCGGCGCCAGCCCTGACGGTTTCCGCGAACGGGAACCAGGACGGCATTGTCTGGGCAACCTATCCGCCATCGGGATTGGCGTGGGGGCCGGCCTTTCCGGGAGTGCTGCAGGCGTTTGATGCGTCGAACGTCGGCACGCTGCTCTGGACTTCTCCCGCCGATTCGACCTCACCGGACTATACCGGATCGTGGTCGAAGTGGTGTCCTCCGACAGTTGTCAATGGTAAACTTTACCTGGCGACGTTTGACGGCGCAGTCAACGTTTATGGTCTTAAGGCAGGTTCCAACTGATGCATAAAAATAACGCTCCGGCACCAGATAACAGACTCTCCGCGTATGCAGCAATGTCGCTGGCCCTCGCGGCGGTTTCGAGCCCGATGGCAGCCAACGCGGCAGCGGTGAAGTACGACACGAACGTTACCGCGACGGCGGGAAACCCGATCTTTTTCAATGCGGCGACAGGCGCCATTGACCTGACTTCGGTACCTGGCGATTACGAGATCTTCACTCAGGTGGACGGACTGCGGAGCACGGCGCGGTTCCTGGGCGTGGGTAACCCGTTCGCGCTGGCGCCAGCCAGTTCACAGGGGTTGCCGGAGCGACTGGCGCTGAGCAACGCGATTGGGGCGGGGCTGTACTTCCTGCAGGGTTTTTCCACTCTGGCGAGCAATGGCTTCCTGACGCCGCAGGCGGGGAACTGGAACTTCTCTTCCACCCCGGCGGACGTGGAAGGATATGTTGGTCTTCACCTGACGCAGGGAAGGAAGAATAACTACGGCTGGGCGGAACTGGTGGTCCATCCGGATTACACGGTGACGCTGGAAGCCATCGGATACGAAACGACACCGGGTACGGCGATCGCCGCCGGCGCCGGGGTCGACACGGCGGCGCCGGAACCGTCGTCGATTCTGCTGATGGCGCTTGGCGCGGCGGGAATCGCCGCGTACCGACGGAAAAATCAACTCAGCTAAGGCAAAAAACCGGATCTGTACCAGGGGCCTGATCTTCGGATCGGGCCCCTTTTTGTTTGGGCAGCGTGTCTCAGCGGACGGCGTTCCGAAAAAGCTCCGCGTCCCGGGTGGAGTTCCATTGGGGCGGGGACGGGCGGTTGGCAAGATGCAGCAGGGCTGCGGCGATTCCGCGGTCGACCCTGGCCATGTTGGCGTAGTCGAGCTTCCGCCATTCATCACCGGGGGCGTGGTAGTCGGGGTATTCGAAAGCAACCACGGCGGTATGGGAGACGATTCCCGCAAGGGCGAAGGCGTAGTTGTCGCTGCGGTCAAAGTAAGAATCCGAGCCGCGTTTTTTGTAGAGGTTGACGCCTTCAGACTTCAGGCCCTCCGCCAGAATGGCGGGCAGGTCCGAGTAGCTCTGGCCGGTGAGAGCGAAGGAGTTGAGCCGGACGCCGTCGGAGTCGTCCGTGCGGCCCAGTTGTTCGAGATTCAGGTTGGCGACGGTATCGCGCAGAGGAACCAGGGGATGCCGGGTGTAATAGTAAGCCCCGAGCAAGCCTTCTTCCTCGCCCCAGAGCGCCAGGAACAGAATGCTGCGACGGGGGTGAAGTGAAGCCAAAGCTGCGCCGATTTCGATTACAGAGGCGATGCCGCTGGCATTGTCATTGGCTCCGGGAAGCGCGCCGAGGTGGTCGTAGTGGGCCGTCAAAAGAATGTATTGGGACTTGAGAACGGGGTCCGCACCAGGGATAAGGCCTACGACGTTGCGGGCGGCAACCGGCGCCAGGGCTGGTGCGGCGAGATGCAGGGAGAGGGTCAGGGGGCGGTGGTCGGCGAGGGCTTCGGCGAACGCGGGACTGGAGATCCAGAGAACGGGCGCGAGGGCGGTATCGCGCTCGGCGAGCCAGGAGGCGCCCCCGAGGTCAGGATCACGGCGGCCCGCCAGGAGGATCAGCGCGGGATGGTGTGACTGGAGGCGGAGAAGTGCGGCGTCGCCCGCGTAGCGGCGGGCGGAACCGGCGACGATCCTGCCGTCCAGGGGGCCGGCGGTGGAAGTCTGGTCGTCAAGGGGAATGACGTCCGCGGCTTTCCAGTCGAGCGCGGTGAGGGAGCGAACGGAAAGGTCGGCTGCGCTGAGGCGCAGTTCATCGGAGCCGTCACGCAGAGTACACTGCAGGCCCCGGAGGTCCGGAGTGACGCGGGTGAGTTTCGCGGTCTGGAAGTAGCTGCCGTCCGGGCCCGCCGGTTCCAGACCGGCACTGAGGAACCGGGCTGCGATAAAGCCCGCGGCGAGGTCAAGACCGGAAGACGGGGTATCGCGCCCTTCCAGAGACGGGGATGACAGAAAAGCCACGGTGGCGCGCAGGGATTCGGCGGAGATATGGCCAGCCACGGGACTCTGCGCCGAGGCCAGCCCCAGACTGAGCGCAAGAACGAAACTGGCGCGACCGCGGCCCACGTTTATCCGGCGAGCAGCGCGCCCGCGGTTTCCTTCGCCTTTTCAAACAGGAAGCCGATCTCGCTGCCGCAGCCGAGGAAGCGCATGCCGCGTTCTTTCCAGTGGCGAGCCTGGGGCACGGAGCGAGTCTGGATGCCGGGCGTCACACCGTGGCGTTCGCAACTGAGGCGGATGGTTTCAATGGCATCGAGCATGAGGGGGTGCTGGAGTTCACCGGGCACACCCATGGAGATGGAAAGGTCGGCCGGGCCAATCATGACGGCGTCGATTCCGGGGACGGAGAGGATTTCATCGCAGGCTTCGACGGCGCGTCGGCTTTCGATCTGAAGCACGGTCAGAACATTCGAGTTGACGTGTTCGATCATGCCGGAGAAGGTATGCGGCTCATAGTCGGTGTGGGGCGCCATGAGACCGTAGCCCCGGACGCCGGCGGGAGGAAATCTTGTCCAGCTGAGGGCGGTTTCGAGCAGTTTGGGATCTTCCATGCGGGGGAAGACGATACCGCCCGCGCCGCAGTCGAGGGCGCGGGCGACGAGGGAGTACTGGATGTCAGCCACGCGGACAAGGGGACAGAAGTCGACCAGGTGGGCAACGCGGCAGATGTCGTTGACGATACCAAAATCGAAGTGTCCGTGTTCCAGGTCGAGGAAGGCCCAGTGGAAGCCGGCGGCGGCGAGAAGGCGGGGAAGTTCGGCGGAGCGAAGCTGACCGAAGTTGAGACCAAGTTGTAACTGGCCGGCTTTGAGGGCTTGTCTGACAGCGTTGGCGCGCATTGGTTGCAGTTTAGCGCGGGGCCGGGGAAAGTCAGGGTCGGTCGGAATGGCCGAGTGGCTTTTCGGGTGCAATCCGGTCGCGGACGCGCTGTTTCAGTTCCTTCGCTTCGGGAAAGCCACCATCCTCTTTGCGAGACCAGACGGTGGCGCCGCCGGTACGGATTTCGAAGACGCCACCGGAGCCGGGGATCAGGGCGACCTCACCGAGTTCGTCCTGAAACGTGGTGAGCAGTTCCTGCGCCAGCCAGGCGGCGCGGAGGAGCCAGCGGCACTGGGTGCAGTACTCAATTTCGACGCGGGGTTTGGGGCTCATTTGCGACTGATTTTCAGATACTTTTTCGGGTTGGCCTGCAGATCCGCGAGGAACAGCTGCATGCTGTGGAGGGAGCCGTTCAGAGCCTGATAGAGTTGCGGGTCTTTGAGCAGTGCCCCGACGTTGCCCTGGCCTGCGTTCAGGGCGGCAAGCAGACTATCCGTGGAATCCAGCATCTTCACGATCTTCCGGTAAGCGGCATCGTCTTTCAGCAGTGTGCCGCCGGCGCCTTTGCCGGCGTTGAGATCCGTGAGGGCGAGACGGAGGTCGCGCAGACTCTTCACGAGCTGGTTGTACTGTTCATCGCTCGCGAAGAGTTTGCCGCCGGCGCCTTCGCCGCGCTGGATAGCGGCGAGTGAGGCATCGACCTGAAGCAGGGGGGCGTGAAATTTTTCGTAGAGATCGTTGGTGAAGAGCGCATTCCCAACAACGCTGTCTTTGCTGACAAAAGCGCGCATGGCTTTTTCCAGATCTCCAATACCGCGGAGCGCGCGGGTGTACTCTTCGTCGCCGCGCACGAAGTGGCCGATCTTGGTTTGGGGATCGGAAAGCTGGATCAGGAGGTCGTCGGCCTGTTTGAGTTCGTTTTGCAGGGTGCGAATCAGGTCGGCACGGTCGTCCGCCTGCTTGAGAGGCTCACTGTGGAGCACGCCCTGATCGGCCAGGAGCAGGGGGCTTTTCCCCTGTGCGATGTTGACGAATTTATAGCCGACGAGGGTGTCGGCGCCGATGCTGGTCTCTGAATCCCGGGGGATGGAGCGGAGGAATCCCGACATGATTTTCATCTCGACGCGAACGACGCGCTGAGGATCGAGATAGCCGGAGATGTCGACGCCGGTGACACGGCCGATGCGGATGCCGCCGATGCGGACTTCGGAGTTGCGGGCGAGGCCGGTGGAATCCGGCATGTAAGTGGTGATCCGGACCTTGGGAGTGAAGGAATCCGCACCGCCGCCGGAGAGCAGGAAGCAAAGGGTTCCGGTGATGCCGAGAGCAAGCACGATGACGGCGCTGACGCGAAGTTTCGCGCCGGTGGACGGTTTGATTTCCAGTTCTGTCATGTGCTGATCAGCGAGCCCGGAAGCCATACGCCTCCAGGGCCAGTTTAGCAGCGCGGGCAGGTGCTAGACTGCCACTGTTGCCTCCGTTGATCCCTCATGAAAGCGCTGCTTGAAGTTTTTTACCGTCCTGGCCGGGTGTTTGCGGAATTGCCGGGAGCGAAGGGCCAGTGGAGGATTCCCCTGCTTTGCAATGTCCTGCTGGCGGTATTGCTGGCGTGGATGGTGCCACACTTCATTGGACCGGAGAACATTGTCCGGCAACGACTGGCGGGAAATGCGGCCGTAACGCCGGAACAGGCGCAGAAGCTGATTGCATCCGCCGGATCCGTCGGGCAGGCCTTTGCCAGCTATGCCGGCACGATTCTTTTCAGTCTGGGGATGCAGGCGGCACTGGCGGGCATGCTGACGATTTTCTGGATGATGCGGGACCCGGCGCCACATTTTGAAACGATGCTCTCGATGGTGACGCTGGCGTTTTTTCCATACTGGCTGATTCTGACGGCCATGACGGCGCAGACGCTGGTGACGGCGGCGAATCCGGCGGCGCTGGATTTTTCGAATCTGGTGGCCACCTCGGCGGCGACGTACGTGGACAAGCATACGGTGACGCGGGGCGTTTACGGGATCCTGAGCAATCTGGATGCGCTGAGCTTCATGGAGATGGGGCTGCTGGGGCTGGGATTTGCGCGGGTGACCCGTTCTGGCATCGCATTCGGACTGGCGGTGGTGGGGGGGCTGTGGCTGCTCTATTTTTCCGTGATGGCGATTGCGGTACTGACATAGGACAGGGCGGTGGGAGCTACCAACGGAGCCCCATATTTAGTGGTGTGGGAATTCTTTCACACAATGGAAATTTGACAATCCAGCGGCGCGTCCCTACACTAAATGCCAATAGGGCCACGATGGCGCTCAATCTCACTCACGGGATGGCACGGGCTGGAAAGTCTGCGGATTTCCGCTGTGATGAGCGTTGTTGTCCGACCAGACGGCGCGACGAGCGCTGTTGCCCCTGCCGCCGGGGGGTGAGCCTTCTCCAGTAGTCTGCTCACGAGAACGGCTGCCTTCACGCTTCGTGCGGTCCCGCACGGCCTTTTTTCACTTTTCTTTCCCGACGATTGCCGCATTTGCAAGCAAGCCCTGCAGGGCTGGACGCGCGTTCCGGTCTGCGAGGAATGCCTGCGTGCGCCGAAACCGCTGGAGACCGAGTATTACTGCACCTGCTGTAACACTCCTTTCCTGAACGCGTATCCGCTGGATGAGAGCGGCGTGTGCGCGGCGTGCCGTTCCGGGCTGCGTGGCTTTGACCGGGCCATGACTTATGGCTTCTATGAAGGCCCGCTGCGCAGTCTGATTCATCTGTTCAAATACTCCGGGATGAAACCTTTGGCGGTTACGCTGGCCGGGTATCTGGAAAAAATCATTCCCGTCGACGAGCGGTATGACGCCGTGGTTCCCGTTCCGCTGCACTGGCATAAACAGTGGGACCGGGGATTTAACCAGGCCGAATTACTGGCCCGTTTGATTGCAAGGCGGCGTGGCCTTCCGATGTGGAACGCGCTGCGGCGCAAACGCCCGACGGCGGTGCAGGCAAGTCTCGCCCTGGCGGGACGGCGGCGCAACGTGGCGGGTGCGTTTCTGGTGCGCCGGAAACAGGATCTCAAAGGCAAAAGGATTTTATTAATCGACGATGTGATGACAACTGGCGCGACCGCCAGTGCGTGCGCCGCGGCGCTGAAACGCGGGGGAGCAACGTCGGTATCACTGCTGACGTTAGCGAGAGTGGACAGGAGATGGAGCGCACAGCCTCAGGCGACAGCCTGAGGCGTGTGAATGGGACTTATGAAGATGCTGAGGAATCAGATGCCGACCTATAGCAGACTACAGAAACCAGTACTCGTGTTAAACGCGAGTTACGAACCAATCAACATCTGTGCCGCGCGCCGGGCACTCGTCCTGGTGCTGAAGGGGATTGCGTCCGCCGAAGAGGTTTCGGTGAGCGCGGTGCATTCATCACGCCGGACGCTGAAAGTCCCGAGTGTGATCCGGTTGCTGGAATACCGCCGCATTCCGCACCAGACCCGCGCCCTGTCGCGCAAGAACATCCTCATGCGGGACCGTTATACCTGCCAGTATTGTCTGAAAGTCCTCCCGACCGGGGAACTGACGCTGGACCATGTGATTCCGCGTTCGCGCGCGGGGGAATCGGCGTGGGAGAATCTGGTGGCCTGCTGCCATCAATGCAATAACCGCAAGGGCAGCCGTACGCCGGAGGAAGCGGGGATGAAGCTGATCCGCCAGCCCAAGCCGTTCAGCCTGCACACAAGCCGCCACCTGATGCGATTGCTCGGCAAGAGCGATGAGCAGTGGCGGAAGTATTTATTCTTCTAAGATCTGAAAAGAACGGCAGGAACAGGCGCGGCGTCGCGGGAGGCATCGGAAGCCCGCGACGCCGCGTTTGGCGTTTTAGTGAATGCGCAGGCTGCGGACCGGGGCGGGCATCGGTTCGCCGGGGCGCATAGCAGACCAGAGGATCCGGTTGAGCTCATTGGGATCGGCGCGGTCATAGTCGGAGAAATCCAGTTTCAGGGAGGCGCGGGCGCCGGGACCGGAAGCCGGATTTTTTGACATCAGATCGATCTTCGGCGCCACCATTTTGATGGGTTCGAGGGACGGTTCCGGGGTGAAGGAAAAGTACATGGGCGTGGCGGCGGCGTCGAACTGGGTCATGGGCGGCAGACCGAGGATCAGTTCCATGGTGCGAACGAACGAAGCCGTGGTGTACATGGTGCTGTCCACAACGCCGCGCTTGACCCAGGGCGAAAGCACCAGGCCGACGGTGCGGTGAGCGTCGACGTGGTCCGGGCCGTTCTGGGCGTCATCTTCGATGACGAAGATTGCGGTATCCTTCCAGAATTTTGAACCGCTGACGGCTTCCACGATCAGGCCCAGAGCTTCGTCGTTGGCCGCTACGCGGGCCTGCGGCGTGAAGGCATTGGGAGTGAGGCCCTGAGTGTGATCCTCACCGAGCGCCATCACCATAAAGTTGGGCCATTCGCCGGTCTTTTCCGCGGCTTTGAGTTCGCTGATGAAGATCTGCGCTTTTTCGGAATCGCGCGCGCCTTTGTTCTTCGCTTTCAGCCATTCGAGCGAGGCATGGCCGGTGAGCGAGCCGGTCGCCTTGACGCGGGGCTCTTCATCAGGGGTGGAGACGAAGCCCGCCATTTCGCCATAGCTGCGGAAGGTCTTGTTGTGGCGGGCGCAGTTATCCCAGAGATAGCCGGCGGGGGAGTCCATCAGACGTTCGTCGCCATCCGGTTCGCCGCGGCGGCTGTAGCTGTTGGTCCAGGCTTTCTGATTAAAATCTGTGGCGTAGGAGGCGTTGGACCACTGGTGGCCGTCTTCGGACACTTCGCCGTCGCAGTAGAGATTGTCGAGGGTGACGAACTTCTTCGTCAGCATGTGCGCGTTCGGCGTGATTTTTTCCCCAAAGAGAGTGAGTTTCGGGTCGCCGTTGCCGATGCCGAGATCGCCCAGAACCTGGTCGTAGGTGCGGTTTTCGCGAATGATGTAGAGAACGTGCCGGATTTTTGGGAACACGTCGCGCTGCACGCGCGCGGCGAGTGCGGAATCGACTTTGGCGGCGGGCACGGGAACGTTGGCGATGGCCTGTCTGGTGTAGGCCGAGAGTTCCTTGGCGTCCGGCATATTCACGATGGAGACGTGGCCGCTGAGGACGTCGCCAATGTAGTCGTACGGAGTTTCGGGATTGGGCGTTTTGCGGGGCGCGGCGTGTGCGGCGGCGGGGTAATTATTGCGGAAGCCCATACCCTTGCCTGTACCGACAAAAAGTTGTTTGCCGTCCGGTGAAACGGCGACGGCGGTGGGATACCAGCCGGTGGGGATAAAGCCGGCGATCCTCGATTCCTTCGCGGAAATGTCAATGACGGCAACGTTGTTGTTATCCGCGTTGGCGACGAAGAGGCGCTTCTTATCCGGGGAGAGAGCGAGTGCGTTCGGGGTGGAGCCGAGTAGTGCTTTGGGGTCCATGGAAGTGCGGATGCTTTCGGTCACCTGGGCGGCGGCAATCACGCTGACGGTGTTCGAACCGGCGTTGGCAACGAAGAGACGGCCGTCTTTCGCCCAGACCATCTCATTGGGATGGCTGCCGACTTTCACGCGGCTGGTTTCGCGGAGCGTGGCGGGGTCGAGCAGGCTGACGGATTCGTCCCCCCAGTTGGAAACCGCGAGGGTCTTCTGATCGGGAGAAAAAACGGCGCTGTGCGGGTGGTAGCCGGTCTTCGCGGAGGTCTGCTGTGAGAAGTCCGCGCCGGAGAGTTTGTAAATGGTATCGGTCTGGATGTTGAGAGCGTAGAGAGAGCCATCGGGTCCGAGGGTGAGGCCGGAGATGAAGCGGTTCTTTTCCTCCAGACCTTTGATGGCGAGACCGGCGGCGGGTTCCAGTTTGCCGGCGGCATAGCGAACGCGGAGAACCGGCTGATTGAGCTGCGATTTCATGGCGGGGGTGTTGGGCCGGGCGTTCACGGCTTCGGCGAAGCCACGCATGCCGGGCCCGCCACCGGAAAGAAAAACCGAGCCCGTGGCGGCATCGACGGCCATGCCGTCCCAGGTTTTGACCACATCGAGGGTGGCGGCGGGTTTCTGCGTTTTGATGTCAATCAGCACGACGCTGTGATCGTGATAGCCGCCGGTATTGACGAGCAGAGAGGCGCCATCCGGAGTGACGTACATTTTCATCGGCAGGTCACCGGGCAGCTCAATGTGCTTGCCGGCGGGCGTGATGCGCCAGCCATTGGGGAGCGTTAGTGCTCCGGTGGAATCGGGCTGATTGGGGAGGTGACGGGCGGCATCGGCGGCCCGTTTCGCGCTGTAGGCGAGTCCGAGGATGCAGGTGAGGGATAAAGCGAGAACCAGCGGTTTGCGATTCATATAGGGTGTCCCCGCTATTCTATGCAGCGGAAGTTACAGGGTGATTGCAGCGCCGGCATGGTTTCAGCGGCATGTTTCAGCGGGGCTGAGAGGCGGGAGAAGTGGCGGGAACAAGTAGAGGTGGAGTAACGTAGTCTTTTACAGCGATGCCTTTTTGCACACAGTGCGGCCAACAGGTGGGAGACGCCGATGTCTTCTGCGCGAACTGCGGCAGACAGCAGTCCGCGGCGGGCTTTTCCGGATCGGGAAGCACCACGCCGCCACCGCTGGTCGCACAGGATCCGCTGGCTGGACTTTCGCCGCGGACGGCGTCTATACTCTGCTACATTCCGACGGTTGGCTGGATTGCGGCGGTGATCGTACTGGCGGCGCGAAAGTTCCGGGGCGATCAGATCGTGCGGTTTCACGCATTTCAGGGGCTTTACTTATTCGCCGCCTGGCTGATGGTGCAGTGGGTGGTGCATCCGATCTCACTCACCATGCCCGAACATTTTATCCGTGTCGACCATACGCTGGAAGGCCTGTTGCTGGGACTCTCGATCTTTATGATTGTGAAGTCCAGCCATGGAGAGGCGTACGTGCTGCCGATTATCGGAGAACTGGCGCAGCGGTCCGCCACCGAGCAATAGCAGAGCCGGCCCCATAGCCTGCCCGAGCCCCGCCCCATCACCCACAGAAACGCGCTACCATAACGATGCGGCTATCTGATGCCGCGCGTTTGCTGATTTTGCCCGTTTTCTGAATTGCCCGGCCGAGATTGGCGTCTTTGATCATTAACCTGTTCTGCCCGGCTCCGCCAGACGGAGAGGTGCAGGATTGAAGGAGTTAGCCTTGAAGAACATTTATGTCGGGAACATTTCGTTCCAGACGACAGAGCAGGATCTCGACGCCGCGTTTTCCGCTTATGGACAGGTTGATCGGGTACAGATTGTGAAGGATCGCGAAACCGGCCAGTCGCGCGGATTTGCTTTCGTGGAAATGCAGAATAATGCCGACGCGGACAAGGCGATGGAGGCTCTGAACGGCGCCGAGGTGGGCGGTCGCACACTTACCGTAAACGAAGCCCGTCCGCGCGAACCCCGCACGGGTGGCGGTGGTTACGGCGGAGGCGGCGGGAACCGCTTTGGCGGCGGTGGTGGCGGCGGACGTCCCGGTGGCGGCGGCGGCGGTGGCGGCAATCGCCGGCGCGAACCGCGCTGGTAAGTTTCTCAGAGATAAAAAGGCCGGCGGAAACCGCCGGCCTTTTCTATTTTATTCAGGCTCTTTCGAGTTTAACGGCGGTGCCGTAGCAGAGAACTTCGGTCACGCCCTGCATGACTTCCGTGGCATCATAGCGAACGCCCACCACGGCGTCGGCGCCCACTTCGGCGGCATGAACCAGCATGCGCTGAAAGGCGTCTTCGCGGGTCTTTTCGCAGAGATTGGTAAACAGCGTAATATCGCCGCCCACCATGGTCTGCAGGCTGGCGCCGATGGTCCCGAAAACGGAGCGCGACCGGACGACAATCCCCTTGACGATCCCCATGCCGCGGACGACGCGGAACCCGGGAATCTCAAACGTGCTGCTGGTCATTTCATGCGAAATCATGCGTTCTCCCTGTAAGCTTCATCGAGCAGTTCCACGATATGTACGACGCGTTCTCCGCGTCCCCACTTCTTCACACCCGCCTGCAACTGGATCATACAGCCCGGGTTGGCCGTGGCGATGATCTCCGCTTTTGTGAGATTCACATTGGACATCTTCTTTTCGAGGATGCTCATGGACAGATCCGTATGCAGCACGTTATAAATGCCCGCGCTGCCACAGCACATATCGGCCAGCGGCATTTCCCGGAATTTCAGGCCGGGGATGGCGGCGAGAAGTTCGCGGGGGGCTTTGCGAATCTTCTGACCGTGTGAAAGGTGGCACGAATCCTGATACGTAACGGTGGCGTCGATTGTTCCCAGGTCGCGATTCAGTTCGATGGATGCGAGGAACTCGGTCACATCCTTCATGAGGAGCTTAAACTGCTTCGCGGGCCCGGCGTACTTCGGATCGTGTTCGAGGAGTTCGTCGTATTCCTTGAGGGTGGAACCGCAGCCGGCGGCATTGGTGATGATGGCGTCAAAGCCGCCCTGGGCGATGGTTTCCTCAATGGCGTCGATGTTGCGGCGAGCCAGTTTGCGGGCTTCGTCCCGGATGCCCGCGTGAACGTGGAGCGCGCCACAGCAGGTTTGGCTGACGGGAATCACAACCTCACAGCCGTTCTTCCGCAGCACGCGAACGGTGGCTTCATTCAGGCGCGCGAAGGACACGTTCGCAATGCAGCCGGCCATGAAGGCGACGCGATACCGCCGCGTGCCCTCCGCGGGAAAGGTTTTGCCGATTTCGCGAAAAAAGAAGGGAATTTCGGCAGGGGGCGAAAGCGCCTCGCGCGCGGCGAGGGGACCGAGCAGGTTGACGAGTCCGGTGGCGCGGAGGACTTTCTGCAGACCGCTGACCTGATACATCCAGAGCGACGCGCCCGCTGCCGTGAGCAGCGCCGGGGATGGCAGCAGTTTGCGGAACACGAAATCGCGGACAGTCTTTGAGAGCCAGCCGCGTTGGGTGGTGTTCTCAATTTCTGAACGGGCGGCTTCGATGAGACGGCCGTATTGCACGCCGGAGGGGCAGGCGCTTTCGCAGCCCCGGCAGGCGAGGCAGAGATCGATGTGCTCCTTGTAGCTTTCGGTGATGGGCGCGCCGTTGGCCACCTGTACCATCTGGTAGACGCGGCCGCGCGGGGAATCCATCTCGACACCGAGTTCACGATAGGTGGGGCAGGCGTTCAGACAGAGTCCGCAGTGCACGCAGCGATCCAGATCGACCGGCTGCGGCTTGTCATGAGCGGCCTCGGGCGGGAGTGGAACGGTGGGGCTAGAGGCGGCCATAGAGACGTCCGTTGTTGAGAAGACCCGCGGGATCGAACATGTCTTTGATCCTTTTCATGATGGCAAAATCGCTGCCGGGTTCAGGCCAGAGAGTCAGACCGCGCTTTGCGGATTCGCCGGAGTATTCGACCAGGCTCTTCCAGCCGTTTTTGACACAGGCGAGTAGGAAGAGCGTGGCTTCGTCCGGACCGGGGAACCAGGCGCGGGTTACGCCGCTGGCGGCATGGGAGTGGCAGGGGACTTCGGTGGAGGCGAATACGGCGCCGACGTCCGCGAGGGTAGTGGAGACGCGCACGACGCAACCGTCTTTGCAGGTTTCCAGATGGCGCGGAGTCATGGTCTGAATCGCATTCCAGAACTCCTGTTCCCCGGCGCCGGCCAGAGCGCGGGCGACCCCAAGCTTTTCGGCTTCGCGGGTGGAACGCCCGATAACCTCCTGATTGCCCGCGAACTGCAGTGCAAGGAGGAAATTCGTTTCGGGCAGTTGCAAATGCGCGCAGAGCCGGGGATTGAGGATGTCGACAGCCACTGGCGTGAGCACGCCCTGGAGCGCGGCGTTGCGGGCTTCCACGGCGGACTTCGCATCCGGAAAACGGAACAGAAGCGTTCTGGCAACAGGGGGAACAGGTGTGAGCTTGAAATTCACGCTGGTGATGGCGGCGAGGGTGCCGAAGGAGCCAATGAGCAGCTTCGCCATATCGAGACCGGCCACGTTTTTCACGACCATACCGCCGGATTGTACAAGTTTGCCATCGAGCGTGGCGAACTGCATGCCGATCACGAGATCACGCGCGGTGCCGTAGAGCCGTCTGCGGGAGCCGCTGATATTGGCGGCGATCATGCCGCCGACGGTGGCTTCGGAGGACCAGGGGCCATCGAGCGGAATCATCTGGCCATGGCGCGCGAGTTCGCGGGAGAGATCGGCGAAGCGCATGCCGGCCTGGACACTGACGGTGAGATCGCGGGGTTCGTACTGGATGATTCGGTTGAGGTGAGTGGTGCTGATCTGCACGCTGGCGGGCGCGCGGGGGCCGCCCATCAGGTGTTTGGAGTTTGCGCCAAACACTTCCACGCTGCGGTTGGCACGACCGGCGTCAGCGAGTTGATCGCGCAGTTCTTCCGGCGTTGTGGGGTGGAGAGGTTCGAACAACCCTCTACTTTATCGTGTTACTACCGCTGCCGGAGTGGGAACGGGTTGACGGACCGGGAACGGGAGGAGACGCCGCGCGTCCGCGGCGCCCCCGGTTCGAGGTACTGTGTTACTTCGCGTCAGAGATGGGCAGCAGATTCGAGGAGATACCGCCCCAGCCCTGAACCGACTTCAGGTAGTAGCCCTTTTCATCCTTACCGAAACTGATGCTGGCTTTGTCCGAAGTGGAATCTCCGGCGACGGAGCCAAGCACCATCACTCCGCCCTTGTTTCCCTTGATGGTGATCACGCCGGATTCCTCTTCACTGACGGTGTATTCGCCCGCGGGAAGAGTGTTCTTACCCGCCTTGAAGGCGAAGGGAACGTTGACGTGAATCGGATTGATTTCCGCGGCGCAAGCGGGTAACGCAGAGCCGGCGACAGCAATGATGGAGAACGCCAGAAGCGTCCGGATGTTCTTAGTCATAGTATTTTCCTTTTCGTTTCCGTGTATATTTCCGTGCGGTAAGACAGTGGTATTCGGCTTACCCGCCGGATGGATCTAAGTGGCTCACTCCCGCATACGCAGGTGACACTGCGCAGCGTGTGATCAACTGTTCCCGTCAGCACAGACACGTGGCCTGCGGACTGCACGGCGCGGGATATCCAGACATGGGATGTGCTCTCCGAAGAGAGCCTCCTCTGAGAGAGGAGTTACAGCAGGTTCAGGACACGCGTGGGTCAGGAACCGGATTGACATCGGCAGCTCTTCAGTGGAGTGCGTTTGTCTTTCATGATTGAAGTATAAAGCCTGAGAGGACCGGAGCACCAATCGGAAATTTCTATCCGGCGCATAGTTACGATTCCAAGTATAAGATTAATAAGCTTTTAACGAATCCGGACGGAGCCAGGAAGCATCCAAAGCGGGAGCTGACTAGTGGCTGGAACGGGCCCGTTCGAGGATCTTATCGGCAAGTTGGCGGGGCGCGTCCACATTCTCCAGCAGAACATGCCCGGTTGCGCCGGCATTTTCGATCCGCACGGAACCCACATTGAAAACCCTGTTGCCGAGAGACTGAGTAACAACAACATCCTGCACGTAAGGCAGCATCAGGGTGCGCGTGGAGCGCGAAATAATTCCGGTCTCGATGCGGATGCGATCCCGCGTGAGAACCGTCAGGGTGGCCCTGATCTGAATCCATTGGTAAAGGGGAATGAAAAGCAGGAGCGTTACGGCAAGGGGAAGCCAGAAAGTATGCACCTTGTCGAACAGCAGAGCGCCCCACGCCAGAAGGGCGAGCGCGCTGATGGCTATGGCGCCGGCGCGCACGAACTTCACGGTGGGGCGAATTTCGATTTCTTCCACGAGGGTTATGTTAGCGTACGGGCGGCGTCGTGATTTTGCGGATACTTTCGGCAATTGCCCCGGGTTCGAAAACGCTTTTCCAGTCTGGACGGAAGAGGCTCTGCTTCGCTTCATCGATGGCTTTGAGCGCGCCATCGGAGAAGGTTGCGCCTTCGAAGAGACGGAACACGATGCCCAATTCCACTTTGAGGTGGCCGAGCAGGAAATCGCGCGCGGCGGCCTCGGGCACGCCGAGCCTCACAGCTTCATCCATCGCCTCGCCCACGATGGTGAGACAGGTGCCGAGTACGGTTTCGGAAAGGACCGGTTCGAGAATCGCCATTTGATCCGCGGTGCAGCGATGGGATGTCACGACCGGCGCATAAATGGCCCGTGCGATGTCTTCACCGAGCGCATAGGCCTCTTCCGGCCCCTGCACGAGTGAGCAGACGATATTCTGGCGCGCGTGGACGCCGCCGAAGAAATCGAGCTGCGCGTTCTCTTCCGTTTCGCCGCCAAATACAGAGGGATGGCACGGGTGGGTCACGAAGTAAGTGAGATCGTCGCGCTGTGGGAGGTGGCCGGAAAGAGGCGCGGCGATATCGAGCGCGATGAGCATCATGCCCGGGCGGAAGTGGGCATCGAGCGAAGCGGTCACCGTGCCGATGCGGTTATCCGGCAGGGCGAGAATCACAGCGTCTGAGCCGGCGACAGCCTCCTCGGGGGAAACGGCGCTGAGGCCGCGCCGGGCCAGGGCGGCGCGGCCCTTATCGCTCACTTCGGCATAGCGCACGGAGTAGCTGGTTTTCAGCAGATTATCGGTGATGCGGCAGCCCATCTTGCCGCCGGCGCCGAGGAGTGCAATGGTTGTCATCTATTTCCTTTCTGAATTGCAAGTCCGGTCCGGACCATTTCGAAGAACTCCGGCGGGCCCACCTGGCCGCCTTTCAGGACGAGTTCGAGACCGTCCACCAAAGGGTCTGACGAATAGCCGCGGCAGAGTGGCGCGCCGGGCGAAAGCAGCCCCGCGAACGTCAGGGCTTCCATGCCAAGCCGGCGGACGGCGTGGCTGGAGGTATCGCCACCGGCAACAAGGGCGCGGCGCACGCCGGAGCGCCGGATGAGTTCGAGCAAAAGCGAACCCAAATGGCGGCCCAATGCTTCGCCACGCAAGGCTCCGCCGCGAGGCGGGCCAGCGCAGTCGGCGGGGCCGAGCGCGCTATAAAGAACCACGTTGCGGCCTGCCGTGAGAGCCGCCGTGGCGGCGGGGAGCACATCGTCACCGGCCACCCGGAAGCCCGCATAGCCGTGTTCCATCGCCCAGCGGAGCTGCGCTTCGGTGGCTGGCGAGCAACTGCCGCTGATGACGATCAAGCGGTCCACCGGCGCAACCGGAGGGGGCAGAACGACCGGTGGAAGCATACCGAGTGAGCGCCAGTGCAGCATGAGGGCATGGGTGAGGCCGGAACTACCGAGGCAGAACAGGGGAGCTGCCGTGCGATGGCTCCAGATCAGGCGACCAGCCTCTTCGATGGAAGGTTCGAGAAGTCCGTCAAACAGGACCGCGTCGGGAGAGGCGGCGAGGGCGTCTTCCAGAAAAGCTTCGCCCAGACCGCTTTCGAGCGCCACAATATCGACCAGGCCGATCCGCAGTGCCGTCTGTTTCGCGAGATGCAGCCGCAGATCCGCTTCGCCCATGGGGGTGACGGGATGGCGGCTCATGTTCGGGTGCCGGTCAATGCGATGGACCGCGCCGGCCGCGACGGCGAAGAGATTCCCGAACAAAACGTACCGCTTCAGATGCGGCGCAGCCATGGCGATGGGCACCCAGGGCGTGCCGAAAACGCGACGACCGATTTCCAGCGCGCGACCGATACTGCCGAATTCGGGCGAGCTATCGAAGGTGGAGCAAACCTTGTAATGGCAGAGGGGCGCACCGATGGCGCGAAGACTTTCGAGAACCGGCGGCAGGTGCGCGTCCATCCACTGCGGGCCGTGACTGCGGCTCTCGCCCGCAATGCCGATGGCCTGGCAGTCGGAGAAGCGGGCGAGCAGACGCGCATCCGGCGGATCAGGAAACAGCACGCTTTTGAGACCGCGGGAGGCGACGGCTTCGAGCGCATCGGTGGAGCCGGTGAAATCGTCTCCATACCAGCTGTACAAAGGACTCATGAGGCGAAGGTTTGCAGCGCTTCCCGCAGTTCCCGGTTCGACTGCGCGTACTGCCGCGGCGGCACTCCCGCAAGCGCGGCTTCCCAGGCCTGATGAATGGCGCGCACGCCCGCCGCGACGCCGCCGGGGTGCCCCATGATGCCGCCACCGCAGGCAAAAATCAGGTCGGTCGATTGCAGTGCCGCCCAGGTTCCGGACGCCTGATTGACGGATTGTCCGGAGGAGAAGACGGGCATGATTTCGCAGCCGCGGCCGGGCGCATCGAACATGGGCGTGAGGCATTCCCGGGCGGACGCAATCACCGAGGCATCGTCCTCACAGAACTTGTTGGCGAGACCGTTGACGTGCATGTGGTCCACACCGGCCAGACGCCAGAGCTTCTGGTACGCGATGTAGCTGATCCCGATGGCAGGGGAGCGGCCATAAATGCCCCAGCCGTTGCGGTGGCAGTGAATGGCAAGCCGCGCATGGCGGCGCAGATGGACCAGCGCGGGGAGGCCGATGCTGTTGGCGCTGATCATGACGCAGGTGCCGCCGGCCGCTTCCACTGCATCGTGGCGCGCCAGCATTTCATCAATCTCGCCCGTGATGTTGCAGGCGTACATGACCTTGCGGCCGGTGCGATCGGCGTGACGATTGATTACGTCCATGACGGCCGCGAGGCGCTCGGAAAAAGGGCAATGCGGACCATCGGCCTGGAGTTCGTCATCTTTGATGAAGTCGATGCCGCCGTCGGCGAGGGAATCGACCATGGCGGCGGTAGCGGCGGGGGAGAGGCCGACGCTCGGTTTGATGATGGTGCCGACGAGGGGACGGTGCGGCACACCGGTGAGTGCCCGCGTACCGGCCACACCGAATTGCGGGCCCTGATAGCGATCCAGAAACGAGGGCGGCAGTTTCAGATCGAGCAGTTTCAGGCCCGAAAACGGCTTCAGTTCAAACAGATTGCCGGCCACGGTGGCGACCACATTGGGCAGGGAATTCCCCATATTGGAGAGCGGCCAGGACAGTTCGACTTCGGCGCGACGCCAGACATTGAGGCCCTTGGGCTTCCCCGCCCCGGGCAGCGAGGGCGCGTCCACCACGTCCAATGGCTGAATGCTTTCGACGCGCGCGGCATGGGCTTCGCGGAGTTCATCGGTTTCGCCGGCGACGCGGATGAAGGTGCCGGTGGATTGCTCACCCGCCATGACCTGCGCGGCGTAGTCGAGTGGAAATGCGGTTTCAATCCAGTAGCGGGCGGAGAGACGCCCTGACGGCGAGGTCATCGGCGGCCATCATAACATCCGGGCGTGATAGCATCCGGCAGAGCGATGCAAACAAGACGAACTTTCCTGCAAACAGCGCCGGGGCTTTCCGTGGCAGCCGCCCTGTTGCCAAAGCGGATGAGGGCCGCGGGAAGCGCGCCGCGCGAGCAACTGCGGGAGTTCGGGTACGGCGCGGTACGCCTCACGGGGGGCCCGTTACAGCGCCAGTATGATCATCTGCATCAGCACTATCTGGGGCTCGACAACGACCGCATTCTGAAGGTCTACCGGCAGCGCGCCGGACTGCCCGCGCCGGGCGACGACATGGGCGGCTGGTATGACGCGGATGGGTTTGTGCCGGGCCATACCATTGGGCAGTATATCTCCGGTTTGGCGCGTTTTCACAAGGGCACGGGCGACCCGGCGGCGGCCGCGAAGGCCCGGGCACTGGCGGAAGGCTACATCGCGACGCTGGGCCCGAACGGTTACCCGTACGCAAGCGAGAAAGGGGCGACGACCTGGCCCTGCTACATCCTCGATAAGTACGAGATCGGACTGATCGACGCCTATCGACTGGCGGGCGTTCAGGCCGCTAAAGACGCTTTGCCGCGGGTGATTCGCGGCGCCATCGGACATATTCCGGATCATACGTATGACCGCACGCCGGACAGCCCGAAGCAGGCGCCTTATGACGAGCCTTACATCCTTTCTGAGAACCTCTTTCAGAGCTGGGAAGTGACCGGAGAACAACAGTTCTTCGACATGGCGAAGATGTATCTGCTGAATGCTGAATATTTCGAACCGCTGGCGCGCGGCGAAAACATTCTGCCCGGCAAGCATGCGTACAGCCATATGATCGCGCTGAGTTCGGCCGCGAAGGCTTATCTGGTGCTGGGGGATGAAAAGTATCTGGCGGCGATCCGGAATGCGTGGGACATGGTGGAGCAGACGCAGCAGTTTGCCTCCGGAGGGTCCGGCCCGAAGGAGGCGTTTGTGACGCCCCACGAGGGGAAACTGGGAGACGCCATCACCTCAACGCATGACCATTTCGAAACGCCGTGCGGCTGCTATGCGCAGGTGAAACTCGCGCGCTACCTGCTGCGGATCACCGGCGAGGGGCGTTATGGCGACGGCCTGGAGCGAGTGCTTTACAACACGGTACTGGGTGCCCGGGACCCCGATAACGACGGCAATTATTTCTATTACTCGAATTATCAGCCGGGGGCAAAGAAGGGCTACTATCACCGCAAGTGGTCGTGTTGTTCGGGTACGCTGGCGCAGGGGGTGGCGGATTATCCGGTGAATATTTACTTCCAATCGGCGAGCGCGCTGTATGTGAATTTATTCACACCTTCGGAAGTGCAATGGCAGACAGGGAACGTGCCGGTGAAACTGAGCCAGACCGGGGAGGGCGAAACACAGTTCTTCCGGGTGGAAACGGCAGCGCCGGTAACGTTCGAACTGCACGTCCGCGTGCCCGGCTGGGTGGAGGCCCCGCCGCGGGTCCGCGTGAACGGAAAGGCATTCGATGCCGACGCCGTGAAGGGCTTCCTGGTAGTGCGGAGGCACTGGAAATCGGGCGACCATGTGGAGGTGACGTTCCCTCGGAAGTGGCGACTGCAGGCGGTGGACGATAAGCATACGGACGTGGTGGCCATCATGCGAGGCCCGCTGATGTACGTGGAAACCGGTCAGCCCGTGGTTTCAGACAAGGTGCTGCCCGCTCTGCCGGCGGATCTCGATAAAGCCTCACTGACGCCGTTTCACGCGGTGAGGGAGCAGAGCTACACAACCTACTTCCGGAAGCCCGCGTAAAAGGTGATTCCAAATGGTAACGGCGGGGGAGCATGTTCCGCCTTGTCAGGGGTATACGTCACAATGGGAATAATGACAAAGACTGGCCTTCAGGCCTTACTCGCGATGGCTCTGGCCATGGTGTGTGGAAACCCTCTTTCCGCGCAGGTTTCAGCAGCCATATCGGGCAAAGTGAGCGACCCCACGGGTGGTCCCGTGGGCGCGGCGACAATCACGGTAAAAAGCGTGGAAAACGGCGCGGTGCGGGTGGTTGCATCGGACGACGCGGGAACATTTCAGGTATCCTCGCTGCCGCTGGGACTGCAGGAAATCCGGGTGGAGAAGCAGGGCTTCAAGGCCGCGGTGCGGAATGGCATCAACCTGAAAGTTGGACAGGAAGCCGCCATTACGATCCAGCTGGAAGTGGGCGAGATCGCGCAGCAGGTGACGGTTTCCGAAGACGCGCCGGTGATTAACACGACGACGGCTTCGGTTTCCGGCGTGGTGGGGTCGCGGGAAGTGAAAGATCTGCCGCTCAATGGCCGCAGTTTCGACAACCTGATCACGCTGAATCCGGGCACCATCAGCTACGGGCTGAAGAGCGCCAACACGAGCACCAGCAATGGCAACACGTTCGCGGTGGCGGGGCGACGCCCGGCCGACAACATCGTGATGATGAACGGCATCGAATACACAGGTTCCAGCCAGCTGGCCATCACGCCGGGCGGGGTGAGCGGTGAACTGCTGGGTATCGACGCGGTTCGTGAATTCAATGTGCTGACGGATGCGTATTCGGCGGAATACGGCAAGCGCGCCGGGGCGCAGGTCAGCGTGGTGACGCAATCGGGCACGAATTCAATTCACGGCAGCGTATTTGAGTTTCTGCGGAACAGCGCGCTGGACGCGCGGAATTTCTTCGATCAGGCGTTCGTGCCGCCGTTCCGGCGCAACCAGTTCGGTGGCGCACTGGGCGGGCCGCTGAAGAAAGACAAGCTGTTTCTGTTTGGCAATTATGAAGGTTTCCGGCAATCGCTCGCGCTGAGCAATGTGGCCGTGGTGCCGGATGCGCAGGCGCGGCTCGGCATCATCAACGGCGTGAAGGTGGCGAATCTGAATCCCGCGATGCTGAAGTTCATGTCGCTGTGGCCGGATGCCAACGGGCCTTCGCTGGGCGGGGGCACCGCGCTTTCGTACAACAATCCACGACAGACCGTGCACGAAGACTTTGGCACGGCGCGCGCGGATTACACGGTGAGTGATCGTGATTCGGTATCCGCCGCCTACACGGTGGATGAGGGCACGGGGATTATCCCGCTGGCCGATCCGCTGTTCGGCTCCGCGCTGGGACTGACGAATCAGGTCGCGAGCGTGCAGGAAATCCATATCCTTTCGCCGCAGACGCTGAACACGCTGCGCGTTGGATTTTCGCGTGCGGCTTTCAATTTCGATTCCGACCCGCTCACGAACTTCCCGCCCGATCTGGCGTTCGTGGCGGGTGGAGGGCCGGGCGGCATCGTCATCGGTGGCGGCACCACGACGACCGGCGTTTCCGCGATTACGTCAGCCGGACCGAACAACGCCGCGAACGTGTGGAACCGGCGCAATCTGTTCACGCTGTCTGACGGCGTGCAGATGACGCGCGGACGGCATCAGCTGAGCGCCGGCTTCTGGCTGCAGCGCGTGCAGGATAACGAGAATACGGCATCCCGCCGGCTGGGACAGGCCAGCTTCGCCAGCCTGCAGACGTTTCTGACCGGCATTTCGACGTCTTTCCAGGTAGTGCCTTCGCCCACGGAACTCGGCTGGCGCAGCGTGTTCGGCGCATGGTACGTGGAGGATTCAATCCGGCTGCGGAAGAATCTGACGCTGCAGATCGGCCTGCGCCATGAGTTCACGAATGGCTGGAATGAAGTGGCGGGACGGGCCGCCAACTATGTGACGGATTCGTCCGGCGTGCTGCAGACGGCTCCGGTGGTGGGCAACGCCACATTCACGAAAAACAATGCGACAAAGCTTTTCGGACCGCGCGTTGGGCTCGCGTGGGATGTTTTCGGCACCGGTAAGACGTCTGTGCGCGCCGGCTACGGCACCTACTACTCGCTGATTGACGACCTGAGCTTCCTGCTGAATTCCCTGCCCCCGTATAACTCGGCTGCGACCTATGCCAATGTCTCGCTGCCTTCGGTGATTCCGATTGCGCCGGGCGTGCAGCCACCCGCCTCGTGCGGACCGGGCGTAGCCGCGCCCTGCAGCACCTTCGCGCCGCAGGGCATACAGGCGGATGCGAAGACGCCGGCGGTGCAGGAGTGGAATCTGCGGATCGAGCAGCAGATCACGGAGAATACGGCCCTGCGGGTGAGTTACGTGGGATCGTTCGGGTATCACGGACTGGTGAGCATCGATCCCAATACGGTGACGCCTCTGACTTGTGCGAACGCGGCAGGCTGCACGTCCGGCGGCACGGGCGCCACGCGCGGCCTTGTGGCACAGGGACAGCAGTACATTCCCGTCGCGGCCACACGGCCGAATCCGTATCTGGGCGCGGGATTCTTCTGGTATTCAGAAGGCAACAGCAGCTATAACTCGCTGCAGGTGGATGTGACGCGGCGTCTGACGCGCGGTCTGCAGGTGCGCGGCAACTTCACGTGGTCGAAGAATCTGGACATCAACTCGGCACTCACCGGCGCACAGGCCAACAACCAGGCGCAGATGGTGATGGACCGGACGAACATCCGCCGGGACTGGGGTCTCTCCGCCCTGAACGTGACTGGCCAGGGCAGCATTTCCGCCCGCTATGAATTGCCGTTCGGCAAGGGTCGCATAACGGGCGGCTGGCAACTGAACGGCATTGCGACCATGTTGAGCGGCTTCCCGTTTACGCCGCAGGATGGTTCGAACCGCTCAGGCGACGGGGATACGCGGAACCCGGACCGGCCGTCGCTGAACCCCGCATTCAGCGGCCCTGTGATTACGGGCAAGCCGAATCAGTGGTACAACCCGAATGCGTTTGTGCTGCCGACTGCCGGGACCTTCGGCAACGTCGGTCGCGGCGTACTGACCGGACCCGGGCTCACCGATATCGACCTTTCGCTTTTCAAGAACATCCCGGTGAACGAGCGGATCAGCGTGCAGTTCCGCAGCGAGTTCTTCAACGTGATGAACCACGCGAATTTCGCATCGCCGAATCCGATTGTGTTTGCCAACGGGGTGGTGAGTTCGTCGGCGGGTCTGATTACCAGCACCGTGACGACGTCCCGGCAGATTCAGTTCGGGCTGAAGCTGATTTTCTGAGCGGAATAGGCCCCGAGGCCGACCAGCACCACCACGACAGCTGAGAAGGCCGCGGGCGGGCCGGAGAACCAGACCCAGCTGAGGATCAGGCAGACCACCTGAACCGCGAACAGGCCCCAGCCCAACAGCCCGACAGACCGCGGGGCCGATCTGGCGAGACCGGCGAGATGCCACGCCACGAAGGCCGCAAAGAGCAGGTAGGCGGTCACGAACAGGCCGAAGCCCACGTAGAAGCCGTAGTAGGTGAAGACCGGTCCCGCTGTGGTGAGCGGAACCGTCTTCATGCCGTTTAGAACGGCCGCACCGGCGGGTGTGGCCGGGACAAACCTGAGAAAGCCGAAGGTATGACCGGCGGCGAAGAGAACCAGCAGAATCGCGGCGGCGCGGAAAAGCGGGGCGGGCTTCATTCCGAAACCTGCCCGACGCGCCCGGCGAAGAGCCCGAGCAGACTGCCCCAGCCGCCCTGGGAGCCGACACCGGCACGCATGGCTTCGAAGCCCGCGCCGTGACGCTCAAAGTTGCGGTGCTCCAGATCCACGCGGGTCAGGCCGCCGGGTTCGGCGGTGAACCGCACTTCCACTTCGCTCGACAGGGCAACGTCGGGCTGATACTGCCACTGGAGGTCGATCTGCCAGGCCATAACGAAGCGCACGGGCGGCTCCCAGACAAGGATGCTGCCCCAGGGACAATCCGTGCCGTCGTCCTGCTCGGAATAGCAGCGTCCGCCCACGAAGCCCTCGACGATGGCGCGCTTCATGGGTGATTTACCGATGTGGTGGCTGCGCGGCCACCAGGAATCGAAATCGGCGGTGAAGACCTGAAAGGCAAGCTCGGGGCTGGCTTTCACGGTGACGGTTCTGCGGATGGACTCGTCCGCTGCGACGGTGTTTGTGCTCATTGAAGTTCCTGTCTGGCTCGTCTTTCGACTTCGTTTGCAAATGCTTCCAGGGCCTGGGCCCAGTAGACGTCGAGATACTGGCGGAGCGTTTCGAAACCGGCGGGATTGAGCCGGTACACATGGCGCGCTCCCACTGACTGATGCAGCACGAGATCCGCCTCTTTGAGGATGCGGAGGTGCTGCGAAATCGCGGGCCGGCTGACCGGCAGATCGCGAGCGAGTTCCCCGACGGCGAGTGGGCCGTTGAGGAGGCGTGCGAGGATGGCGCGACGAGTGCCGTCGCCGAGCGCATCGAATTGCACGCCTCCGTAAGTCATAGCTTACGGTAAGCATATACTTACACAGCATTGTCGTCAAGGTGTTGCGTGAGTAAAAACACATGCTATCCTGATTTCAGCCGAATCTATTCGCATGCTCCGCGAGCGAATAGAGCGGGGGACCCATAGTTATTGGGGGCAAAGTCCTGAGATTCAGGACGGAGTACTTTCAAACTCCAGCCCGACAGCTAACCTCGCAGGCTCAATTGAGAGTTGTTCCGCCGACCCGGGCGAGAGCAATATCAGGAGTTCTGAGTCTTGACCATTTCAAAGCCTTCCGGTTCCACCGGAACAAAAGTCGTTGTTGCGACAACGGTGATGTTGTCGTTTATTTCTTTCTGGCGCGCGGCGGCGATCGTACTGAGCGATCTGGCCTCGTCGGCCTATTACGTTGGTGGCATAGCGGAAACGGCCATCGGCAAATCCGCCCCGTGGTTCATTCTCGGCATCATGCTGTTTTCGTATGCCGTGCGCGCGATCTACATCGAAAGCTGCAGCATGTTTGTGCGTGGCGGCGTGTATCGCGTGGTGCATGAAGCGATGGGCGCCACGCTGGCGAAGTTCTCGGTTTCAGCTCTGATGTTCGACTATGTGCTGACGGGACCGATCAGCGGCGTGAGCGCGGGGTTGTATCTGGCCGGCCTGGTAAACGAGTCGGTCGAGTACTTCCATCTGAATCTTTCGCATGTGAATCCACCGTATTTCGCGGCGGGCTTTGCGGTGCTGGCGACGCTGTACTTCTGGCGGCAGAACATCATCGGGATTCACGAATCGAGCGAAAAAGCATTGCGGATTATGCAGGTAACCACGGTGATGGTGGTGATGCTGATTCTCTGGTGCCTGTACACGATTCTGAACAAGGGCTTTCAGCCTGTGCCGTTCCCCACGATGGGGAATCTGAGGTTCGGTCCGGACGCACTGGGGTGGCTGAAAGGCACGGGGATGCCGGCGATTCCGGCGGTGGCCATCCTGGTGGGACTGGGCCACTCCCTGCTGGCGATGAGCGGCGAGGAAAGCCTGGCGCAGGTGAATCGCGAGATTGCCTCGCCGAAGCTGAAGAACCTGGAACGCGCGGGCTTTGTGATCTTCGTGTACAGCATGGTCTTCACGTCGCTGGTGTCATTCTTCGCGGTGATGTTGATTCCGGATTCGGAGCGCGGCAAGTACCTCGATAACCTGATCGGCGGCCTCTCGATGTTCCTCTCCGGCCCGCTGGGCATGCGTTTGGCCTTCCATGCGTTTGTGGTGCTGGTGGGCGTGCTGATTCTGGCGGGCGCCGTGAATACCGCGCTGATCGGGTCAAACGGCGTGATGAACCGCGTGGCGGAAGATGGCGTGCTGACGGACTGGTTCCGCAAGCCCCACCAGCGGTTTGGCACGACGAGCAGGATCATCAACACGATTGCGATTCTGCAGCTGGTGACGATTGTGATCAGCCGGGGCAATGTGGATATGCTCGGCGAGGCGTATGCGTTCGGCGTGGTGTGGAGTTTTGCGATGAAGTCCCTTTCGGTTCTGGTGCTGCGCTACAAGATGCCGCATGCGCGTGAATGGAAGGTGCCGCTGAATTTCACGCTGAGCGGCAGAGAAGTTCCGGTGGGGCTGGGTCTGATTACCATCGCCCTGTTTTCGCTGGCGATTATCAATGTGGTGACCAAGCAGGTTGCCACCATCTCCGGCGTTTCGTTCACGCTGGCCTTCTTCATGGTGTTCGAACTTTCGGAACGCTACAACAAGAAGAAGCACAAGATACCGGTGCACGTGATGGGGGAAGACCGGGAGGAATTCCGCCTGCACGCGAGCGACGAGATATCGGCGGAGACACTGCAGATTCGCCCGGGCAGCATCATTGTGGCGGTTCGTAACCCGCACCATCTGGAGCACCTGAAGAAGGTGCTGGATAAGACCGATACGAGGCGGCAGGACATTGTCGTGCTGACTGTCAAGGTGCTGACGCAGGCCGGGTCCGGCGAGCATTCCATCGAATCGGATCAGGTGTTTGCGGACTCCGAAAACACGGTGTTTTCGCGTGTGGTGGCGCTGGCGGAGAAAGCGGGCAAGCATGTGAAGCTGCTGAGCGTGGCGGGAACCAATGCGTGGACGGCGCTGGTACAGACGGCGACGATGCTGCAGTGTTCGCGGCTGGTGACGGGGCTTTCTCCGCGCATGACGCCGGCCGAACAGGGGCGAGCCGTTGGCAGCGAGTGGGAGGCGCTGCCGGAACCAAGACCGGCGCTGTCGCTGGAAGTGGTGCTGCCCGATCCAAACCAGTCGATGTACTTCAACCTCGGTCCGCACCCGCCGCGGCTGTGGCCGGAGGATGTGGACCTGGCGCACCGGCTGTGGCTCGACATGATCGACAAGGGCGCGGGCGATGAACTGCGTCACCGGGACGTGGTGAGCGTGGCGCTGCGGCGACTGCAGAGGGAGTTCGAATCGCCGCTGCAGGCGGAGATTATGAGTGAAGTGGTGAGCACGGTCCGGGCGCATGGTCCGGACAAAGTGGTGGACGCGCAGAACCGCTGATCGGCAGGCCGGGGTCTTGTCATACTGTCAGGAGCGTGAGTCCCGCGATCTCTCAGTTTGTCAAGGCTGTCCAGGATGGCGACCAGGCCCGGGTGCGGCTGATGCTGCGCGCCAGGCCTGCGTTGGTGGGCATGGATCTGGCGGAGAACAATGAGCACCAGGCGCTGCACTTCGCGGTGCTGCGGAGAGATGCCGCAATGGTGAAGATCCTGATGGAGGCGGGCGCGAATGCACGCAAGGGGATCTATCCGCATCGCGACGCGACGGCAGCGCTGACGATGGCACGGGAGCGCGGCTATTCGGAGATTGTGGAAGTGATCGGGGAAGAGGAACGGTCCCGCCGTGAGGAACAGTCCTGCCCAAACGCCACGATTTCTCCGGTGCAGGACCAGATTGTGGAGGCGATCCGCGGCGGCGACAATGCGGAGGCGATGCGGCTGCTGTCCTCTGATGGCAGCCTGATCCACGCCTGCGATCTGAGCGGCGCGACACCCCTGCACGCGGCGGCGCGCTGCGCGAATGAGGAGATGACGGCGTGGCTGCTTGCGCGGCGCGCGGGGCTGGAAAAAGAAGATCCGCGGGGTCTGACTCCGCTGGATCACGCCGCGCTCCGGGCAGAGCCATTCGAGCCCGTGGCCACGCTGCTGCGGGAGGCCGGGGCTTGCGTGACAATTCGGGCGGCGATCGCGATGGGGGATGAGGCTCGGGTTCGGGGATTGGTTGAATCAGAGCCGGCTCTGCTGCGGGAGATCAGTCCCCAGGGAGGGTTGCTCACGCTGGCGGTGAACCGGCGGCAGTGCGGTGTGGTCCGAGTGCTGCTGGAACTGGGCGCGGATCCGGATGAGCGAATCACGTTGGGCACACCGGAGGACCCGGTGGTCAGCTGGGGCATGCCTCTCTGGCATGCTGCGCGGATTCCGGATTACGAGATCGCGAAGATCCTGCTGGAGCGGGGCGCGGACCCGAACGCGAACGTGTATGCATCGGGCTGGCCGATCCGCAATGCCTGGAATCATGCGGACAGGCGGGTCCGGGACCTGCTGCTGGAGTGGGGGGCGAGGGTGCATCCGTACATGGTGGCGGAGTCGCATGACGTTGAGCAGGCGAGGATGCTACTGGCGGACGACCCGACGGAAGAGACTGTGAATGAGCTGGTGTGGGAATCGGCGGAGAGCGGGTGCCCGGAGATTCTGGCACTGGCGCTGCCGTTCGTGCCGTGGGCAGGCGACGATCCCCGGTGGCACTGGGTGATGATTCAGCCGATCCGGGGGATTCGCGAGGATGGCGGGGAGCATGAAGGGAATTTCCGCACCATGCAAGTGCTGCTGGGGCGCGGCATTGATCCGAATGTGGAGCGGTACGGGCAGAGGATTCTGCATTTCGCCGCGGCGTACACAGGTGGCGCGAGCGACGCGGAGCGGGCGCGGTTTGCGGGGATGCTGATTGACCATGGCGCACGGCTGGATGTGCGGGATGATCTGCTGCAATCGACGCCGCTCGGCTGGGCTTGCCGATGGGGACGGAGGGAGTTGGCAAGAACGCTGCTGGAGCGGGGCGCTTCGGCGGAGGAACCGGATGGGGAGGCCTGGGCTCGGCCGCGGGTGTGGGCGGAGAAGATGGGGCGGACGGAGATTTTGAGGCTTCTGGGATGAGGGCTGGGAGTGGCGAATGAGAGGGAGTGGCTCGGGCACACCGGAACTGCGCCGCAAACTCCGCCCGGGGGCGGGATCCTGCGACAACTTCCTGCTATCCTGCTGATTTTGTTAGGCGTAGTTTGGGGAATTGTCGCGGTTTTGCGCCCTTCTTTATTTGACCGAAGGCCATCTCTCCACCCGGCAAGCAGGTGAATCGGGAGACAGCAGGCAATTGCCCGGACATACGCCGGGTGCAACCGCTTCCGGGTGAACAGATCGAATGCGCCAACCGCGGCGATCAGTGTGTAACTGCGCCGGGGCCCGGGGATATCGGGATACTCCACCAGGTAGCCACCACCCTCTTTTTTGGAAAGCGGGCGGACGGGCGCCGGACTATTGTGAGACTTCCGCGATCAAAAACAAAAAAGCCGCGGCCTCTTTGTGAGAGGCCGCGGCTTTTCAGGTTCCCCGGATTGGGGGGAGGGTTGTTTAGTAGTCCATGCCTTCGGGGCCGTGGCCGCCGGGAGCCGGAGCAGCTTTCTTCTCCGGAATCTCGCAAACCATGGCTTCCGTGGTGAGCATGAGGCCGGCGATGGAGGCCGCGTTCTGCAGGGCAGAGCGGGTCACCTTGGCCGGGTCGATGACGCCCGAAGCGACCAGGTCTTCGTAGACCTCGGTCTGAGCGTTGTAGCCGAAGTGCGGGTTGTCATTCTCGCGGATCTTCGCGATGATGATGGAACCTTCCACGCCGGCGTTGTTGACGATCTGACGAATGGGCTCTTCGCAGGCGCGCTTGATGATGTTGACACCGATCTGCTCGTCACCGGGCAGGGTCAGTGCGGCCAGGGCCTTGGCTGCGCGGAGGAGAGCCACGCCGCCGCCCGGAACGATGCCTTCTTCAACGGCGGCACGGGTTGCGTGCAGCGCGTCTTCGACACGGGCCTTCTTTTCCTTCATTTCGGTTTCGGTGGCCGCGCCGACCTTGATCACGGCAACGCCGCCGGCCAGTTTCGCGAGGCGTTCCTGCAGCTTTTCGCGATCATAGTCGGAAGTGGTTTCGTCGATCTGGGTGCGGAGCTGCTTGATGCGGCCCTGGATGTCAGCGTCGGAACCGGCGCCGTCCACGATGGTGGTGTTGTCCTTGTCGATGCTGACGCGCTTGGCGCGGCCCAGATCTTCGAGGCGAACGCCTTCGAGCTTGATGCCGGTTTCTTCGAAGATGGCCTTGCCGCCGGTGAGGATGGCAATGTCTTCGAGCATGGCCTTGCGGCGGTCACCGAAGCCCGGCGCCTTGACGGCGGCGGCGTTCAGGGTGCCACGCAGCTTGTTGACAACGAGGGTGGCGAGCGCTTCGCCTTCGACTTCTTCCGCGATGATGAGGAGCGGACGGCCGGAACGGGCAATCTGCTCGAGCACGGGAAGAAGGTCCTTCATGTTGCTGATCTTCTTTTCGTGGATCAGGATGTAGGGCTCTTCGAGGACGCATTCCATGCGGTCGGCGTCGGTCACGAAGTAGGGCGAGAGGTAGCCGCGATCGAACTGCATGCCTTCCACGGTCTGCAGTTCGGTGTGCATGGTCTTCGATTCTTCGACCGTGATCACGCCGTCCTTGCCGACTTTGGTCATCGCTTCGGCAATGATGCCGCCGATGGTGTGGTCGCTGTTGGCGGAGATGGTGCCGACCTGCGCGATCATTTCGTTCGACTTCGCATCGACCGACATCGCCTTCACTTCAGCAACCGCAACTTCCACGGCCTTTTCGATGCCGCGCTTCAGGGCCATCGGGTTTGCGCCGGCGGCAACGGACTTGACGCCTTCGCGGAAGATCGCCTGCGCGAGGATGGTCGCGGTCGTGGTGCCGTCACCAGCGATGTCGGACGTCTTGGACGCCACTTCGCGAACCATCTGGGCGCCCATGTTTTCGAGCGGGTCCTTCAGGTCGATTTCTTTTGCAACGGTGACGCCGTCCTTGGTGATGGTGGGGCCGCCGAACTTCTTTTCGATGACGACGTTGCGTCCTTTGGGACCGAGGGTGACCTTCACCGCATCGGCCAACTGGTTCACGCCGCGCAGGATGGCCTGGCGGGAATTCTCAGCGTATACAATCTGTTTTGCCATATCTGTTTGTTTCTCCTGGCTGAATACTGTTCAAAAAACGGGTGCCTGTAAGGGCTACTGGGATCGTGAAGAGAGGAACGAGTTACTGGGCGTCGAGGATGCCGAGCACTTCGTCTTCGCGCATGATCAGATAGTCTTCGCCATCGATCTTGATTTCGCTGCCGGAATACTTACCGAACAGGATGCGGTCGCCAACCTGGACATCGAGAGAGACGACGCTGCCGTCTTCGAGACGCTTGCCCTTGCCAACTGCGACAACTTCTGCTTCCTGCGGTTTTTCCTTGGCGGAATCCGGGATAAAGAGGCCGCCGAGGGTCTTCTCGGTGGTATCTTCAATCCGTTTCACGACGATACGGTCATAGAGCGGACGAATCTTCATTTAGTGTTGCCTCCAACTGGGTTTCAGTGAAATAGAACTGGATTCAAACATGGAATCTGCTGATCAGGATTGCAAACGATTCCAAGCCATATTATTAGCACACAGATTCGACGAGTGCTAAAAATTCCCGGCAACGCATTGATTCCAAAGGAAATTTAGAATTTGACAGTAAGGGACTCAGATTATATGGGTGGCAAAGAACTGACATCCTCCGCCACCCGTCGGGCGGGGAGTTAGCGGAGAAGGGAGCGGTGACGCGAGCCCAGTGCGACCAGTGCGACACCGAGCAGCAGGAAGCTGGACGGTTCCGGAGCGGTGCTGGTATCGGCGACGGTCACGGCGTCAAGGGCCCAGTTGGTGGTGCCGCCGCCGAAGGAATCGCCGGCGGCACCCGTGACGTCACTGAACCGAATAGTGGAAGAGCTACTGGTGGCGGTGAAGTCAAGCGATGCGGTCACCCAGGCAGTGTTGCTGAACTGGACGTTTCCGGAGGTGGCCAGCACGGTGGAACCATCGAGGACATTCGCGAGATAGTCCTCATTGCCGGCGCCTTGCTGCACCAGGTATTGATAAGTCACGTGGTAGGAGTCACCAGCAACGGTGTCGAAAATCTGGGAGATGTCGCCGGCCAGTTCGCCATTGCCACCGAAGGCGTAGGCCTGCGTGCCCTCGCCGTTCAGGGTGGGAAGGTTGAAGGCGCCATAGCCTTCCAGAAACAGTCCGAAGTTACCGGGGTCATTCAGCGTCCAGCCGGCTGGAGCGCCAAAGCTGTAACCGGTATAAGAGATGGCGGGGCTTTCGAAGCCACCATCCGTAAAAGTGCCGGCGAACAGGCTCGCGGAGCACACCAAAAGAAGCGGCAGACGCTTCAGCACACATACAACCTTCATGGTTTATTTCCTCCAGGACAGGAGGGAGATTTTTAGGGTGTTTTCTAAAATGGACCCGGTTCCGTCACTTAAGCCAACGGTAATGAGTGACGGAACCGGTCATTTACTTTTGGATGGTCTTCGAACCGTTCGCTGCCTTCAGCTCAGGATTTACAGTTCGATGTTTCGCGGCCACTGGCCGATCTGCACCCATTGGGGCTGATACTCGCGGACGAGAGACTCGATCTCCCGGCGGAACTGAACGAGTGCCGCATTAGCGCCGGGATACCTCGCGTCGTCAAAGAAGAGCTCGGCATCCGGACCCTGATAGGGAACGACGGGAACGTAGGGTTCGTTGTAGGCAAAGATGTAGTAGAACGAAACCAGTTTGCCCAGCGTTCCGGTATTCGGCAGGTAGCGGAGCAACGCCGCGGTATTGACGGAACTGGCCGATGACGGAATGGCGGTGCTCTGCAGGCAGGGCGGATAGTTGGGCGCAAACGGAGGTTCGGGCGAACCCACATTACGGAGGCGGCCCATGCCGTGGAAGGTGATGCGGTAGAGCACGCTGGACAGGACCGATTTCAGATTGGCCTTCGAATCCATGGCGGGAAGGCCCTGAATGTTGCCGGCGGTGGGCGCGCCTGCCGCCGCGATCCAGGCCTGGATATCCGCATCGTTGCTCACGGCGGCATCGTCGGCATAAGCGGCGTCAATGACGGTGCTCACGTAGTTCCAGGTGAAGGCCTCAATGCGCCGGACGATCTGGAAGTTCGGATAGAGGTTCCACTCGCCACCGGGCTGCGCGGGGTCTGTGAAGTCGTTCACGTCGAGATTCATACGACTGATGATCGAAGAGGGATCGGTCGCAAAGAAGCTGTGGTTCACGAGGAAGTTATTGCAAAGCTGCAGGAACTTCGCGGTACTGCTGATGGAGGTGGGCGGCGAGAGATTCGACCAGCCGAGCATGAGCAGGAGATCAAACGCAATGGTGTAGTTCGACTGCGGCGCCAGCAACTGCCAGATGGCGTTCGACGCCGGCAGTGTGTTCAGCGTCACCATCTGCATGGCGGCGGTGACGATGTGAAGGGTGTAGACGTGCCCGAGCCAGATGCCGTAGACGGTAAGAGAGGTCTTGACGGCCATCAGCGCATAGATCCAGGCGCCGGACTCCTTCGTAAAGACCTGCGCGGCGGTCTTGTTTTTGGGGTCGGTGACATAGACGGCGATGGGTGAGAGGTTTTTCGCGTCGTCCATGGAGAGCAGCGCCATGGTGCTGGGGGTGAAGCGGAGCGTGCCATTGGCGTCGGTATCGGGATCCAGGCCTTCAAAGACGGTGAGATCGATGCCGTAGAGCTTCTTCGCCGCGAGCAGGGCATCGTATTCCGGTTTCCATGCCGCGCCAAAACGGGTCTTGTAATAGGCCGCTGTGGCGTCGGTGAGACGCATCAGGATGAAGAGGTTGTAGGGCAGCGCCGTGCTGCGGAGCATGGGCCAGAACTGTTTGGTGGCGGCGTCCGCGTCCGTCATCAGGCGGGTGTATTCGGCGAGATGCGGATAGCCGCTGCGGTACATGTCGCCAAACGTAGTCCACGCCATGGCGAATTGTTCGGGAGATTCGAGAGAGAAGGCCGAGTAGTCGGCTGTTTTTTGCGCGCTGACGGCGATATCCACGCCTGCGCCGGCGGCTCCGGCGACATCAGTCAGATCGCTCTTCAGAATTTCCAGCGGGCTTTTGAGGGCGGCTTCAAACAGAGAAACGTGCGATGCGATGTTCTTCTGGCTGGCTTCTTCAGTAAACACCGCGCTTGCGAAGGACTGCACGAAAGTCACAAGGCTCTTAATATCGGCCGCCGACTGAATCTGGTCGTCGGTGCCGAGCATGAAGCGTTTGCCGGGGGCGGTGATGCCCTGCAGGGTATAGGGGATGGAGAGGCCGTTCTTGGCCTGAATCAGGTTCTGCGCCCGGGTGAGCAGGTTGCCGAGGGTGGCAAGAATCTCGTCGAGACCTTCCTTTCCATCGGGCCGCGGAAGGCCGGGGCCATTCCATTTGCTGGCTTTAAAGCCTGTTACAAGATCAATTTCGAACTGGGAAAGTGGAATATACTTTACCGGGGACACTGCGGTTTGCGGTGAAGCCATGGCGAAACTCCTCGTTGATACGGGCGTAAAATCGTCCGGGACCCCGCCAGCTTAACAGCAATTTTTTGAAATTACCAGATCTTGTGCCAGCCCTGGAACCAGGAAGCGAACTTTTCCAGACTTTGAGAGGTTTCCGCCCCGAGGGGCACGGAAGTCTCGCCGGATTTCTGGCCGCGCACTGAAACCGCGCGCTTAATTCCCACAGGTGTCGGGAATTGTTCAATCCAGTCGATAAATTCGGTCAGGGAGGCATTCAGGGACGCAGTGCGTTCGTGGTCGCCCGCGGCGGCGGACTGGCAAAGCGCTACCAGTAGTTCGGGAATCGCGGAGGCACAGCCGGAAAGAACGCCATCGGCGCCGGCGGCGAGGGCCTGCGCCGCAATCCGGTCATTTCCCGCAAAAAGCACAAAAGGCCGTTCGCGTTTCAGCGCGAGCAACTGTTCGAAATAGTCCCAATTCCCGCTGGAATCCTTGATGCCCGCAAATAACCCCGTGTCGAGCAAACGCCGGGCCGTTTCGATGCCGATACCCGAAGTAAACTGCGGGATGTTGTAGAGCATGATGGGGAGGGAATTCCCGGCTTCCCTGGCGAATTCCCGGTAGAAGGTTTCTATCTCGGGCTGCGCATAGGGGAAGAAATAGGGCGGCATGAGCAGCAGTCCGTCCGCCCCGGCCTGCACGGCATCCGCCGCCACCTGGAGCGCCCCGGTCAGGCTGGTGTGGCCAACGCCAACAATCAGCGGGACCTTGCTGCGTTTGGCGCTGAGGTAGATGGCGCGCTGGCGATCTGAAAACGAATACTTGGCGAACTCGCCCGTGGAGCCCATCAGGCAGATACCGCTGACGCCGCCCTGAGCGAGGAAGTCGAGCAGGTCGAGAAGACCGGAGTAGTCGACTTCGAGGGTGCCTGGCAGGTTTGGCGTGACCGCCGCCGCGAAGACACCCGAGAGTTGAAGCTGCTTTGCCTGGCGTCCCAATCTCATTGCGCCTGAGGATGATAGAGCGGCGTAAGAATGATGTTCCGGAACGCGACCGGACCATGATCTCCCTGCAGTTCAAGCGAACCCGGCAGAGCTTCGAAGGGATCGAAGGCGATGGCCGTAAGACCTTCCACTTTCTGCTTCACGATGATGGGCTTGCCGTTCAGAGTGACGGAAACGTCGCGGCCGACGATGCGGATCTCGACGGTCTGCCACTCGCCCGCCTTCTTACTGGCATTCAGGAGCGGCTTGATGCGGCTGTACAGGGCGCCGTTGATATGCGATTCGACTGGTTTGCCGTAATCGTCCTGAATCTGGACTTCATAACGTCCGCGGAGACCGATGCCGCTGTTGCTCTTCTCGGCCACGTTGTATTCCAGGCGCAGGATGAAATTCCAGTACTTGCCGGTGGTGATCAGATTTTTCGCGTGTCCGGTGCTTTTCAGCTGGCCGTCCTCGACGGTCCAGCCGAGGTCCGTCGCGGAGCCATAACCGCTCCAGCCGTCCAGATTTTTGCCGTTGAAGAGCGTGATGGGTGTGGCGGAAAGCCAGGTTCCGTCGTCATGATCGCGGATGTTGGGAGCGCGATAGCCGGCGAAGACGACGGGGCCGCCGGGGCCGGTCATCAGACCATCGAGATGTCCGCCCGCGTACTTGACGAAGTATTCGCGTTTACCGGCCTTGTTCTCGAAGCTGAACATTAGTTCATGGTCCTGGATTTTCAGATCCCTGATCTCATTCAGATCGCCACCGGGAAAGCCAATGAATTTGCCCTTCATCTCCGGAGTACCGACGCCGGAAACTTCGAGCCACCAGGCCTTATCGGTGACGCCTTTGAGAATCTGCAGGTCCCAGCGCCCGTTGAAGTCGACATCGGCGGCGTGAGCCGCGAGGGAGCAGGCGAAGAGGGAAAGTGAAGCGGTGAGTAGTCGGAAGCGAGGCATGGCGGGAATCTCTCCCCGCTAGGCTATCAAACCGCTGAAGCGTTTACGGCAGAGCAGTGATATGCGGGGATTTCCAGGCAGGCGTCAAAGCTTCCAGAGCAGTTCGGCGTCAGAGCGACGGACGTAGTTGGCCTCGATTTGGGAGGCGTCCGTCCGCGGCGCGCGGGCAGCGAGTTTCGCGATGGTTCCGGCGAGGGCGCGCGGGGCGGTCGCCACAGGAAAGGCCTCAAACTCCGTGCCGGTCAATGCAGGCAGGAAGGGTTCGAAACCGGCGCTGACCCATTCGAAGCACCGGCCGGAGAGCAGTTCGAGGAAGCGCGGGAAGGCGATCACCTGCTCCGGGATGACGGCCAGGCCAGCGGCGTTGTAAAGTGCGCCGAAGATTTCCCCCCGGCGGGCATCGATGACAGTGGCGCGGAGGTCCGCCTGGCCGTATTGGGCCAGCGCCGCGAGATTGGAAACCGCGACCACAGGCTTGCCGAGAACCTCCCCAAGCCCCTTCACGGCGGCGAGGCCAATGCGCACGCCGGTGAACGAACCCGGTCCGGACGCCCCGGCGAACAGGCCGATCTCCTCCAGCTTCACTTCCTGCCTTTCGAGCAGCGCCTCAATCTGCTGAAACAGCACGCCGCTGAAGCCCTGCGGCTGGTGCAGCAGCACCTCTTCGCGCAATCCGTGCTCATCGGCGAGAGCGATGCTCCCGAACTCGGCCGTCGTGTCCACCGCCAGAATCAGCATTATTTGTTCAGTGTGTAGTTCCGGTCCAGAATATAGACCTTGCCAAGGCCGTTCATTGCCGTCAGCTTGATGTGCAGCGCGGCGGGATAGGCCGGCGCGATACTCGCCGGGATTTCGAAGGTTCCCGAGGGCCCGGTACCCACGACGCGATAGCTGCGTTCGCCTGCCGTCACTTCACCGGTCCATTCATACATCATGCTGCGGAGGGCTTTTGAATCGCGCTTCAGCTTCACGTTGAAACGGGCCGGTTTGCCGAGGGAAAGCTCGTCGCCGGAAGGTTCCACGATTTCAAAAGGCACCTTTTCCGGATTTCCTTCCGCCACCTGCAGTTCGAGTGGCGGATCGCGGGAATCGAACTTATAGCTCTTCAGCATGCCGGCCTTGCGGCCTTCTTTGGAAATGTGCAACACCCAGTCATGGGAAAGGTCGGGAGGGTTGAAGGTGACGGTTTCCGCCTTGCCCTTTTCCTTCACCTTTGTGCGTTCCCCGGTGAGGGGATTCAGCCATTCGATGTCATAACCCTGGCGTTCCACGTTCACGGTGACCGGGCCGGGTTTCTCAACGTAGATGATGTACTCCACCCCTTCGAGCGCCAGGCCGCGGCCGTTGTCGATATCGAAGAAGGGTTCCAGTTCCCAGTGCCGCGTGCCGATCATGAACTCGTACCAGACTTTCATGGCGGCGCCCGCCTGATCACCGGGAATCTCCGCGCCGGGATACTGGCCATTCGCCGTCGCATTCCAGAGCCTGTGGCGGAAAGTGTCGGCATCTTTCACGCCGACACCGAAGTTATTCACGGCGGGGTATTGAAAAGCCTGCTGTTCCACGGCACTGATCTGATCGTCCGCTGTTTGATAAGACCGGTAGCGCAGCCAGCCGTCATCAGCGAAGGGCGCGGATGTGAGTTTGGCTCGGGTGGAGCGGGTATGTTTGTAGGGGTCGAGATTGCTCAGATAGCCCGCAATCTCTTTCAGAAGCTCACGGGCGTCGTCGCAATCCTCCCAGGCCTCGATGCCCTGCCAGGTAATGTCGAAGGCGGCGAGACGCGAAATCGCGTAGGTGAACCAGGCCTCGCGATCTGTGTGTGAAGGAAGCAGACGGTTGATGAGATTGCCGGGGCCGAAAAAGGCGAGGTCGATGATGATGCCGTGCTGGTTCGCGTAGAGAATCTTCTCTTCGGCGGCGCGGAAGAAGGCCGGATCGCGCAGCCTGGGCCCCGAGGCCTCGTCAACGAGCGTAATGCCGAGATGATTGATGTGCTGCGCGGCGCGCGCATCCACGAGGGCTTTCCAGCGTGCGAAATCAAATTGATCGAACCCGGGCACAATGGCTCCGGACCAGAGATGCGGCGTGAGCGCGTTACCTTCAACGAAGGCAAAGTGATGAACGTTGGCGGCCCGCAGCCAGCCGGCTTTCTCGTTCGGCGTGGCGGTGAAATTGCCCTGTTTGCCATTCAGCGCGGCGTTGTCGCTGGTGAGACGCCAGGCGTATTCACCGGCTTCCGTGGGCGTGTAGCGGATCAGCCATTTGCCGCCGCCATCCCAGACGGCCCGGACGAGGGCCGTGTTGTGGCGGGGGGAGCGGAATTCCGCTTCGAGTTTGAGGGAACCGACGCTGGTGGCGGCGGGGACATCGACAAAAATATCGCAGGGAGAGTAACGCGGCACCGGGGGACAAACGGTCTGTGCGGAGAGAATGGCGGCTGCGAACAGAAAGGCGAAGACCCGGAGGACCATAACAATCAGTTTAGACGCCCGGTGCGCGATCATGAGACGCTGAACTGGAATGCCCACCCGGCGGGAAATCCTGAAATTCGCCGCGCTTCTCGCCGCGCCGCCCGAGACGAGGCTGCTGCTTGGCGGAGACGTCATGCTGGCCCGGATCATCGGACATACGGCCCGCGAGAAGCACGACCCCGCCCTTCCCTTCCGCGATCTTGCACCGGTGATGAGCGCGGCGGACATCGCCTTTCTGAATCTGGAATCGTTGTTTTGCGATCAGGGAAAGCCTTCGGAAGCCGGGATGGTTTTCAAAGCGGAGCCGGAGATGATTGCAGGGCTCAAAGCGGCGGGGATCGACGTGGTTTCGACTGCCAACAACCACGCGCGGGACCGTGGCGGCTACGGCATTGAATACAATCTGCGATGGCTGGCGCAGAACGGAATTCTGGCGGCGGGGACGGGCGAAACGGCCGCGAAAGCGCATGAGGGCGTCACGCTGGTGCGGCGCGGCGTCCGGTTCGGCTTCCTCGCCTACGCACAGGACCAGACGAACGGCAATTACAAAGACCACGACGACCGCATCTGCGATATGGAGATCCCGCAGTTGCAGCGGGACATTGCCGCCATGAAGGCGCGCGCGGACGTGATTGTGGTCTCCATGCATGCGGGGCTCGAGTACTGGACGAAGGTCCACCCGATCCAGACGAAGTTCGCAAAGGCCGCGATTGACGCGGGTGCGAAGGTGGTGGCCGGCCACCATCCGCACGTTGTGCAGCCCTGGGAACGCTATGGCGGCGGCGTGATTTTCTATTCGCTCGGCAATCTGGTCTTTGATCAGTACGACCGGAAACAGACCCGCGAAGGGTTGCTCGCGGAAGTGGTTTTCAGCGGCACGGAGATCCGAGACATTCGCACTCTGCCGGTCGAAATGGAGAGCGGTATCACGCGGCTCAGAAAATCGCCGTTGGATTCAGAGGCGAGCCCGTCCCGCCCTTGACGGTGAGCGGCGAAGCGGTGAGCAGGAACGTCCAGCGGTTGCGCTTCGCGGCCTCGGCGGCGGCGGCTTCGAGATCGCAGTTATCCAGAATCGCGGTACCCATGGCGATGATGAGCAGTTGGTGCACCGGTTGCGTGACGCCTTCCACCAGGCTGGGAAGAACGTCGAGGCAGGCGTCACTGCCCATGATCGCGACGTCGCGCTTTTTGAGCCACGGGACGCACGAAACGTGCAGGCCTGCGATCTTCAGCGGATCCCAGGGACCTTTGGCCGCGCGCCGAGCCCAGCGCCCGGTGCGGATGAAGACGACATCGCCGCTTTTGATGCTGACACCGGTCTTCGCTTCCCAGGCGTCGAGATCCTCGGGATAGATGGGAGTGGCCGGTTCCAGATAGGGCAGTCCTTTGAGTCGCGGGATATCGACCAGCACGGCGCGGGTGAAGATCCCGTTGCGGAAGCCGGTAATCCCGAGTTCCTTTGCGCCCTGTTCGGTGACGTCCAGCTGCGGGAAGCCGTTGTACATTTTCCCCTTCCAGGCCGAGTGCGCGAGCGCGTCCATGTGGGTGTGGGCGAGGCCGTGGAATCGGACAGTATATTCGTCCATGAACCAGTCACCGTTCGGGTGCGCGCCGGTGTAGGTCATCTTGTGAATAAAGGGTTCGGAGTTGTCCGGCGCGGGCTCGGTGAGCGCGTCGTGGGAGAGCGAAACCGCGAGGCCGTCTTTCACCAGCGCGGCCGCTTCCTGGCGCTTCCGCGCCGTGATCAGGTTGAGCGTGCCCACCTCATCCGCCCTGCCCCAGCGGCCCCAATTGGAAAGCTCCGTCATCCAGCGATCCACATCGGCCTTTGTGGCATGGTGCGGATCGGCGGCCGCGGACAGGGCCAGAGCGATACAGCAGGCTCCGGCGAGCAGGCTTGCAGGCAGGCGATTCATCTAAAACACCGCGATCGGATTGAGGGGCGAACCGGTACCATTCGTCACGGCCATGGGGGAGGCGGTGATCAGGAAGGTCCAGCGATTGCGCTTCGCCGCTTCGTCGCCGAGCGTTTCGAGATCGCAGTTGTCGAAGATGGGCGTACCCATCGCGATCAGCAATAACTGGTGCATGGGCTGCAGTACTCCATCCACGCCGGAGGGCATCACGTCGGTAGCGGCGTCACTGCCCACCATGGCGACGTCGCGGTCCTTCAGCCACTTCGCGCAGGTGGCATAGAGGCCCGCGATGGAGGCGGGGTCCCACGCGCCCTTGGCGGTACGCCGCGCCCAGCGCCCGGTGCGGATAAACACCACGTCACCCGCGCCGATTTTGACGCCGGCTTTCTTCTCCCACGCTTCCAGATCTTCGGGATAAATGGCGGTGCCCGGTTCGAGATACGGCAGACCCCTGAGACGCGGGATGTCAACCAGGATGCCGCGCGTGAAGATGCCGTTTTTGTAAGCCGTGACGGCAAGCTGAGTCGCGCCGTCGGCGGTGACGGAGTTGATGGGATTCCCGTTGTAGAGCTTGCCGTTCCAGGCCATGTGACAGAGGGCGTCCATGTGCGTGTGGGCAAGGCCGTGATAGGTCACTTCGTAGTCGTCGACAACGAACTGGCCGGCTGCGGGGTGGGCGGCGTCGGCCACCATTTTCAGCCTGAAGGGGCTGCTGTTATCGGCGGCCTGTTTGCTGTCTGTGTTATGCGCCAGCGAGATGGAAACGCCCTCGGTCACTAGCGCGGCGGCCTGCTTTCGCTTCGCCGGCGTGATCAGGTTCACGGTACCCATCTGGTCGGTCTTTCCCCAGCGGTTCCAGTTGGAGAGCGAGGTCATCCAGGCGTCCACCTGAGCTTTCGTCGCATGGTGGGAAGGTGGGTCGGCCGCGAGGCACAGAGCCGCGCCGCAGAGCGTGAGAAAGGCAATTTTCCGCATGGGCCGTATTCTATAACGCTGACTCTGCGGCGTCGCGCTCAGATGATAGTCTCTATACATGTTCCAGGTTCAGCCTTCCCAGGTTCAGCGGTCGCCGCAAGTTCATGACGTGGTGGTCATCGGTTCAGGCGCCGGCGGCGGCACAACGGTCAAAGTTCTGACAGAGATGGGGATCAACGTGACCCTTATCGAAGCGGGTCCCATGCTCAATCCGCAGAAGGACTTCAAAGAGCATATGTGGCCGTGGGAAGTGGACCACCGCGGCGTGGGTCCGAACGCGGAAAACTACTTCGGCAAGGACATTTATCCTTTTGGTTATTTCCTTGCGCCGAATGGCTACTGGAACATTCCCGGAGAGCCCTTCACCGTGGCGCAGGGCAGTGAGTTCAAGTGGTTCCGCTCCCGCATCATGGGAGGCCGCACGAACCACTACGGCCGCATTTCGCTGCGGTTTGCCGATTACGATTTCAAACCGTACCAGTTCGACGGTCTGGGGTACGACTGGCCCATTACTTACGACGAAATGGCGCCTTACTACGACAAGGCTGAGGAGTTTATCGGCGTGACCGGCACACGCGAGGGCCTGCGGTCCGCACCGGACGGAAAGTTTCTGCCGCCCATCCCGCCGCGGGTGCATGAAACGCTGGTGATGCATGCGGGGAAGAAGCTGAATATTCCCGTAATTCCGTCGCGCATGGCGATGCTGACCAAGTCGATCCATGGTCGCGCCGCGTGCCACTACTGCGGCCAGTGCGGACGCGGCTGCCGGACCGCTTCGGCTTTCACGTCCAGCCAGGCGATGATTTTCCCGGCCATGAAGACTGGTCATCTGAACATCATCAGCAATGCGATGGCGCGCGAGCTGCTGGTGGACGATCAGGGCAAGGTGAAGGCCGTTTCGTACGTCGACAAAGCGACCCGCACGGAGAAGCAGATTCGCTGCCGCGCCGTGGTGGTGGCGGCGAGCGCCTGCGAATCGGCGCGACTGCTGCTGAACTCGAAATCGACGAAATTCCCGGGCGGAATCGCGAACAGTTCGGGCCAGGTGGGACGTAACCTGACGGACACGGTGGGCTACGCGCTGAGCGGCCACGTTCCGGCGCTCGAAGGCCTGCCGCGCCACAACTGCGACGGCATTGGCGGGATGCACGTTTACACGCCGTGGTGGGAACTGGAAAAGAAGAACAAGCTGTTCCCGCGCGGCTATCACATTGAAATCGGCGGTGGTTTCGGGATGCCGCAGATCGGGTCTTTCCGGGGTGTGGCGGCGCAGGCGGAAGGCTACGGCTCGAAGCTCAAAGACGCGATCCGGCAGTCTTACGGCACGCAGATCAGTTTCTCGGGCCGCGGCGAAATGATCCCGAACGAGAATTCGTACTGCGAGATCGACCCCACCACGGTGGACCAGTGGGGCATTCCGGTGCTGAAGTTCCACTTCAAATGGCAGGAATACGAAACCAATATGGTGAAGCATATGCACCAGACCTTCACCGATCTGATTCACGCCATGGGCGGCACCGTCACAAGCAAGGCGTTCCCTGCCAACCCGCTGAACGCCATCTCGACGGGCGGCGAAATCATCCACGAGGCGGGAACGGTTCGGATGGGCGCCGACCCGAAGTCGAGTGTGCTGAACAAGTGGTCGCAGGCACACGAAGTGAATAATCTGTTCGTGTCGGATGCGGCGCCGTTCAACGGCAACCCGGATAAGAATGTAACGCTGACGATTGTGGCCAACGCCTGGCGCGCGGCCGAGCATCTGGCCGAAGAAATGAAGAAGGGGAATATCTAAGATGGAAGACGTTTCTCGACGCGACCTTTTCAAAATCGTCGGCAGTTCCATGGTGCTGACGACAGCGGGTTCGGGAGTCCTCTCCCCCGCCCTCGCGCAGCATGTCCATATGGCGATGGCGGAGGCGAAAAGCCTCAGCGGAGGCCCGAATTACGCTCCGAAGTGTTTCACCCGCCACAACTTCCAGACACTGAAGAAGCTTTCCGACATTGTGATTCCAGGCTCCCTCGACGCGGGTGCGCCGGAATATATCGACCTTCTGAGCAGCCATAATGCGGAACTGGCGGCGATCTTCAACGGCGGTTTTGCGTGGCTGGACGACTACATGCAGAAGACGTACGCGGCGGACTTCCTGACTGCAAAACCGGAGCAGCAGACCGAATTGCTGGACAAACTCGCTTACCGGGCGAAGCATACGCCCGAAACCGCCGGCGGACAGACCTTCTGGACGTGGGTTCGCAACATGGTGGTGGACGTGTACTACACCAGCCCGGTGGGCGTAAAGGATATCGGATTCATGGGCAACGGTGCCATGGCGGAGTTCAGCGTACCGAAGGAAGCGGTGGAATACGCGTTGAAGCGCAGTCCGTTCGCCGGGTAAGTTTACTGACGGCTGTATTTATCGCCGTGACGGTCCGCAAGCGTTCGGGGCAGAAAGACCGTCTGCGAGATGGTGTTGGCGCCCTGCGAGCTTCTCACCGCGTCCACATGAACGGTGCCGGCCTGGCGCATGCCGATCACGGCCAGTTCATAGCGGTCTGAGACTTCCAGCTTGTCGAAGAGCCGCGAAAAATAGACCTTCACCGTACCGACGGAGATCCCCAGTTTGCCGGCGATCTCTTTGTTACTCAGACCCTGGGTTACCAGGCTGACCAACTGACTTTCGCGTTTCGTCAAATGGCAGGAGCGACTGGACACTACCGCCTGCGCAATGGAGGGCGGCACCCAGATGCCGCCATGCAGAACCGTATCGATACAGGCCACAACTTCCGCAGCCGTGGTGCAATCGAGAATCACGCCCTGAACACCGGAGCGCAGGGCGCTGAGTGCGGGTTCACTGGAACTGACGCGCTCCCAGACAATCAGAGGCAGGTCCGGCTCGGCTGAGCGAAGAAAGCGAATCATCTCGGAAGAGCGTTCCGGTGGCGCATCCAGAATCAGAAGCGCCGGTGCGAGAGTGGCGAATAGATTTCCGGACTCAGTGTGGAAGTCAAGGCCGAGCGAGACGAGTTCATGCATGGGCAGAACCGCCTGGCGCAAACCAGCGCCAAATACCTCCCTGTCGGAATATAGACCGATTTTGGCCATGGGCTCCTTCGTCTGCTTGTTGATCGGCAATACCCCGGGAGAACTTTAGTCCCTGCTGCCGACTTTTACTCCCCCTGCGAACTTTTGTCCCTCCGGCGCGTATTTACCGGGGAGAGCGATTGTCAAAATGGCAAAGAAAAGTAAACGGTGGCTTTGGATCGGTGGGACGCTGGTTGTTCTCGGCGGAGGCGCGGCCTTCACGGTCCGGGCGCTGACCAACAAACCCGTGAAAATCGATACGGAGAAGATCGCCAAGGTCGAACGGATCGATCTGGCGCGCTCGGTGGTTGCGACCGGCAAGATCCAGCCGGAGATTCAGGTCGAAATCAAGAGCAAGGCCAGCGGCATCATACAGAAATTACCGGTAAATGTGGGAGATATCGTACACAAAGGCCAGGTACTTTGTGAACTGGACCAGAACGACCTGCTTCCGGCGCTGCGCCAGCAGCAGGCGGCGCTGCACGTGGCGGAGGCGAACGTGAAGTCCGCAGAGGCCGATTATGAGCGGGTCAGGGTGGATGCGGCAGGCCCTGATGTGCCGTTTCTGAAGCGCGACGCCGAACGAGCGCGGAAGATGTTCGCCGACGGACTGATTGCGCAGAACGCGCGCGATGACGCCGAGAAGAACTACCAACTGGCGGTGCAGAAGCAGGAGTCGGCCAAAGCAAATGTGGGTACGGCCAACGCCGCGATTTCCAAAGCAAAAGCGTCGCTCGAACAACAGCAGGCTGTGGTCGCCATGGCGGAGGAGAATCTTCGGAATGCCACCATCATTTCGCCCATCGACGGCGTTGTGCTGTCACGCGACAGCGAGGTGGGCACAGCGGTCAGTTCGATTCTTGTGGTGGGTTCCAGCGCGACGCTCATCATGACTCTGGGCGATCTGAATCAGGTCTATGTGAAGGGCAAGGCGGACGAAAGCGACGTTGGCAGAATCTGGCTGGGGCAACCCGCGCGCATCACCGTGGAATCTTTCAAAGACCAGAAGTTTGAAGGCCGGGTGACCAAGATCTCGCCCATGGGGACGGAGAAAGACAACGTCACAACGTTCGAAGTGCGCGTGTCGATTTCCAACGATAAACATCTGCTGAAAGCCCAGATGACGGCGAATGCCGAGATCATTCTCGAAGAAAAGAAAAAGGTCCTTGCGATACCGGAAGGCGCGGTCGTCTACAACAAAGACAAATCCACCTCCGTTGAGATTCCTGATGCGACTGGCGAGAAGGGTGTGCGGAAGATCGCGATTACGACGGGCATCAGCAACGGCGCGAAGACCGAGATTCTGAAGGGACTCAGCGAGGGGCAGCAGGTCGTGCTGCAGTAGCCATGACGTACCTGACGGAATTGCTGCGGCAGGTGATGGGCAGCCTGCTGCGGAACAAGCTGCGCAGCTTTCTCACCATGGCAGGCATTGCCTGGGGAATTACGTCCATCGTGCTCATCGTCGCGATGGGCGATGGCTTCAAAGAGGGCCAGCGCAACAACACGAAATCACTGGGCGAAAATCTGGTGATCCTGTTCGGCGGCAGGACGGAACTGCAGGCCGGAGGGGAACGGGCGGGCCGGCGGATCCGGCTCAACTATTCGGACGTGGAAAACCTGCGTCGCGAGGCGTATCTGCTGAAGATTGTGGCGGCGGAACTGGAAGGAAACGTCCGTGCCACCAGCCCGTTCAACAGCGGCTCCTTCGAGGTGAGCGGAGTGGAGGCGCACTTTCCGCAACTCCGCACCATCCCGCTCGATCAGGGCCGCTTTTTCACCGCTGAAGAAGAGCAGCAGGGGCGTCGCGTCTGCGTGATTGGCGTGGATGTGAAGAAACAGTTGTTTGGCACGCGCCCAAACGTCAACGGAACCTCGCTGGCGATCAATGGTATTCCCTATCGGATCATCGGCGTGATGGCGGGCAAGGAACAGAACAGCAGTTATTCCGGGCTCGACGAAAAAAAGATCTGGCTGCCCTACACCACAATGACCCGCGACGTACCGCCCCCGCAGAAATACTACGTGCCGGGCTATCTGGACGAGATTCTCTATCAGCCGGTGTCACTCGCGCAGTATGAGGAAGCGCAACTGCAGGCGAAGAAAATCATCGGTCGGGCGCACGGCTTCAGTTCAAAAGACAAGAGCGCGCTGGGCGTGTGGGATACAGTTGAGAACCAGAAGCAGGTAGACGGAATCTTTGATTCCATGACCGTGTTTCTGGCGTTCATCGGCTTTGTGACCCTTTCATTGGGCGGCATCGGAGTGATGAACATCATGCTGGTCACGGTTTCAGAAAGAACGCGCGAGATCGGCCTTCGCAAGGCTCTGGGCGCCACGCGGCTACGCATTCTGATGGACTTTCTGGTGGAAGGCTGTGTGCTGGCGTTTACGAGCGGCATTGTGGGCTGGGCCATCGCCTTTGGGCTTTCGAGCGCGCTCAAACTGGTGCAGATGCCGGAGATGTTCCCCGGTCTGCCTGTGAGCATAATCACCACTGTGGCGTCTTTCTGCGCGCTCACGTTGATCGCGGTGGCATCCGCGCTGTATCCCGCGTGGCGCGCGGCGTCGCTGACGCCGGTGGAGGCATTGCGCTATGAACGGTGAACGCCCATGACACTGCGCAGCCTACTTGCCGAAGCGCTTTCAGCACTCCGGTTCAACCGGCAGAGAAGCCTGCTCACCATGGCCAGCCTCGCCTGGGGCGTGGCCTGTTTCGTGATCCTTTATTCCTACGGCGAAGGTTTTGGTTTCGCGCTGCAGAGTTCGTTTCAGGCGGTGGGGCAGGACCTGGTGCTGCTGTTCGGCGGCCAGACCTCGAAACAGGCGGGCGGAGAGCGCGCCGGTCACAAGATCCGGCTCGAAGAGGACGATGTCCAGGCGATTCGCGACACGGTGCCGATGGTGGGCGCGATTTCGAGCGAAGTGATGGTACGCGGCGCAACGGTAGTGCGCGGCTACCGGCAACAGAACATGTCCCTGCGCGGAGTGGAACCCGCATACGGCAGGATCCGCAACATGACCATGTCGTCCGGGCGATGGCTCTCACCGGAGGATTCCGCGACCAGAGAGCGGGTGGCCGTGATTGGCGCGAAGGCGGCGGAGAAACTGTTTGGCGATATTCCGCCGGTCGGCGAGTACATCACAATCCGCGGGACCCGGTTCCAGGTGATCGGGCTGCTGAAAACCAAGACGCAGATCTCGAACTACAACACGCCGGATAACGAATGCCTGTTTATTCCGTATTCGACGGCTTCATTATTCCGCAATACGCGGTATCCGGACGACATCGTCTGGATGCCCGCCAATCCGCTGTTCCGGAAGCAGGCGGTCCGGGATGTGCGGGCGACGCTCGGGCGGATCCACAACTTTGTCCCCACCGACGAGCGCGCGCTGGAGGTCATCATCTTCAACGAATTTATGAAGGTGATTGACGCCATGACAATTGCGCTGCAGGTACTTCTCGGGCTGATCGGCGCGCTGACGCTGGCGATCGGCGGCATCGGGCTGACCAACATCATGCTGGTTTCGGTGACCCAGCGGACCCGGGAGATCGGTGTACTGAAGTCGATCGGCGCAACGAAGGCCGGGATCCTGTTGCAGTTTCTGTTCGAAGCGATGGTGATCGTGACGGCGGGCGGGTTGCTGGGCGTGGCGATTGGCTGGAGCGTGACGGCGGGCATTCAGACGCTGCCGCTGCTGGGGCCGCTGTTTAAGGACGACTCGGGCGGTGGAGACATCCATCTGAAGATTTCGACCTTCGCCGTGGTGACGTCGACGGTGGTGCTGGAACTCATCGGGATCATCGCAGGGCTCCTGCCCGCGCTGAAGGCATCACGGATGGACCCGATTGACGCGCTGCGATACGAGTAACGCGGCTACCAACCAAGCGCCACGCGGTAGCCGTCGTAGACTTTGTTGAACACCGCGTCCCATGATTCTCCGGTGGCCTGGAGTCGCGCGGCTTCCGCCATGCGCCTGCGCGTGGAGGCTTCGTTCAGCAGTCTGGCGGTGAGCGAGATGAACTCGCCCGCGCTATGGGCCACGAAGCCGGAGACGCCGGGGTTGACGATGAACTTCGGACCGCCGGCATCCGTCACCACGGCGGGCACCTGGGAGGCGAAGGCTTCGAGGACCACGTTGCCGAAGGTATCGGTGCGGGAGGGGAACGTGAAGACGTCCATGTTCGCGTAGGCTTCGGCCAGTTCCTCACCCCGTTTGATGCCGGGAATATCGGCATTTTCGAGGTTGCCCGCAAGCCACTCTTTCTCGCTGCCGTCGCCGATGATGACGAAGCGGAACGGTGGGACACCCACCGCTTTGAGGCCGAGTTCAAGGTCCCGCAGGAAGCGCACGCTCTTCTCCGGCGTGATGCGTCCCACGTAACCCAGCCGCAGAACGCCATCGTTCACGGTGCGTTTCGCCGGATGGAAAAGCTGGGTATCGATGCCGCGCTTCATCAGGAAGGTCGGCTTGCCGGTGTGTTTCCCCACCAGGTCCACCAGTTCATCATTGGGCGCATAGAGCACCTGACCCAGCTTATAAAATGCCATCACGATGCGGAGAATAGCGGCTTCGCTGCTTTTCTCGACGCCCCGGCGCAGCCGGTCCGGTGTCCAGGCAAGTGACTTTCCGAGGCGCATGGAACCGAATTCGTGCAGGTTCGTGTGCCAGGAAATGGCCAGGGGAAGCTTGCGTTTTTTGGCGTAAAACGTCCCGATTTCGCTGACGTCGCCCGGGCTGACCACGTGAATGATGTCCGGCCGGAAATCTTCCAGCAGACGCCCGATGTCGGGTCCGTGGCGGAACAGAAAGGGATCATGCCAGAGGCCGCGATCGAGTTCAAACGAGAGTGGGCCGCGTTTCAGTTCGAGGTTAGTGACGGAGCCGTCCGGGGTCAGCTGTGTCCCCGCCGCGCCGCGTATACAGAGGAACGGGTGGCCATGACGCCGCGCGAAATCCGTGAGTTGACGGCTGGTGAGCGCAACGCCGTTGATTTCCTGATAAGTGTCGGTAAAGAAAGCTACGCGGGGAATGCGCTGCACTGGTCGAAGTTTAGCGCATCCCCGATTTCAGGATTGTGACAATTGGAAGACGAGCGTTTATGCCTCGGTCCCGTGGCATTTCTTGTACTTCTTGCCGCTGCCGCAGGGGCAGGGATCGTTGCGGCCAACTTTCGGGCCGGCGGTGACGGTCTTCGAAGCGGTGGGCGCGGAGGCGGTTCCGAGGAACTGCAGTTCCTTGAGTTCCTTCTCGTGCTGGCGCTGGATGTTGCGCGTCATATCCTGGACGGCGCTCTGCGCATTGCGACGCTGCAGTTCCTCGGCAGCCTTCGATTGTTCGATCTGCTTCCGCTCCGCGGTCGCTTCGTCGTCCACATAGCCTTCTTCGTCGAGAACGAAGGGCATGGCGGGCGCGTTGTTCTGCTCAAAGCGCAGGAAGTACAGGTAGCGGACCGTCTCGTCTTCAATGCGGTCCATCATGTCCTGGAAGAGCTTGAAGGATTCCTTCTTGTACTCCACCAGGGGGTCTTTCTGTCCGTAGCCGCGAAGACCAATGCCTTCCTTAAGGTGGTCCATCGAGAGCAGGTGGTCTTTCCACTGATCGTCGATGACGTGGAGCATGATGTTGCGCTCGGCCTCACGCATGAGGTTCGAGCCCACCAGTTCCTCCTTGGCCTCATAGGTGTGGCGGGCGCGTTCGAAGAGTTCTTCTTCGAGCTTTTCAAGCGTGAGACCGCCGAGATCGGACGGGTTCACGCGCGCGCCGAACTGGGTGAGCATCTCCGTCTGGATGCCGTTGAGATCCCAGGTATTGGGATGCGAAGGATCGATGCAGTGCTGGTCGACCATGCTGCCGATCACGCCCTTCGACATCTCCATGATGCGTTCCTTCTGCTCCAGACCTTCGAGCAGACCGCGGCGCATGGAGTAGACGGCCTGGCGCTGCTTGTTCATGACGTCGTCATATTCAAGCAGGTGTTTGCGGGCATCGAAATTCTGCGCTTCGATAGCCTTCTGAGCCTCGGCGATGCGCTTGGTGATCATGCCGGATTCAATCGGCACGTCCTCTTCCATGCCGAGACGCAGCATGAGGTTCTGCATGCGGTCTCCGCCGAAGATGCGGAGAAGGTCGTCCTGCAGAGAGAGGAAGAAGCGCGAACTGCCAGGGTCACCCTGGCGGCCGGCGCGACCGCGCAACTGGTTATCGATACGGCGGGAGTCATGCCGTTCCGTGCCGACGATGTGCAGTCCGCCGAGGGCCACAACGGCGTCGTGCTCCACGGCGCACTGGGCTTTCACTTCCGCCAGAACGCGTTCCCAATCGGCCTTGAACTCCTCGCGTTCCGGATCTTTGCCCTGCTTGCGAAGAATGTCCCGGGCCATCGCTTCGGCGTTGCCGCCGAGCAAAATGTCGGTACCGCGGCCCGCCATGTTGGTGGAAACGGTAACCGCGCCGCGGCGGCCCGCCTGCGCCACAATCAGCGCTTCGCGTTCGTGATTCTTGGCGTTCAGCACTTCATGCTTCACGCCCATTTTCTTCAGGATGTTCGAAAGATGTTCGGACTTTTCGACCGAGATGGTGCCGACCAGAACCGGCTGCCCGCGCTCGTTGAATTCCTTGATTTCCTTAGCCGCATTGCGGAACTTTTCGTCTTCTGTGCGGTAGACGATGTCCTGATTCTCCTTACGGATCATCGGGCGGTTGGTGGGAATCACCGTGACGTCGAGCTTGTAGATCTTCTGGAATTCCGCCGCTTCGGTTTCCGCCGTACCGGTCATGCCGGCCAGCTTCTTATACATGCGGAAGTAGTTCTGGAAGGAGATGGTCGCGAGCGTCTGGTTTTCGTTCTCGATCTTGACGCCTTCCTTCGCTTCCACGGCCTGGTGGAGACCATCGCTCCAGCGGCGGCCCGGCATCAGACGGCCCGTGTGTTCGTCAACGATGATGACTTCGCCGTCTTTCACGACATAGTCCTTGTCGCGAATGAAGATCACGTGCGCCTTGAGCGACTGCTGCACGTGGGTGAACCACTCCACGTTGTCATGCCCTTCGAACATGTTGCCGATGCCAAGCAGGCGTTCCACCTTGAGAACACCTTCTTCGGTGAGGGCAACGCTGCGGTGTTTTTCGTCCACCGTGAAATCGCCGGTGGTGTACTTTTCGCCGGGTTCCTTGCCTTCAATCACTTCACCGCGGATCAGGTGCGGGATGACCTTGTTCGATTTGTAGTACTTGTCGGTGGAGGCTTCGCTGGGCCCGGAAATGATGAGCGGGGTACGGGCTTCGTCAATCAGGATGGAATCGACTTCGTCCACGATGGCGAAGTTGTGGACGCGCTGCACGCAGTTCTTTATGTTGAACTTCATGTTGTCGCGCAGGTAATCGAACCCGAATTCGTTGTTGGTGCCGTAGGTGATGTCGCAACCGTAGGCGTCCTGGCGTTCCTGATCGTCGAGATCATGCACGATGATGCCGACGGTAAGACCGAGGAACTTGTAGATGCGGCCCATCCACTCGGCGTCGCGCTTGGCGAGATAGTCGTTGACGGTGATAACGTGAACGCCTTTGCCTTCGAGGGCATTCAGGTAGACCGGAGCGGTGGCGACCAGCGTCTTGCCTTCACCGGTCTTCATTTCCGCGATCTGGCCCTTGTGCAGCACCATGCCACCGATCAGCTGGGTGTCGAAATGCCGCATATTGAGAACGCGGCGACCGGCTTCCCGGGTGACGGCGAAGGCTTCAATCAGCAGGTCATCGAGAGTAGCGCCGCGGAGCAGTTTCTCTTTGAATTCAATCGTTTTGGCGGCGAGATCGATATCCGAGAGCTGTTGAATGGACGGTTCAAGATCGTTGATTGCAGCGATGGATGGGCGCAATGCCTTGATCTCGCGCTCGTTCCTTGTGCCGAAGATTTTGGCAAGTATTGCGTCGACCATAGAGGGGTAGATTCCATTTTAGCGTGAATGATACCCTTGGGCTTCCTGGAGGGCGTTTCCGCTATGCGAAGTATCAACATCATTGATTACGAAGAAGCGCGGGAGATTGTTTCCGCTATCCTCGCCGACGTTTCCGCCGGGGGCGCGAACACCGCCGTGGTGGCCGTTGTGGACCCCTGGGGCGAGCTGATCGCCTTCGCCCGGATGGACGGCGCGCCGGTCTCCAGCGTGCGCATCGCCATGAACAAGGCCTACACGGCGGCGCGGGAACGGAAAGCGAGCGAAGAAATCGGGAAGAAGGCGCGGCATCCTGAGAAGGGTTTTGAGATCGATTACTTCGGGGACGACCGGTTCACTGGCTGGGGCGGCGGTGTGCCCGTGCTGCGGAACGGTCAGGTGGCGGGCGCCGTGGCCGTGAGCGGATTGCCGCAGGTGGAGGACATCCGGCTGGCCACCTGGGCGGCGGCGAAACTGGCGGGCTGAAGCGGGTAGCGGTTTGCTACATTGACTCCATCGTTATGCTGCGCGCACCCGCACTTCTTCTATCCCTTGCAATTGTCGCCCCGGTATTCGGGCAGGCACCGGCTGAGAATGCCTGGTGGCCCGGCGCGAAATACAATCCGGCCATCCCCACGGTCAAACAGGTGCTCGGCTATGAGCCGGGGGAAAAGATCACCACCACGGCGGGCATCGCCACGTATCTGGAGGCGCTTGCCAGGGCGTCTCCCCGCATCCGGCTCTACTCCTACGCGCAGACCTGGGAAGGGCGGAAGCTGATCTATGCCGTGATCGCGTCGGAAGACAAAATGCGGCGGATCGATGAGATCAAAGCGTCGTGGGTGAAGTTCTCCGATCCCAAGGTGACGAAACCGGCCGATGCGAAGCGCCTCGAAGCGTCCCTGCCGGCCATTGTGTGGCTGGGTTACGGCGTACACGGCAACGAGATTTCCTCCTGCGACGCCGCGCTCATAACCGCCTATCATCTGCTGGCGGCGCAGGGCGACCCGGTGGTCGACAAAATTCTGAAGAACGACATACTGCTGCTCGATCCGAGCCAGAATCCCGATGGCCGCGACCGGTTTGTTCATTTCTATGAACAGAACGTGGGCCTGGAGCCGAATGCCAGTCAGATCTCAGCGGAACATACCGAACCCTGGCCGGGCGGGCGCACGAATCACTACTTCTTTGATCTGAACCGCGACTGGCTGACCGCAACGCAGCCCGAGTCCCAGGGGCGCATCAAGATGCTGCGCGAGTGGATGCCGGTGGTTGCCATCGATCTGCACGAGATGGGCAGCGACTCGACTTACTACTTCACGCCGGAGGCAGACCCCTACAATCCCTTCCTGCCGGCCGATCTGAAGAAGACGATGGAAATCATCGGCAAAAATAACGCGAAATGGTTTGACCAGTACGGCTTCGACTACTTCACGCGTGACACGTACGACAACTGGTACCCGGGCTACGGGGCGAGCTGGCCGATGTATTACGGCGGGCTCGCGGCGACCTATGAACAGGCTTCGTCGCGCGGATTGGTGGTCCGTAAGTCTGATGGGACGATCATGCCGTATCGCGACACCGTGCGGCACCACTTTGTGGCGTCCGTTTCGACGCTGGAATCCGCGGCTGACAACAAGGCGAAGTTCATCAACGGGCTTTATCAGTACCGTGTCGACGGCATTGAACAGGGCGCCAGGGACGCTGTGCGGGAGTACCTGCTCCCGCCCGGTCACGACGCCTCGGCAACGACCAAACTGGCGGCCATCCTGGCGAGTCACGGGATCGAAGTACGGCAGGCGAAGACGGCGTTCACCGGTGGGGGCAAAGAGTATCCGGCGGGCACTTATGCGATTTCCCTGTCGCAACCGCAGCGGATGTTGATCCACACACTGCTCGATCCGCAGACGCCGTTTGAAGAGAAGTTTCTGAAAGAGCAGGAGCGCCGGCGCGCGCGGCGGCTGCGGCATCAGATTTACGACATCACCGCGTGGTCTTTGCCTTTTCTGTTTAACGTGGAAACCATCGGCGTTACGGAAGCCGTGAAGGGCGATTTCGCAGTGGTGACGCCGAAGCCGGTGACGCCCGGAACCGTTCATGGCGGAAAAGCCTCGGTGGCCTATCTGATCCCGTGGGGAACCCAGGCGGCAGGGCGGTTCCTCGCGGCGGCGGAGCGCGAAAACATCCGGCTGTGGAGCGCGGACGAGGCGTTCACGATTCCCGGACACCCGAAGTTTGCCTCGGGAACGCTGATCGTGAAGGTGCATGAGAATGCCGCGAGTGTGCATGACCGGGTAGCGAAACTGGCGGAATCGACCGGAGCTGATGTGTACGCGGTGGCCTCGGGCTGGACGGAGGAAGGCCCGAACTTCGGGAGCCAGTTCGTACAGCTGATGCGGAAGCCGGAGATCGCGATTGCGTGGGATACGCCGTCGGCCGCGGGTTCGGCCGGCGCGGTGCGGTTCGTGCTGGAACGGCAGTATGGGTATCCCACGACGCCCATTCGGACGGCCAATCTGGCAACGGCGGATCTGAGCCGGTTCAACGTGCTGATTCTGCCGGATTCGCAGGGAGGCTATGGGAGTTCGATCAACGCGGCGGGCATTGACAACCTGAAGCGCTGGGTGGCGGGCGGCGGGACAATCATCGGCATCGAAGGAGCCCTGTCGTTCCTGACCGACGCGCGCACGGGTTTCCTCGCCTCTGCGGCGGAAGGCAAAGCGGTGGGTGTGGCGACGGATTCGAAACCGGCCAGCGGCGGGGGTGCGGGTGCGGGAGCGGGAGCAGGAGCCGGAGCCGGCGCGGCCGGCGGCCCGCCAACACCGCCTCCGGCAGGCAAGCTTCTGGCAACGGAAGCGGATTACGCCAAAGCCGTGCTGCCTGCGAGCGAACCGCCGGACACGGTGCCGGGGGCGATTGTGAAGGCCAAAGTCGACCAGGAGTATTGGGCCACGGTCGGCGTGCCCCCGACCGTCTACGCGATGTACACCGGGCGCGGCATCTACTCGCCGCTGGCGACGGATAAGGGCGTGAACGCGGTTTCGTTCGAAGCGCCGGAGAGCGTGCTGGCGTCTGGCTATATGTGGGAAGAGAACAGGAAGCAACTGGCGCGGAAGCCGATGATGATGGTGGCCACGCAGGGGCGCGGCGTCGTCATCGGCTTCGCGGCGGATCCGAATTTCCGGGCTTATCTGGACGGGCTGAACGTGCTGTTCCTCAATGCCGTTTTCCGCGGACCTGCACATTCCCGGCCGGCGCCCTGAGGCCGGGCAGTCTCAGCTCTTTCGGCGAAGCAGGCGGTATTCGCGGGAAAGTCCGGGAACCGGGACAACCTCGAGAACGCCGCCCCGTTCCAGTGCTTCGACGGATTTGTGGAAGGCCGGCGCTTCCGCAAAGTCACGGTCCGGAGTGAGAATCACGTAGGTGACGCCGTTCTGCAGCAGATTGACGGAGAGCTGATCGGGCGTGACGGTCTGGCCGCCGGCCTGGTAGAACGTTTTGTAGCCGTTGGGGACGTAGCCGCGAACCGCTTTGCGCCCGGTATTGAGGTAGAAGAGCGGGTCGATATTGGCGGCGAGAATGGCGTCCGGCGGAGTGTTTTCGCGAATGTAGGCGAACAGCTTATTGAGTTCCGCCCAGTCATCAGGTGCACGGTCTGAGGTGGGGAACTGTCCGGTCCGCCGCGTCACCGGCAGCCGGTGACCGCTGGCCCAAAGGGGCAGAATCGCAAGGATCAGAACGGCGGCGGCGACGATCTCGGTGCGTTTGATTTCACGGAATGCGCGCCAGAAGATCCAAAGGATGAAGGGCAGCACCGGGGCGAGGAAGCGCTGCGGCGGCCCGGGCCAGCAGAGCAGCATGCCGCAATACAGCAGCAGGAACAGATCCGGCGCCATCTGACGGCGCTTCCAGAGGCACCAGGCGAAAAGCAGGAAGGTGAAGATGGCGGCGTACATGTCCATGATGCCGCTGAGCAGCGCGAACGGGCTGGAAAAAAGGAACAGGACGTTCATGCCGAACACGGCGGCTTTCTCGCTGACGGGGAGGCTGGTGAGGATGCTCGCGGCCGCATAGTTCGCGCCGCTGTAATAAGCGTCGCGGGCGGACTGGGCGGCGGACCAGCCGATCCAGGGCGCCACCAGTAGAATTGCAGTCGCGGTGAAGACCACAGCGCGGCGGAAGCGGGCCCGGACCACGAGCGTGAGGGCGCAGGCGGCAATGAGTGGCAATCCCGCCGTTCGCGTGAGCGTCGCAAGGCCGGCGAAGACTCCGGCAAGAAACATGCGGTCGTCCAGAAGGGCGAGCAGACAGGCGGTGATCAGCAGCGCGAAGAGCGGTTCGGACATCAGATTGGTGCTGACAAACACCACCGGCGGCGCGGCGGCGGTGATGCCGACGAGCGCGAGGGCGGCGAAGGTATCGGTGCCGAGTTTGCGCAGTAGTTTATAGGTGAGGGTCAGCCATGCGAGGGAGCAGAGCAGCGGCAGCAGCTTGAGCCATTGCGTATTTTGGGACACGGCGGCGAAGATTGCGAGAAGGACCGGGAATACGGGCGGATATTTGGTTTGCGGGATAGGGGCGGGCAGACTCTCGATAGTGTAGCCGTGGCCGGCAAGGAGTGACTTCGCGGTAACCAGGTAAACGCCATCGTCATGGTAGAGACCGATGGAGGGCGCAAGCCAGGCAATGGCCCAGATGACTCCAATGGCCACAAAGAAAAGGGCGATGAGAGTACTGAGGGCGGTCCGGGTGAGCTTCATGTAGTGGCGTTTCTTTTGTAGCACAGAGGTGTGGCACAGGGATTTGGCACAGAAGTGTGGCGCAGAGGTGTGGCACAGAGGGCCTTGCGGCGGATTCGCTTGACTGGTGCCGTCAGGAGTCAGAAACTGAAGCTCAATGGCCTTACGAACCTTCTGCGGCATGCTTCTCCTTACCGGCACACTGTTGGCCGGAGAAAACTACAACATCCCGTTGTGGGAACCCGGCAAGGCGCCGCTGGCGAAGGGCAACGCCCCACTGGACAACCCGTTTCTGACGGTGTTTCAGCCACCCGAGGGCAAACGGAATGGCGGGGCGGTGGTGATTGCGCCGGGTGGCTCGAACATCATGCTGATGTACGGAACCGAGGGCATGGATGTGGCGGAGCGCTACAACGAGTGGGGGGTGACGGCGTTTGTTCTCACCTACCGGTTGTCGCCCCGCTATGGCGACGACGCGCGGGTGGCCGATGGAAAACGCGCGATCCAGATGGTCAGGGCAAAGGCTGCGGAGATGAAGCTCGACCCAAAGCGCATCGGGTATATCGGGTTTTCAGCCGGCGGGAACATGGGGAGGCCGGTGGTGAACGGGTCCGGACCCGGGGATCCGCAGGCCGCAGACCCGGTGGAGCGGATGAGTTCGCGGCCCGATTATCTGGCGCTGGTCTATGGGCCGGGGCGGGCGCTGCCGGGTGAGGTACTGAGGAATTATCCGCCGGTATTTCTGATAGCCGCGGCGGGCGACACCGGGCCCGCGCTGGGCTCAGCACAGTTTTTCATGGACCTCACGAAAGCCGGCGCGACGGCGGAGGTGCATTTGTATCAGAAGGGGCACCACGGGTTCGGCGAGGGCTCGGGAAACGCCATCCTTTCCGACTGGATGGGACGCCTCGAACACTTTCTGAAGCAGGGCAATTTTATTCCGGGCGGCAAACAATGAAAAGACTGACGGGATTGGCTCTGGTGGCCGCTGCCGCGCTGATGGCGGCCGGTCCGGCAACAGTGAACGATGGTTACGGCGATCTGGTGCTGGTGCCGGCCGGAGCGTTCAAAATGGGCGACAACTTCGGGGATGGCATGCCTCGGGAGCGGCCCGTGCATACGGTGGAACTCGACGCCTTCTACATCGCGAAGTTCGAGACCACCAATGCGGACTGGCGGCGCTTCCGGGACGACCCGGGCTATGACGATCCGAAGTTCTGGCCGGATGGCAGAGTGGCCCCCCGGGATTTGATTCCCTACTGGACGCAGCCGCAGAATCACGGCGGGGGGGCGCCTGGCGCGGCCGGGGATAACGATTCTTACCCGGTGCTGGGCGTCAACTGGGACTCGGCGACTGCATATTGCAACTGGCTGAGCGCAAAGACAGGAAAGAAATACCGGCTGCCGACGGAAGCGGAGTGGGAAAAGGCGGCGCGCGGGTCGGATCAGAGGAAGTTTCCGTGGGGCAATGCGATCGACCACTCCCACGCGAATTACGTGGATTCACAGAAGTTCGACACCGGCATGAAGGTGGGCAGCTTCCCGACCGGGGCGTCTCCGTACGGCGCGATGGATATGGCCGGCAACGTGATGGAGTGGTGCGCGGACTGGTATTCGAAAGACTACTATTCGGTATCGCCCCGAAAGAATCCGAAGGGGCCCGCGACGGGCGCCTACCGGGTGGTTCGCGGCGGAAGTTTCTATCTGGAGGCGGTGGATTTGCGGAGTTATTCGAGGTCGGCGGCATGGCCGTCCTTGCAGGCGTTGCGGATGCTGGGCTTCCGCGTGGTTCGGGAGCCATAGATTGCGGAGAAATAACATGCGCCTTTTGATTTCCTGGCTGCTGGCCGCCGTTCCGCTGTGCGCGCAGTTTGTACGGGTGAGCGCGGAGCAGGTGGCGCTGACCCACGTGACGGTGATTGACGGAACCGGCGCGGCGGCGGGGAGCGATCAGACGGTAGTGATCCGCAATGGTCTGATTTCCGCCGTGGGGCCGTCGGCAACGATGCAACCTCCGGCGGGGGCGCTGGTGGTGGACCTGCACGGTCACACGGTGATCCCCGGGCTGGTCGGCATGCACGAGCATCTGTTCTATCCTTCCGGGCGCGGCGTTCCGATTTATGTGGAGCACGCGTTCAGTTTTCCCCGGATGTACCTGGCAAGCGGGGTGACCACCGCGCGCACGGCGGGTGGCCTGGAGGTACAGACCGATCTGACCGTGAAGAAGTGGATCGATGAGGGGAAGTACCTGGGCCCGGAGATGCTGATCACGGCGGGCTACCTGGAGGGTCCGGGAACATTTACTCCGCAGATGCTGGAGTTGCGGGACGCGGCGGATGCAAAGGCGTTCGTGGATTACTGGGCGGGGCTGGGGGCCACTTCGTTCAAGGCCTACATGCACATCACGCGGGCGGAACTGAGCGCGGCGATCCAAGCGGCGCATGCGCGCGGTCTCAAGGTAACGGGACATCTGTGTTCAGTGGGATTCCGGGAGGCCGCGGAACTGGGGATCGATAACCTGGAGCACGGGCTGATTGTGGATGGGGAGTTTACGCCAGGTAAGAAGGCGGATGAGTGTCCGAATGTGACGGCGGCGTCGCTCCAGAGCCTCGATATCGCAGGGCCGGAGGTGCGGGCGACGATTCGGGAACTGGTGGCGAAAAAGGTGGCGGTGACGTCGACGCTGGCGGTGTTTGAATCGGCGGGAGTGGTGCAGCAGCGGTTCCGGGACGCGCTGTCTCCGCAAACCCTGGCGGATTATCTGGCGGCGCGGGAAAAGATGTCGGCGGCCGCGAAGGCCTTCAGTCTGGTGCGGATTCAGAAGGAGCAGGAGTTCGAGCGGGCGTTTGTGAAGGCCGGCGGCCTGCTCATGGCGGGGGCGGATCCGACTGGCAACGGGAGCGCACTGGCGGGCTTTGCGGATCAGCGGAATATTGAATTGCTGGTGGCTGGCGGGTTCAGCGTGCCGGAGGCGGTACAGATTGCAACGCTGAACGGCGCGAAATTTCTGGGGCTGGAGAGCAAAATCGGGTCTGTAACGGCGGGTCGCCAGGCGGACCTTGTGGTGGTGGAGGGCGATGTGGCGGCGCGCGTCAGCGATATTGAGAATGTGCGGATCGTGTTTAAGAAGGGCGTGGGGTATGACGCCGTGAAATTGCTCGAATCGGTGCGCGGTATGGTCGGGTTGCATTAAATGGGGTTGCATTAAGTGGGGTCGCATTGAACAGAGCGCCGGAAGATCTGAACGAGGAGCACCTGGGGCGGGCGGTTCGGAAGAACCGTCCGAAAAAGAAGCCCGTGGCGGATAATCCGGGGCGTCCCGCCGTGGTGATCAACGTCAGCGTGAAGTACTGCATGGTGTCACAGAATGGCGAGGTGAGCCGCGTGCGGTATGAGATCCCGGTGGCGCCTGGCGACGAGGTGACCATTCGGAACGAGAAGGTACTGGAGATTGCGCCGCGACGGACCACGCTTTCGCGCACGGAACCGTCGAATGTGCATAAATGGCGTGTGATCGCGGCGAATATCGATTACCTGCTGATTGTGGCGGCGATGGCGAATCCCCCCTTTCGTCCCGGCCTGGTGGATCGGTATCTGATTGCCGCGTCACGGGGCGGAATCCATCCGATTCTTTGCGTGAATAAGACGGATCTGACGGAGGACGTATCGGCGGCGGCGGTGTTTGAGATTCCAACCGTATTCTGCTCCACAGTGACCGGACAGGGAATTGATCAACTGCGGGATATGATCGCCGGGAGTACGGCGGTTCTCGCCGGTCACAGCGGCGTGGGCAAGAGTTCCCTGCTGAATGCGCTGGCCAGTGAGGATAAGGCCCGCATTGGCGAGGTGGATGAGGATACCGGGCAGGGGAAGCACACCACCACGAATTCGCGGCTGTATGAACTGAGCAACGGGGCGAGGATTATCGATACGCCGGGGATTCGGGAGTTCGGGCTGGGAAAGATTTCCATGGAAGAAATTCAGGCGGCGTTCCCGGAATTTATGGATCGCGGCTGCCGGTTCCGGGATTGTTCACACAGGGACGATCCGGATTGCGCGGTGAGGGAAATCGGCGGTCCGCGGTATGCGAGCTATTTGCGCCTGATGGGGGAGTTGTAGAGGGCAGCTTTCAGTCTGCGCGATTCCGGAATGTCGGGGCAGGTCTTCAGATAGGCGGTCAGCCACGGGAAGCGTTTGTCGGCGGGATTTGCCGCAATTTCGGCCAGGGACTGCCAGGCAAAGCGAAGGAAGGCTGCGGGTCCGGGTTCCGGGTCGTCCTGTATATCGTAGAAGGCGTCCGGACCGTGCGCGGTGAAGTCTCCGGCCGCGTTTCTGGTGAGTACCATGCGATCCGTCCGGTGGAAGAGAGGCAGTGTAGCGCCGTCTTTGGCCGTAAATTCAAATGCCGCATCGAGATTGAGGGTGATCTGTTCGACGGGTTGGGCTTCGACGGAAACAACAGTGGAGTGCACCTCGCGCCCGATGCCGGAGGGCCACGGTGAGTAACGTCCATGGCGGGTGAAGGTCAGGACGGGGAGGAACAACTCTCTGGAAAGATCAAACCAGTCTTCCAGTTCGCTCGAAACACCGGCGCCGGAAATTCCCTGTTCGGACAGGATCAGGAATGGCTTTTCGCCCAGCTGATACAGCCGATACTCCGGGCGGAAATACCGGACAACCGGGGTGTAAGAACCGGTGATTCGCCAGTCTCCGGCAGCGGTTTTCTGATAGCGGAGAAAAACGTGGAATGAAGACTCCCGGTGTTCGAGAACCACGATGATCTGTTCGGAATCGGGCACCGGAAGCAAGTCCGCCGTGCAGGCCGAGACACCGGAAAAGGTCTGAGAACAATGCGGCAGAAAGGGTCCGTATTCCGATACCGCGGAGAAATTCCAGAGCGGCTCCCAATCGAAATCGTGATGATTTTGCACGAACTCCACCAGGTCCCGGGGCGACCGGGCGGCCACGGTGATGTCCTGGGCATACAGGCCGGCGGCAAAAACAAACAGAATCGCCAGGGTGGGCCGCATCAGTGGGTCATCGAGTACACAAGGTAGTTCGCCGCGATGCGGAAGCCCATGGCGGAAAACTTTTCGTCGTATTGCGGGTCGTCCGCCCATTCCCAGGAATCACCCAGGTCCATGTTGTGGCAGATGGCTACGACAACCCGGCCTTTGTCGTCGTAAATACCGGCCCACTTGGGCTGAAAACCATTCTGCTCCCAGGTGCGGCCACTGCGCAGGTACTGCGCGCCGGGAACCTGGTACTTGTCGTCGAGGTCGTAGATCGTGTGGAAGATGGGTTCATTCTTCGGCAGATCCACAATATGGCGGTCCGGGAAGACCTTCCGCATGCTGGCGACGAAGACCTCCCACTCGTACACGTCGTGGAAATCGTCGCACATGAAGAACCCGCCCCGGTCCAGATATTCGCGCATTTTGAGGGCCTGCAGGGCAGTGAGTTCCCAGTGGCCGACCTCGACGGCGTAAAGCCACGGATAGTTGTAGACATCGTCGTCGTCATCCAGATCGACAGGTTGCTCGACGGACCGGACATGCACGCGGGTGAGGCGGCGGAGGGCTTCGGAAAGATGGCGGTCGGCGCGGGGGTAGTCAGTGGTCCAGGAGGACGCGCCCTGTTTCCAGTTATTCCCCCGGAATCCGCCAAAACCGCCCCGGCGACCTCCGCCGCGGACGAGATTGCCGGAGTATTGGGGGTACATGAGGCGGGCGAAGGCCCACTCGGTCTTTTCCTGATAGTCCGGCGGCAGCGGGAAGTTTTCGTATTCGCGACCAGGGTACTCGCGGAAGGGTTTGGGCGGAGATTCCTGATGCTGGAAGCCCGCGGCGGCGGAGAGGATTGTCAGGGTCAGCGCTGCTGCGACGGCAATTCGCATGAGTTCATTCCATTACATCGCAAATTCCTGGCCGATGGTGTGGAGGGCGATGCGATCCGTCACGGCCTGCAGGCGTTCGAGTGGTTCGTTATACGGCTCATCACTCAGCTGGAAGGTTTTGTGATGAACGGGCAGGATCAGTTCGGCACCCGCGTCGTTCGCCATCCGGAGTGCCTGTTCGGGGGTGCAATGGGCGTGCAGCCAGGGCTTGTAGGCCCCGATGGGCATGATGGCGAGGTCGATGGCGCGGCTGGTTCGAACAGTGCGAAAGGTATCGGTCATCGCGGTATCGCCACCGAAGAGAACCCGGTAGCGCGGGGTTTCGATGACATAGCCGTTGTAGCCGCGATAGGTGTCGGTCCGCATGCGCGCGCCCCAGTGCCGGACTTCAAAGGCCCGGATCGTGACGTCACCGAAATACGCTTCCCCTCCCCATCCGAGTTCAGTGACGGAGGCGTAGCGATTCAGACGCAGCAGGTCCTGCGTTTTGGAGGCCGTCACGACCAGCGTCTGATCCGATTCAAGACCGCGCAGGGTCGGGATATCGAAGTGATCCATGTGTGCGTGCGAGAGCAGGATCAGGTCCGGGCGAGGGAGTAGTTCGAGGGAAAGGGCGGGGGCAACGATGCGTTTGAGGCCAAGTGTGACGGGTCCGACGTTCAACCCGATGCGGTTGGAGAAAACCGGATCCGTGATGATGGTGAAGCCGTCGATTTTGAGCAGAACCGTGCTGTGGCCGAGCCAGGCTGCGTGGACGCCGGTATCGCTCCATTTCTCAGGATGAGGAGTGAGCGGGGCCGCCTCGATCTGCCGCTTCCGGTCCTGCGAGTAGCGTTCCCAGACGATCGGCGCCATTTCGACCGCCATGGAGCGCAGTTTCGAGGGGGTCAGTCGGCTGTTTTTGAGAGTGGAGGCCAGCACGGTTTCTTGGACGCAACGGAAGGGACTTGCGACTCAACCACTATAGCGGCGTTGCCACTCCTCGCGGGTACAAAGACTGTTTCCGGGCAGGGCGCGGTCGATGGCAAGAATAGCGTCGAGGTGGTCCAGTTCATGCTGGAGCAACTCGGAAAGCGCACCGCTCGCTTCGAGACTGCCGGGAGTGCCGGTTTCGTCGAGATAGCGGAGGCGCACGGTTTCAGAGCGTTCCAGCCAGACCAGCAGGCCGGGAAAGGAAAAACAGTCATCCCAGAGGCGAAACTTCTGATCGCTGAGAAACTCCCATTCCGGATTGAGGAGGCTGTACGAGGTTCCTTCGAATTCGATGTAGACGACACGGACGGGCACGCCGATCTGAACGGCGGAGATGCCCCGGCCAAAGCCGTGTGTACGCCGGAATTCATGGAGGGTGTCCCGGAGGTCAGTAAGGACCGGTTGGACCGCGACAATGTCCACGACAGGAGTAGAAATTTCCCGAAGTACTGGATCTCCGAGTTGGATGATTCGTTTAGCGGGCATCGGTGTTTATGTTATGTTCGTCTATTCGTCTTATATAAAATGCGTGTGACTTCACAATCGCCCTGTCGCGTGGATCTGGCAGGGGCGACTCTCGATATCTGGCCACTTTACCTCTTTCATGATGACGCGGTGACGGTGAACTTTGCGGTAAACCGCTACACCTCCTGCGAGATTACAACTCGCGACGACGCGGCGATTGTGCTGCGTTCGCGGGATCTGGGGACGGCGGAGCGGTTCGACTCGCTTGAACAGTTGCGTGCGGCAAAGAAGTACAAACTGCCGCTTCTGGCGCTGCTGGTCCGGTTCTTTGCGCCAGCCATGGGCGTGGAGATCGAATCGTCCTCAGAAGCTCCGGCGGGCGCGGGTATTTCGGGATCGTCATCGCTGATGATCACGGTAGCTTCGGCGCTGAACAAGCTGACGGGCGCGGGCTACAAGACCGAGAAGATCCGGGAAATCGTGCAGAACATTGAGGCGCAGGTGATCCGGGTGCCAACGGGCGCGCAGGATTACTATCCGGCCATGTACGGCGGGATTTCGGCGATCGAGCTTTCGCCCGGCGGCATTGTGAGAACGGCCCTGCCCGTTTCGGCGGAGGAACTGAATCAGCGCTTTGTGCTGGCCTATACCGGACTGCCCCGGAATTCGGGCATCAACAACTGGGAAGTGATGAAGGCGCACATTGACGGCGACAAGGCCGTGCACCGGAACTTCACCCGCATCGCGTCGATTGCCAACGGCATGCGCGCGGCGCTCAATCAACACGACTGGAATGAAGCCGGGAAGCTGATGCGCGAGGACTGGACCAGCCGGCGGAAGAATATCCCCACCATTACGACGCCGCTGATCGATGAACTGGTAAGCGCCACGCGGAAGGCCGGCAGCACCGGCGCAAAGGTCTGTGGCGCGGGCGGCGGCGGCTGCGTTGTGTTCCTGGTGGAGCCGGAAGCGAAGGCGCGCGTGGCCCAGGTGGTGAAGGAAACCGGCGCTCAGGTGCTGGATGCGGCGGTGGCCCCGGAAGGTGTGAAGGTCCGCGTAAGACAATAACGGAAGTGCCTGAACCGGTTCGGAAGACGCGCGACCCGTTCCGCCCCTTGCTGGGAGCAGGGGTATGCGCGTTTTTTTATTGGTTTGCGCTCAACGTGCTGGTGGGTGTGGGGCGGTTTCTGGGCGGCGAGATGATTGCCATCACGGTGCCTCCTCTGGTGGCGGCCTCGATTGCCAGCGGACTGGCGATGGCTATTTTCGAATCGCGCGGGCTGGGCGATACGGGACTGCACTGGGAGACGGGGTCGCGGCGCAATCTGCTGACCGGAATCGGGCTGGGCGTGGGGGCGGCGGCTCTGGTGATCCTCCCGGCGCTGGCGCTGGGGCTGGCTCAGTACACCTGGATTCCAAATCCGGATTCCAATCCGTATTCGATGGGGCGAGCGGCGATGTTTTTGCCGGTGCTGCTGTTTTGCGGCGCCATGGGGGAAGAGGTGTTCTTCCGCGGCTTTGTCCTGCAGATCCTGATGCGCGGCTACGGGCGCTGGTCGGCAATCTTCACCATCGGCGCCATTTTCGGTTTGCTGCACGGTTTTAATCCGGGCGCGAGCACGCTGGGGATTGTGAATACGGCGTTGTTCGGCATTCTGTTTGGCGCGGCAATTCTGCGTTCGGGTGACCTTTGGTACCCCATTGGCATGCATTTCGGGTGGAACGTAATACTTCCGTTCCTCGGGGTGGAACTGAGTGGTCTTACAATCAGAGTGACGGGGTACAAACTCGTATGGAAAGCCGGAACCCTCTGGAGCGGTGGCGAGTATGGGCCCGAGGCGAGCGTGCTCACCTCGGTGGTGCTGGTGCTGTTAGGCGCGGCGGTGTGGAAGATCCGCGTGCACCGGGGCCGGGCCTACTTCCTCGATCCGGCTGCAACCGAAGACTTGCCTGCGGCCTGATTGCGGGCGCCGGCCTGGCGTTCGGTGGCGTGATTCCGGTAGCGAAAGACAAGCTCACGGAAGACGAAAAGATCGAACTGCTGCGCAATCTCTCGGCCGAGTTTGCCAAAGCGAAAACATATTTCCCGCGTTCCAAAAAGCCACTGGAAGTCGATATGGACGGCACCTGGGACAAAGGCGCGTGGCAGCGACTGGCGCAGGGGGACAATGTCACCGCGCGGGTGGGCGATCAGCTCAAAATCACGCACGTGTCGTTTGAAGGCGCCAAGCTGGTGCTCGAGATCAATGGCGGACTCAAGACCGGAAGACACTGGTATGACCACATCGAGACCGGGATGGGCAACCAGACGCGCCCGGTGAGTAACGGCGATTACACCCCCTCGACCGGCACAAACATCGAGATCAATTTCCATAAGCCGATGGAGAATCTGACCTCCGCGGAGGTCAAGCGAATCCTGCTGCCGCTGATGGATTTCGATCCGAAGTCCGCCGCGAAGATGTATGCGGAGACCCTGCCGCCGGAGATGCGGAAGGCAATTCAGGAGAAGCGGGCCACCGAGGGGATGGACCGGGATCAGGTGAAGCTGGCCATGGGGAATCCCTACCGTAAGTATCGGGAAACCAAGGACGGCAACGACCTCGAAGACTGGATCTATGGGCAACCGCCGGGCAAGGTGACCTTTGTGACATTCCAGGGAAACAAGGTCATCCGGGTGAAAGAGCAGTATGCGGGGCTGGGCATTCAGACGTCGCCGCAGGTGAATATTTCGCCGGACTAGGTGGAGATGGAACACAAACTGGAAAGCACGATCGCGCTTCTGGAGAGGACTCCGGCGGCGCTCGAAGGATTGCTGCGCGGGCTGCCCGCGGAATGGACCCACTGCGATGAAGGGGAAGGCACCATGAGCCCCTTTCTTGTGGTGGGTCATTTAATTTATGCCGACCGGCTGGACTGGATTCCCCGGGCGCGGATGATTCTGCAGTTCGGCGAAGAGCGCGCGTTTGAGCCGTTTGACCGTTGGGGGCATCTGCCTGCCTGCGAGGGCAAGTCGTTGGGAATGTTGCTTGATGAGTTCGCCACGGTACGGGCGGAGGCTCTGGCCGACTTGCGCGGACTGGCTTCGGGCTCGGAGGGTCTCACGGCGGAGCAACTGGAGCGGCGGGGCCGTCATCCGGAATTCGGGGCGGTAAAGTTGTCGGAACTGCTGGCAACCTGGGCGGTGCACGATTTGACGCACATCCGGCAGATCGTGCGCGTGATGGCCGGACAATACCGGGAAGCGGTAGGGCCGTGGCGGGAGTACCTGGGAATTCTAAAGCCGTAGCCTCTACGCCAGAATGCCTTTCACCACTTTGCCGTGTACGTCCGTGAGACGGTAGTCGCGGCCCGCGTGACGGTAGGTCAGCTTCAGGTGGTCCAGGCCGAGTTGGTTCAGAATCGTGGCCTGCAGATCGTGGACGGAGACTTCGTCCTGCACCACAATACCGCCGATGTCGTCGCTCACTCCGTAGGCCCTGCCACCCGCGAAACCGCCGCCCGCTACCCAGGAACTATACGCGGTGGCGTGATGCCCGCGGCCTTCGGCCGAGGGGTCCGGCACGGTCGGTGTTCTGCCAAACTCGGTGGTCCAGACGACAATCGTATCGTCCAGCATGCCACGGGATTTGAGATCTTTCAGCAGGCCGGCGATCGGCGTGTCCACCGCCGGAGCCAGTTTGTTGTAGACGGGCATGTAAGCGTGGGCGTCCCAGTTGTGATCGATGCTGGTGCCGCCGTCGATCAGTTCAACGAAGCGCACACCTCGCTCAGCGAGGCGTCGGGCCACCAGGCATTGCCACCCGAAGCCTTTGGTGCTGCCCCGTTCCAGGCCGTACAGCTTCAGCGTGGCGTCGGACTCTTTCGAGATGTCGAAGGCTTCCGGGGCTTCCTTCTGCATGCCGAAGGCGGTTTCAAAGGATTTGATGCGCGCGGCAAGATTGGAATCCGTCTCACGCTCCGCAAGGTGCTGGCGGTTGAAGTATTCGGTGAGCTGGAGTTCCGTCTGCTGCAGTTCCGCCGTGGCGGCGCGGCGCTTCATGTTGCTGATGGGTTCGGGGCCGGGAATAATGCGGGTGCCCTGATGGAGCACAGGCAGGAAATCCGAACCATAGACCTGGCCGCCGGCATAGGGGAGTTCGGGTGCAATCACTACGAAGGACGGCAGGTTCTGGTTCTCCGTGCCGAGTCCATAGCTGACCCACGAGCCCATGCTGGGGCGGTTAAAAGTGGCCGAGCCCGTGTGGATGCCGATGGTTGCGCCGAAATGGTCCCCGTTGATGTTCTTCATCGAGCGGATGACGCAGATGTCGTCGATCACCTTGCCGGTTTCGGGAAAGAGATCACTCACTTCAATGCCGCTCTTCCCGTAGCGCTGAAACTTCCAGTCCGCGCCTTTATAGAAATTTTTGCCAACCGCTTTGCCGTGGTTTTGCGTGAGGTAAGGCTTCGGGTCGAAAGAGTCGATGTGGCTCACCCCGCCGGTCATGAACAGGAAGATGACACGTTTGGCTTTGGGCTTGAAATGCGGAGGTTTCGGGGCGAGAGGATTTTCCAGCTCCGCCGCGCTCGCATTGCCTCCGAGGAGTTCGGAGAGGATGCCGGGCAGTAACAGTCCCCCGGCGGCTAAAGATCGGATGGCGGTGCGGCGGTCTGGTGTATTCGAGAGCATGATTTAGTCCACAAAAAGGAACGGATTGCTGCTTAACATGGCGTGGATATAGCTCTTCCACGGCGTATCGGTTTCTTTGCCGAACTTCCGCAGGAACTCCTGCGATTGCTGAAGCTCATTGGCCTTCGGCGCCCGGCCAAAGATGGTTTCATAAGCCCATCGGACACGACCGGGGGCATCGGGCGCGGCGGCGATCGCCTTCGCCGAAATCAGCTTGCTTTGCTGGTCCATGAACTCGGAATTCATCAGGTAAAGCGCCTGAAGAGATGTCGTGGTGGAGCGGCGCTCACCCACCGGCAGGTTGCCATCGGACCCATCGAAGAGGTCCAGATACGGGTTCTTGGTGATGCGCTGCTGCATGGCGTAGACGGATCGGCGCGGGTTCTGGTAGTTGGCGCCGAACGGCTCGTGCTGCCGATAGAAGTAGGTGCGCTCGTTCGGGAAGGGATGGCGCTCTCCCATGGAAAGATCCAGCGTGCCGCTGAGCAGACGGATGGAATCGCTGATCTCTTCGGCATCGAGACGCTGGCGGTTCTGACGCCAAAGGTAGCTGTTCTGCGGGTCTGTGGCGGAGTTCGCCGGAATATCCGCGCTGGCCAGCTGGTAGGTCTCAGACAACAGAATCAGCTTGTGCATTTTCTTGAATGACCAGCCGTCTTCGACGAACCGGGCGGCCAGGTAATCGAGCAGTTCCGGATGCGTGGGCGCCGCGCCCCGGACGCCGAAATCGGATGTGCTGGTGACGATTCCCTTGCCGAAATGGTAGTGCCAGATGCGGTTGGCGATGACACGCGCCGGCAGCGGATTTTTGGGGTCCGTGAGCCACTGTGCAAGTTCCAGCCGACCGCTGCCGGTTCCTGATTCCGGGAGCTTCATGCCGCCCAGAATGAGCGGGAAGCCGCGCCGAACCAGGGCGCCGGTATTTTTCGGTTCGCCATAGATCTGGATTTTCACGTCATGCGGCTTGCCTTCGGAAACAGCCCAGGCGGTCTCAAGCGCGGGGTAGGATTCGGCGATCGGCCGCAGGTTCTCGCGCACCTCCGTCAGCTCTTTCCACACCACTTCGCGGGAACGGCCGGGGGTGAGGATTTTCTTATCCTGAAACTCCTGATACTCGTTGAATTTCTGGCGTTCGAGCTTCTTCCAGGGCGCAAAGGCTTCGTCGAACGGCTTCAGGATTTCAGCGGCCTTTTCCTTGCCCACGCGGTAAACCATGTCGCGCCGGTACGGGTTGTGCTCCTCACCGGAAGCCGGGTAGGTCGTGCTGTCGAAGATGCCGTAGAGCGCGTAGTAATCGGCCGTGGGAATGGGATCGAACTTGTGATCGTGGCAGCGGGCACAACCGACGCTAAGGCCCAGCATGGTCTGCCCGAAATTGCCGATGGTGTCTTCAAGCGTGACGTGACGGTCCCCCGTGGGGCTGACGCCGACACGACGGGACACCGTAATGTAGCCAGTGGCGACAGTCTGTTCCCAGTGCTGATCGTCAGACTTCCAGGGGAGCAGATCGCCCGCGATCTGCTCGCGGAGGAACTGGTCATAAGGCTTGTCTTTTGTGAAAGCGTTGATGACGTAGTTCCGGTACTTGTACATCTCGGGAACGGGAAAGTCAGCGGCGTCGCCCGCGGTATCGGCATAGCGAACCAGGTCGAGCCAGTGGCGGCCCCAGCGCTCGCCGTACTGCTGCGAGGCGAGCATCTTGTCGATGCGTTTTTCAAAAGCGTCGGGCGATCTATCGGCCTCGAAGGCGGCGATTTCCTCACGTGTGGGCGGCAGACCGGTCAGATCGAACGTGGCGCGGCGAAGGAGGGTGGCGCGGTCGGCCTTTTTGCCGGGAGAGAGCCCCTTCTCCTTCAGCTTCGCGTAGATGAACTGGTCGATGGGGTTGCGATTCCAGTCCGCCCGGTCAGCCTGGGGCGGAGTGCTTTTACGAATCGGCTGGAAAGACCAGAACGCTTTCTGGTCCGGACGCAGGACGTATTCGGGTGCTTTGGCCGGGCCTTCGGGCCAGATCGCGCCATCCTTTACCCACTTGCCGAGACTGGCGATCGCGTCCTCCGAAAGATGTCCGGCGGGCGGCATTTTGAGGGTGTCGTGATCCTGGCGGACAGCCTGCATGAGGAGGGACTTTTGGGGGTCGCCGGGAATAATCGCGGGGCCGGATTTGCCGCCCTTGAGCAGAGACTCCCGGGAGTCGAGCTTCAGACCCGCCTGAGCGGAACCATCGTGGCACGCCATGCAGTTGGCATCGAAGACCGGTTTCACTTTAGAGAGAAAGAATTCGCGGGGCGACTCGGGCCAGACGGCGCCGTCTTTGATCCACTGATCCAGCTGGAGCACCTCCTGAGGGTCCAGTTGGCCGTTGGGCGGCATTTTCAGGCGGGGATGCGTGTGGGCGACGGCCTGCAGCAGAAGGCTGTCCGCGGGCTTGCCAGGGACAATCGCAGGCCCGGACTTTCCGCCTTTCAGGACCGCATCGCGAGCGTCCAGCCGCAGACCGCCCGAGGCAGCGTCACCATGGCAGGAAAGGCAGCGCGAGACGAAGAGCGGGCGAATTTTCGCTTCGAAGAATTCGGCTTTCGCGTCCGGAGTTCCGGCGGGCTCGGCGGCGATGGCGGAGAGGGAAACCGCGAGAAAAAGAACGAATCGCATCGCAATCATTCTACAGGAAGAAACGGGCACTCACGGCGGCGCGGGCCCCGCCTGCCCGAGGGACCGGCCCGAGGGAAGAGAATCGTTTCCGCCGCGCGTTCATCGGAAAAGTATGAGCCACAGGGTTGTGATTGTGGGCGGCGGCTTCGGCGGCCTCTATGCGGCACAGGAACTGCGACGGGCGAACGTGGAGATCACACTGATTGACCGGCGGAATTTTCATCTGTTCCAGCCGCTGCTGTATCAGGTTGCGACCGGTGCGCTGTCACCCGGCGAGATTGCATCGCCGCTCCGGTACGTACTGAACGGGCAGAAGAACACGAAGGTTTTGCTGGGTGAGGTGACCGGCGTGGAGCCGGGCCCACGTGAAGTTTTGCTCGCCGACGGCGGGCGAGTCCCCTATGACACGCTGATCCTCGCGACCGGAGCGACGCACGACTACTTCGGGCATCCGGAATGGGCGCAGTATGCTCCGGGGCTCAAGACGATTGAGGACGCGACGGAGATCAGAACCCGCGTACTGCTGGCTTTCGAGCAGGCTGAACGGGAGACGGACCCGGCCGTGCGCCGCGCCCTGCTGACCTTCGTCGTGGTGGGCGGTGGCCCCACCGGAGTGGAACTGGCCGGCGCGCTGGGCGAGATTTCGCGCGACACACTTCGCAAAGACTTTCGCAGCATCAATCCGGCCGAGGCCAATATTTTCCTGATCGAAGGTTCCAGCCGTCTGCTGCCGCCGTATCCTCCGAAGCTCTCATCCGCGGCCGAGCGGTCGCTGATTGACCTCGGAGTGCAAACAAGGGCCGGCTCCGTGGTGACGCATATCGATGCGGATGGCGTCGTCCTGAAGGCGGGCGAAACAGAAACGCGGCTGGCTGCGAGGACCGTTTTGTGGGCTGCGGGCGTGCATGCTTCGCCGTTGGGGCAACTTCTGGCGGCCCGGACCGGCGTGTCTCTGGACCGCGTAGGGCGCGTGAAGGTGGAAGCCGACCTCTCGATCGCCGGGCATCCGGAAATCCTGGTCATCGGGGATCTCGCCTGCCGGGAACAGGATGGCAAACCGATACCGGGAGTTGCTCCATCCGCGATGCAGATGGGGCGCTATGCCGCCGCTCTCATCATGAAGCGTCTTCGTGGCGAGAGTGCCGCCCCGTTCCGCTATTGGGACAAGGGCAGCCTCGCCACCATCGGGCGAAACAGGGCGGTGGCCGCAATCGGTCCACTGCATTTCTCCGGCTACCTGGCGTGGCTCACCTGGATTTTCGTTCACCTTCTGTTCATCGTGGAATTCGAAAATCGAATCCTGATCGCCTTCCACTGGGCCTATGACTATTTCACCTTCAACCGCGGCGCGCGCCTGATTACGGGACACTGGCGGCCGGGCAAGTCGCTCACCGACGCTTCTTCGTAAACCGGCGCTCGATGTCCGGCCAGAATTCCTTCAAAACGTTGGAAGTCATATCGACGCCCAGTTGCACACCGAGTTTCGACACCGCATCGGAAGCGGTCCGGTTATCCGCGTAGTAGGAATTCGAGATGGCCACGGCTGCGGAATTTCCCAGCACTTCCGAGAAGTTGAACTGGCGGTGTCCGTTATCCCCCCGGGTGATGAAAATCTGTCCGGCAGCATAAGACAAACGGGACAAAGTGCTTCCCTTGCCGCGCCGGAAGAAGCGCGGGTCCTGGTGTAGCAGCACGGGGAAGACGGCCTCCGTCATGTAATCGCCGATCACATAATCGCCCCAGGAGGTGGCCGCGTATTTCGCAAAGGCCGGAACGCCGTGTCCGAAGGACGGGTTGCCATTCGAAAGTTGACTCTGGGCCGCGAAGAGCACGGCCAGACCGATGGTGCCGCGATCAAAAGCATCCTGCGAGGCGATGGAAACCTTCTCCTTCGCCGTAACAGGCTGATAGTTTTTCATTTCCGGAATGGTGCGGAAGTTCGGAATGATTCCCAGAATATGTTTGCTGGTTTGCTCCTGTGGTTCCGGAGCGGAATCGGGCTGCGCGAAGGCAGCCCCGGTGAGAAAAAACACAACTGCAACTACACTAAAAGCGCGTTGAAGCAAAGAAGTGGACCTCACCTTTTTGATGAACCAGGTGCTCAGTCCGTTGCCGATGGAATTGCGTTTTTTCTGAAACTATTACTCGCTGTCGGGGTCAAGAATACATACTTCGCGAAGGTTGCGATATTTCTCGGCGTAATCGAGTCCATAGCCGACTACGAACTCATCGGGAATCTGAAAGCCCACGTAGGCGGAATCCACCGGGCGCACACGGCGCGAAGGTTTGTCGAGAAGCGCCGCGATACGGACCGAGCGCGGTTTACGGGTCTTGAGCAGCGCGGTGAGGTAGTTCAGGGTGATTCCGGTATCGATGATGTCTTCGACGATCAGCACGTCGGCGCCTTCGAGGGAGATGTCGAGATCTTTGATGATCTTGACCTCGCCGGAGCTCTTGCGCTCCGTGCCGTAGCTGGAGATCGCCATGAAGTCGATAAAGGCATCCCGGCCCATGGCGCGGGCGAGATCGGCAAGAAAGAAGCAGGCTCCTTTGAGAATGCAGATCAGGTAAAGCGTACCGTCGGGATAGTCGGCCGTGATCTGCGCGGCGATTTCGCGGACGCGTGTCTGGATCTGTTCTTCAGAGATAAGGGGGCGCAGAGACATGGAACTTCCCAGTTTACGCGGCATTGCCGCGCGCGAGGGTCAGGCATCCAGAACGGCGCGCAGTTTGCGGCCCAGCGATTCCGCATTGAAGGGCTTCTGGATCAGCTGCGTCTCGCCGGCCAGAACACCGTGGCTGGCAATCATATCGTCTGTGTAGCCGGACATGAAGAGGACGCGCAGATGGGGGTCGAGTTCACGCAGCTGGTGGGCGAGTTCGCCGCCGCTCATCCGGGGCATGATTACGTCTGTGAGCAGCAGGTCGATAGGAGTCGCGGTTTCGCGCCAGATGCGGAGCGCGGCCGGCCCGCAGTCAGCGACCAGAACTTTGTAGCCAAGCCGCTGCAGGATGGTCTGGGTGAGCAACCGAACGGCGGGGTCGTCCTCCGCCATGAGGATGGTTTCGGCGCCGCGTGCCGGTCCGGCGGCGCGAGACAGCGCGGGGCTTTCAACGGGAGCGGGCTCAGCCGCCGGGAACAGGAGCCGAAACACCGTTCCTTCGCCGGGTGAACTCTCCACGTCGATCCGGCCCCTCGCCTGGGACACGACGCCATACACAGTGGAAAGTCCCAGGCCGGTCCCCTTCCCTTCCTCCTTGGACGTGAAGAACGGGTCAAAGATACGCGAACGGACCGCTTCATCCATCCCGATGCCATTGTCCCGAACTTCCAGCACGACCGACAGGGGCGGGCCGCCCTCCTGTGTCACTGGCCGTCCCAGATGCTCACACCGCAGTTCCAGTTGCCCGCCGAGTGGCATGGCGTCCCGGGCGTTGGCCGCGAGGTTCATGATGGCCTGCTCCATCTGGTGTTGATCCGCATGGATCAGGCAGGTTTCCCCGACACTTTTTACCGAAAGCTGGATATGCTCACCGAGCACGCGCTGCAGCAATCGGTCCATGCCCGCGACAAGTTCCCGCAGGTCCAGAACACGCGGCTGGATGGACTGGCGGCGGCTGAAAGCCAGCAGTTGACCAGTCAGGTCGGTGGCGCGGCGGGACGAAGTGAGAATCTCTTCCAGATATGCGACGACGCGGCTGGCTGGCACCGTCTCAATGGTTTCGATGGCGAGCTGGCTGTAGCCCGCGATGACGGTGAGCAGGTTGTTGAAATCGTGCGCGATACCGCCCGCCAGCCGCCCGAGCGCCTCCATCTTGCGGGCCTGAGCGAGTTGCTCTTCCAGAATGCGGCGTTCCGTAACGTCCACGCCGACGCCGCCAATCATGGCGACCTTCCCATCCTGGATGATCGGGAACTTGTAGAACAGCCAGGAATGCGTACCATCGCGATGCGCAAAAGGCGCAAGGTATTCCGAAGGCCGCCCGGTCTGCAGAATCAGATTGTCGTTCTCGCGGTAGAGCGCGGCGAAGTCCGCAGGCCAGATATCGTCGGCGGTCTTCCCCACCATGTCTTCCGGGCGGATGTCGAACAGCGTCTTCACGGCCTGATTGCAGTACAGGTACCGGCCTTCCAGATCCTTGATGAAGGCAAACCCGGGAAGGTGGTCCATGAAGGAAGTGAAACGCTGTTCGCTCTGTCTCAGCGTCTCTTCCTGGTGCTTGCGTTCGGTAATATCCACCACGGAAGACACAATGGTGCCGCCGACCTCGCCCGGCGGCGGGTCGATGAGACGCGCGTTCAGCAGGCCCCAGCAACGCGAGCCATCCGCACGGCGGAAACAGACCTCCATGCGGCTCAGGCGTTTGGCGGAACTGAGATGGCGGAGAATTCTGTCGCGTTCCGATGGAAGGTAATACAGTCGCGGCACTCGGAGGGACAGCAATTCTTTCCGGGAAGAGTAGCCGAGCATGAGAACAAGCGCTTCGTTGCAGTCGAGAATGCGGCCATCGACGGTCGAACGGATAATACCGGCCAGGTTTTCCTTGTAAATGATGCTGTTGAGGCGGTTGGCGGATTCGAGGGCGAGTTCCCGTTTCTTCTTGTCGCCGATGCGCCGGAACGTGAAAAGAGCGGCGACGATGGTCCCGTCCACATCGGGAACCGGCTGCGCGCCGATTTCAAGCCAGTGCTTCCCGGGCACGCCGGCGCGCCGGACAAGGTACTCGCGCGGCTCGACAGACTCTCCGGCGAGGGCCCGTGTGATGGGGCGGTCCTCAGCCGGTAGCGGCCGGCCGGTAGCGGGGTCCAGGATTTCGAAGATCTCCCCGAGGCGGGACACAGTTGGCGGCGTTTCGCGATCCTGCAGAGCAGGCGATGATTGAAACAACCGTTCAGCCTGTTTGTTGGCGAAGAGAAACCGGCGCTCCGCACTCACCACCACCATCGCCACGGGCAGAGCATCCAGCAGACCGCGGGCGACCCCGTCCGGCCGGGCGGTGAGTTCGGCAATTTGGCGAATCAGATCGGACACGGCTTCCGGGCCTCATTATACCGGCACGGAGAGCAGTACCCAACCGGCGGGATACCGGGGATCAGGTATTTGCTATCCTGTTAAATCAGGGCTTTAAACGGCGCAGACTCGCACCGTTCGCGCGCTCCTTTCGCGAACCCGGGTGAGGCCGCCGATATCCACCTCGGAGTTTTCCAGAACATGTCAGGCCACTCAAAATGGGCGACGATTAAGCACAAGAAAGCCGCCACCGACGCCAAGCGCGGCAAGATCTTCACCCGCCTTATCAAGGAAATCCAGATCGCGGCGCGTTCCGGAGGGGACCCGGACGGGAACCCCCGCCTTCGCACGGCCATTGCCGCCGCGAAGGGCGTTTCCATGCCTTCCGACAACATCAAGAAGGCGATCATGCGCGGCACCGGTGAACTGGAAGGTGGCCAGATCGACGAAATCATGTTCGAAGGCTACGGTCCGGGCGGCGCGGCAGTGCTGGTGAACGTGGCGACCGATAACCGCAACCGCACGGTGGCGGAAATCCGGCACATGTTCGGCAAGCAGGGCGGCAACATGGGCGCGGAAGGCAGCGTCGCATGGATGTTTGACCGCAAGAGCCAGATTGTCGTCGAGAAAGAACTGATCGGCGAAGACGATCTGATGGCTCTGGTGCTCGAAGCGGGCGCTGAAGATCTGAAAGACTCCGGCGACAGCTGGGAAGTGATTTCCGATCCCTCCGCGCATGACGCGGTGCTGACAGCCATTCAGGGCGCGAAGCTCGAAACCCTGTCCGCCGAAGGCGTGGCCATGATTCCGAAAAATCTGACGCCGCTTGAAGGCAAGAATGCCAGCGGCACGCAGCGACTGCTGGAAGCGCTTGACGAGCACGACGACGTGCAGAGCGTTTACACCAACGCCGACATGCCGGACGAAGAATAAACCGGCTTTCATCACTGGCAGGAGCCCGATGCGGGTACTCGGAATCGATTGCGGCACAGAGAGGACCGGGTACGGTGTCATTGATACCGACGGACGGCAACACCAATTTGTCGCGGCGGGCTGCATTACTTCCTCCACCAAAGATCCGCTCGAAAAGCGGCTTCTCAACATCGCGGGCGGACTGCGGGGACTCTTCTCCGAGTACCGCCCGGACTACGCCGCAGTCGAAGAAGTCTTCTTTTCCGTCAATGCGAAAAGCGCGTTGAAGCTGACCCACGTGCGAGGCGTAGCCCTGCTCACGGTGGCGGAAGCGTCGGTCACTTTTGCCGAATACTCCCCCCTCGAAGTGAAAATGAGTGTTGTGGGCTATGGACGCGCGGAAAAAGCGCAGGTGCAGCAGATGGTGACTGCGATTCTGAAGCTGCCTGAACCGGTGAAATCGGAAGACGCCTGCGACGCGCTGGCTATCGCGATCTGCCATGCCTGCCATTTGCCCATGCTGGCCCTTCGGGAACAGGCGCGGCGAAAGGTGGTGGCATGAGATTTCTCGCGGTCTTTCTTGGATTGTGTTCCTTGCTGACAGCGGACGGGCCGCCGCGTATCACGTTCACCAAATCCTTCCCCGGCAGTTCTCCGGCCTACGTGGAGATTTCCGTCACCAAAGCGGGCGAGGCGGAATACAGGGAAGACCCGAAGGACGAAAATCCGCTCAGGTTCCACATGAACGAAGCCGATACGGCCACAATGTTCGGCCTCGCTGAAAAGCTCAGGTTCTTTGCGGACCCTCTCGATGCCGGCCTGAAAGTGGCGTTCATGGGGAAGAAGACCTTCCGCTGGGAAGGCGACGGCGGGCCGCATGAGTCTTCGTTCAACTATTCGGAAAATCTGGAAGCCAAGGTCCTGCTGGACTGGTTCGAGCGGATTTCCGAGACCGAGCGCGATCTGATTGAACTCGAACGCGCCGTGCGTTTCGACAAACTCGGCGTGCAGGACGCAATCCTGCGGATTGAAGTCACGCGCGATCAGAAACGTCTGGTAGCGGAGGAGCAGTTTCTGCCGCTCCTCGACCGGGTGGTGAAAAACGAGGCCTATCTCCACATGGCCCGTACGCGAGCCGCCGCACTGACCGAGAGCATCCGGGCCCCCAAATGAAAAGACTTCCTGGCTTCTGCGCCCTGGTCCTCACGCTGACGGGAATCGCCACGGCACAGCCCCCCGCGACGGTTCCGGACAAAGAGCAGTTGGAACTCAGCACGGCCGTGAATGACGCCGGACCCAGCAGTATCGATTTCATCCGCGCCCTGGAGAGGCACCTCGAAAAGTATCCGCAATCCCCGCAGCGAACGGCAATCGAAAAGGCGATCGTGAAGGCGGCTGTCGAGAGTAACGACAAGCCCCGCATCATCCTCTACGGCGAGAAGATTCTGAATGCCGATCCGAAGAATGACGATCTGCCCCTGATCGACCGCGTCGTCCGGACACTGCTCGATTCCGACGACGTGGAACCGGCCAAACGGGCATTGCCGCTCGCGAAGCGCTACGAAGCCGAAGTGGAGGCAATGAGCACCCGCGCGGCCGAGGGTCATATGACGGAGGGCCAGTGGGCCGAAGAGGTCGCCAAAGGCCGCTCTCGCGCGCAGGTCCTGGAGGCCCGTGCCACCGGTAACATCGGAAACCTCGAGGAAGCGGTCAAAATCGCGCAGAAGGCGTGGGCAGCCTCGCCCAATTCGGAAGCGGCGCGGGAGACCGCGCGCTGGCTTGCGAAAGCCGGACGCGATGCCGAAGCGATTGAGGCCTACGCGAATGCCTTCACCCTCGACGATGGCCGTTCCACGGAATCCGACCGCGCCCGCGACCGCGTACACCTGCATGAACTCTTCCTGAAGATGAAGGGCTCCGAAGCCGGACTGGGCGAGGCCGTGATGCAGGCTTATGACCGCATGGCGACGCTGAAGAAGGATCGGCTGGCGAAACTGAAGGCGAAGGACCCCAATGTGGGAGCAACCGAACCGGGCGAATTCACAATTCCGAACATCGATGGCAGCGGAAACCTTTCTATTGCGTCTCTCAAAGGGAAGGCGGTGGTTATGGATTTCTGGGCTACCTGGTGCGGCCCCTGCCGTGCCCAACATCCCATGATCGAAGACGTGAAGAAACGGTTCACCGATGCCGACAACGTGGTGTTCCTCTCTATCGACGCGGATGACGACCATTCCCCGGTCCCCGCGTTCGTGGAAGAAATGAAGTGGAACCACAAGGTCTACTACGACGGCGGCATGGGCAGCGCCCTCAAGATCACGTCTATTCCGACGATTCTGATTCTCGACCCGGCGGGCAAAGTGTCAAGCCGGATGACCGGCTTCGTGCCGGAGCGCTTTGAAGACCTTCTCGCGCAGCGGATTCAGGAAGCCCGCGCGGCAGGGGCGAAGAAAAACTGATGCGGCTGCGCACCGGAGTTCTGCTGGGAATGACCGGCCTCGCACTGGTGGCGGTCGCGGTGTTTCAAGGCACCGCCTGGGGGCAGAAACCCTTCCGGGAATACCCCGGCGTGGAGTATGAGAACTTCCCGCTGCCGTCCGACTACAAGGACAAAACCGAGTGGGTCTTCGGTCGCCTGATGTACCCCGCCGTGCCGACCTACGGGTTCCGCGGGAATCCCGACTGGAAGCATGGCGCGGCCAACTGGACGATCGACTACCCCCGCTCGGACCGGCATTTGTCCGAGGCGATCCGCCGGCTGACCCGCGTCCACGTGCGCAGCGTGGAGCAGCCCATCGATCTGGACGATGGCGACGACGTCTTCAACTACCCCTGGCTCTACGCGGTGGAAGTCGGCTACTGGAACCTGACGCCGGACCAGATTGTGAA
>CAIUOG010000105.1 GCA_903900705.1 uncultured Acidobacteriia bacterium
CTGCTCTGGAAGACCGACCCCCTGCGGTTCGGAAGCCGCGATGCCCGCGATGCCGAACTGGCCCGATATCTCTCCCGCGCCGAACAGGACGGCCTCGATACACAACAGAAAGACGCCGTGCTCCGTCATCTGGCGGAGAATTCCGGCATGAACTACGACGCGCTGCTGGAAGATCAGCTTTTCCAGATCATGACGCCTGACGAAGTGGCCGACCTCGCAGCCGAGGGCATCGACATTCAGCTGCATACCCACCGGCACCGGACCCCCGCCAACCACGAACTCTTTGTGCGGGAGATTTACGATAACGCCCGTGAGATCCAGGCCATCACCGGCAGGCAGCCCGTTCATTTCTGCTATCCGAGCGGCGTCACCAATCCGGATTTTCTGCCATGGCTGCGCGAATGCGGCGTGGAAAGCGCCACCACCTGCGTCCATAGCCTGGTCCATCCGGATACCGAACCGCTCATGACCCCGCGCTATCTGGATGCCTGCGGCGTTACGCCGCTCGACTTTGAAGCCTGGTTATCCGGACTGCGCTGATCAGGCGGTCACCGTGGCGGAAGCGATGGCATCAGCGAAGTGCCGCCGCAGCGCTTCCACGCACCGGACGCCCGCCTGCCCATCCCACAACGCCGGCACCACCCCGCATTTTGGCTCTGCTTTCAACTGCCGCCAGGCGGCCAGGATCGAGGTCCTGCTGGTCCCGGCCAGCAGGTTTGTGCCCTGATCGATGGTTACCGGCCGCTCCGTGTTCTCCCGAATCGTGAGGCACGGCACGCCGAGCGCCGTGGTCTCTTCCTGCACGCCGCCGGAATCGGTGAGCACCACTGAACTCTGCGCTTCCAGACTGAGGAAGTCCAGATAGCCCTGCGGGTCGAGCAGATGAATGGCGGGCGAACACTGTAATCCGGATGAATTCAACCGCGCCCGGGTTCGCGGATGAACCGGCCAATAAAGCGGCATTTCGAGGGCAATTTCATTGAGCGCGCTCAAAATTTCCGCGAGTTGTTCCTTTACGTCCACATTTGCGGGGCGGTGCAGCGTCACCAGACCGTATTTTTCTTCCGGAATGAGCCGCTGTCGGATATCCGAAGCGAGAGCACGATCGAGGTGACGGCGCAGCGAATCGATCATCAGGTTCCCCACCATGTGGATCTTCCCCGGTGACACGCCCTCGCGCAGCAGATTCAAACGTCCGCTCTCTTCGGTAACCAGGTAGAGATCGGTAATCGCATCCGTGGCCATCCGGTTAATCTCTTCCGGCATAGTGCGGTCGAAGCTGCGCAGACCGGCCTCCGCGTGAATCACCTGAATACCCAGTTTGCTCGCCGCCAGCGCGCCCGCCACCGTGGAGTTCACGTCGCCCACCACAATCATCCCGGCGGGCTGTTCGGCGATCAGCACCGGCTCCAGGCGCTTGAGAATCTCGCCGGTCTGCTGAGCGTGAGAACCGGAACCGGCTTCGAGATGGTGGTCCGGATCCGGCAGACCGAGGTCGGTAAAAAAGCTCCCGGACATCGCGTAATCATAGTGCTGGCCTGTGTGAACCAGCACGGCCTGAAACTCCGGAGCATGAGAAAGTGCCGCCAGCAACGGGGCCACTTTCATGAAATTCGGTCTGGCGCCGGCCACTACGACAAGCTTTACAGGCATGGCTTTATCATAGAATGAGACGTTGCGAAGCCTACTCAAAAGCGCGCTGAATGCTATTTTCCTGCTGTTCGTCGCGCCTCTGGCGGCGCTTTCCGGCTTTGGCAGAATTGAGTCGCTTTATGTGTTCGGGGCGCAGTGGTGCGCCATGATTCCCGGCCTTCCCGGGGACTATATGCGGATCGCCTTTTGCCGGCTCACGCTCGAAGCCTGCTCGCCGGAAAGCCGACTCCAGTTCGGCACCTTCTTCGCCCATCCGCAGGCGCGTATCGGAAAAGGCGTCTACATCGGGTCTTATTGCGTGCTGGGGCGAACCTCCATCGGAGATCGCACCCAAATCGCCTCCCACGTACAGATTCTGAGCGGAAAGAAGCAGCATGGCCGCGATGCGGACGGTCGCATGCTGGGCGCGGACCACGGGCGCTTTGAAACCATTCTCATCGGTGAGGATTGCTGGATCGGCGCGGGCGCCATCGTCATGGCGGAGGTGGGCGCGGGCTCCACCGTTGGCGCGGGAGCCGTCGTAACCAGGCCCGTACCGCCCTGTTCCGTCGTCGTCGGCAACCCCGCCAAACCACTGGGAGGGACAACATCGGGTGCGACAACATGATCCGCATCTTCAACAACGCCATCCCGGTGCGAGCCTTTACGCTGTTCGTTTCGGAAGTGGCCCTGCTGTTCTTCTGCTTTATCGCGGCCACGCTGGCCGACCCCGATATCGGCGATCTCAACGTATTTCTGCTCTACGATTCCGGCGCGCTTCGCATCGGAATCGTGGTCGCCTTCGTCGTTCTGGTGCTGTTCTTCCGGAACATGTACGTCCAGGTGCGGGTCCGCAGCCGACTCGAACTGTTCCAGAACCTCTGCATGATTTTCGGTATCGCTTTTGTGGGACAGGGGATGATCGGCTACCTGAACCGCGACTGGATCGTGCCCCGGAAAGTCATGTTGCTGGGCAGTGTTCTCGCGCTGGTTGCGCTCTTCACGTGGCGGCTCTATTTCGACTCCGTCGCGCGGAGCATAGCGACCCGCAGAAAAGTGCTCTTTCTGGGGATGTCCCCCACCGTGCGTCAACTCGCCCGGTACTTCGAGGAGCATCCCGAAGCCGGCATTCATGCGGTGGGTTACCTCGAAGCCGGGGAGGAACACGGCGGCGCCGCTTCTTCCGATCCGCTCCCCCGCCTGGGGTCGATCGACGCCCTGGATGACGTCATCGACCGCTTCGAACCAGGCTCCATCATCATCGGACGCCGGGGTGACATTCGCCCCTGGTGGGTGGAAGAGTTTCTCACCCTGCGCTTTGGCGGCATCGTGGTGGAGGAAGCCAGTTCGCTCTACGAAAACATGCTCGTCAGGAAATGCGCGACCGAAATCTGGCCTTCCCGATTGGTCTTTTCGCCCACCATCGGACCGCGCGGCGTCGGACTGGTCCTCCAGACGGCTTATTCCTTCTTTCTGGCCGCTCTGCTGCTGCTGCTGACCGCGCCCCTGATGCTCATCGCCGCGATTCTCGTGCGCCTCAGCTCTCCCGGCCCTGTTATCGAAAGCGAGTTGCGCCAGGGAATCCATGAAAACACTTTCCACCGCTACCGTTTCCGCTGCGCCACAGCCTCCGGCGAACTGACTCCGGTTGGCAAACTTCTGCGGGCAGCAGGTCTGGACCGTCTGCCGCGTTTGTTCAATCTGCTTCGCGGAGACATGCTCCTCGTAGGCCCCCGCCCCGAACACCCCGCCTACGCCGCGGAACTCAGCCGCGTGATCCCCTTCTACAATCAGCGCAACCTCGTGAAGCCCGGCCTCACCGGCTGGGCCAGGATTCACTGCGGCCGGCAGGAGCAAAACACACTGCGGGAACTGGAATACGACCTGTATTACGTGGAAAACCAGTCCCCCATGATGGATTCGCTGATCCTGCTGCTGACCATGAAACTGGTCCTGCTGCCCAACGACCAGACGGAAGTGCTCTCCTCCGGCTCAGCCGGCCGGTCCGATTGATCCGCGCTATGCTTTCGGCGTCTGAACGCGGGTCTGCGTCCAGAGCCGGGTTGCGGGCACGAAGAACACCGCCACCGCGGCGAGAGCGGCCGCATTCATCACCAGCAGCGTCCGTGCCGGCGATGTCAGCCTCTTGAGCGGAGACCCGGCCGGGACAATCGGGCTCGCAAGGGCGAGCAGCAGCCAGGCGGCCTCCCCACCCAGCAACAGCGTGCGGAACCAAGACCCCGGCAGCAGCGCCGTCGAGATCAGGAAAACGAGAATTGCCCACGGCAGCATCAGACGCGCGAACTTGTGGGACAGGAAATGGAACCGCATGCGGTTCCGGCTGGTGAACAGTTCCGGCAACCGCGCATGTACCTGCCAAAGCCCCGCCAGCGTTCGGAAACGCCGCCGGAATTCGGTGCCGCTCACAGCGGGGTAGTCATACGCGACCGCTTCGGTATCGAGGATAATGCGGTGCCCCCCGAAGAACGCTCGCAGCGGCAGAATCGCATCGTCGATCAGAGTATCGGGCGGCAGAGGCCTGGCCAGCGTCCGCCGCATGGCGTAGATGCAGCCAGTGGTATTGAACAGCGAATCGATCTCGGAATGCCGCTTGCGGGCCCAGACTTCATAACGCCAGTAGAGATCCATGTCGGCCTGTTCGCCGAGTTCCCCCCTGACGAGCTTCATCTCTCCGGTAACGGCTCCCACCGTGGGATCGGCGAAATTCGCCACCAGATGACGCAGACACATCGGGTCCATCGGCTGGCGGACGTCCGTAAAGAATAAGATCTCGCCCGTGGCATGAGGAAGCCCATGGTTGAGGGCTGCCGCCTTGCCTCCGCGCGGAGCCGCCACCAACCGGACGCCGCGTCCCTCATAACTCCGGACAATCGCATCCGTCTCATCGGTGGAGCCATCGGAAACCACAATCACATCCAGCAGGCCCGCCGGATAGTCCAGCCCCAGCAGCACGTCCAGCTTGCGGGCGATCATGGATGCGCCGTTGTACACCGCCATCAGAACCGTGACCGTGGTTGTGAAACCCGGATCCTTGGCCACCGGTGGCCGCGTCCTGCCCCTGCGAAAGGCGAGGCTCAGCGGATAACCCGCCGCGGTGTGGAAGATGGCGAGCCCGGATATCAGCAGCGTCCAGCAGGCGGGTGTCATTTTCAGGAAGCGAGGCTCTCCCGAACCTCGCCGGAGGATTCGCGTCGCGGGGCCGGCAGCAGGTTCTCCTGCATGATCTCGATATCCATCCAGAGCGAGCCCTCTTTGATGTAGTAAAGGTCGTATTCAATCTGCGCGCACTCGTCGGGAACAGATCGCAGTCCGCGCGAGTGCAACTGCGCCCAGCCGATTATGCCGGGACGGACGGAAAATCGGTGCGAATAGAAGGGCATGGCGGCGGTCAGGTAGTCTGCAAACTGAGCGCGCACGGGGCTGGGCCCCACAATTGCCATGTCCCCGCGCACCACGTTGAGCAACTGCGGAAGATTGGTCAGGTGCAGACGGGAAATCCACCAGCCGACCCTGGTCTTTTCGCCCATCCCGCCCTGAGCCGTGGTCCGGAAGCGCAGAAGCCGGAAAGGGATATGCTGAAACCCCGCGCATTCGAGGCTTTCGAGTACGGGGCCCGGGCCGGAAAACAGCCAGACCAGCAGGGCGATCAACAGGATCAGCGGAGCCAGCGCGATCAGCAGCGCCAGCCCAAACAGATTTGTGTAAATGGACTGCACCGCCATCGTCCGCGCATCGCCCCGCAACGCGGCTGAAAGCAGTAGATCTCCCGGCCGCAGGCGCTGGCAGCATACCCTTCCGAACAGTTGTTCGTAAAGGCTGGGCGCTCCAATTACGTCCACTCCGGTTAGCTTGCAGCGCAGCAGCGTGGCGGGCAAAATCCGCCGGCTCCAGCCTTTCATCTCAACGACGATGTCCGTGGGCCTGAATTCCCCCAGAATCGAGTCAAGCCGGTCGAAATCACCCAGCCGGGGAATTCCCGCAGGTAGCGGGACCGTGTCCGGAGCGACAACACCCAGCACCGGATAACGGATGGCGGCTGCGACTTTTTGCGAAACCGAATCGAATCCCAGCAGCAGAAAACGCCGGCCTTCCCTCGTCGCACTCCAGCGGGAATACCAGGTCATGAGTCCCGACGCCAAAATACCGCCCAGTGTAATCAGCACGGGTGTTCGGCGCACCAGCAACACGTACGTGAGCACCGCGTGCAGCAGCAGATTGACACCCGTACCCAGACAGAACTGCTCCACAAAGACAATCCACCACGAGGTGGCGCTTTCCCGGGACCCGCTTCGCAACTCCGCCGCGATCCAGAACGCGAGAATCGACGCGCCGGTTCCGGCAAGCATACCCTTCGGACCAAGCCCTCCGCCCAGTAACGTGTTGTAAATGAGCAGCGCAATCAGAAAACCGGCGCCGATGAGCAGGAGATTGATCAGTCTTTGCAGAAAGGCCTCACGAACGCGCCGGCTGAACCCACCGCGGGCGGTTGCGTTCGAGGCTCCGGCTCAGGACTCCGGACCACGCAACCAGGTCGGACGAACCTCTCGCGCCGGTGGAGTCTCCTTCCACCAACAGGGACTCGTCCTCACCAATTTCCACCGTGAAACACCACGAAGGAGCGCGTTCGGAAAACGTCGTTTCCGCCTGCGGAGTCTGAGCGGAAACCCAGCGGAGGCGGATCCAGTCTTCTTCCCGGGCGGCCGAGCTCAGCGCGCGCCACCAGTCATCCTGCGAACCGGCGCGGTCCAGCGCGGCGGAAAGGTTCCGCAGACGAACCTTCTGCGCGACCACATTTCGAAACTCTCCGTTGAACAAGAGCTGCCCGGCGACCTCAAACTCAGCGTACCTCAACTGCCGGATACCCGCCACTAAACAGGCCGCCGCTGCAATCAATACAACCACCTGCAAGGCGCCGGCGTTTGGCCCCCGGTTCTCCATTTCCAGATAAAGAAGCAGAAGTCCAAAACCGCCGCCCACCATTGCGGCTCCGTAAAGCGTGAAAGCCGAGGCGCGCACCGATAACCCGTGGTCCAGCAGCCGGTGGTGAGTGTGCCCGCGGTCCGGGGAAAAGATCCCCTGCGCTTTGAGAGTGCGCCTCACGATCGAGATGCTCAGGTCCGCCAGCGGGATCGTCATTCCGAACAGCGGGACAGCCATGCCTGCCGCCGTCGCATGGTGCGCATTCCACAGAATGCCGAAGCACCCCAGCAGATAGCCGATCAGCAGAGCCCCGGAATCTCCCAGAAACACCGTCGCCGGATTGAAGTTAAAGAACAGGAAACCCAGCAGCGCGCCAGCCAGCGGAGCGGCGGTGTAGGCCAGCACATAGTTCCCCGTCATCAGACTGGCGACCATGATCGTAAGTGTTGCCCAGAAGCCCATGCCGGAACAGAGACCATCCAGACCGTCGATCAGATTGAGCGCATTCGTACTGAGCAGCAGCCAGAACACAGTCAGAGGCATGGCGGCGTAAACGGGCAGATCGAAGCCGGCGAGCGTGTCGATGCGAATTCCGTTCTGAAACGCCACCACGCCGGCCACAATCTGCCCCATCAGCTTCACGGTCGCCCGCAGATTCATGAAATCGTCAATCAATCCGGTGAGAAAGATGATCACCGCGCCGGAAAGAATGAGCTGCATCCAGTGCGCGGGAAACAGATCCTCGGCGCCGCGAAGGGAAAGCAGCGTGGCGCAATAAGCGGCCATGATCGGCACGCCCCCCACCCGGGGAATCGGGTAGGCGTGTACCTTACGCCGTCCCGGGCGGTCCACCACGTTATAGGAACGAAACACATCGCGGATAATCGGCGTCAGAACCAGTGCGATGAGGAAGGCCTTCCCGGAAGCGGAAAGCAGCCCGGTGAGGTTCATACCGGATCAGCCGATGGAAGGACCATGCCAGACCTGCTGAATGAGCTTCAGCGACTCGCGGTCAATCGCATGTTCAATGTTCACAACAAAGAATTCGGGCTGCCGGATCGTGACCTGGCCCAGATAAAGAAATTGGGGGCAAACTATTTCCACCAGATCCCCCTTTTCTACTTTCGGACCGGGAGTTTCCGGGCCATAACCAAGTTGCAGCAGACGCCCCTCAAGGCTTTGAAATAACGCGGCATCCGGCATCCCATCGGGCAGGCGGCGAACTGTAACCTGTTGATTATCTTCGTCCCGCATGCTCAGTGCCAGTGTATCATCCGGCAACCAGGCCATAATAAAAAGTTGGAAATTCCCGCTGCGGAAGGCGGCATATCGGTGCGAATACTTTTCCTCTCTCCCCGCCAGGCTGTACCCACCCGCAGTGGTGCGAAATTGCGGGAATTTCACTTTCTGCGGGCCCTCGGGTTACGGGCTGAAGTGACGTATCTTTATTTTAGTGATCCCGACGCCCCGCCGCTCACAACCGGGGACCTCCCGTTTTGCGAGGAGGTCATCGCGATACCCAAGCCGTCCGCCTATGGTCTCGCCAAAACGATCACGGGACTGGTCTCCCGCTGGCCGCTGCCGATTCTGAACTACACCTCCCCCGAAATGAGCGACGCGGTGCGGCGCGTCACGGACCGTGGCCGCTTCGACATCCTCCATCTCGACAGTATCCACATGATTCGCTACGCGCTCGAAGCCACCGCGCTGCACCCCTCCCTGCGGGCGATCTACAACTGGCACAACATCGAATCGGAAGCCATGCGCCGCTTCAGCGAAACCGCCCGCCCGCCCAAAAGCTGGTACGCCGCGCTTACGGCCGGCAAAATCGAGGCGCTGGAGAAGTGGATTCTTGGTGATGCGTTCGGCCATGTGGTCTGCAGCGAGCGGGAGCGCGTACAACTCAGCGCCATCGCCCCTTCCGCCCGTCTCGCCGTGATCGGCAACGGTGTGGACACCCGCTACTTTGCCGACGCCGGCGGCGCGGCGGGAGACCGGCGTCGAATCGTCTTCGTCGGCGCCATGGACTACTTTCCCAACGCCGATGGCGCGGTATTCTTCGCCAGTCAGATCTGGCCCCGCATCCGGGCGCGCCTCGCGGATCTGGAACTGGTGATCGTGGGCGCCAATCCCGGACCCGGCGTGAGGTCGCTGCAGGAACTGCCGGGCGTCACCGTCACCGGCACCGTGCCCGACGTCCGCCCCTGGTATCACGAGGCTCTCGCCGCCATTGTCCCCCTGCGCACCGGCGGGGGCACCCGGCTCAAGATTCTGGAAGCCATGGCCGCGGGCGTACCCGTTGTGTCCACCCCTCTGGGCGCGGAAGGGCTCGACGTGACTGACGGCTCGGACGCCCTGATCGTCGCGGCCGCGGACACCGAAGGCTGGGTGGAACGGATCGCCGAACTGGCCGAATCCCCCGCGCGGCGTCAGGATCTGATCCGTGCCGGCCTCAACCTGGTCGAAACCCGCTACGACTGGGAAATGCTCGGCGCAAAGCTCCGGGATACGTACGCTGAGTGGCTCAGTGCCTCACGCTGACAGCATGGACCTGTAAATGGAAACGAGCCGGCGCATCCGGGCATCCGGAGCGTGCCTCTCCGCGATCAACCTCCGGCTCTGCTCCGTCAGACTCGCGGCCAGCGCCGGATCCGTGAGAATCCGCCGAAGGGCGCTCTCCATCGCGGCGACATCCCCCGGCTCCACCAGCAGCGCGCTCTCCTCGTGCGTGACGATCTCCGGAATCCCGCCCACACGCGTCGCAACCGCCGGAACCTGCGTCGCCATCGCCTCCAGCAGCGCGTTCGGCGACCCTTCACTGAGCGACGAAAGAACCGCCACATCGGCAAGCCCGTACCACGGCTGAGCCGAAGGCTGTTGCCCGGTGAACGTCACGCGGTCTTCCATGCCGAGCAACCGTATTTTTTCCTCGATTCGCGGGCGCTCCGGCCCCTCGCCCACGATCACCAGGTGCGGGTTGAGACCCGCGCGTAGTCCCGCCGCGGCTTCGAGCAAAGTCAGATGATCTTTTTCACGGGAAAGCCGCCCCACAATCAGAATCGCCTGCCGGTCCGCCGGGATTCCGGCCTGCCCACGCAACGCCGCGGCATCTTCAGCACGCCGTGCGCTGACGCCCCAGCCCGGTGGAATCGCATTGTGGATAATCTCGATCCCCGGGCGCGGCACCCCGAACGAAACCAGTTCATCCCGAAACGGCTGGCTCACCGTGAGGACGCGGCGGGCCGCCCGCAACGACCATCGGTCCAGCTGGTTATAGGCTTTGGCCTTGAAGTTCGGCCAGGTGTAGCCATGGTGAAATGCCGCCCAGGGAGCCAGCGCCGGCAACCCGGACATCCGCGCCAGAAAGTGCGACTTCACCGCGTGCGTCTGCACGATATCGGGCCGGACACGCTCCACAACTCCGCGCAACCGCCCCAAAACCTGCCGGTCAAAGGCGCCGGTCTCCGGAATGATCTCAAGCGGGATGCCATACTCCCGGACCGTTCTGGTGAAGAGATTGTCTGATGACTCCCGCACGAAGGTGGCGATCGTCGTCTCCACACTCTCCGCCCGCGCCTGCCGCGCAAACTCCAACAGGTTCTTGGCGGGGCCGGTAATCGAGTAGGCCTCGATCAGGGCAAGCAGCTTCATATTGGCAACTATAGCGATGAGAAAGCGACGA
>CAIUOG010000106.1 GCA_903900705.1 uncultured Acidobacteriia bacterium
CACAATCCGCGCATGCCCCTCGAAGTCCATATTGAAGCCTTCCGCCCCGAACGCCCCGTCCATAAACCACCCCACCGTATGCGCCGCGTGCGCCACCTGCTGCGCCGCCGTCATCACCCCCTCCGCCGGTGCGTAAGTGGATAGTTCTTCCCCCAGATTCCGCGTCGACCGGTTGAAATACTCCTGTGCCAGTGACAGTTCCTGCATTGCTTGTTGTACGAGTGACATGTGGATTCCTTTCCGCTCGATCTTCGCATTTTGTTCGCCCCGGCGCAATCGAAATTTCAGTGCCGCTGCACACTCCCCGCCACCACCACGCGCGCCCAAACCCTCCCTCATCCCCCACACGCTAAACTAAAGGATTCCCATGCAATTAGAAAAAGTCTACGAGCCCGGGCGCTTCGAACCCCGCTGGGCCAAATGGTGGGTCGACAGCAACATTTATCGCGCCGAATACCAGCCCGGCAAACCCGTCTTCTCCCTCGTCATCCCCCCTCCCAACGTCACCGGTTCCCTCCACATGGGCCACATGCTGGAGCACACCGAAATCGACGTCACCGTCCGCTGGCACCGCATGAAGGGTGACACCACCCTCTGGCTCCCCGGCACAGACCACGCCGGCATCGCCACCGAAATGGTCGTCTCCCGCCAGCTCCAGGCCAAAGGCATCTTCTACCGCCGCGACCTCACCCGCGAGGAGTTCGAGAAAAAGGTCTGGGAATGGAAGGCCGAATCCGGCGGCACCATCAAACGCCAGATGATTCAGATCGGCACCTCCTGTGACTGGTCCCGCGAACGCTTCACCTACGATCCCGGCCTCTCCCGCGCCGTCCGCGAAGTCTTCGTCACCCTCTACGAAAAGGGCAAAATCTACCGCGGCGAGTACATGGTCAACTGGTGCCCCGGCTGCAACACCGCCATCAGTGACCTCGAAACCGTCCACGAAGAAACCGCCGGTCACATGTGGCATATCCAATATGGCCCGCTGACCGTCGCCACCACCCGCCCCGAAACCATGCTGGGTGATACCGCCGTGGCCGTGAACCCGCGCGACGAACGCTACGCCGGCATCACCCACGTCACGCTCCCCCTCATGGATCGCCAGATCCCCGTCGTCCATGACGAAATGGCCGACCCCGAATTCGGCTCCGGCGCGGTCAAAATCACCCCCGCCCACGACCCCAACGATTTTGAGGCCGGCAAACGCCACAACCTCCCCATCATTCAGGTCATCGGGCAGGACGCCCGCATCACCGCCCTCGGCGGCAAATACGCCGGCCTCGATCGCTACGAGGCACGCAAACGCATTGTCGAAGATCTCGAAGCCCTCGGCCTCCTCGTCAAGATCGAAGACCACACCCTCAGCATTGGCAAATGCCAGCGCTGCAAGAGCGTCGTCGAACCCCTCGTCTCCAAACAGTGGTTCGTCCGCACCAAACCGCTCGCCGAAAAAGCCATCGCAGCCGTCGACGAAAAGCGCATCGAAATCATCCCCGAAAACTGGGTCAAAACCTGGAACGAGTGGATGCACAACATCCGCGACTGGTGCATCTCCCGCCAGCTCTGGTGGGGCCACCGCATCCCCGTCTGGTACTGCGACGCCTGCGGCCACGAAACCGCCTCCCGCGAAGACCTCGCCACCTGCCCGAAATGCGCCGCCCCCGTGCGCCAGGATACTGACGTCCTCGATACCTGGTTCAGCTCCGGCCTCTGGCCCTTCTCCACCCTCGGCTGGCCCGATCAGACCGACGACCTCAAGCACTTCTACCCCACCTCGCTCCTCATCACCGGCTTCGACATTCTCTTCTTCTGGGTCGCCCGCATGTCGATGCTCGGCATCGAGTTCATGGGTGATGTCCCCTTCCACAAGGTCTACATCCACGGCCTCGTCCGCGATGCCGACAAGCAGAAGATGTCCAAGACCAAGGGCAACGTCATCGACCCCCTCGTCGTCACCGAAGAGTACGGCACCGATGCCGTCCGCATGGCCCTCCTCATCGGCGCCGCCCCCGGCACCGATATCGTCTTCAGCCCGGACCGCCTCGACAGCGCCCGCGCCTTCGCCAACAAAATCTGGAACGCCGCCCGCTTCGTCTTCATGAACGTGCCGGATATGTCCGCGCCGCCCTCGAATAACGTGGAGGACCGCTGGATCTGGTCCCGCCTCAACGCCACCGCGGCCGATATGAACCGCGCCATCGATACCCAGCGCTACCACGAAGCCGCGCAGGCCATCTGGCACTTCATCTACGACGACTTCTGCGACTGGTACATCGAACTCAAAAAGGTGCGTGCCGATTGGGGCACCATCATCGAAGTCTTCGATGCCGCCCTGCGCCTTCTCCACCCCGTCATGCCCTTCCTCACCGAAGAGCTCTGGCACCGCATGGGTGCAAGCGAAGACGCGCGCGATGGCCAGTCCATCTCGCTCCTCCCCTATCCCGAATTCGATCCCGCCCGCCACGACGAAGCCGCCGAAAAAGAAATCGGCCTCCTCCAGGAAGTCGTCCGCGCCGCCCGCAACCTCCGCGCCGACCTCGGGCTCGATCCCAAAATGCCCCTCGAAGGCCGCCTCTCCATCCACGTCGATGAAGCCGTCGTCCAGCGCCTCGCCGGACTCAAAATCACCGTGGGCGATGTCCCCAAAACCGGCGCCGTTCGTTCCACCGCCGCCTTCGATCTTTCCATCGACGTCCCCGCCGGCCAGATGGAAGTCCAGAAGAAGCGCATCGCCAGGGAAGTCGAGCAGCTCGAAAAGAACATCGCAAACTCGAAGCGCCAGCTCTCAGATGAAGTCTTCCTGGGCAAGGCGCCTCAGAAGGTCGTCGACTCCATCCGGGTCAAACTCGCCGAATACGAGGCTCAACTTGCCAAACTCACTGCACTCTGAGGTCACAGACGTCATCCGCCGCGCCCTCGAAGAAGACATCGGGTCCGGTGACGTCACCACCGCCGCCTGCGTCCCCGCCGATCGCCAGGCGCGCGGCTACTTCATCGCCCGCGAGAACCTCGTTCTCGCGGGCACAAAGCTCCTCGCGCCCATCTACGAAATGCGCGGCGGCGTCGACGAACTCACCCTCCACCACATGGATGGCGATCATCTCCACGAAGGCGTCCGCGTCGCCGAAGTCCTCGGCAACGCCCGAACGCTCCTGGAATGTGAGCGCGTCGCCCTGAACTTCCTCCAGCGCCTCTCCGGCATCGCCACCCTCGCTCACGAATACGCCTCCCAGGTCGAAGGCACGCCCTGCAAAGTGCTCGATACCCGCAAGACCACCCCCGGCCTCCGCCGCCTCGAAAAGGCCGCCGCCGCCGCCGGTGGAGTCGTCAATCACCGCATGGGCCTGTTCGATGCCATTCTCATCAAGAACAACCACATCGCGGCCGCCGGCGGCGTCCGCCAGGCCATCGAAAACGCCCGCCAGTCCGGCCTCCCCCACTCCAGTCAGGCAATCGAGATCGAAGTCCGCACCCTCGACGAACTCCACGAAGCGCTCGACGCCCGCGCCGACCACCTCCTGCTCGACAACCTCTCCCCCATGCAGGCCGCCGAATGGGTCCGCCTCATCAACCATCGCGCCAAAGTCGAACTCTCCGGCGGCATCACCCTCGACAGCCTTCGCAACTACGCCGAAACCGGAGCCGACTTCGTTTCCGCCGGAGCCATCACCCACTCCGCCCGCGCCGTCGACCTCAGCTTTCGCCTGGAGTTACTCTGAATCAGGGTTACTCTGAATCAGGGTTACTCTGAATCAGGGTTGCTCTGAATCAGGGTTGCTCTGAATCAGGGTTGCTCTGAATTAGGACTCCTGTGATCCACCGGCTTCAGACCACCGTCTCCACCATGAAGGACGCCGCCGCGCTCGCCGCCCAGGGCGCGCCCCACGGCACCGTGGTCGTGGCCGAAGCCCAGACCGCCGGCATCGGCCGCCACGGCCACTCCTGGCACTCCGGACCCGATGGCGGCCTCTACCTCTCCATCATTCTTCGCCTCGACGCCCCCGGCCCGCACCTCACCATGGCCCTCGGCCTCGCCGTCCAGTCCACCATCCCGGATTCTGACCTCCGCTGGCCCAATGACGTCCTGCTCAATAACCGCAAAGTCGCCGGCATCATGGTCCAGGCCGCCGAAGGCGCTCTCATCGCCGGCATCGGCCTCAACGTCAACCAGGCTTCTTTCCCCGCTGACCTCCAGGCCATCGCCACCTCGCTCTATCTCGAAACCGGTCACACGCACAACATCGACACTCTCCTCGACCGCATCCTCGCCGAGTCCCTCCGCTACGTCCAGCTCCCCAAATCCGAAATCCTCCGCCGCTTCGAAGCCCGCTCCACCTACGTCCGGGGCAGGGAAGTCGAAGTCGATGGACGCATCCGGGGCACCACCACCGGCCTCGACGAACACGGCTTCCTCCTCGTCCAGACCCCCACCGGCATCGAGAAAATCATCTCCGGCGGCGTCCGCCCCCTGTAAGCAGCTTCTCCAGCTTCCCGAACGCCTTTTCAATCCGCTGCGGCCCGCTCAGCACCCCTTCGAACAAATCGCCCTTTTCCGCAAAACGCAGCGGCGCGGTCCGTATCGTAAACTGCCCCGGCTCCAGCCCCGCCTTCACCTCGCCCCACTCCAGCGGTGTCGCCACCGGAGCTCCCCCATACGCCCGCACCGAGTAAGGCGCGGAAATCGTCTTACTCTGCGCAATCTGCATCCAATCGAAATAAACCCGGTCTTTTTCCCGCTTTTCCACCGCCCGCGGCGTCGTAAACAGCTTCGGATTCTCCCCCGCCAGCAGCGCCGCGATAATCTGCGCGAAACTCCGCACCTGCTCATACGTGTACACCGGCTCCACCGGCACGTAGATATGCATCCCGTCCCCGCCCGTCGTCTTCGGATACCCCCGCAGCCCCAGCGCGTCCAGCTTCTCCTTCACCAGCAGCGCCGCCTCCACCACCTTCCCGAACCCGCATTCATAAGGGTCCAGATCGATCAGAATAAAATCCGGATTCTCCAGCGTCCCCACCCGGCTCATCCACGGATTCTGATCAATACACCCCAGGTTCGTCAGATACAGCAGCGTCTCCCGGTCATTCGCGACAATAAACCGCGTCCCCTCCACCACCTCCGTCCGCAGCCACGAAGGATAATTCTCCGGCGTGTTCTTCTGGAAAAAATACTCCCCGTGAATTCCGTTCGGATAGCGCTTCAGTGACAACGGCCGGTCCCGCAGATGCGGTACCATCAGCGGCGCAACCGCATCGTAGTATGCGATCAGTTCACCCTTCGTGTACCCCTCATCCGGAAAATACACCTTCGACAGATTCGTGAACTTCAGCTCCTGCGTCCGCTCCGCCTGCACCTCCGCCACCGGCTTATCCACCCGCAGCCCCACGTACACCGGAGCGCGCAACCGCCCCTCATCCGTCCAGTTCGCAAACCGCACCTGCGCCATCAGTTCCGGCTTTACCCACACCGTGCCCTTCGGAATCTTCTCCCCGCGCGTGAACGGCTTCTTCTCCACCACCAGCGGACGCATGCGCTCAAACAGCATCCGCAGCGTCTTCTCGTCAAAGCCCGTGCCCACATTCCCCGCGTACGTCAGTTCCCCGTGGTCGTCGTAATAGCCCACCGCCAGTGACCCGAACGGCTCCCGCTCACCCGCCGTATACCCCGCAATCACAAACTCCTGCTCGCTCGTCAGCTTGTACTTCAGCCACTCCCGGCTGCGGCGCGATTCATACACGCTCGCCACCCGCTTCGCCACCAGCCCTTCCAGGCCCGTCTGTTTCGCCGCCTCCAGCAACTCCTCGCCCGCCGCCGGAAAGCTGTCGGAAAGCCGCAGCAGCGCAAACGGCTTCAGAATCGCGGCCAGCGCCTTCTTCCGCTCCCCCAGCGGCACGCGCCGCAGATCGTACCCATCCAGATACAGCAGATCAAACGCCAGAAAATGCGCCGGCCGCTTCTGCGCCATCTTCGCGATGGCATGCGCGTCCTGCACATGAATGCGATGCTGAATCAGCTCGAACTTCGAAACCCCGCGCTCGTCCAGCACCACAATCTCGCCGTCCAGAATCGCCTGTTCCGCGTCCACATAATGCGGCAGCACCATCAGTTCCGGATACTGCCTCTCGCACCGGTTCCGGTTCCGCGTATAGATCGATATCGCGCCGTGGTCCACGAACATCAGCCCCCGCACCCCGTCCCACTTCACCTCGTAGATCCACTCCGCGCCCTTCGGCAGCGCCGCCGTAATCTCCGCCCCCATCGGCGCAAAGAACTCCGGCATCGCCGCCTTCACCGCCCCCGGCAGCTTCGCCGCGTCCACCCGTCGCTTCTTCTTTTTCGGATGCGCCGGCCGGTCCGCCGCAATCTCCTCCTGCGTCCGGCCCGTCTTCACGCTGTACGCGAAGGCCTCCACATCCCACCCCGGCGCGGAAACTTCATCTTTTTTTTTGAGCAGCAGCCACTGGTTCGTTTTCATACGCACGATGGCCCACGTGCCCCCCAGCTTCTCCCCGTGCAGCCGGAACTTCAGATCCCCCCGCTCCAGCTGCGCCTGCGCCTCTTCTTCCCCAATCAGTTCATACGTGCCGCGGTCCCAAAGCATCACGCTTCCACCGCCATACTCCCCCTTGGGGATGTTCCCTTCGAACTCCCCATAATCCAGGGGATGGTCTTCCACCAGCGCCGCGAAATGCTTCATCGCCGGGTCCAGCGTCGGCCCTTTCGGCACCGCCCAGGACTTCAAAACTCCGTCGATTTCCAGCCGGAAATCATAGTGTAGTTGCGTCGCGTCATGCCGCTGCACAAAGAAACGCTGCCCCGCCACCGCCGCCTTGCCGGGCGCCGGTTCCGGTGTTTTCGTGAAATTCCGCTTCTTTGCGTACTCCTCAAGCGACATAACGAGTTGGAAATGTTCCCCTTGCCATGTTATAGCTACTTACTGGGTGGGTTATGGCAGCAAGCATCTGGAAGGGTCATCTTACATTTGGACTGGTTTCATTTCCCGTGCGTCTCTTCGCAGCCGCGCGCAGTGAAACCATCAGCTTCAATCAGCTCCACAAGCAGGATGGCTCCCGCATCAAACAGATGGTCTTCTGCCAGGCCGAAGACAAGCCCATCCCGCGCAGCGAAATCGTCAAAGGCTATGAGTACGAGAAGGGCAAATACGTCGTCATCGAAGATGAGGACATCAAAAAGGTGGCTCATCCGGCATTTTAGTGGGTAGCGGGCATAAGGTCGAGGCCGCCGCAGTGGAAGTAGATGGCGGTTTTGAAGTTGGTTTTGTTGCGAAAGCCCCGAGCCGTGTACTTGACCCAC
>CAIUOG010000107.1 GCA_903900705.1 uncultured Acidobacteriia bacterium
AAGGAGAAGGCCGGCGAGTACGAACGGCTCAAGGAGTTCAGCGAAAACATCGTCGAATCGATCAACGTCGGCATTCTGGCGGCCGGTCTGGATGACCGGGTGGAGTCCTGGAACACGCAGATGGAACGGCTGAGCGGGATTGGCCGCGAAGATGCCGTGGGGCGGACGCTGTCCGAACTGTTCCCCGCTTCGCTGGTCGAGCAACTGGAGCGCACCCGGGGCGAGATGAACATCCACCATCTGGATAAGTTCGCGCTCGATACGTCGCCGCAGCCGAACGGGCGGGAAGCGACCTTCAATATCGCGATCGCGCCGCTGGTTTCGCGCGACATGGAATGCATTGGCCGGCTGGTGATTTTCGACGACATTACGGACCGCGCCGAACTGGAACGCCGCCTGGTGCAGGCCGATAAGCTTTCAAGCATCGGGCTGCTGGCCGCCGGGGTGGCGCATGAAGTGAACACGCCCCTTGCCGTGATCTCCACCTATGCCCAGATGCTGGGCAAACAGGTGGCGGAGGATGAGCAGAAATCACGCATTCTCGATAAGATCGCCCGCCAGACGTTCCGGGCCAGCGAAATTGTCAATTCGCTGCTGAACTTTTCGCGCACGTCCACGTCTGAGCTGGTCGAGGTGCAGATCAACAAGGTGATTCAGGAAACGCTCTCGCTGCTGGAACACCAGATGAAGAAGGCTTCGATTGAAGTCCGCGTCTCTCTGGAACCGGACCTCGATCCCGTAAAGGGCAACGCCGGGAAACTGCAGCAGGTGTTTCTGAACCTTTTTATGAATGCGCGGGACGCGATGGAGCCCAGGGGAACCCTGCAGGTGATCACGCGGAGGGGCGAGAATGGCGTGGAGGTGGACGTAATCGACACCGGCCATGGCATTGCCCCGGAACATCTGAGCCGGATTTACGATCCGTTCTTTACAACCAAGAGCGCGAAGAAGGGGACGGGCCTGGGCCTGTCCGTCACTTACGGCATTATTCAGGAACATGGCGGCGCCATTGAGGCGCTCTCCAAACCTGGTGAAGGTACATGTTTTCATCTGGAATTCCCGGCAGTACGCAAGGCGGTACACGCATGATGGTGCAGAATCGCGACCGGATTGCGGGCGCGACGAAGGGCCGCATCCTGGTTATTGACGACGAAATCGATATCCGCGAAAGTCTGGAAACCCTCCTCGATCTCGAAGGCTACGAAGTTGACCTCGCCCAGAACGGGCCCGAAGGCGAGCGCAAACTGGAGCAGCGCGCTTACGATCTGGTGCTGCTCGACCTGATGATGCCCGAAAAATCCGGCATGGAAGTGCTGCGGGACGTCCGCGAGCGGGACCACTTTACGCCCATCTTCATGATCACGGCCTACGGCACGGTGGAAGCCGCCGTTCAGGCCGTGAAACTGGGCGCGAACGACTACCTCGCCAAGCCGTGGGACAACGAAAAGCTGCTGATCGAGATCGACCGCGTGATCTCCGGGCAGCGCCTGCTTGACGAAAACACGCAGCTCAAGCGCGCGCTGAAGCAGCGCTACAGCTTCCCGAATATCGTTGGCAAGAGCGAGCGCATGCTGCGGGTGCTGGATCTGGTGACGCAGGTCGCCGCCAGCCGTTCCACCATTCTGATCACCGGCGAGACCGGCACCGGCAAGGAACTGATTGCCAAGGCGATCCATGCCAACTCGCCGCGCGTGGAGCATGCGTTTGTGCCGGTCAACAGCGGCTCGCTGCCGACTGAACTGCTGGAATCGACGCTGTTTGGGCACGTAAAGGGCGCGTTCACCAGCGCGATCTACAACAAGAAGGGCGCGTTCGAAGTCGCCAACAAGGGTACGATTTTCTTCGATGAAGTGGGCACGATCGGCGCGGAAACACAGGCCAAACTGCTCCGCGTGATCCAGGAAAAAGAGTTCACGCCGCTCGGGTCGAACGAAGTGGTCAAAGTGGATGTCCGCATCCTTGCCGCCACCAATGCCGACCTCCGCAAGATGGTGGAGGAGCGCAAGTTCCGCGAGGATCTCTACTACCGGCTGAACGTCATCAACATCAATCTGCCGCCCATGCGTGACCGGCGCGAGGACATTCCGCTGCTGGTACAGCACTTCCTCGAAAAGTTCAGCCGCGAGAACGACAAGTTCCTGGACGCGAACAACAAGAGCATTCTGCGCTTCGACCCCGAAGCCATGCAACTGATGCTGGACCACAACTGGCCGGGCAACGTGCGCGAACTGGAAAACGTGGTGGAGCGCGCGGTGGTTCTGGCCGCCACCCAGGTGATTCCGGTGGACGTGCTGCCGGACTACCTGCTGCAGGCGGGGGGCATCCGTATCCGGCGCGGCGAAAACGGCGCGCTGCCGACTGATGCCTCGCTGTTTGAAATCGTGGCCGATTTCGAGCGCCGCACCATCATCGAACATCTGGAACGCTTCGCGTGGAGCCAGACCGAGGCGGCCGAGGCGCTGCGCGTGCCCCTCTCCACACTCAACCAGAAGATCAAACGCCTGAATATCGACGTGAAACGACGCGGCGAAAAATAGCGGGCATCCGGAAAAACTCAGCCCGTTAAACTAAATCATGGGGTCCTCACCGCGGGAATTCAGCCCGCTTTTCTGGTCGTTAATTGCCTCCACGTTCCTGGGCTTCCTGGGAATCGGCACCGTGCTGCCACAGATTGGCCCCCATGTCCGTCTGGACCTGGGCGGTTCGGACCAGACCGTTGGCTTCGTCATCGGAGTCTTTTCCTTTGTGGCGCTCGGCAGCCGCTTCTTCTCCGGACCACTGGCGGACAATCGCGGACGCAAGATCGCATTCCTGGCGGGACTCGCCAGCTGCGCGCTCGCCGGCGGAGCGTACATGCTGCCGCTCGGCATCCCGGGCGCTTACCTGGGCCGCACGCTGCAGGGCTTCGGCGAGGCCTGTCTCTACACCGGCGCGGCGGCGTGGGCGGTAGAACTGGGCGGCGTGGAGCGCAGCAGCCAGGCGCTGGGCTACGTGAGCACCGGCATCTGGGGAGGCATCTCGGCGGGTCCCATGGTGGGCCACTGGCTGGGCACGTTTGAACGCGCGGCGGCCATGCAACTGGTAACGGCGGTTATCGCTTTCATCCTGCTGACGCGCGTGCCGGAAAGCTACACACCGCACCCGCACCCCAAACAGCGGGACTGGTTCCCGGTCGCGCTGATCAAGCCCGGCCTCGCGGTGGGCTTCGTCAACGTTCATTACCCCGTGATTACGGGGTTCCTGATTCTGCACCTCGCCAGCCACGGTGATTCCGGCAAGCTGGCGTTCTCCGCCTATGCCGGCCTGATTCTGGTCTCGCGATTCTTCCTGGGCAGCCTGCCGGACCGCATCCACCCGCGCATCACCTTCCACGGCGGAATCGCGCTGATGGCGGTGGGATTGCTGATTCTCGCTGCCGGCCCCTCGCCGCTCCTCGCCGTTGCGGGCGGGGCGATCCTGGGCTTTGGCTTTTCCTTCCCGTGGTCGTCGATCGCGTCCAAGGTTCTGAAGCAGACCCCGGCGCAGGAACACGGCACCGCGGTGGGCATTCTGAGCGCTTTTTACGATCTGTTCGTCGGGGGCAGTTCGTTCGCGGCCGGAGCAGTCTCCACGCATTTCGGCTACGCGGCTGCGTTTTATATGGCGGCGGCCTCGCTGGGGCTGGCGGCCGTGATGGGTCTGATCGTTTTCCGGGACGCGCCGGAGGTTTCCACCGTTACTGCGGACGAGTACGTCGAGGCTCTTGAACCTTAACTCTTCGCCTTGGGGTGCGCGCCATCGTAGACCCGCATCAGATCCTGCAGGGAGACCTGCGTGTACTTCTGTGTGGTGGATAAGCGCGCGTGGCCCAGCAGTTCCTGGATGGACCGCAGATCCGCACCATCGCTCAGCAAATGCGTGGCGAAGGCATGGCGCAGGGTGTGTGGGTGGATGGACGAATCGCCCACCACATACGTCGCGTAGAACTTGACGATGTTGCGAGCCCCGCGGTCGGTGAGACGCCCGCCCCGGTGATTCAGAAACAGGACCAGGGTGGCTTTGGAAGGGCCGCGATCCGCCAGGTAGGAATCCAAACACTCTTCTACTTTGCCGCCATACGGCACCTGCCGTTCCTTGCGGCCCTTGCCCCGCACGCGGACCCATCGCTCGCCGCGGTCGAAATCCTCCAGATTCAGGCCGACCGCCTCGCTCACGCGAAGCCCGCAGCCGTACAGGATTTCGAGCAGCAACCGGTCCCGCTTCGGGTAGGGGGGCTCGTCCATCCCCTCCGGCAGTTCGGCGTCCACCAGAGCGTTGGTGACCTCCGCGTTCGGGACTTCCGGCAGCGATTTGGGCATCTTCGGCAGCCGCAGCAGACGCGCCGGATCGGTGGTGATCCGGTGCTCCCGGGATAGAAAGCGGAAGAAGGCCCTCACCGAAGCGAGCTTCCGGCGGATGGTGGCGGGTTTCTGCTTGCGGTCGTAAAGATGCGCCAGCCATTCGCGCAGAGACAGCAGATCAAAGCTTTCGGGTACGGGCGGCTCGGTTCCGGGCGGCGAGAAATAGGCGGTGAACTCGCGCAGATCGGCCTCGTAGTTGCGAAGGGTATGCGGAGAGTCGTTGCGGCGTTCCAGTTCGCCCAGAAAGTCGCGAATGGCTTGGGCGAGTTCGGACATCCGCGCCAGTTCAGACATACCAGGTCAGACCGGAACCGACATATACTCGTCGAGTTTTTCGAGCGCCAGACGGCAGACCTCGGTCTGGCGCTCTTTGCGATCCTTCAGCGGCGTATCGAGCGGCGGAAAGAGATCGAAGGCGATGTTGGCCGGCTGGTACTTTTTCGGGTCGGCATGAGAGATGTAATGGGTCAGCGAGCCCAGCGCGGTCTCGCGGGGCAGCGGGCGTGGTTCCCCGCCCCGCAGATACGCGGCCAGGTGCACACCCGCCAGCAGGCCGGTCGCAATCGATTCCACATAGCCCTCCACCCCTGAAATCTGCCCGGCGAAGAACACGTTCGGATGCGCCTTCAACTGCAGTGTGGCGTTCAAGAGCGCCGGCGCATTGATGTAGGTATTCCGGTGGATCTGGCCGTAGCGCAGAAATTCGGCATTTTCGAGGCCCGGAATCAGGCGCATGATGCGCTTCTGCTCCCCGAACTTCAGGTGATTCTGGAAGCCCACCAGGTTGTAGCTATCGGCCCGCAGATTCTCCTGCCGCAACTGGACGGCGGCGTAGGGACGGCGGCCGGTTCGGGGGTCGGTCAGGCCCATGGGCTTCATGGGGCCGAAGCGCAGGGTGTCGCGGCCGCGGCGTGCGATCTCCTCAATCGGGAGGCAGCTTTCGAAGTACGGCACGTCGTTCGGGATGTGCTCGTCCACGGCGTGCGCGGCCATCAGTTCATCGATAAACCGTTCGTACTGCGCCTTGTTGAAAGGGCAGTTCAGATAGTCGCCGGTGCCGCCATCGAGCGATTTGTCGTAGCGGGAAGCGGCAAAGGCAATGGAACGGTCGATGGTGTGGGCGTCGACAATCGGCGAAATGCTGTCGTAGAAAAACAGGCGGTCCGAGCCGGTGAAGCGCGAAAGATTCGCCGCGAGCGAATTGCTGGTGAGAGGCCCGGTGGCGATGATGGCGGGCTGCGCGGGGTCCACCTCCGTGATCTCTTCCCGCCGGATTTCGATGCGGGGATGAGCCTCGATTTCGGCGGTAATCACGTCCGCAAACACCACGCGATCCACCGTGAGAGCCTGGCCGCCGGGGACACGAGCCCGCTCGGCTGCGCGCATGAGGAGAGAATCGAGCCGCCGCAGTTCCTGTTTCAGCAGCCAGGAGGCCGAAGGGTGCGAATCGCTCTTCAGCGAATTGCTGCAGACGAGTTCGGCAAGCCGGTCGGTCTGGTGCGCGTCCGTGGTCTGAATGGGACGCATTTCATAAAGTGTGACGCCAAAGCCACGTTCGGCCAGTTGCCAGGCGGCTTCGGTACCGGCGAGTCCGCCGCCAATGATGGTTACTTGCTTCAAACTCTATTTTGGCTTAACGCTCACCAGTTTGTAGACTTCGCGTTTCGAAAGGCCGCGCCGGCGGGCGATCTGTTTGATGGCGTCCATGCGCGGAATGCCGGCGCTCACCAGCAGTTCGATGGCGGTTTCGATGGGCGTGTCGTCGGGGTCGGGCTCGGTCGCCTTGGAAATCAGGACGACGAACTCGCCCCGCACGCTGTCGCGCGCGGCTAGTTTTGCCTGAATCTCCGCCGCCGTGCCGCGCAGCACTTCCTCGTGCAGTTTGGTCAGTTCCCTCGCGGCCACCACATCGCGATTTCCCAGCACGGCGGCGATGTCACCGAGGGTTTCCACGATGCGGTGAGGAGCCTCGTAGAAGACGAGCGTGGCAGGCTCGTCGGCGAGGGATTCGAGCAACCGCGTGCGCTGCCCCTGTTTCGGGGGCAGGAAGCCGCCAAAATGAAACTGATCGGTGGGCAGGCCAGAAACCACCAGGGCGGCGAGCAGGGCGGACGCGCCGGGAATGGCCTCCACGGTAATGCCCGCTTCCACCGCGCCGTGCACGATGCGGTAGCCGGGGTCGGAAAGCAACGGCGTACCGGCGTCAGAAACCAGAGCGCCGTTTTCACCCGCCAGCAGCCGCGCGAACAGTTCGGGCGCGCGTTCCATCTCGTTGTGATCGTGGTAGCTGAGGGTTTTGGTCCGGATCTCGTAGTGCTTCAGCAGGTGCCCGGTGGTGCGGGTGTCTTCGCAGGCAATCCAGTCGACCTCTTTGAGCGTCCGGACGGCGCGGTAGGTGATGTCTTCCAGATTTCCGATCGGTGTGGAAACCACATAGAGGCGGCCGGGCATACCCAGAGTATAGGCGCAGGGATGCCAAAATCGTTATCTCGGACACTTTTAGTCCTCGATCGTTTGCTATACTGATTTTGCAACTGAGTTGCCGATATGCTTCAGACTTTTGTCATCACCCTGCGGGAGGGAGTCGAGGCCGCGCTGGTCATCGCCATCGCCGTCGCGTACCTCAAAAAGACGGGTCGCTTCGACCTCATGCCGACCGTTTATCGCGCCCTGCTAACCGCTGTAATTGCTTGTTTTGCAGCAGCATGGGGCTTTACGAAGCTGGGCGTGAACTCGGATGCGTACGGCGGCTACACGCTGCTGATCAGCGCCGTGTTTGTGTTCAGCATGGTGGTCTGGATGAACCGGCACGGCAAGACGCTGAAGGGTGAAATTGAAAATAAGTTGCAGGAACACCACAGCAGCGGCCGGGCCGGAGTGGGCGTTTTCTTCTTCGTTTTTCTGATGATCTTCCGCGAAGGGGTGGAGACGGTGCTGCTGCTGGCGGCGGTCCGCTTCGATACCTCCGGCATTCTGCAATGGGTGGGCGCGCTGCTGGGCGTGGGGCTTTCCGTCCTGTTCGGCGTCAGCTTTATCCGCGGGACCATTCGGGTGAATCTGCGCCAGTTTTTCCAGATGACCACAGTGATTCTGATGGTGGTGGTGGTGCAGCTGGTGATTACGGGGCTGCATGAGCTTTCCGAGAGCCGCATCCTGCCCAGCAGCAAATCCGAGATGGCGATTATCGGGCCGGTGGTGAAGAACGACATCTTCTTTTTCATCACGATTCTGGCGCTGGCCGCCGCGATGATGCTGCTCGAATGGCGCAAACGCAAAGCCCCGAAGACCGCTGGTCTGGCGGGCGCGGCGTTGCGCAAGGCTACGTGGACGGCGCGCCGGGAACAGTTGTGGATGACCGCTTCCTGCGGCGCGGCCTGCCTGTTCATCGTGCTGATTACCGCCGAATTTATTTACGCCAAAGAGGCCACAGCGCTTTCCGCCGCCACGCCGATGACCTTCCAGAACCACGCCATTCGCATCCCGGTGAACACGGTGAGCGATGGCAACCTGCACCGCTATGTGGTGGATGATCAGGGCGTGCACGTGCGCTTCATCATTATCGAGAAGCCGGATAAGTCGTTCGCGGTGGCCTATGACGCCTGCCAGATCTGCGGTACGCAGGGCTATTACCAGAAGGGTTCGGAAGTGATCTGCAAGAACTGCGAGTCCGATATCGTGATTGCGACCATCGGCACGCCGGGCGGCTGCAACCCCATTCCACTGCAGTTCAACGTCGCAGGGGACACGATTATTATTAATGAATCCGCGATTGACGGCGGCGTGAGCACCTTCAAGTAAACCCCAAAAACCACCATGATCGCCCGTTTCGTCCAGGATTCCATTCGTCGCGCGCCGCGCCGCAAAGCGCTCATCATCGCCGCCATCGCGATGGGGTCCGCCGTGGCGACGTCGATGATCGGGGTAATGCTATCGATCGGCGACAAGGTGAACCGGGAACTGCGGGCGGCGGGCGCGAATATCGTGGTGACGAAGCGCGCGGCGGGGTTGACGGGCGGCGTGGGCAGCGTGACCACTTCCGCGGTGGGCTCAGCGAATTTCATCGAAGAGGCGGAAGTGCCGAAGATCAAGTCGATCTTCTGGGGCCTGAATATTCTGGGGCTTTCTCCTTCGCTGCTGGCGCAGGATGGCGCGCGGCAGGTGCAGGGCGTCTGGTTCGCGCATCCGATAAAGACGCCGGAAGGCGCCACCATGATCACCGGCGTTCGGGCTGTGAATCCGGTGTGGGGCGTGCGCGGGCGCTGGGCGGAAGACTTGTCGAATGAGTGCATGATTGGCGCGGGCGTGGCGCGGCGGACGGGTTGGAAGGCGGGCGCGGAGATCACGGTGCTGGGCGCGCCGTGTAAGATTTCTGGCGTGATTTCCTCCGGCGATGATGCTGACGACCGCATTCTGCTGCCGCTGGCGCGCGTGCAGGAACTGACGAAGCGGCCCGGGCTGATCGATCGCATCGACGTGACTGCGCTCACCAAGCCCGAAGACGATTTCGCCCGCAAGGACATCAAGACCATGACTCCGAAGGAACTGGAGTTGTGGAGCTGCACGAATTACGTGGTGTCGATCGCGCACCAGATTGAGGAAGCGCTGCCGGGAACGCAGGCGAGGCCGGTGCGGCGCGTGGCGGATTCGGAAGGCAAGGTCCTGGATAAAGTCGGCGGCCTGATGGGGCTGATTACGCTGGCGGCGCTGCTTTCGGCGGGGTTGACGGTGTGGAGCCTCACGGCCACCACGATGATCGAACGGCGCGGCGAAATCGCCATCATGCAGGCAATCGGAGCGGCCCGCTGGCTGGTGGCCGTGATGCTGGGCGTGGAGATCGCGCTGGTGGGGCTGATCGGCGGGCTGATCGGAGCGGTGACGGGGGTGTTCCTCGCGCGGTTCGTGGGGGAATCTGTGTTCCATGACACGGTGGAGGTTTCGCCGGTTCTGCCGTTCATAATCATGTTCGCGGCGATGCTGGTGGCGCTGGCGGGCGCGGCGCAACCGCTGCGGCGCACGCTGCGGATGGAGCCGGCCATCATTCTGCGGGAGGGCATCTGATTGTTCCTCAAGTTCATTCTGCGAGCGCTCTACTACCGGAAGCAGAGGCTGATTCTGGCGTTCGCGGCGCTGGCCGTGGCGGCCACGCTGGCGACGGTGCTGTTCGGGATTTACGGCACGGTGGAAGGGCGCATCCGCGACGAGTTCCGGAGCTACGGCGCGAATATTGTGGCGATGCCGTCCACGGGCAGCACGGTACCGCTGGACGTCGCCGGGGCGGCGGAGAAGCTGGGCGCCGAGGCTGCGCCGTTTCTGGTGACCTCCGCGCATATTCGCGGCCAGGTGGTGCCGGTGGCGGGTTTTGTACCGGAAAAGGCCGCGGGCATGACGTCGTACTGGCATGTGCAGGGTTCGCGGACGCTCGCGCCGGGCGAGTGCCTGGCGGGTGAACTGGTGGCAAGTCAGCTGGGTCTTTCCGTGGGCGCGGTGGTGCCCGTGGAGGTCGGCGAGCCGTGCACGCTGCGGGGCATTGTCTCGACCGGTGGCGCGGAAGACCAGGAGCTGCTGGTGCTGTTCGAAGCGGCGGCGAAGCTGGCGGGCGTGGAGGGTGCGGCGAGTCTGGTGGAAATCCGCGCACCCGGGCAGCGCGTGGAAGCGGTCCGCGCGGCGCTGGCCTCAGAGTTCCCGGCGGCCGATTTCCGCACCGTGGTTTCGGTGGCGGGGACGGAATCGAATGTGGTGCTGAAGGTGCGGGCGGCGCTGCTGCTGCTGACGCTGGTGATTCTCGCGATCACGACGCTGTGCGTGTCGAGCAACTTTAGTGAGATGGTGATCGAGCGTTCGAAGGAGATCGGCATTCTGAAGGCGCTGGGCGGCGCGGAGAGGAAGATTGCGGCGTTCTTCCTTTCCGAATCGGCGGCGCTGGCACTGGTGGCGACGCTGGTGGGTTACATCGGCGGTGTGTTCGCGGCGGCAGCCATCGGGCAGGAGATTTTTGGCGGCGTCTTCCACCTGCAGGCGGACTGGACCATCTTTCTCAGCGTCGCGACGGTTATGCTGATAGTTTCGGCGCTCGCGACGGCCATAGCCGCATCGCGCATCTGGGGCATCCAGCCCGCAATCATCCTGAGAGGCGAGTGAACAACAGCGTGGGTTCCTTCATCGAACTGGTCGATGTCAGTAAAGTTTACGGCTCCGGCGCCACCACGGTGCGCGCGGTGGACGGCATCAGCCTGCAGGCGGAGCGCGGCGAATGGATCGCGATCATGGGGCCCTCGGGCTCCGGCAAGACGACGCTGCTGAATCTGATCGGCTGTCTGGACCAGCCGTCGCACGGGGCGCTGCTGATCGATGGCACGGATATCGCCAGGCTGAGCCGGAGTGAACTGGCGCGCTTCCGGAGTGAGACGGTCGGCTTTGTGTTCCAGCAGTTCCATCTGGTGCCGCATCTGACGGCGGTGGAGAACGTGATGCTGGCGCAGTACTTCCACAGCATGACGGACGAAAAGGAAGCGCTGGAGGCCCTGAAGCAGGTGGGGATGGAGGGGCGCGCCCGGCACCTGCCGCGTCAGCTTTCGGGCGGCGAGCAGCAGCGGGTGGCGATTGCGCGCGCTCTGGTGAACGACCCGAAGATCATTCTGGCGGACGAGCCGACGGGCAACCTGGATGCGGAGAATCAGAAAATTGTGTTCCGGATTCTGAGCGACCTGCATGCGGCCGGCAGGACCATCGTGATGGTGACGCACGACGAAGCGGCTGGCAAGCTGGCCGAGCGGCGGCTGAACCTGGAGCATGGGCGCATCAAAGAGAATCTGCTGTTTTCCGCCGAGGAGAATCAGGACTTTGACGAGGTTCTGGAGCACCTCTGGGCGCATCACGAGATCGAGACGGGGATTCGTCCGCACGAAGAGATCCACATTGAATCGCATGAGTTTACGGCGGTGCAGTGGAAGCGGCTGATTGCGACCATGACCCAGATCGGGCTGGTCAAGGTGGAGAACGGCAGGGAACGCTTCACGCCGAAGGGCGAGAGCCGGGCGCGTGACGTGATCCGGCGGCACCGGCTGGCGGAGCGGCTGTTCATGGACGTGCTGAATATCCATGACGAGCACGAAGTGGAGACGAGCGCCTGCAAGTTCGAGCACATTCTGAGCCCGGAAGTGACGGACCGGATGTGTTCCCTGCTGGGCCATCCCGACGCCTGTCCGCATGGCAGCCCGATTCCGAAGGGGCCCTGCTGCGACGAGAAGCGGGTTTTGGGGAGCGAGGAAGTGGCCGGCGTCCTGAGTGGCATCAGGAGCATCTGATAACCTCAAGGTTTTAGTTCAAAACTTACCCCCATGCACAACGTTGTGATTATCGGTTCCGGCTGCGCCGGAAACACGGCGGCGGTTTACACGGCCCGCGCCAGCCTGACACCCCTTGTAATCAAGGGCCTGGAAGCCGGCGGCCAGCTTTCCATCACCAGTGAAGTGGAGAACTTCCCCGGCTTTCCCCAGGGCATCCTGGGACCGGAGCTGGTAGAGAACATGAAACAGCAGGCGGAAAAGTTCGGCGCCATTTATAAGGAGGGCTCCGTGGTGGAGGCCGACCTGTCGAAGCGCCCGTTCCGGCTGAAGGTGGAAGACGAGTGGATTGAGACGCGGACGCTGATTGTGGCGTCCGGCGCGAGCGCCCGGTGGCTCGGGTTGCCCTCGGAATATAAGCTGATCGGCCGCGGCGTGAGTTCGTGCGCGACGTGCGATGGCTTCTTTTACCGCGACAAGCAGATTATGGTGGTGGGCGGCGGCGATACCGCGATGGAGGAAGCAAACTTCCTGACGCGCTTTGGCCGCAACGTGATGCTGGTGCACCGGCGTGACACGTTCCGCGCTTCGAAGGTGATGCTGGACCGGGTGAAGGCCAATCCGAAGATCGAGCTGATTCTGAACACGGCTGTGGATGAGATCTTCGACGTGACGAAGGGCGAAGTGACCGGCGTGCGCCTGAAGAACCTGGTGACGGGCGAACTGACGGAGCGGGCGGTGGACGGGTTTTTCGTGGCGATCGGCCACATTCCGAACACGAAGATTTTCGAGGGCCAGCTGGATCTGGATCCGGACGGTTATCTGGTTTCCCATGGCGGGGCGCGGACGAATATCGCGGGTGTGTTCCATGCGGGCGACGTGCAGGACCGGGTTTACCGGCAGGCCATCACGGCCGCGGGCGCGGGCTGCATGGCGGCGATTGAAGCCGAAAGATTTCTTGAAGCAGAGGGACATTAATCATGATTGAAAGACTGACTCCCCCGGGCGTTCCGACGCCTCGCGGGCCCTATTCCCCGGCGGTGCGCGCGGGTGATTTCATTTTCGTGGCCGGACAGCTGGCGGTGGATCCGGCAACGCAGCAGTATGTCCCGGGCGACATTCAGCAGGAAACGCGGATGACGCTGAACAACATCAAGACGATTCTGGAAGGCGCGGGCGCCAGCGTGAAGGACGTTGTCCGCGTGGGCGTTTTCATGGCGGACGGTTCGGAATTCGCGAAGATGAACGAGGTTTACGCGGAGTTCTTTGGCGACGACAAGCCGGCGAGAACGACGATTGTTTGCAAGTTCGCGGCGGATATCAAGATCGAAATCGACTGCGTGGCTTACAGCCCGAAGAAGTAAACAAAGCCGAAGCAGTAAACAAACCGAGAGCCACAAACAAAACGCCGCCGGCCCGATGAGGGAACCGGCGGCGTTTTGTTATTGGCGCGGTTGATGGTTAGCGGTCGTCGGCGTCTTTGGGGGCGGCGGTATTAACGAGCTTTGCCGCTTCCTTGTAAAGCGTCTGCTGTTTTTTGCGATAGGCGCGGGTGCGCAGTTTGTGCTGCGCTTCCGCGGCCTTGTGCATGTCATCAGCCTGCATGGAGAGGCGCGCGAGCTGACCGAGACGGGTGCTGTCCTGGTCGGGGCTGGCGGTATCGAGGTGGCTGACGAGCGACCAGATGTTCTGGCCTTCGGTAGTGGAGATGTAGGCCGGAATGGTGACCTTCACGGCTGACGGAGCGATGCCGTTATAGGTGGGCTGGAACATATCGCGAAGGTCGGTCGCGAGCAGGTCGCCTGTATTGTTCGGGGGCAGGCCGAGGAGCAGTTCCTCGGTCTTCACCACGGACGCGGTCGAATAGTGCTTCAGGCTCATGTAGCCGGGCTTCGCAAACGGACTGACGACGGTCAGGGGCGTGCGGTGCGGGTGGATGTGGTCGAGCGTGGCCTGCGCGTCGTCATAGGTCATGAAGACCGCGCTGCCGGTGCCGGTGGCGGGGTCGTAATAGACCGGGCTGTTCATCAGGTGGCTGATGACCATGCCGAGAGCGGCGTCACCGTCGGCAACCTGCTGCGCCGGGGTGTTGGCGGTGTTCAGATTGCCGGCCTTGTTGGGAGCCTGCACGCCGCCGGTGTGATCGTTCGGCAGGTACAGGTAGATGTAGGTCGGCAGAGTTCCGGCGGCAATCATACCGTCGAGATCCGCGTTGAATTCCTGAGCGCGGCGCTGGTCGGAGATGTTGAAGTTGTAGCCGGGGTAGAAGTGGTCGAGGCGGGGTTCGCCGTTCGGATTGTTGGTGCCCAGAACGGCGAGAATCGGGAGCGACATGAAGTAGGACTGGCCCAGACCCTGGGTTTCGCTGGTGGTGTCACCGGCGTTCTGGATCGGGGAAGTGACGCTGAAGTTATCGCTCTGCAGAACGGGGTAGCCCAGGTTGCCGCTGGTGGGGTCGTTCAGCCAGGTGGGAGTGCTGGTACCGGTGTCTGTGCCCATGATGCGGACGAGCGCGCCGTAATCCTTGAAGGATACGCCGTTGCGGGCCGCGTTATTGAAGATGTAGCCGGCTTCGGGATAGTCTTCCGGTTCAAAGTTCTTGTTGACGAGGAGACCGCGGCCGGACTTCACGAGCAGAGTCTTTTCCGTGTAGTCGGAGGCGGTGCCGGAGGCGGCGAACTGGTGACCGGCGTCGCTTTCTTCCGATTCCGAGTAGAAGTTCACAGCGGTCGCAAACGTCTTCGCGAGGGTCTGGGTGTTCAGCGAGACACCGGTGTACTGGCCGTTGGTGTAAGGCGCACCTTTCTGATCGTTAAAAGTGTTACTGGCCCACGGACCGAAGGCGGTGACATTGCCGAGCATGGAATCAAACGTCTTGTTTTCCTGCAGGATAAAGAAGACATGTTTGATCTTCGCGGAACCCTGGTTGCCGCCGACGGGGACCACGCTGGTGTCGGAGGGCGGGTTAATGGAGTAGTTGTTGGCGATTACGGTGGTGTTGTCGATGGGCTGCGTCAGGTCGACCTTCTGCACGGTGCCGAAGATGTAGTTGGAATCGACGCCGACGAAGGACGCGAGACCAGTGGCGGTGCCGACGACCGTGTTGGGGTTGATGTCTTCACCGATACCTTTGGCGTTGGCGATGAAGAGGCTCTTGCCGTCGGGGCTGACGGCGAGGCTGCTGGGGTACCAGCCGGTCGGGATGCGGCCGAGGAGCTTGGGGGCCGTGGGGGTGGTGACGTCGAG
>CAIUOG010000108.1 GCA_903900705.1 uncultured Acidobacteriia bacterium
AACTATCAGCGCCGCCAGAACAATATTCTGACGAACGCGAATGCGCGCGGCTCGTTCAGCTTTACCGGTATCGCCACAGAACAGCTGGGGGCCAACGGGCTGCCGGTGACAGGCACCGGTTCGGATATCGCGGACCTGCTGCTGGATAAGCCGTATTCGTCTTCGGTCAACCAATATCTGAACGGCAACAACAGCTTCTACTTCCGCGAGACCGCGATCAACGCTTATGTGTCGGATGACTTCCGGGCGCGCAATGGCCTCTCATTCATTACCGGGCTGCGCTGGGAATACTTCGGACCGTTTACGGAAAAGAACAACCGGATGGCCAATCTGGATGTTGCGCCAGGCTATACGGGCGTGTCCGTGGTGACGCCGAATTCCAGCGGCACGTTTTCGGGCGGGTATTATCCGCAGGGGCTGATTCAGCCGCGCTACCTGCTGTTCTCCCCCCGTGAGGGCATTGCCTGGAAGCCGTTCAAGGCGAGGCAACTGGTGATCCGCGCGGGTTACGGCATTTATTACACAGGCGGTGTTTACGGCGGCTTTGCGAACCGGCTGGGGCTGGAACCGCCGTTTGTGCGGGCCATCAGCACCACGACCAGCCCCGCGAATCCGCTGTCACTGGAGAGCGGCTTCAACGGCATTGCCGCGCAGACCATCACGAATACGTTCGCGGTGGCCCGCGACTACAAGCCGGCCTACGCGCAGTCCTGGAACTATTCGATGCAGTACACGTTTGCGCGCAATTACGTGATTCAGCTGGGCTATCAGGGCACGAAGGGCACGCATCTGGACGTGCTGGAGAGCCCGAACCGCGCGCCGCTGGGCGGCTCTTCGCTGACCACGCAGCAGCGTCTGGCGATTCCGTATGCCTCGACCTTCAACCTGGACACGTCTGTGGGCAATTCGATTTACAATGCCGCGCAGGTTTCTTTGATGCGGCGGATGGCGCGGAACCGCAGCTTCAATCTGACCTACGTTTTGTCGAAGGCGATTGACGATACGTCGACGCTGGGTGGAGGCGTGGTGCAGATTGTGAATGACATCCGGGCGGAGCGGGCGCTTTCGAATAACGATCAGCGACACCGCTTTAACGCGAATTATCAGATTCAGTCCCCGGTGGGTGCGGACCGGACCTCGTGGCGCTGGCATGCGATTCGCGGCTGGACGCTGAACGGGTCGGCGACGGCGACGTCCGGCAGCACGTTTACCGCGACGGTAACGGGTGACCCATCGGGCACCGGCATCACGGGCGGTGCACGGGCGCAGGCAACGGGGCTGCCGGTATCGAATGGCGTGGGCTACTTCAATCCGGCGGCGTTCACGGTGCCCGTTTCCGGCACTTATGGCAATGCGGGGCGCAACACGATTCCCGGCATTCCGAACTTCTCTCTGAATGCTTCGGTCTTCCGGACGTTCCGGATCCGTGAGAAGCATACGCTGACTTTCACGGTGAATTCGACGAACCCGATCAATCACGTAAACGTGACGGCTATCGGGACGGTGATTGGCTCGATCAATGCGGGCCTGCCGACGGGCGCGGCAGGGATGCGCACGATGAACGCACAACTGAGGTTCAATTTCTAATGCGACTGAAAAAACACTTTGCCGTAGTACCCGCACTCTTCCTGCTGATGCCCGCAGGCAATGCGCAGGACACTGTGACCTTCACGTCGCAGGCGAACCTTGTGGTGATCGACGTGAGCGTGAAGGACAAGTCCGGAAAGGTGATGCCCGGGCTGAAGAAGGGCGACTTCACGATTCTGGAAGATGGGAAGCCGCAGGCCGTGTCGGTCTTCGAGTTCCAGAAGCTGGACTCCGACGAACCACTGCCCGCGGTTCCGGCGGTGAAGGAAGTGAAGCCTGCGCCGGCGACCGGTGTGGCGGCCGCTGAGCCGAAGCCCGCGGCGGGATTGCCGGCGGGGAAGCCGAAGCCGATTATCCGGTTCCAGGATCGTCGTCTGGTGGCGCTGTTGTTCGATTTCAGCACGATGGGCGTGCCGGAGCAGTCGCGCGCGCAGACATCGGCGCTGCAGTTCATTCGCGAGCAGATGAAGCCGGCGGATCTGGTGGAGATTCTGACGGCGGGCACGGGGCCGCTGAAGATCGAACAGGATTTCACGGACGATAAGGACCGCCTCGAAGAAGTGGTGAAGGGCTTCCACATTGGTGTGGCGAGCGAACTGGCCGCGGCGGGCGGCAATGGCGACGATACGGCGGGTGAAGACAACGGCGACGCGTTTGTGGCCGATGAGACGGAATTCAACATCTTCAACAACGACCGGAAGCTGGCGACGCTGGAATCGGCGGCGAAGCTGCTGGCGGCTTTCCCGGAGAAGAAGGCACTGCTGTATTTCTCGGCGGGAATTGAACAATCCGGGCACGATAACCAGGCGCAGCTGGAGAGCGCCGTGAATGCGGCAAAGCGGGCGAACGTGGCGTTTTATCCGATCGACGCGCGCGGCCTGGTGGCCACGGCGCCGGCGGGGGATGCAAGTTCGGCGGGCGGGCGCGGCGCGAGTTCGTTTACCGGCGCCAATGTGTCAGCCCGGAGCGCGAGCCGGGATAATTCTCAGGAGACGCTTTCGACCCTCGCGTCCGATACGGGCGGACGGCTGTTTGTGGATGACAACGATCTCTCGCTGGGCATGCAGAAAGCCCGCGACGACATCAGCAGCTATTACATTCTGGGCTATTACAGTTCCAACGGTAAGACGGATGGCAAGTACCGGCGCGTGACGGTAAAGCTGAACAACAACATTCAGGCGAAACTGGATTATAAGAGCGGCTATTTCGGCGATAAGGACTTTAAGAAGTTCAACTCCACCGACAAAGAGAATCAGCTGGAACAGGCTTTGATGCTGGGCGATCCGCTGACGGATCTTTCTGTGAGCGGCGAGCTGAATTACTTCCGGCTGGCGCGGGACCGCTACTACGTGCCGTTTTCGATCAAGATTCCGGGTGCGGAGATCGCGCTGGCCAAGAGCAAAGGCAACTCGCACACGGAGCTGGAATTCATCGGGCAACTGCGGGACGACCACACCAAGCTGGTGGGCGTGGTGCGGGACGGCATCACGATTAAGCTGGCGGAACAGACGGCGGCGCAACTGACGTCTCACCCGATCGCTTACGGGACTGGCTTCACGGTGCCACCCGGCACTTATACTCTGAAATTCCTCGCGCGTGAGAATGAGACGGGCAAGATGGGGACTTACGAGACGAAATTCGTGATCCCGGATCTGGCTCCGGATAAACCCGCACTGCTGAAGACGAGTTCAGTGATCTGGAGCAGCCAGCGTCAGCCAATTACGGAATCGATCGCGTCGGTGGAGAAGAAGAAGGTCCTGGAAGCGGATCCGCTGGTACAGGACGGACAGAAGCTGGTGCCGAGCATTACGCACGTCTTCCGGAAAGACCAGAACCTTTACGTGTATCTGGAGGTTTACGATCCGGGTCTGGATGCGGCGCAGAAGCCCAGCGTGGCGGCAACGTTGTCGTTCATCCGCGGTAAGACGAAGAGCTTTGAGTCTGAACCGGTACGCCTCGATTCGTTTATCCCGAAGCGGGGACAGACGCTGCCGGTGCGGTTCCAGGCGCCGCTGGCGCAACTGGCGGCCGGGCGGTATACCTGCCAGATCAATCTGATTGATGAGACGGGCAGGAAGTTTGCTTTCCAGCGCACGGAGATTGTGGTGTTGCCCGCGCCGAAAGCGGCGCCCGCGGCAGCGCCCGCAGCAGCGCCGGCGGCCAAGGTCGGGGCTGGTTATTAGTCTAAAGTTAGCGAACTTCGTTTACCTCTGATGACTTGCGGCGGCATTGGCATCCGCCGCAAGATCGTAGCTTGGGTAGTGTACTGACCAAAGCGGGTTTCGGCGCGGCGTTTGCTCTGCTGCTGGGCGTGGGCATCGCGGCGGTGATTCATACTTACGCCTGGGAAACCAGTGTGGCGTGGGTCACGCATACCTACGACCTGATGGGGCGGCTGGAGGATCTGGCGCGGGATTCCCGTGAGCTGGATTCCGCCGCGCGCCTGCTGAGCGTCAACTTCACTTCGCAGGGCACGGAACAGCTTCGGGAACACCTGAGCCGGATCGTGGCCGAAACCTCCGAAATCCACCGTCTGACCACGGACAATCCCAGAGAAGAAAAGCAGAGCCTGCGGCTGCAGGAACTGGCGCGGGTCCGCGAAGACGCGATGGCGGCGGCCATGGCAACGGGTAACGGGCAGGGCTTCGCCGCGGTGCTGGCGGAGCGTGGCGCGCTGACGAAAGGTGCGCGGGTAACGGAGATCCTGAGCGCGATGCATGCCGAGGAGAAGCGGCTGTTCGATATCCGGATGTGGCGGCAGCGGGAGATCGCGGGGCTGGCACGGCGTTTGTTCGAAGTGGCTTCTATTCTTTCGTTCCTGATGACCCTGTTTGCGGCGCTGCGCGCGGTGAGCGACGGGAAGAAGCGGACGGCGGCGGAGAAGGCGCTGGCCGCGCGGGAAGAGCAGTATCGCCAGGTTGTGGAGATGGCAGGCGATATGATTTTCCGCGTGGACTGCGAGGGGCGCTTCACGTTCTGGAATGAAAGCTTTCTCAGCATGCTGCACTTCACCGAGCGTGAAGTGATTGCGCGGTCTTACCTGAAACTGGTCCGGCACGACAAGCGCCGGGAGGTGCAGCGGTTTTATCTGCGGCAGTTTGCGCGCCACCGGCAGACCACCTACCTCGAATTCCCCGCGATTGACGGGCATGGCCGGGAACGCTGGGTGGGACAGAATGTGCAACTGCTGGAGAGGGACGGCAAGGTCATTGGCTTCCAGGGCATTGCGCGGGACATCACGGAGCGCAAGCGCGCCGAGTTCGAACTGCAGAAGAGCCGGGGGTTCGTGGAGCGGATCGCGGCAACGACGCCGGGCATCCTGTATGTCTTCGATCTGGAAGAGCGCCGCACGATTTATTGCAACCGCGAACTGACGGCGGTGCTGGGTTATCAGACCGAAGAGATGGACCGGTACCTGAACGAGGGGGCAAAGCACTTCCATCCCGATGACGCGCCGCTGATCCGGAAGCACCGCGATTGCCTGCGGAATGCGCTGGACGGCGAGGTCCGGCGGATTGAGTATCGGGCGATGCATGCGGACGGGCAGTGGGTCTGGCTGGCGACGCGCGACACGCCGTTTGAACGAAATGCGCAGGGGATGGTGACGCGGATTGTCGGCATCGCGCAGGATGTTACGGCACGCAAGGCGACGCAGGAGAAGCTGGCGTATCAGGCGAACTACGATGCGCTGACGGGGCTGGCCAACCGGCGGCATTTCACGCTGAAGCTGAACGGGGTGCTGCGGCGGGCTGCGATGGAGCATGTTCCGGCCGCGCTGTGCATGCTGGATGTGGACCGGTTCCGGGAAGTGAATGAGCGGTACGGGCGGGCTGCTGGTGACGAAGTGCTGGAGGCGATCGGGCACATTATGCGGGGCGAACTCCGGTCGAGGGATCTGGCGGGGCGCATCGATGGCGATCAGTTCGTGTTCGTGTTGCCGGAGACGGAGCGCGAAGAGGCTGTTCGCGTGGCCGAGCGGATCCGCGGGCGACTGGCGGAGCGCACGTTCGGAACGACTACCCCTTTCAAAGTGACGGCGGCGTTCGGGGTGGTGGAATGGACGCCGGGGTCTGATGCGGCGCAGATGGTGGAGGCGGTGGACCGGGCACTCTACCGGGCGCGCTCAGAAGGCCGGAACCTGGCCGTAGCGATTTAAGTCTTACTGCTTCCACTTCCGCAGAGCCGGCGAGAGGAAGAGGCAAAGCGCGGCGATGGCGAGGGTAGCCAGTCCCCCGCCCCAGACACTGGTGACGGGACCGAGCCATGCGGCAGTCCAGCCCGATTCCACCGCGCCCAGCTGGTTCGAACAACTGATGAAGATGTTGTTGACGGCGAGGACGCGCCCGCGCAGACGGTCCGGCGTGCGGGTCTGCAGGAGCGAGTGGCGCAGTACAACGCTCACGTTGTCGAAGACGCCGGTGAGAACCAGCATGGCGAGCGAGAGCCAGAGGTTGCGGGAGAGGCCGAAGCCGATGGTGGCGAGGCCGAAGCCTGTGACGGCGATGAGGAGCGCGCGACCGGCCCGTTGAATCCGGGGCAGGTGCGCCATGGTGACGGCCATCAGGACCGCGCCAACCGAGGGCGCGGCGCGCAGCCAGCCGAGAGCGCCGGGGCCGGCATGCAGAATGTCCACCGCGAAGATGGGCAGCAGCGCGGTTGCGCCGCCGAAGAGGACGCCGAAAAGATCGAGCGAGACGGCGGAGAGGATGAGCTTGTTCGCCCGCACGAAACGGAGTCCATCGAGAAGAGAGCCGTGGTGGCGAGGCGTGCCGGGCGCTGGTTCCGGAGCGCGGCTGCGGATTCCGGCGAAGCAGAGCAGGGTCAGCAGGGCGAAGCCGAACTGGAGGAGGTAGATGGTTCGGCTGCCGGTAACGGCCAGGAGAAAGCCGGCGAGCGCGGGGCCGCTGACGTTGGCGATTTCCTGGGCACTGCTGTTCCAGGTGACAGCGTTCCCGATGGCCTCTTTCGGCACGATGCGGGGGAGAATCGCACCGCGCGCCGGCCCCTGGAAGGTGCGGGCCACGGCGGTGAGAAAGAGACAGGAATAGATGACCGGGACGGAATGGTTGCTGAAGACGAGCAGCAGGGAGACGGAAAGGTAGAGGGCCTGGGTGAGCACCATGATGCCCCGCCGGTCATGCCGGTCCGCAAAGTGGCCCGCGAAGAGCGAGAGAAAGACGAAGGGCGCGACCTGGACGAGGCCGACGTTACCCAGCACGAGGGCGGAGCGCGTCTGCGTGTAGAGATCCCAGCTCACGGCCAGGGAGAGCATCTGCAGGCCGAAGTTGGAGAGGAAAGCGCCGGCAAGCAACAGCCGGTAGTCGCGCAGCCGGAACGAGGAGTAAGCGTCCAAATCCGATCTTCGCTTATGGCTCCCGCCGCCGGGTACGCCACGTGGTGCCGGCCGCGAGATACTGGAGGTTTGAGCAACATGTTTTCGAACGAAGATCCATCTGAAGATCCAATCCCTTTTGAGCTGACCCCGGAAGGCGAACAGGTGCTGGAGGCCGCGCGCACGCTGCGGCGGAATCTGGTGCGCTATGCGGAGGCCGAACAGGAGGGCGTGATTCCGATCAATGCCTTCAAGCCTGGTGTGGGCGAGATGGTTTCGGTGATGCGGAAGACAGGCGTCGACATGCTACACGTGGACGACCTGCTGGATGAACTGCACGAGATCAGCGAGCGGGGCTGCACGGCGTTCCAGCTGCACTTCTTCGCGGGGCTGCAGCCGGAAACGATTGGCGGGCTGATGCAGGTGCCGGAGCGGGTGGCGGGCCGGGATGTGGCGATCGCCCGGGCGTGGCTCTTCGAACGGCTCAAACAGATCACCGAAAAGCGATAGCGGTCCGGGAGGCGAGAGCCTCTAATTTCCATACCCCGGTTCGGAGACTTTGACTTCTTTAACGGAAGGCGCGTATTTCTTTACGGAATCGCGGATTTTGGCGGCATTTCCCAGGACCACGAAGGTGAGGTCTTCGGGCCGGAACCACTTCCGGATAAGCGCATTGGCGCGATCTGCGGTTACGGCGTCGATTTGAGAGAAGAGGTCGTCAACCTCGCCGCGATTGAGTCCGTAGATCTCCATATCGCCCAGGATGGTGGCAAGCTGGTCCGGGGTTTCGAGAGCCTGGGTGGGGTAGGTTCCCTTGACGTAGGCTTTGGCCGAAGCGAGTTGTTCCGGGGTGATGCCCTTCTGGTTGAGGGTCTTCAGGATGTCGAGCGCCATATCCATGGCCTTTTCCGTGGTTTCGGTGCGGGTGTAGGTACTGATGGTGATGGCGCCGGGCAGGCGATTGAGTTCCACGACGGAGTTCGCCCCATAGGTGAGGCCACTGTTGACGCGGAGCGCATCGTTCAGCATGGAGGTGAAGCGTCCGCCGAAGAGGGTGTTGATGAGGCGGAGCGCGGTGCGGTCGGGATCGGTGCGGCTGATGCCGGGCATGGCGATCTCGAAGTAGGTTTGGGTAGCGTCGGGCTTATCGATCAGCAGCAAGCGGCCACCGGGGGCAGGCCGGGCATTGGCGGCCCATTGCCAGGCGGTTCCGGCAGGGAGGGGGCTGAAGGCTTTCCGGACGGCGGAGGCTGCGGTGGCGGGGTCGAAGTCCCCGGCTACGATCACGACGGTGTTGCGGCCCACGTAGGCGCGGGCAGCGTATTCCGCAATATTGTCACGGGTGATGCGGGTGAGAGACGCCTCCTGGGCAGGGTGGCCGTACGGGTGGGCGGGGCCATAGAAAAAGGCCCGGAAATATTGACGGATCGCGGCCTGCGGGTTGTCTTTCGCAGCCTTCGCGCCATCGATGCCGCGCGACAGGACCTTCTTCACCTCGGCTTCGGGAAAGGAAGGGTGAAGCAGTGCGTCGGCTGTGAGTTCGAGGCCGGCTTCGAGGTCTTTGCGGAGGAATTCAGCGCCCACGAAAGTGTATTGCTCGTTGGCGTTGGCGATGAAGGAGCCGCCGAGCCCGTCGAGCTGGGTGGAGAACTGTTCGGCGGAGCGGGTGGGAGTGCCGGAGCGGAGCAGTTGTGCGGTGGTGAGGGAGAGTCCGGCGAGGCCGGCGGGGTCGGATTCCGCGCCGCCCTTCACGAGGATGCGGAAGTTGACCAGAGGAACGCCGGGTTTGGGAAGCAGGTAGACGACGACACCGTTGGGAAGCACTTCGCGCGTGTATTTCGGCAGCCGGACTTCCGCGCCGAGGCTGAGGCCGCTGAGAGCGAGAGCGGCGGAGAGAACGAGTAAGGCGCGGTTCATTTACTTTGCCTCCGGAATGAGGGTTGCCACGGTGCGGTTGGTTTCGGAGAAATACTTCGCGGCGACGCGTTTCACGTCGGCGGGAGTAACGGCTTCAATGTCGCGGTCACTGGTGAAAAGCTTTTGGTAATCGCCTTCGAAAACCTCATAAGTACCCAGCAGGTTGGCGCGGCCTGCGATGGTTTTCAACTGCTTGTAGTGCTGGGTGAGGAGCTGATTTTTGGCCTTGCGGAGTTCGGCGTCCGGAACGTCGGTGGTGCGGAGATGATCGAGTTCCCCGAAGAGCGCCTTTTCGGTACGGGCGGGGTCTATGCCGGTGCGGGGATTGATGGAGAAATAGAAGAGACCGGGGTCGAGAGAATGTTCGGCGCGCGCACCAACGTTGAGCGCGAGCTGTTCGCGGTCGACGAGGCGGCTGTAGAGGCGGGAACTCTGGCCGGAGGTGAGGAGCGCATCGATGACATCGAGAACGATGGTGTCCGGGTTCTTCGCATCCGGCGTATGGAAGCCGACCAGTTGGATGGGCAGTTGGGCGCGTTTCCGGACTGTGACGCGGCGCTCACCCTGCTGCTCCGGCTCTTTGGTACGGACCGGCGGCGGGGGCGGCTGACGGGGGATCGGTTCGAGATACTTCTTTGAGAGCGCGAGGACCTGCGCTTCGGTGACATCTCCCACCACCACCATGACGCAGTTGTTGGGCGCGTAGCCGGTCTTGTAGTGGGCGCGGAGGTCGTCCATGGTCCAGCCTTCGATGTCGGACGGCCAGCCGACTACGGGCCAGTGGTAGGGGTGCGCGGTGAAGGCGGCGGCGCGCAGTTGTTCGTAGAGAATGCCGGTGTTGTTGTTGTCGACGGAGGTGCGCCGTTCGGAATAGACCACGCCGCGTTCGGACTCGATGATTTTCGGATCGAACGCGAGATTGCGCATGCGGTCGGCTTCCATGTCGAACATGAGTTCGAGGGCGGTGTTGGGAAACCAGTCGGTATAGACCGTGACATCGTTCGAGGTATAGGCGTTGTTGTTGCCGCCGGCCTTTTCCATTTCGTTATCGAACTGTTTGGGACCGTATTTCTGCGCGCCGTTGAACATCATGTGTTCGAAGAAGTGAGAAATACCTGTGATGCCGGGACGTTCGTTACGGGAGCCGATGGTGTAGAAGAAGTACAACGCGACGTTGGGGATGTTGTGATCTTCCTGGATCAGGACCTTGAGTCCGTTGGGAAGCGTGTGGGATTTGACGTCGTTCCGCTGGGCGGCCAGGACGCCGGAGAGAAGCAGGAAAGCGAAGAAGACCCTCATGGTTGTTCAGTGTCACACACCGGTAGGCTTGGTCCATTTCCGGGACGTTTGAGACAAGGGGAAATCCCTGTCGAGGGGCAGGCTAGTGCGCCGGGACTTGTGTTCTGGCAGAATGAACCATATGGCTGAAGAAGATCTCCTCGCGCAACTTAAAGCATTGAAGGCCGAGAACGAACTGCTGAAACAGAAGAAGAACAGTGCGATTTCCATGAAGGTGAGCGAAAAGGGCGCCGTGTCGGTTTACGGACTGGGCCGCTTCCCCGTGACGCTTTACCAGGAACAATGGATGAAGCTGCTGTCTCTGTCCGATGAAATCAAGCAGTTCATCGACGAGAACCGCGCGCAGCTGAAAGTGAAAGAGCAGGCGTCTTAGGTGAAGCCGGGAAAGGGTAGCCGGGCCGCCGCGAGTCGTTTCGCGGCGAACCGCGGGCCGACGATACCCCCAGTGAAGGACTACGTGCCGGGCCGGCGCGTACAGAAGCCTCCGTTCCATGCCGAGATCGAAGCGGCCAGTCAGATGGCGCAGGACTCGCCCGAGTTCCTGGAGTTCGTGGAGAAGATCGTCAACATGCCCCCGCAGATGGCTCCTGGCGTGATGGAAGCCATCCGCATGCAGAAGTGGAAGATTGCGCCGAATCCACTGGCGGCGATTCGCACGGCCGCGCATCAGGAGGCAAAGCGCATGGGAATTGAGCCAGGACCGGCCCGGGTCAACTGAGGTGCGGCACGAAGTGGTGGAAGTACCCGGGCTGAAGGCTCTGGGGCCATACTCACAGGCCGTCCGGGCGAACGGGTTCCTTTTTGTCTCCGGACAACCAGGACTGGATCCGGCAACCGGGACCGCACCGGAAACTTTTGCGGCGCAGGCGCGGCAGGCGTTTTCGAATCTGGGCGCCGTTCTCGCGGCCGGGGGCAGCCGGTTCGGACTGGTGGTAAACACCACGATTTCCGTGGCCGCCATGTCGGACCTTCCGATGGTGAACCAGCTGTTTGAGGAGTTCTTTTCCGAGAAACCGCCCGCCCGGATGACACAGCAGGTTCCGCTGCCGAGGGGCTTGCTGATTTCGATTGGCTGCGTGGCGCTGATCGACGAGTAATACATGCGGGGAGTAAAACAGCGGGGAGTCGCTATGGCCCGCACCGTTCTCGATGCGATTGGCAACACGCCGGTGGTACAGCTTCGTCGCGTGGTTCCGGCGGGTGCGGCGGATGTTTTCGTCAAGCTGGAATACTACAACCCGACCGGCTCTTACAAAGACCGCATGGCGCTCGCCATGATCGAAGAGGCGGAGAAGCGCGGGACTCTGCGGCCCGGCATGACGGTGATCGAATACACCGGTGGCAGCACGGGATCTTCCATCGCGATGGTGTGCGCCGTGAAGGGCTATACATTCCGGCCACTCTCTTCCGACGCCTTCGCCAGGGAAAAACTACAGACCATGCGGGCTTTCGGGGCCGACCTTACGATCCTGACGAGCGAGGGAGGGAAGATTACGCTCGACCTGTTCAACCGGTTCAAGGCGGAGATCGCGCGGCGGGCGGCGGAACCGAATACTTTCTACACCGATCAGATGAACAATGAGGACTCGATCGTGGGGTATCAGCCGATCGGGGAAGAGATTCTGCGGCAGGTGGGGCCGGAGATCGCCGCGTTTTGCGGCGCGGTGGGGACGGCCGGGATGCTGAGCGGGGTATCGGCAGCCTTCCGGGCGGCTGGCTGCGGGGCGAGACTGGTGGCTCTGGAACCGGCATCGTCACCGGTCCTGACGAAGGGTCAGCCGGGGTCGCACCGGGTGGAAGGAATCGGGGTGGGATTCTGGCCGCCGCATCTCCGCGAAGGCGGATATGACGAAATCCGCGCGATTGATGAGGGGGAAGCCCGGGTGATGGCGCGGCGGCTGGCGAAGGAAGAAGGGATTCTCGCGGGCACGTCGAGCGCGCTGAATGTAGCGGCCGCGGTGGCACTGGCACAGGAACTGGGCTCGGGTAAGACGGTGGTCACTGTGGCTTGCGACACGGGACTGAAGTATCTGGGTGGCGATCTTTTTGAGTGAACGGTTGGAACAGACGGTTCGAGTGAATATTCAGCAGCGGGTTTCTGAGATTATCCGGGCGGAGGCCGAGGCTCTGGCCGCCGTCAGCGTCACCCCCGAATTCGAGCGGGCGGTCCTGGCGCTGCGGGACTGCGGCGGCAAGGTTCTGACGAGCGGCATGGGAAAGGCCGGCCATGTGGCGCGGAAGTTTGCCTCCACGCTCTGCTCAACAGGCACTCCGGCGTCTTACGTGCATCCGGGCGAGGCCGCGCACGGAGATCTGGGGCTGGTGGGTCCGGACGACTGCATTGTGGCGTTTTCCACCAGCGGGAAGACGCGGGAAGTGATCGAGATGCTGGAACTGGGCCGTCACCTGGGGCTGAAGACGGTGGTCGGCATCACGTCGCACCCGGATTCGGAACTGCGGGAACTGAGCGATATCGTGCTGGACATGGGGATTATTCACGAGCCTTGTCCGCACGGGCTGACGCCGACCGCGAGCATCGTGGTGATGATGGCGATCAGCGATGCGCTCGCCCTGACGCTGATGGAGCTGAAGGGGTTTTCACGGCAGGATTTCGGACTGCGGCATCATGGCGGTTACCTGGGGCTGCGGGTGCGGGACCACTAAGCGCTCTTTCAGACATCCATCGCGCAGCGAAAGCTGAGGTTGGTGGTGGAGGAATCGGGCGTGTTGGAGGTTCGCGCGCCGACGCGGTAGCGATTACAGTAAGACGCGTGGCAGAGGTACGAGCCGCCGCGCATGGCGCGCCGGTTGCCGATGGCCGGACCGACGGGGTTGAGGCGTGTGGAGTGCAGGTGGTAGTCGGGCGAAAACCAGTCCGAGCACCATTCCCAGGTGTTGCCGGTGATGACCTGGAGGCCGAAGCCGTTTTCGGGATAGGCGTCGACGGGCGCGGGGGCGGAGTAGCCGTCCTCGGCAAGATCGGAATCCGGAAAAGAGCCCTGCCAGACGTTGCAGAGATGTTTGCCGCCGGGTGTGAGTTCGTCGCCCCAGGGGAAGCGTTTGGCCTCCAGCCCGCCGCGCGCGGCGAACTCCCATTCGGCCTCGGTGGGCAGGCGTTTACCGGCCCAGTTGGCATAGGACATGGCGTCCGCCCAGGAAATGTGGACCACGGGATAGTTGGCGCGGGTGGCCACGGAACTATCGGGGCCTTCGGGGTGAGCCCAGTCCGCGCCGTCAATCTTCAGCCACCAGCGCAGGCCCGCCGGGTGGATGAGCGCTTCACCGCCGTCTTTGTTGCTACCCCTCACGTGGTTGATACCCCTCACGTGGGTGTGGAAGACGAAGGACCAGCCGAAGCGTTCGGCTTCGGTCTTGTATTCAGTGGCGCGGACGAATTCGGAGAACTGTTCGTTGGTGACGGTGTGGCGATCAAGGTAGAAGGGGTCGACCGTGACGGGGCGCACAGGGCCTTCGCCATCCGCCTTGACGGAATCGGAGTCTTCACTGCCCATCAGAAAACGGCCGCCATCGAGGCGCAACATATCCGAGGCGGAGCCTTGATTGGCGCGGATGCGTTCGGCCGAGGCGGCGCGGGAATTTTCGAGCTGAACAGCGCGTGACTTGAGCGGGGCGCAACAGGGCAGCAGGCGGAAGGGATCGGAGCTCAGGACAATACCTCCACCTTCGCCATCTTGCGGAGCGCTTCGAGGCGGCGTCCGACCTCACGATCCTGCTTGCCGCGGTGAAGACCGTCCCCGATTTCCGCCGCCACTTCGGAGAGCGGGATGGGGCCTTCCGGGCGGCGCTCGCGCACGACGGCGATGTGCAGGCCGAAGGGGGTTTCAAAGACCGGCGTGTACTGGTTGAGCGGCATGTCGAACACGGCGGTATCGAATTCTTCCACCATCACGCCGCGATGAAAGAAGCCGAGATCACCGGATTTTTCGGGGCAATCGGAGAACTGGGCGGCCAGGGCGTCGAAGTCCTCGCCGGCGAGAAGGCGTTCGCGAACCTGGTCGAGCAGTGTCCGGTTGGCGGCGGAATCGCCCTGTTCGGCATGCTTCACGATATGGGCGGCGTGGATGCTTTCCGGACGCCAGAAATCTTTGGCGTGGGCGCGGTGATAGTCGCGGACCTCAGTCGATTTGGGCGGCTTTACGTTGCGGGTCCAGTGGGCGAGCAGGCGTTCGAAGATCAGCTTGCGTTCGGCCTCGGCGCTGAGGATATCGGGGTCCGTGCCGGCGCGGCAGCCATCACCGTTATAAGCGGGAGGCGCGAGCGTGGCGGCGACGGCGGCGATCTCTTCCGGCGTGGGGGAAAGCCCGAGGCGGCGGGCTTCCTGATAGAGCATGGCGCGTTCGATGAGAGTATCGAGGGCTTCATCGCGCAGTTGCAGGTGTTCTTCGAGGGAAAGTTCAGGGCCGCCGCTTTCGCGATAGGCCCGGATGGCCGCCATCTCCGCGCGGATTTCCGCTTCCGTTATGAACTGTCCATTCACAGAGAGGACGTTGGTTTCAGTGGCAGGCAAGTTTTATTATGCACTCGCCGGGGGGTTGGCGGGAGCGCGGCGGGTCAGGCTAAACTGTTGTTGTCATGAAGTGGTTTCTGGTATTGCTCGCCCTTTGCTCCTCGTCTGCGTTTGCGGCGGAAGTGACCGGCAAATGGACGTTTGAAACGAATTTCCTCGGCGCCAAAGACACGGTGGAGTGCAGGCTGCGGCAGAGCGGAAAGGCTGTTTCCGGTTCCTGCAAGGGCACGCAGTTTCCTGAGGCCGCGGCCGCGGGCTCATTTGACGAGGGAGTTTTCCGGATCTCGTTCATTTATCTTTTTGCGGACCAGAGTTTCAACTGCACGTACCAGGGGACGCTGCATGGTGAGAAGGATATGGCGGGGTCTATCGTGATCGCGAGCATTGACGGGGTTACGGGCGAGTTCAAAGCCAGAAAGCAGTAGTGGAAAAGACCTACATCTGCCTGTTCGATCTGCCGCCTTACGACCGGATGGTGGCCCCGGCGCTGCGGCAGTACGCGCGCGAGTTTGACCCCAGGGGCGTGGTGGAACTGCTGCGCGAGGTGCGCGGCCTGCTGCCGGAACTGCGGAAGGAGGCCGAGCGTCCTCTGCCGGCGCAGGATGATTGCGAGCACTGGATTGATTCAATCGGTCCGGATGCCGGGTACAAGCCCAGTGAGCAGACAATGCGGGAGTTGTGCGGACTGCTGATCCAGCCACTTTGTGTGCCGCACGGCACGGGCTGCAATCCGATGCAGGAGGTGGGCAGGTTTGAGCCGTGGCTGACGAGCCGTTCCGAATGGTTTGCGGATCTGATGGACGGGGGCGAGGAGTTGGCCGGTGGCCGGCTGGAATTCAGCTTCGGGTCCGGCGCTCTGGTGGCCACGCGGGAACAGATTGCGCAGTTTCTGGCAGAAGTGGAGGGAGTCCCGACGCCGGAGGGGGAACTGCGGAAGGATTACGAGAACCTGCGGAAGCTGCTGGAGACGGCGGCTGGAAACCGGAATTACACGCTGCTGAAAACCGCGCTGACGACTCCGTGAAGTGAGCGGCGTGGGTCAGGTCCAGCCGTGTATCCGGTAGTAGAGCGTTTTGATGGTTTCGAGGCTCAGATCCCAGAAGACTTCCCAGCGCTGCAGCCAGTGGTTGATGCGTTTGCCCGCGTCCGGACTGGGCAGGGCCGTCGCTTCGATGCCCGCTTTGCGAAAAACGGCGAGGGCGCGGCGGGAGTGATAGTCGCTGGTGAGCAAGATCACCCGGCCAGGATGAGCGGGGAGCAGCGGGCGGACAAAGAGCGCGTTTTCACGGGTGGAGACGGCTGCGTTTTCGACCAGGATGCGGTCTGAGGGGATGCCCTGGGAAACCAGGAAGTCGCGCATCGGGATGGCGGCATCGACGCCACTGACGACCAGGCGCTGAAAGTGGCCGGAGCGCCAGAGCAGGGTGGCGGTGAAGCAGCGCCAGTAGGAGGCGAGGCCGACCATCCCGGCGTTGCCGGAGTCACTGCCGAGGACGATGAGCGTATCGCCGTCATCGGCAGCCCAGGGCGCGCTGAGCGTGTGAGTCCACCAGCCGAGGACGGGGGTGATGACGATGAGAATGTGCAGGCAGCCCAGCGCGGCCGCGAACCGGAAGAGCCACCTGCGGAAGAACTTCATCGCGGGGTGATGAGGCCGCCCAGCTTATCGGTTTCGCCGCCGGCGAGGCGGGGGAAGCGCGTCGAATAGGCTTCGAGATACTTGAGGCCGGAACCGGTGTTGTAGATCACCAGCTTTTCGTCGGCCTTGAGGAAGCCTTCGCGGATGAGCCGTTCGGCGGCGGCCACGCAGGCGGCGCCTTCGGGGGCAGCGAACATGCCCTCTTCTTCCGCCAGACGGATGCCGGCATCCACCAGTTCGTCATCCGAAACAGCGATGGCGGCGCCATGGCTTTCGCGGACAGCCCGGAGGCTGAGGCGGTCACCGAGCGGCTTGGGAACGCGCAGACCGCTGGCCACGGTGGAAGCGCCGTCCCAGAAGCGGCTGACCTCCGCGCCTTCTTCGAGGGCGCGCACAATGGGCTGGCAGCCGGCGGCCTGGACGGCGATCATTTTGGGGCGCTTCGGGCCGATCCAGCCCATCGCTTCCATCTCGTGGAAGGCCTTCCACATGCCGATCATGCCGACGCCGCCACCGGTGGGATAGAAGATGGCATCCGGGAGTTCCCAGTTGAGCTGCTCGGCCACTTCATAGCCCATCGTCTTTTTGCCTTCGATCCGATAGGGCTCTTTGAGCGTGGAGATTTCAAACCAGCCTTCCGCGTGTTTGCGCTCGCCCACAATGCGGCCGCAATCGCTGATCAGACCGTCGATGAGATTGACCTTCGCGCCGTAGGCTTTGCATTCGATGAAGTTGGACTGCGGCACGTCCCGCGGCATGAAGATGTGGGCTTCAATCCGCGCGGCGGCGGCGTAGGCTGCGAGGGCGCTGGCGGCGTTGCCGGCGGAGGGGATGGCGAGGCGGCTCAGGCCGAGTTCCACGCACATGGAAACGGCGCACGAAAGGCCGCGCGCTTTGAAGGAACCGGTGGGGTTCAGCCCCTCGTCTTTGATGAGGAGGCGGTTCGCGCCGATCCGTTTGCCGGTGCGGTGGGCGGGAAGCAGCGGCGTCATGCCTTCGCCGAGTGAGACAATATGAGCGGGGTCGGTGACGGGCAGCGCCGGAGCATAGCGCCACATGGAGTTGGGCGCGGAAGCCAGAGCCTCCCGGGACCAGGATTCTTTGAGCAGGGCGAGATCATACCGGACAAGCAGCGGTCCGCCACACTCACAGAGGTTCCAGACTTTGCCGGCTTCGTAGATTCGGGTGCACACACTGCACTCCAGATTCGTCACTCTTTTTTCGGGCATGAAGGTAATTCTTCATCTTATCGGGACCGCCTTAGTGCTGCTGATACCGGCGGCAGGGATGGCGCGCGCGGGCGAAACTGTGGTGCTGCGGACTGGTTTTGCGCTGCATGCGGACCGGCACGAAATCGACGGCGACAAGGTGCGGCTGTACTCGAATGGCGGTATGACGGAAATCGGGCTCGGGGCGGTGCGGGAATTTGAGCCGGACGCGGCGTTAACGACGCCGGAGAAAATCGCGCCCGTTCCGGTGGTTGCGGCGGCGACGCCGACGCCGGCGGTCGTGGTTCCGAAGCCGCTGACTCCGGTGGATCTGGCAAATGCGGCGGCGGAGAAATTCCGGCTGCCGGCCGCGTTCGTGCGGAGCGTGATGAAAGCGGAATCCGGCTTCCAGACGGCGGCGCTGTCGCCCAAGGGCGCGATCGGACTGATGCAACTGATGCCGGGCACCGCGCAGGTGCTGGGCGTGGATCCGAAAGATCCGAAGCAGAATGCGGATGGCGGAGCGCAGTACCTGCGCGAACTGCTGGCGAAGTATGAGAGCAATCCGGATCAGGTGCTGCTGGCGCTGGCGGCGTACAACGCCGGGCCGGGGGCGGTGGAAAAATATCACGGAGTGCCGCCCTACCGGGAGACCAGGGAGTACATTCTGCGGGTGCTGAAGAACTGGGAGCGGCAGGAAGCCAAACCTTAGAAAACACACGTAATCCCCGAAACCTTTCCAACCGTGTTACATCCAAGGGAGCGATATGATGCTCCAGACCTCCAGTGGAGGACTCGCTTCCGGAGCCGGTTTGTTTGCGGGAAGTTCGATTGGGGGAAGAAATACTTTCTTCGGTGCGTCTGGAATAACAGGTGCTTCATCGAACATCTGCCATTGTGGTCCGTACGTAATGAATACGATGGACGCATCATGGGAAAATAGGGAATCGCGCAACATGGCCACGGAAAGCGTTACATTGGGACCGGCACCAGCGGCGACCGAACTTTCAGAAGAGGCGAAGGCCGAACTGGAACTGGTCAACCGCGCCCGCGAGGGTGACAGTTCCGCCTTCTCCGCATTGATTCGGCAGTACGAAGGCAAAATCTTCCGGCTTGCGATGAACATCACGCAAAACCGGGAAGATGCCGAAGACGTGCTGCAGGAAGCATTCTTAAAAGCTTACGAGCACCTGGATCAGTTCCAGGGCAACTCGAAGTTCTACACCTGGATCGTCCGAATCGCCGTCAATCAGGCGCTGATGAAGCTGCGGAAACGGAAGACGGACCGCTCGGTTTCGCTCGACGAGCAGATTGACACGGGTGAGGATACTGTGGCGCGGGAGATCGCCGCGTGGGATCCGGATCCCGAAGTGCAGTACTCGCAGGATGAGCTGCAGGGGATTCTGAACGAAGCGATTGACGGACTCGCGCCGATCTATAAAACCGTTTTCACGCTTCGGGATGTGGATGGCCTTTCGACCGAAGAGACCGCCGAAGTTCTCGACCTGACCGTTCCGGCCGTAAAAAGCCGCCTGCTGCGGGCACGCCTGCAGCTGCGCGACAAACTCACGCGTTTCTTCAAACGCAAAGGAGATGACGCCTTTGCTTACATGTAAAGAATTCCTCGCCGAACTGAGCGATTTCCTCGACGAGAAAACAGACATTGAGATCCGCGCCAAGCTGGAAAAGCATATCGCGGAGTGCCCGAACTGCTGGGTGATCTGCGACACAACGAAGAAGACGATCTCTGTCTATAAAGGGATGAAGACCTGTTCGATTCCCGATGACGTCCATTCGCGCCTGATGGCTGCGATGGAGCGGAAGATCGCCGCCAAGTCCGCTAAATAGCGATTTCCCGGTCAGCGCCGCTGGCCGGGAGA
>CAIUOG010000109.1 GCA_903900705.1 uncultured Acidobacteriia bacterium
ACCTATCCCGAGTGGAAGCCCCTCGCTGGTTATGACGTCGTGATCAACAATTTCAACGGCGGCCATCTGGCGGACGGCCGGCGCTGGCTGCCGGCGCAGGAAGCGGAACTGGCAAAGTATGTTTCGGGCGGTGGCGGTCTGGTGGTCTTCCATGCCGCGAACAATGCGTTTCTGAACTGGCCCGCTTATAACGACATGATCGGGCTGGGCTGGCGGGAGAAGAGCTTCGGCCCGGGCCTCGCCGTCGTGAACGACAAAGTGGTGACGATTCCGAAAGGCGCCGGCCTTGCTCCGGGGCATGGTCCCCGCCATGATTTTGACGTGTTTGTGCTGGACAAAGAGAACCCGGTCACAAAAGGCCTGCCGCCGCACTGGACGCACGCCTCTGAGCAACTCACGCACGGCCAGCATGGCCCCGCGCAGGGCCTCACCGTGCTCACCTATGCTTTCTCAGAAGTCTCCCATCAGGGCGAGCCGATGGACTGGCTGCACCCGTACGGCAAGGGCCGCGTCTACACCACCATGCTGGGGCATACCTGGAAAAACGAAGCCAATCCGAATCTGGATGACGTGTGGTTTCAAACCCTGCTGGCGCGCGGCGCGGAATGGGCCGCCACCGGCAAGGTCACGCTGCCCGCCGGGCTGGGCTGGAAAGCCATGTTCAACGGGAAGGATCTGGATGGCTGGGAGCCGCGCGGCGAATGCACCTGGACTGTGATGAAAGACGGCACTCTCCTCGGCCAGCGGACCCATCCCGACCCCGCCGGTCCGTGGCCTCTCGCGAAGAATACTTTTCGCAGCTGGATCAATCCCCAGGCGTGGCTCTATACGAAGCGGAACGATTATGCGGAGTTCGATCTGCATGTGGAATTCTGGCTGCCCGCGGGCGGCAATAGTGGCGTTTCCATTCGCGATCTTTCGCGCGCGCATTACGCCATCAATGAGCCGGACAGCGTCCATCCGGAACTGGCCGGCGCGGTGAAAAGTACCCCGGCGCACATCGGTTATGAGTTGCAGATCATTGATGACGACAAGGAGAAGTACCCCACCGGCAGCGTCTATCTGTTCGAATCGGCGAAGACCGGTCTGCTGCGCCACATGGACTGGAACAGCCTGGATATCGAGTCGCGCTCCGGCATGATCACCGTCCGCCTGAATGGCGAACTGGCCTCGCAGTCGGCGGGAGACCCGGCGCGGTCAAAAGTAGGGCCCATCGGGCTGCAGCTGCATGACCGGTTTTCGACGGTGATGTTTCGCAACGTGCGGATTCGGGAGGTCAGATGAGCTTCACAAGACGACAGTTTATCGGCTCGATTCCGGCGGTGGCGGCGGCTGCGGAAGCTGCCTTGGCGGCGGAGAACAAAACAGCGGAAACCACCATCTGGTTCGACAAGCCGGCGGAGAAATGGACGGACGCGCTGCCCGTCGGCAATGGCCGTCTGGGCGCCATGGTCTTCGGCGGCGTGAAGAACGAACGCCTGCAGCTGAACCATGACTGCCTGTGGTCCGGCCGTCCCAAAGAGTGGAACAATCCCGAGGCCAAAACGCACCTCGCCGAGGTGCGGCGTCTGGTGCTGGATGACGAAAACTACACCGCGGCCGATGCCGTGATGAAGAAAATGCAGGGGCCGTACAACGAAGCCTATGAGCCTCTGGGAAATCTGCTCATTGAATTTGAAGACGCGGGAGAACGCAGCGGCTGCCGGCGGGAACTGGATCTCGACAGCGCCATCGCGCGCGTGACGAACGGCGCGCACTCGCGGGAAGTGTTTTCCTCCGCCCCGGATCAGGTGATCGTAATGCGAATCACCGGCGGTGATTTCACCGTCTCCGACTTCACCATCACCGACTTCACCATCACCCTGGACAGTGCGCTCTACGCGACCACCGTGGCCGGGGTGATCAACGGAGCCCCCACGCTCCGCCTCACCGGCAAAGCCCCGTCCCACAGTGAGCCGAATTATGTCCGGTCGGACAACCCGATTCTCTATGACGACGCCGAGGGTAACGGCATGCGTTTCGAAGCCCGCCTGCGTGTGATCCCGGAGGGCGGGGAAGTCCGCGCCGAGGGTTCGAAGCTGCGCGTCACCGGCGCGAAGTCGGCGACTCTCCTGCTGGTGGCGGCAACCGGCTACCGGGGTTTTGACCGGGATCCGGATCTGTCCGCCGCGGAGATCGGCGAGATCTGCCGGAAACAACTGGATGCCGCGCTGCGCTTCACGTGGACTCAATTGCGCGAACGGCATGTGGCGGATCACCAGAAGCTGTTCCGGCGCACCGTGCTGCAACTGGCGGGAAAATCATCCAGCCTGCCAACCGACGAACGCCTCAAAGCCTTCGACGCCGCTAAAGACGACGGGCTTCTCGCACTCTACTTCCATTACGGCCGTTACCTGCTGATTGCCAGTTCCCGCCCCGGTACGCAGCCCGCCAATCTGCAGGGCATCTGGAGCGATCAGGTTCGCCCGCCCTGGAGTTCCAACTGGACCGTGAATATCAACACCCAGATGAACTACTGGCCCGCCGAAACCTGCAATCTGAGCGAGTGCCACGAGCCACTGTTCGATCTGGTGGAGGGCGTGGCCCGCAATGGCCGCAAGACCGCGCAGGTGAACTACGGCGCGAACGGCTGGGTGTCACACCACAATGTGGACCTCTGGAGGCAAACCGGTCCGGTGGGCAGCTACGGCGGCGGCTCGCCCACCTGGGCAAACTGGCAGATGAGCGGGCCGTGGCTTTGCGCGCATCTCTGGGAGCATTACCGCTTCACCGGTGACCAGGCATTCCTGAAGAACCGCGCGTGGCCCGTCATGAAAGGGTCCGCCGAGTTCTGTCTGGACTGGCTGATCGAAGACAAAACCGGGCATCTCACCACCTGCCCGTCCGTCTCGACGGAAAACAACTTCCGGACGCCGCAGGGCAGGAATGCCGAGGTCAGCGCGGGCTGCACCATGGATATCGCGCTCATCAAAGAACTGTTCACCAGCTGCATCGAAAGCAGCCGCATTCTCGGCGTGGAAGCGGAATTCCGCGCGAAGCTCGAAAAGGCCCGCGCGAAGCTGCTCCCTTATCAGGTGGGCCGTTTTGGGCAATTGCAGGAATGGTCGAAGGATTTCGACGAGCCGCAGCCCGGTCAGCGCCACATGTCCCACATGTATCCGCTCTATCCGGGTGCGGAGATCACGCCGCGGGGTACGCCGGACCTGGCCAAAGCGGCCCGCATTTCGCTCGAACGCCGTCTGGCGGCGGGGGGCGCATATACCGGCTGGAGCCGCGCGTGGGCCATCGGCTTCTGGGCGCGCCTGGCCGACGGCGGGAAGGCCTACGAATCCCTGGTCGCCCTGCTGAAGCACAGTACCGGCCCGAACCTTTTCGATACCCATCCGGCAGGCACTTCGTGGATCTTCCAGATTGACGGCAATTTCGGCGCAACAGCGGCCATCGCGGAGATGCTGCTGCAGAGCCATGCGGGCGAACTGCATTTCCTGCCCGCGCTGCCGACTGCCTGGGCCTCCGGCAGCATGATGGGGCTGCGGGCGCGCGGCAACGTCACGGTGGATCTGGTCTGGGGAAATGGTCGCGCGAAGGAAGCCACACTGCGGGCCGGTTCAGCGGGAGTATTCCGGTTGCGTGCGCCCGCGGGACAGAAAGTGGCGGGTCCGGAGTCGGTTCGGTTGAAAAGAGGGGAAACGCGAACCATCCGGTTCGCCTGAAAAACGCGGGCCGGGTCCCTGTGGAACCGGCCCGCTGTCCGCTATGGCGCGACTACCGTCAGATTCGCCGGCAGGCTGGTGACGCCGTTCACCGTGACCGTCACCGGCTGCGAACCGGCGGCGGTTCCCGGTGGCACCACGAAGTTGATCTGCGTCAGCCCGATCACGCCAGGCGTCACGCCCAGGAACTGGGTAAGCGCCGGTGTTCCGCCCACCGTCACGTTGACCGGCAGGTACGGCGTCGGGAAGCCTGATCGCGTGCCGGTGGGAACCGGGATGCCCGTCGGCAGTGCCGTCGTCACATCGCCGGCGCCGGTGAAATACAGGCTGGCATAGCCGCCGGGCTTCACCGAAACCGCCCCGAGTATCCCGCCTTTACCGTCCGAGAGAATGCCCGGCGCTGACGGAGCCACCTGGAACAGGTAGCCACCCACCTGCCCGTTGTTGTTCACGCTCAGCACCGCCGGTCCGGCGCCCGCTTCAAACGGCACCTGTAAGTTCAGCTGCGTTGGCGACGCGTAAAGCAGCGGTGCGGGCCAGCCATTCACCGTGGCCGACACCCCGGCCATGGAGATGTCCAGCGGCAGCGTCAGCGCACTTTGCGTGGTGTTGGCAAGTCCGGAACCGTAAACCGCCATCAGCGAGCCAGGCGCCGCCGTGCCGGGTACGAAGGAAAGCGCGTTCCCCACCGAGGTGATCTGCGGCCCGCCGAGCGCGCCGTTCACCCACATCACAGGAATCGAGACGAACTGCGGCGTCGAATTGGGCGACTGAATTACGATCGTCGCCTTGTATGCGCCCGGTTCAAATCCCGCCGGATTGGCCTGCACGGAGATCGTAGCCGGTCCCGTGCCTGCTGACTGCGACAACTGCAGCCAGCTCGTGGTCCGGTTCGCCGGGAATACCGTGGCCGTCCATTGCTGCGTTTTGTCGGACAGATTGACCGCGAATGTCGATACCGGGGTGAAGTTCGGAATCGTGGGCGGCTTCAGCGTCACCGACGCGGGCGACACCGAAAGCTGCACCGGAGTGGGCGCGGGGCCTGTAAAGCCGATGTGAATAACGTCCGATGTCAGCACGCCATTGACGCTGAATTCCGCGAACACCACATCGGTGGAGGGGATCACCGGATTCGTCCAGCAGAGCGTGCCGGTCATCGAACCCAACGGCGCCATCCGGCTGGTGCCGAAGATCGCCGGTATCTGGCTGGAGATATTGACCGAACCCTGATACAGAAGAACCATCTGCATCGGATTGCCCGAGGTTTCATCGAAGTGAACCTGCTGTTGCCACTGGCACGAAGGGGGCGCTGCCGGATTCTGTTGCACCACCAGCGGCGTGCCCTGCGCGTCGAAGCCATAAGTCACCTCCACGTGTTGACCCAGGAACTGCACCGTCACCTGGCGGGTCCAGGTCTGTCCGCTGACGTCCGTGCCGGTGAAGCCAAGCACTTTACTCGCCGGTACCGTGAGGTTGCGGAACAGCACGGTTGTCGTGATTGAACCCTTTGGCGGAATGTTTGTCGAGGGGAAAGTCGTCGCCAGCGGCTGCGCCACGCCGTCAATCGTGAAGCCCGTAATGGCCGCGGCCACTCCGGCAGTTTCGGTCAGCACCACGGTGGCCTGCCAGGTGGGCGGCTCGCTATCGAATTGCTTCAGCTGGTAAACCGGATTCGTCACGCTGGGCACGATGGCGGAAGTGTCCGGCGTGGTCGGCAACGTCACCTGCACCTTGACGCTGGCCGCGCCCGCGCTGAACGCGCCGTCGCCGGAATAAGACGCGATTACCGTATCAGTCCCGGTTCCCAGCATCCACGCCGCCACCGTAATGCTGGCCGTCTGGGCGCCGCCCGCGGCGCTGAGAGAGGCGGAACCAAGCGGCGTTCCGGTGGAAGTCCCCCCGCCCTGTTTCGCAAAGGAAACGGTGCCCGTCGGCGTGCCCTGTGCGGCGGAAACGTTCGCCGTCAGCGTCACCATGTCATTCACCGTCGCCTTCGCGGTATTGCTGGTCACCATCACGGAAACCGGACTGGCTGGCGAATTCCAGGAGGTGACAAACACGTTGGCGTCCACGGACCCCAGGCCGGAAGCAAGATCGTAGCCCGGCCCCGCCGCATAGCCATAGGAGCCGGTCAGGCAATCCGCGCTGCCCTGGGCGCAGGGCACAATGTTGTCGCCGCTCGTCACGTCGTGGAACGCCGCGGGCGTGGTCTGCGCCAGACGGTAGAGCTGGGGATTAATGTTCCCCAGGCCGGGCGTCTTCTGGAAACCCTTCGACACCGTGTACTGATTCAGCAGCGCCAGAATGCCGGCCATTGAAGGCGAGGAGGCCGAAGTGCCGCCGCTCACATAGAGGTTGGACGTGCTGTTGTAAGTCACCAGGTAGCCATCATGCAGCGCGGCGCTCAACGAAATATCCGGTACGTCACGCGCCCCATCCGCCGGCACGCCGGGCCCGGTCTGCCAGGTGGGTTTGGGGAAGAAACGGCTCGCGCCGCCACCACCGGCCAGCAGTCCACTGGCAAAGCTGCTTTCGTTCCAGACTGCTTCCGGAATGTAGGAAAGCGCCGAGCCATTGCTCTTGTCGTTCCGGGCCGCCCAGTAGTTTCCCGTGCCCTCATTGAACATGGTGCCGCCCACGCCGGTGACTTCCGGCATGTTCGCCGGGAAGGCCGGCAGCTTGCCATGGGTGGAGAGCGGAATGCCGCCCTGCGAATTGCAACTGCCCGCGCCGGAATCCCCTGAAGAGTTGAGGATGGTAATTCCCTGGGCGTTGGCCTGTTGCGCGATTGTGCGGAGGAAATAGGGCGCGTCGTCGGTCTCGCAGTAGCCGAAGCTGATGCTGATGATGGGCGCCACGTTCTGGTTCACCGCGTACGTCCATGCCGTAAAGGCGTTCGCGCCGAACACATAAGTAATGGCGGCCTTCGGCGCAACGGCGCCGGACCACTCAATATCCAGATTCGACTCAAACTGCGCGCCGTTGATGCCCGGATTCGCGCCGTACTGAATGATCTTCGGGTCGCTGGCCGGGAGCCCGAAAATGCTGCGAAAAGCCCGGATATCGGAGATCACAATGTCGGAAGCTCCCACCACCGCGATGCTTTGACCCGTGCCATCAATGCCCGCCGCGTATAGCGGAGCCAGGTTGTAAATCGTAGCGAAGTCCGAAGGAGCCAGGTAATGACTGCCGCCGGAGGTGAAACTCGGGTCACCCACTTCGGCAAAGTGAACGGTGGATTTCGGATTGAAATCGTTCATCCCGAGGAAGCCACCCACCAGGCCCGCAATCGCGGCCGGAACCGACGGAGCGGTCGCATTGGCAAAGTGCGTCTCGCCGTTCACTTTATACCGGTGGATCGAAGTCTTGAATGCCGTCGAAACCTTCCCGGCATTGCCGCCAAACGCGATAAAGTTGCGTCCCCGCGAGGTATCCTGCACGGTCAGGCCTTCGGCCGTGAGCCAGCTCACAATTTTCGAATGGTCGCCGGCGCTCAGGCCAAAACGATCCGCGTATTGTTCCGGCGTCAGCCATTGGTGGTAACTCGGGGAAGAAGGATTCTGCTGATCGAGCAGGAACTGATCGAGGTCGGCCTGTTGCTCCGGGGAGGGAAGAAAAACCAATTGGACGTGGTCCAGATTCATGCCCGGTTCCACCGCGCCCTGGTCAAACTGCGGCTGTGCCAGGCTGTGCACGCCGCCCCGGATGGTCTGCGTCAGGCGGCCGTCGATTTTTCCCTGAATTCGGTTGCGGGGAGCGGCAAACGCCGTGGAAACCGCGAGGCAGAGGATTAGTATTCCTGCAATTGTATTGGTTCTCACTTATAATCCCTTTCGGTACCGTGATGGAACGCGAATCGCCTAAGCGTACAAGTTACCCGCTGGCAGGTCAAGTGAAGATTTGGAGTGGTTACGGCGTTTGCCGCAGTTTATTGCGGCTCAGATTGAAAGCGATCTCGGCAAGGCTGCCGGTCAAACCCTGGAATAAACGTTGTTTCAGTCCAATATATGGCTGAGTTCCCGCAAAAAGGTCCTGCATCAGGCCGCGGAAACGTGGACTGAGGCGGGTAAACTGCACCATGCGGCTGGTAATGGAGCCACCCAGAAAGGACCCGTGATAGACGCGGTGAGCCAGGCTGGAGGCGAATTCCAGATCGTGCATAAAGTCGTGGCGCAACGCCTTGCGGTAGGCCACACCCGCGTGGGCGGGCGCTTCCTGCAGCAAAGCCTGGGTCGCCAGGTCCGCCGAACGCATCGCGTAATAGAGACCCTCGCCGGTAATGGGATCCACCAGCCCGGCAGCATCCCCGATGGCCGCCCAGCCATCGCCGGAAACGCGATTCCGCTCCCAGGAAGAGGTCTCCAGGCTGGGCAGCACGTGACCATAAAACGTGGCGCCCTCCAGCGGCAGCTCCTGCTCCTTCATGTAGCGTTCCAGCCGGACCCGCAGTTCCGCCGCCGTGCTGCCGCCGCCGCAGATTCCCACCGAAAGATGTCCGCAGCGCGGGAACACCCAGATATAACCTTCCAGTCCCGGCAGAAACTGAATATCGATGCGCGGCCTGTCGCCCGGAACGTAGTAGCCGAGCGCCGTCATCGTGTCCGAAGGCAGCAGTTCGGTGCCGAAATCCCGCAGCGGATTCCTCGCTCCGGTCGCGACCAGGCAATAGTCCGCCGTAAATGCGCCGGATTTTGTTCGAATGTTCCAGCCGGCATCGGTGCGATCCATCTGCAGGACGCGCGTTTTCTCCACCTGCGCGCCGGCCTTCTCCGCCCGGCGGAGCAGCAGACCATTCAGATCTTTCCGGGAGTAAATCAGGATGGGGCGATCAAGCGCAAGGGTGACCGGTTTGCAATCGGGTGCGCCGAGTACGGTCTCTGTGACAACTTTTTTGGGCGAGTCGCCATTCTGCAGGAATGGGTACTGAGAATATGCTTTCCACGTGAGTCCGCCGCCGCAGGGTTTCTCCCAGGCGAGTTTCTCATCGAGTACAACCGTCTCGACTCCCGCCGAGGCAAGACGTTCGGCGGCGAATGCGCCCGAGGGCCCGCCGCCGAGGATTGCAACCTTCATTCCAATCGCGCCTGACTACTGCTGCGAGCCGAGCGGCGGGTGGCCGGGGGGCAGCTTGGAATCACCACCGCCCGCGGGAGGAGCGGCGGTCTGGCCTCCGCCCGGCATGGACGGGTGGCCCGGGGGCAGCGGTTCCGTTCCGTTGATGGGCGGCGCCGCGCCGGCGGAACCCGCCGCCGGAGCCTGCTGTGCCGCATGCTTCTGGATGTCGCCGCTGGCGCGAGCTTTGATATGCCATTCGTCGCCCTTGCGTTCCATCGTGTAGTTCATGCTCATCATGGGCTTGCCGCCCTTGGGCGCAAACGTCACGACGGCATCCGCCTCTTTGCCGCGGAAGGAAACGGAGGCCACGTTCACGTCCATGGAGCCAACGCTTACCCCCTTGGCGATGTCCTTGATGACTCCCTGTTTCACTGCTTCCAGGTTGTCGATGTTCTTCGAGCAGCCCGTCAGGGCCACGAAAGCGAGCGCGCCGATGATTACTGATTTCACTGTTCGATTATACCTGTCCCCTGAAAGTTCAGAATGCGCTCCACCAGACCCGGAACTGTGTACACAGATGCCTGCACGCCCACCGGGATGTCATTTTTTTCCAGCGTGGCGCTCGTGATCGGCCCGATACTGGCCGTTCGGACATTCCGCACCGCCGCCGCGCCCGCCGCCGCGACAAGATTTTCCACGGTGGACGAACTGGTAAAGGTGATCCAGTCGGGCCTGGCCGCCAGGATCTCCCGCGCCCGTTCGGCCAGTCCTTCCGGCTGAATCGTCCGGTACGCCTCGCAGACGTCTACCCGCGCGCCACGCCGGCGCAGTTCATCGGGCAGAACGTCGCGCGCCACGGCCGCTCGGGCGATCAGTACCTTCGCGCCTTCCAGAGAAAAATCGGCCAGCGCCCGCAGCAGACCCTCCGCCACATACTGCGCCGCCAGAATATCTACCTTGATGTGGAACTGCTCCAGCGCATCCCGCGTGGCAGGGCCGATGGCGCAGATCTTCCCCCGGATGGCGCGCAGGTCCGCCGCGCTCGCATCCAGCCGTTCAAGGAAATACTTCACGCCGTTCGCGCTGGTGAAAATCAGCCAGTCGTATGAACCGAGGTTCGCTATCGCGGCGTCCAGCGGGCCATAATCGCTGGCCGGCACAATCTCAATGGTCGGAAGTTCCACCACCGCGGCGCCCAGTTGCCGCAGCTGACGCGAGAGTGTGCCGGCCTGGTCGCGGGCGCGCGTCACCACCACCTTCTGGCCGAACAGCGGCAGTTTCTCAAACCAGCTCAGTCTGCCGCGCAGGCTGACAACGTCTCCCACCACGATCGTTGCGGGCGGCTTCATGCCTTCCGCATGGATCAGCGCCGGCAAGGTCTCCAGCGTCCCCGTAATCACTTCCTGATCCGGACGCGTACCCCAGCGGACCGCCATGGCGGGTGTGGAACCGGCCCGGCCCGCGGCGATGATCTTCGCGGCAATGCTGTCGAATTGCGAAAGCCCCATGAAGATCACCAGGGTTTCCGCCGTTCCCACCTTCCCCCAGTCAATGCCGTCGGCCTGATGGCCTGTGATGAACGTGACCACCGAGGTATGGTCGCGGTGCGTGAGCGGCACCCCCGTGTAGGCCGCGATACCCAGCGGCGACGTCACCCCGGGCACCACTTCAAAGGGAATCCCCGCCTCCACCAGCGCTTCCGCTTCCTCGCCACCGCGCCCGAAAATGAACGGGTCGCCGCCTTTCAGCCGGACAACCTGACGATTCTGGCGGCCCTTTTCCACCAGCAGCGCGCAGATCTCTTCCTGCGACATGGAATGGTTCGACTTTTTCTTGCCGACGTAGATCCGTTCCGCCGCCGCCGGGGCGAGATCCAGCAGGTCCGAACTGGCCAGATGGTCGTAAAGAATGCAATCGGCCTGTTCGAGCAGACGGCGACCCTTGAGCGTCAACAGTTCGGGATCGCCAGGGCCGGCGCCTACCAGGTAGACCTTCTTCATGCGCGCGCTGTTCTATTCCTGTGGCGTAACGGCGGCGAGAATGCGGGCCGCCCCGCGGTCCAGCAGAACCTGCGCCACACTCTTGCCCAGTTCCACCGCTTGCGTGCAGTCTCCGGTTGCCGTGTAACGAATCATTTCGCTGCCATCGGGGGAAAACACTCCGCCCGTCAGAAAGAGCTCCGTGTTTTCCAGCGTGGCGTAGGCGCCGATCGGCACCTGGCAACCGCCGCCCAACTCTGCCAGCATGGCGCGTTCCGCCGTGATGGCAAAGTGAATCCAGGGGTCGTCCAGCGCGCGGCAGGCTTCATAACCGTCGCCACTCAGCAGCGTCTCGATGGCGAGCGCGCCCTGGCCCACCGCGGGCAGCAGAACGTCCGCCCGGAACGTTTCGCTGATGATGTCGCCCCAGCCCAGACGCCGCAATCCGGCTGCCGCCAGAATAATGGCGTCGTACTCGCCCTTCTCCACTTTGCCGATGCGCGTATCGACGTTGCCGCGAATCGACTGAATATCCAGATCCGGCCGGATGCGCCGCAACTGCGCGATGCGCCGCAGGGAACTGGTGCCCACCTTTGCTCCCAGCTTGAGATCTCGCAGTTTACCGCCCACAATGGCATCCAGCGGTTCAGTGCGCTGCGGAATGGCGGCGATGGTGAGCCCCTCGGGCAGTTCCGTCGGCAGGTCCTTCAGGCTGTGCACCGCCAGATCGATGCGCCGGTCGAGCAGCGCCTCCTCAATCTCCTTGGTAAAGAGCCCTTTCCCCCCGACTTTGCTCAGCGGGACGTCCAGAATCTTGTCACCCTTGGTGTGGATAATCTCGATGCGGGTTTCCACACCGCGGGCCTTCAGCCGATCCGAAATATAGTTTGCCTGCCAGAGGGCGAGCTGCGAGCCTCTTGACCCGATCACCAACATATAATTTCAGTGTAACGGGCAGCCTGATGTACATTTTTAAGCCCGTGTTGCTTCGCGACGGAAAGCGGGATCGGCACATGAATTCCTGGAGCGCCAGTTACGACCGGACCACCAAAGTTGTTACCGCGATGGTTTGCCTCCTGCTCATCGGGGTCGCGGCGGTGACCCGAAGCTGGATTGTGGCCTCGCTGGACGCCATCCTGCTTTTCCTCGGCTATGCCTTCTCCGCGCAGGGTTACGAAACCTTGCCGGATTCGCTCGAAATCCGCCGCCTGGTGGGCCGCGTCCGGGTCCCTTTGGATGACCTGCTGGAAGTGCGGGCGGCAGGCCGTGACGACCTGCGCGGCGCCATCCGTCTCTGGGGCAGCGGCGGTCTGTTTGGCTACTACGGTTTGTTCCGGACCAGTCAGCTGGGCGTCTGCAAGTGGTACGCGACCGATCGGGGCAAGCTCGTGGTGGTTCGCACCGCCCGCCAGACCGTGCTGGTCAGCCCGGACGATGTGGCCGGCTTCGTATCGGCTCTTGGTGCGCTCGCTCCCGCCACACCCGGCCTTGTATCCGCTACTCCGGTCGTTGGCTCCGTGGTTCGCTCGCAGGTTCGCACTGCGCTGGTTGCCATCGGGTTTGCGCTCGCCCTGGTCGGCGGCCTCCTGCTGTATTCCCCCGGAATTCCCGCCGTCACCGTCACCCGCGATACGCTGGCCATCGCCGACCACTTCTACCCCTTCACGCTGCGGCGCGCCAACGTGGATCTCGATCACGTTCAGGTCGTCGATCTCCGCACCGACAAAGCCTGGAAACCTACCCTCCGGACCAACGGTTTCGCGAATTCGCGCTACCGGTCCGGCTGGTTCCGCGTCTCCGGCGGCAAAACGGTCCGGTTATACCAGGCCTCCTCGCCACGTCTGGTGCTGCTGCCTCCGCGAACCGGCACGTATGTGCTGCTGGAAGTAAAGGACCCGGAGGCCTTTGTGGCGGATCTGCGCCGCCAGTGGGGCGCGAATCCCTGATTCCTTTTAGATACTGGAGCTAGATACAGGAGCCCTCAGATACCGTATTGACGGCGGATCGGCAGCCGCACGCGAAACGTGGTCTCGCCCGGTTTCGATTCGAATGTCACGTCGCCGTTGTGCAGCCGGGCAATTCGGTAAACCGTGTCGAGCCCCAACCCTGTTCCCGCGCCTGGCGGCTTGGTGGTGAAAAACGGTTCGAAGATCTTATTGCGGATCTTTTCCGGAATACCCGGTCCGTTATCCATCACTTCGACCGTGGCGCGGTCCGGTTCCAGCCGCGTCCGGATCGTCAGTCTGCCCCGGCCCTGCATCGCATCGAGCGCATTTTCGAGCAGGCTCATCCACGCCTGATTCAGAGCGCGCGCATCGCAGGGGATCAGCGGGAGGTCCGCCGCAAACCCGCGAATCACTTCAATCTCATTCGTCAGGC
>CAIUOG010000110.1 GCA_903900705.1 uncultured Acidobacteriia bacterium
GATGAGGCGCGCGGAGACTTCGACGGGGGAGAGGACGCGGCCGCCTTCGCCGGCGTCCCACGGCAGGATTTTTGCGTTGCGGTCAACGTCGGGATTCGAAAGCCAGGACTTGGCGCTGTGGACCAGGCGGGTGGGCACAATCGCACCCTGCTCGCGGGCATAGGCGCCGACGGGCTGACCTTCGTCGAGATAGAGGAAAGAGGGGAGCGTGCGGCGGGCCTCGACGCGTCCGGCCGCGACGGGCTGGGGGATGTCGAAGACGTGGATGGGAGGAAAGCTGGTGTCTTCCGCGTCCGCCGGATCGATCCAGGCAAGGGCGGAGTTGGTGGTACCTAAATCAATGCCGACTTTCATACGGTGAAGTCTCTAAACGGTTTCCCGGACGTTGAACTCCAGCTTCCAGCGCTGGCCATCGCGGGCCACGCACCAGAGCTGCAACATGCCGGTTTCGGTGATAACGGTTTCGAAGGAAACGGGGACGATTTCGGAATTGCGGCCTTCCGCCGTTGTATTCGAAGAGGTGAGGCGGACCTCGACGGGCGAGAGTTCTTCGAGGTCGTCGCCGAAATCTTCGATGAGTTCGCCGGGCGCGTCGTCTTTGCGGCTGGCGGAGCAGAAGAAGCGAAACTCGGCGGGCTGGCCGACGATCAGACCAAACTCGCGATTCGGGATGCGGGTGGAGGTGCCCTCTTCGATGCCGAACTGCGCGACGGTGAGGGCCTTGAGCGGCGCCGGGATGCCGGGCACGGCGGGCATGGCGGATTCCACGCCGACGTAGTAGGAGCGGGCGATACCGCCGCGAATGCGGACGCCTTCGCCGCGCCGGGCCGCGCCATAATAGGCTGCGCCGCGCGCGACGGCGTGCATCAGATCTTCGCCGGTGAGCGGCTGGACGGGGTTTGCGCCAGCTTCCGCGAGCCAGGAGTTCAGCACTTCCAGAATGCGGTTGCGGACGAACGGGGCATGGAGCACGCCGCCGTTGAACAGAACATGCGTGGGGCAGGCCAGCTGACCGCCCGCGCTCTGGCGCAGGAACTTCGCGAGGTGCCGGGTGATGGCGGCGTCCTGTGCGTAAGGCAGGCCAATCTCCTGCAGGGCGGCGCGGCGGACACCGTGCGGCATGTCCGTACTGGAAACGCGGGGCAGGAAGCTTTCGAGAACCTGCTCAATCTGGTCGCGGCGCAGGACGGCTTTGATGGCGCCGCCGAACAGCTTCGAGCCCTTGCCGAGGATGGTGACGGGAACTTCGTCCACCGGTGAATCCGGGTGGAGCAGTTGTTCTTTTGCGAGACGGCAGTTGTTCCAGAGGGTCTGGAGCTGAAAAGCGTCCAGCCTGGTGCCGTGAGCGGCGAGTTCGGCGGAAACGGTGTGGGCGAGCGCGAGATCGATGTTATCGCCACCCAGCAGGATGTGTTCGCCGACGGCGACGCGTTCGAGTTCGAGTTCCCCATCGCGTTCGGTGACGGAGATCAGGGTGAAATCGGTGGTGCCGCCGCCGATATCGACGACGAGCACGAGGTCTCCTTTGGAGACGCGAAGCCGCCAGTCGGGATGGCGCTCAATCCAGGCGTAAAAAGCGGCCTGGGGCTCTTCGAGCATGGTGAGGTTGCGGTAGCCGGCGGCTTCGGCGGCGCGCTGGGTGAGTTCGCGGGCGATGGCGTCGAAGGAGGCCGGGACGGTGACCAGAATGTCCTGGTCGATGAAGGGCGCGGTGGGGTGTTCGTGATCCCAGGCGGCGCGGAGATGCTTCAGATATTCAGCGGAGGCGTCGACGGGCGAGATCCGCTGCAGGCCGTCGGCTGCCCGGATGGGGAGCATGGCGGCGGTGCGGTCCACGGCGGAGTAGGAGAGCCAGCTCTTGGCCGAGGAGACCAGGCGGCTGGAGACTTCCGCGCCACGGCGCTGGGCCAGCTTGCCGACGACGTACCGCGGATTATCATTCCACGGCAGAGCGACGGACCCGGGCGGAAAATCGGCCGGCCCGGGGATGTAGAGGAACGACGGCAGCAGAGGTTCGGAGCTGATTTCGTTGACCGCGGTGAGCTGCGGGATGGGCTGGAGCTGAACCCCCGCCGCGGACGTCCAGGCGAGAGCGCTGTTCGTCGTCCCGAGGTCGATGCCGATTGCGTACTGCGACAACCTTACTCGACCTCGATCTCGGCCGGCGCCAGAATCATCAGATCCTGACGGTTGTTGAGCTTCGGCAGGGAAACCGTGGTGGCGCGCCAGCCTTTGTGCTGCAGCAGACCGCCGGAGGGCTTGCCGGACGCCGGAACGTTGCCGATGAAGCGGACCTTCGCGGCGTCGCCATCCGACTTGACGTGGGTGCCTTCCACGGCGTCAATGACGGCGGCGGGAGCGAAGTGGCGATTCAGAATTTCGCGGGTGTGCTGGTGGATGTCACGAACGACGGCGCCGACCTGCTCGTCGGAGTAGGGAGCGATGTCATCCATGAAGAAATCCAGCATGCGGGCGTCGCGCTGGAGCATGCCGAGCAGTTGCAGCGCGCCGTCTTCGGGCTTCACTTCCGGTTTGGGCGGCGGGGGCTTGGGAATGTCCGACTTCAGGATGAGCCCGAGCGAAGACACCAGGTCCGACGGCAGTGTGCCGGAAAAGAGGAGCGAGAAAAACGCTTTAAAAGCGAGAGCGATACGGTTCAAAGTAAGGAGAACTCCAAAATTTCAGGATAGCAGTGGAGTTCCCCGTGAGGTGTTCGCGCAATTACCTGCAGGCCGGATTGCCGGCCGAGGGGACGGCGAGGAAGGTAATGCTGGCGGGGGCCAGAGGCAGCTTGCCCGGTTTGGCGGGCCGGCCTTTGAGCGCCGGAATGGCATCATTCGCGCCGAGTTTCAGTTCCCGGCCATTCAACTGGACGGGGCCGCCTTCGAGGTTGGCGGCGGTCAGCGTGAAGGTTTGGGAGCCGATGGGGAGATCGAGGTCGTGCTCCGCGCCACGGTCCGTATTGATGGCGAGCAGACCGACGCCGCCGGGTTTGTCGGCGAGGCAGTGGGCGTAGAGGCGGACTTCCGGGGCGGGCGAGGGGCCGGCGTCGAGCACGGTGGAGCCCATGGTGCGGTGCCACAGCAGTGCGGCCCAGTAGTTGGGGCGGGGCGTGAGGGTGACCTCGTCAATCAGCGCGTAGTCACTGGCGGCGAGAGTGTTGTGGGCAACCACCTGCACGCCCTTTTTCGCCAGCTGGCCCAGCTGATCCAGGTAGCGGAAACTATCGAGAAAGCCGGCCGCCCAGGGGTTGCCGCCACAGGCGGTTTCGCCGGTCTCGGTAAGCCAGATGGGTTTGCCGGCTTCATACTGGTCGCGCAGCCCGATGTAAAAGGTAGCTTCCTGACCGGTTTTGTTGAGCCAGGCGGCGGACAGCGCGGCTTCCGGCGTGGTCTGTTTCATGGCCGCGATGTAGGCGCAGCGCTTCGAAACGGAGCCGTAATAGTGGTAGGAATAGGCGTCGACATCGGCCCCGCCCGCCTTGAGCATCTCGGTGGAGGAAAGCATGGCCATGCCGCTCATGCCGGTTCCCTCACCCACGGAACCGGGCCCCAGAATGGTCATCTCCGGCGCGGCTTTCTTTGCGAAGGCACGGAAGACCTGGAAGTCGCGGCCATAGCTTGCGGCGGTGTAACCGGCGGGCGCGCCGCCCATGGCGGCAATGTTGGGTTCATTGAAGAATTCGGCGGCGGCGATGGAGCCACCGGCGGACCAGGTGGCAGCCAGAATTTTGGTGGCTTCCGAGGGCGTCCAGACTCCCTGCGCGTCCCGGACACCGGCGCTGATGGCGAAGGAGGTGACGAGTTTCGCGTCGACCGCCCTGGAGAAGTCGAGCACGCCGCGCCACTGCGCGCGGGTGAGAACGCCGCCGAAACCGGCCGGGGGAGCGGCGGGGGCGGGGGCATCGGAATCATGAAAGAAAGTGGAGTTTGCCCAGGTGCCGCTGACGCGAACGTAAGCGGGGCCCAGCGCGGCTGCGAGTTTGCGCAGCCGCGGGTTGGCCAGGTTGATGGGTTCGCGCTGGCGGAACGCGGCGGGGTCGATGGCTGGCGCCGAAAGGGCCGCGGCGGGTGGCGCTTCCGCGGGCTTTTTGGTGTCGGGCCGGTAGGGCGCCCAGAAGCGACCGCCGGTGACTTCCACCATTTCGACGTTATACGACTGAAAGCGCGCGTCCACCGTGCCGAGCTTCGGCAAACCGCCGGGCCGGATCTGGCCATGGCAAACAGCGGCGGTCAGGACCGCGAGGGCAAACTCTCTTCTCTTCATGAACTCCTTTACGCGAGCGCGTTTTTACAGAATTCCACGCATTTCGCCATTTCCTTCATTACGTCGGAGCCCTGCGGCACCGTGTATTCCAGCTCGATGGTGGCCTGGAAGTGGTACTTTTCCTTCTTCATCAGCTGCAGAACGTCTTTAATGGGCGTGTCACCCTCGCCCCACGGGGTGTTGGGACCCTGGTTGAGCTTGCGGTCCTTGAGGTGAATGTGGGTGATGCGATCAGCGTATTGTTTGATGAACGGGATGGGCGAGGTGCTGTTGCCGGCGGTGAAGTGGCCGATATCCAGATTGATGCCGTTGTACTTCGAGAACGACATGGCCCGTTCCCAGCTGGCCGGGGTAGCGAAGGCTTCCGGATTGGTGACGTTGCCGTGGCCGTGGTAGCCGACCATGAACTTGTGTTTGGCGGCGAACTCACCCAGCCATTTGGTTTTGCTGACGGGAATTTCGCAGGAGAGCGCTTTGGCTCCGAGGGCTTTGGCGACGCCGAACGCGTAGTCGACGACTTCGTCCTTCATCTTGTCGACACCGTCGAACTTCACGATTTCAATGGCAACGCCGGCGTCAGCATATTTCTTCCGGACCTCTTTGAACTTGTCGAGAGAAGCGGAGAGACGCCATTTTTCCAGCGCCGCGGCGGCAGCCTCCGCCGCGCCGGCGGGCTGCTGGCGGGGGGCCGGGTAGGAAGTGGGCGCGCCGAGGAACTGTTCGACGGGCTGGGAGCGGAGTTCGAGCGCGCTCAGGCCGAGATCGGTGCAGTCTTTGAGAACGTCTTCGAGTCCGCCGGGCATGCCGTGGAAGCTGTAGGGCGCGTTCACGCCGATCTGGACACCGCCGAACTTTGAATTGGGCTTGGCGAGGAGGGTGACGGGAAGGGTCGCAAGGGCGAGCTTTCCAAAGTCTCTGCGTGTGAAGTTCATACGTTATAGATTGTCACCTGCGCGGGCGGGGCGAAACGTCAATTTATGCGGTTGCGGCGTGGCGAGGCAAGTCCGGGACGGTCCATGACGGCAGGAGGCTTGTTTTCATGGGGTTAGAGGACGTCCCGCGGGGGAGTTGTGACGGTCCTGGTCCTGATAGACTACGGGCGGAACCCCTTGAGCGCGACTTTGAACACGGCCGACCCGCACGCGATTCGTGATCAACTGGAGCGCGTTCTGCAGAGCGCGGCCTTCCGGAACAGCCAGCGGTATACGGCGTTTCTGAAGTATTGCGTGGAGCAGACGCTGGCCGGGCAGGGGGATGTGCTTAAGGAGCGGACCATCGGGGTAGAGGTGTTCGGACGCGTCGCGGATTACGATACGGCGGCGGATCACATTGTGCGGAGCGCGGCCAGCGAGGTTCGGAAACGCCTGGCGCAGTATTACCAGGAGCCAGGGAAGGCGCGGGAGCTGAAGATCGAGATGCTTTCGGGTTCGTATGTACCGCAGTTCCGGGTTCCGGAAGCGGCGCATGCGAGTGAAGAGGTGAGGCCTGTCGCGGAAGCGCCGAAACCGAGAAGGGTGAGCGGTGGGCGACTGCTGTCAGCTGTGGCTGTGGTTGCGGCTCTGGCGGGTTTGTTTTTTCAGTTTGTCAGCCGTGAGTCGGCGCTCGATCAGTTCTGGGGGCCTGTCCTGGCATCGAAGAGTCCCGTGCTGCTGTGCGTGGGGGACAGGCTGGCGGCCGGCGGGGAGGCTCCGGAAGCCGCCGGGAGCGCGACGGTTTCCGAACTCCATACGCGCAACACCAACCGGGTGAGTTTCGCCGCCGCCACGACGATGGCGAGACTGACGGGACTGCTGCAAAGCCGGGGGATTCCGTACCGGCTGCGAACGGGCGCGGAGACGACTTTCGGCGATTTGCAGTCGGGGCCAACGGTGCTGATCGGGGGTTATAACAATGACTGGACACTGCGGCTGACCGACACGCTGCGCTTCGGGTTCGACGGATTACCGGACCACTGGCCCCGGATTCGGGACCGGAACCGACCGGAGCGACAGGGCTGGTCTGTGGATTTTTCGCTGCCGGTGGCGAAGCTGAACCGGGATTACGCGATTGTTTCGCGGGTGCAGGATCCGAAAACAGAGCGGGTTACGGTGATTGTGGCGGGAATCGGGATGTGGGGGACGAAGGCAGCGGGGGAGTTTCTGACGGACGCCGCGCATATGGAGAAACTGCGGGCGGTTGCGCCGGCGGGCTGGGAGACGATGAACCTGCAGGTGGTGATCTCGACAGACGTGATTCAGGGAGTGGCGGGGCCACCGAAGGTGCTGGATACGCATTTCTGGCAGGCGACGCCGTAACGCCATTCAGGGCTGACAGCTGATCCGTTTTTCGGGCAGCAGTTTTTTGAGCAGCAGCCGGCAGTGTTGCCGGTGCGGGTGGTTGGGCGCGAGGGTGCGGTCAAACACCTGGGAGGAGAGCGCGGTATCGGGATGGTCTTCTCCCAGCAGTTTTCGCTTGATCTCCCAGGCGCGGGCCGCCGGCGAGGGGCAAGCGGCGAGGATTTCGGCGGCCAGTTCGGGGGAGGTCGGCACGGGACACGAAGATCCTGAAGGCCGACGACCAGGAGCTGCAGACGGGGAGGGACCGCCGTTCTGATCTTCCGCCAGCGATCAGGCGGAATCCGGCAAACTCCATGAGCCGCGGGATGCCGGGATTTGCTTGCTATACTCCCTTGAAACCGTGAAAACAGCAACCCTCCTCCTCCGTCTCTGCGGTGCGCTCGCACTCTGCCAGGCCGCTTTCGCGCAACAGCCGCAGATCCGCTACGAAATCAGCTTCCCCAATGCCGCGCACCATGAGGCGGAGGTCCGGGCGACGTTCACAGGCGTGAAGCAGCCGGTGCTGGATGTGGTGATGAGCCGGTCTTCCCCCGGGCGCTATGCGCTGCATGAGTTCGCCAAGAACGTGTACAGCGTGAAGGTGACGGACGGCGAAGGGCATCCGCTTGAAGTGAGCCGCTCCGACCCTTATTCGTGGAAGGTGACCGGGCACAAAGGGACGGTGGTGGTGGAATACACGCTGTTCGGCGACCGCGCCGATGGCACGTATGACGGCATTGATGAGACGCATGCGCACCTGAACATGCCCGCCACTTTTGTGTGGGCGCACGGGATGGACAAGATCCCGATGAGCTTCCGGTTCCTGTTGCCGGAGGGGTCGAAGACAGAGGGGTCGAAGTGGAAGATTGCGACGCAACTGATTCCCGCGGCGGATGGCAGCTACACGTCGCCGAATGTGGACATGATGATGGACAGCCCGGTGGAAATCAGCGCGTATGACTGGAACGAGTGGACGGTGGGAGACCGGCAGTTCCGGATGGCGCTGCATCACAAGGGGACAAAGGAAGAGGCGGCGGCGTTCGCCAACATGGCGAAGGCTGTGGTGACGGAGGCGGAGGGCGTGTGGGGCGCGTTTCCGAAGTATGACGGGGGCAACTACACGTTTCTGATCGATTACCTTCCGTACGCGTCGGGCGATGGGATGGAGCATCGCGATTCCACGGTGATTGCGGGCACGCGGTCGCTGAAGCAGGCCGCGGCGCTGAATGTGGGGACGGTGTCGCACGAGTTTTTCCACTCGTGGAATGTGGAACGCATCCGGCCGAAATCGCTGGAACCGTTTGATTTTGAGCGGGCGAATATGTCGGGTGAACTGTGGTTTGCCGAAGGGTTCACGAACTACTACGGACCGCTGATTCTGAAGCGCGCGGGGCTGAGCAGCATTGACCGGTTTGCGCAGGCGATCGGCGGGGCGGTGAACGCGGTGCTGACCGCGCCGGGGCGTGAGGTATTCAACGTGGTGGAGATGGCCAGGCAGGCGCCGTTTGTGGACGCGGCGACCGCCAACGATCCGGTGAACACGCAGAATACTTTCATCTCCTATTACATTTACGGCGAGGCTTTGGCGCTGGGCGTGGACCTGCGTATTCGCAATCAGTTCCCGGGCAGGAGTCTGGACGACTGGATGCGGCAGATGTGGAAGGAACATCCGGACGTGCAGAAGCCGTACACGCTGGACGATCTGCAGACGGCGCTGGGGAATGCGACGGGCGATAAGGCTTTCGCGGCCGAGATTTTCCGGCGGCACATTCTGGGCAAAGAGCCGCTCGATTATGAAAAGCTGCTGGCGACGGTGGGGCTGGAGTTGCGGAAGCGGCCGGGCAAGCATGTCTGGCTGGGCTCCCTGCGCTATGACCTGACCGACAGCGGCATGGATATTACGGGCCCGGTGCTGCGCGATTCCCCGGCCTATCGGGCAGGGCTGGACCGGGGCGATAAGATCACGGAGTTCGACGGCAAGACGCTGAAGACGGAAGCCGAGCTGACGAAGTGGCTGGATGGGCATAAGCCGGGTGACAAGGCGAAGCTGAAGGTGGAGACGCGGGGCGGAAAGAAGGATCTGGAACTGGAGTTGACGGAATCGCCGTCGCTCGAAGTGGTCACGTTTGAGAAGGCGGGAAAGCCGGTCCCGAAGGCGCAGATGACGCTGCGCGAGCAGTGGCTGAGTTCGAAGGCCGTGCATCCGCTGCCGGAAGTGAAGAAGTACTGCCCGGTGTGCCAGCGGGCGCATCCGTTTGAATTCGATCATTGCCCGTATGACGGGTCTGACCTGGGGATTATTCCGGGCAAGGCGGACGAGGCTCCGGCGGCGCCCGGTGGCGGCCGCGGCGGACGGCGGGCGAATTAGCCCTGGGACAGGTCTGTCCGCGTGGTCCAGTTCTGATTGGAGAAGGTCGGGTTGATGACGATGTCTTTGCGCACGCCCCGCAGGTACTCGTCGCGCCAGGCGGCGGGCGTGCATTTGGCCACGCCGCGGAAGACGCGGTTGAAGTGCTGTACATTCTGGAAACCCGACAGACCGGCGATTTCCTTCAGTGAGTAGTGGGAAAACTCGATCAGCGACTTGGCATAGCCGATGCGGAAAGCATGCAGGTGTTCCAGCGGACTGATGCCGAGACTGCGCTGGAAATGGGTGCGGAGCGAACGGTCTGAACAGCCGAGTTCGCGGGCGATCTGGCGAACGGTGAGTTGACGGCCCATGTTGGCGCGGAGGAAGGAATTCGCCTTTAGTAAAAGGTCGTCATGCGGCAGAACGTCGGAGACCGGCGCGGCGGCGGAAAGCTCCGTATCGGGGTGACGCCGGCGCAGGTACAGGTACAGCATTTCCTGCATCAGCGAACCGCAGACTTCACGGTAGTAAGGCCGCTTCTTCTCCCCTTCGTGGCGGATTCTTTCAAAGCGCGCCGCAAGGCCGGGTTCGCGCCATTCGGCGAGGTTGCCGGCGTCTTCGAGAAGCTTGCGCAGGCGCGGGTCGGCAACCTCGAATTTCACGTCGAAGGTGCAGATCAGGGAATCGGCGCGCAGTTCGTGCAGTTCGCCGGGCTTGATGAGGAGCGTCTCGCCGCCGCGAAGCAGATACTCGCGGCCGCAGAGGCGAAAGGAGCCGCGCCCGTTGAGAAAGTGAATGATCTGAAAATACTCGTGGTGGTGCGGGCGGAGAACCCAGCCCTTGCGGTAGTCGTAGCGCGAGATCCAGAGTACGTCCACACCCGCGGGGAACATGCTCCGATGATAGCGTGCTTCCGTTTTGGATAAATGAAGGCGGGCGGCATGGAGTGGAAGCGTGGACGCACCGTATAGAATACTGGCTTGAAGGACCCGGACGAAGCCAAACCCGACCCGCACAAACTGCGGCGGCGAACTGTCTGGACGGCGCTGGCGGCATTCCTGAGCGCCGGCGCGGCCATGACCGCGCGCTTCTTCTTTCCCCGCGCGATCTTCGAACCAGCCACGAAATTCCGCATCGGGCCGCCCTCCGATTTTGCGCAGGGCGTGGACGAACGGTTCCGGCAATCCCACGGCATCTGGGTGGTGCGAAAGCCGGACCGCATTTTCGCCATCTATGCCAAATGCACGCACCTGGGCTGCACGCCCAACTGGCTGGAGGCGGAGAACAAATTCAAGTGCCCGTGCCATGGCAGCGGCTATGACAGCGAGGGCCGTAATTTTGAAGGACCCGCGCCCCGTCCCATGGACCGCGCGAGCGTGGAACTGGATGCGGACGGGCTGATTGTGGTGGACACCAGCCGGCTGGCGCAATGCCCGCCGGGCGGCCGCTGCGAGTTCGAAACGAAGAAGGATTTTCACATCGCTTTGTAACTGCCTATGGAACCGGACCGCAAAGACCCGCGCGAGGCACTGGAGGAGCTGACAACCAGCTTCACGAAGCCGAAGAAGACGCGGCTCTGGAAGTCCGTCTTCCGGGTGAAACACGACCGCCGGGACACGCGTTCCCGCGCGCTGGCCGTGGTGTCGAACGTGTTCCTGCATCTGCACCCGGCGCGGATCAATCGCGATGCGGTGCGCTACAGCTACACCTGGGGGATGGGCGGCATCAGCTTCTACCTGTTCCTGGTGCTGCTGTTTACCGGTGCTCTGCTGATGTTCTATTACCATCCGACAAAGATTCAGGCGTACCGCGACATCCTCTATCTGGAGCACGATGTACCGTTCGGCAGGCTGCTGCGAAATATGCACCGGTGGGCAGGGCATCTGATGGTGATCACGGTGTGGCTGCATATGCTGCGGGTGTTGCTGACGGGGTCGTATAAGAAGCCGCGCGAGTTCAACTGGATGGTGGGGGTGGGACTGCTGGCGTTCACGCTGCTGCTCTCGTTCACGGGCTATCTGCTGCCGGATGATCAGCTGGGTTTCTGGGCGGTGACGGTGGGCACGAACATGGCGCGGGCCACGCCGCTGGTGGGGCATGAGGGGCCGCTGGGTCCACAGATGGGCATGACGGCGTTGAATGATTTGCGATTCGCGCTGCTGGGCGGTTCGATTGTGGATTCGAACGCGCTGCTGCGGGCCTACATCTGGCACTGCATCGGCATTCCGGTGATGGCGGCGGTGCTGATGTCGGTTCACTTCTGGCGGGTGCGGAAGGACGGCGGGATCTCCGGCCCCGCGCCGGTGAAGCTGGAGCGCGAGGTCCCATGATCGACTGGCGGCAGTTGCGGGAGATCATCACGACGCCGGATAATGTGCCGATTATCGGACTGATTCTGGCGATTGCGTTTTACGTCTGGTACGGGCTGCGGCAGGCGCGGGCGAATGACCGGCTGATCCGGGAGGTGGAAGCGGATCCCGGGCGGCATCGCAAAACGCAGCCGTACGAAGAGGGCTGGGAGCGCGAGGTGCAGGTCTGGCCGTATCTGCTGCGAATTGAATTTCTGGCGGCTCTGATTGTGACGTTGCTGCTGCTGGTGTGGTCGCTCTGCATCAACGCGCCGCTGGAAGACCCGGCGAACCCGGGGCAGACCATGAACCCGGCCAAAGCGCCCTGGTATTTTGTGGGGCTGCAGGAATTGCTGGTCTACTTCGATCCGTGGTTCGCGGGCGTGGCGCTGCCGGTGCTGATCCTCATCGGGCTGATGCTGTTTCCGTATCTGGATGCGAGTCCGCTGGGCAGCGGTTATTACACGCTGCGGCAGAGGCGTGTGGCGCTGGGGGCGTTCGGCGCGGGTTTTGCGATCTGGATTGGCGCGATTCTGGTGGGCACGTTCATCCGGGGACCGGGCTGGGTGTGGTTCTGGCCGGGCCAGACGTGGGACCACACGCGGGCCGTTTATGAGACCACGCGGGATCTGCCGGACCTGATCGGCCTGCACAACGGCGTGGCGAAGGCGCTGGCGGGCTTTGTGGCGATTGTGCTGTTCTATGCGGGGGCCGGGCGGCTGATCCACTGGCTGGTGACGCGTTCAGAGACCGACCGCCGCATCTACCGGGCGACGAGCGCGCTGCAGTACTACACGTTTCAGTTCTTTGCGATCACGATTCTGGCGGGTGTGCCGGCGAAGATCGCGCTGCGGCTGCTGCTGCGCGTGAAGTATGTGCTGGTCACGCCGTGGTTCAACATATAGCGGATGCCGCCGATGGAACAGGACCCGGTCACAGGAAAATCGCTCAGCGGGCCGATACTGGTCTGCACGCTGCTGATGCTGGCGGCGCTGGGCTGGGCGCTCTATGATGACGCGTTCGCGCAACGTCCGTGGAAGCGCTATCAGCGCGATTTCGCGGCGCTGTGGCAGGCGCGCATGAAGAGACCGGCGAGCTTCACGCCCGGCATCCGGCAGATCTATGTTCCGGAAGCGGAGATTGTGGACCGCTGCGAGTCCTGCCATCTGGGAATTCGGTTGAAAGCGCTGACGGCCGCGGATATGGGGAACCGCGCTGTGTTCGCCGGCCACCCGAACCCCGCGCTGCTGGAACTGCACGATCCCGAGCGGTTTGGCTGCACGCTCTGCCACAACGGCAATGGCGCGGCTACAACCAGTGTGGACAAGGCGCACGGGCGCGTGAACTGGCAGTGGCCGCTGTTCAATAAAGACAATGCCGAGGCGGGCTGCGTGGCCTGCCACGCGAACGACAGAGTGCTGGAGCATGCGCCTGTGCTCAACGAGGGCCGCGACCTTTATCAGCAAAAGGGCTGCGCGGCCTGTCACCGGCAGGAGGGTTTTGACCGGGACGCCGATGCGCTGGCGGCGGTGACGCAGGAGATCAGTCGGCTGGAGGCATTGCAACGGCGGGAACAGGCCGGGATGGAAAGCGAAGTCCAACAGGGCGACGCCGCGGCCGGCGATGAGGAAGCGCGACGGCACTACGCGCTCTCTGAAACACTGCGGGTGAGCATGAGCAGCCGCGCCGGAAAACTGGCGGAACTGAGCCAGGAGAAGCGGTATCTTTTGCAGGACCGCAAAGAGAACGGGCCGAACCTGAAAGACGTCCGGCTGAAACTGCGGAAAAGCTGGGTCCCGATCTGGCTGAAAGATCCGCAGGCATTCCGCCCCGGCACGCGCATGCCGGACTTCCGACTTACGGATGCGGAAGTACGCGCGCTTTCTGCCTTCGTGTGGCAGGCGGGGCTCAGCGGGCCCGCACCGGCGGCACAGCCCGCGGGGAATGCGCAGCGGGGCCGGGAGATCTTTGAAACGCGCGGCTGCCTGGGCTGCCATTCGGCGGCGGAGAACAGCCCCGGCGCGGGCGGAAGTTTCGCCGCCAACCTGGCGCGCGAAGGGGAAAAGGCCAGCTACGATTATCTGGTCCGCTGGGTGCATAATCCGAGAGAGCGCACCCGGCCCTGGTGCGCGCGGGAGAAGCGCGATCTGGGGCCGGAGGATTATGCGCGGCGCGGGCTGCCGTTCGCCTTCGACCCGCAGCATGACCGATGCCCGAACGACGGCACGCCACTGCGCGCGCAGAACATGACGGTGATGCCGTCGCTGCGGCTCAGCGTGGAGGAATCGCGTGACGTGGCGGCATATCTGGTGAGTCTGCGAAAGGGCGAGGCGAGCGGTGATGCCGGGTTTATGGACGATCCGAAACTGGCGGAAGCGGGCCGCAAACTGGCATCCCGCTACGGATGCGGAAATTGCCATGAACTGAGTGGATTTGAAGACTCGCCGCGCGTGGGAACGGAACTCACGAAAGAGGCCTCGCGACCGCTGGAGCAGTTCGATTTTGGCGCGCTGGAGAGCAGGGCGAAGAGCGAAGGCTGGTACAGCCGGAAGGGCTTTTTCGAGCACAAACTGCGGCAGCCGCGGATTTATGACGAGGGCCGGGCGCGGAAGCCGGAAGAACGACTGCGCATGCCGGGAATTCCGCTGACCGGCGCGGAGGTCAGCGCCCTCACCACGTTCCTGCTGGGCAGCGTGGATGTGCCCGAGCGGAACGCCTTCCGCATCCTCCCGGCGGCATACCGCTATCCCCCGCCCGGCACGCCGGAGACGGCGCGGCAAAAAGCGGTGCAGGAGGGCTGGTGGATGGTAAAGAAGTACAACTGCATGGGCTGCCATACGCTGCGCGCCGGCGTGAAATCCGGCCTGAGCGGGCTGGACCGGTTCGAGGACAGTGACGCGCAGGAGCAACTGCCGCCGCCGCTTTATCAGGAGGGCGCGCGGGTGAAGCCGGAATGGCTGGCGCATTTTCTGGAAAATCCGGGAACAGTGCGGACTTATCTGGGAGCGCGCATGCCCACGTTCCACTTTTCGCCGCGCGAGATCGGGACGCTGGTGCGGTTCTTCGAGGCGTTGTCGGGCGAGCCCTCGCCGTGGATTCCGTCGCCCGCCGAGCCGCTCACCGAACAGGAGAGGCGGATGGCGCGCGCGATCTTCTCCTCCCCCGCCGCGCCCTGTCTGAAGTGCCATCTGACGGGCGACCCGCGGCACGACCGCACGGCCACGGCGCCGAATTTCCTGACGGCCGCCGCGCGACTGAAACCGGGCTGGACGGCGCGGTGGATGACCGATCCGCAGAACAGCGCGCCGGGGACCGCCATGCCTTCGGGGCTATTCCGCAGAGAAGGGTCGCGGTGGGTCTTTGCGGGGGAAATTCCGAGGGATTTCGCGGGATATTCGGGCGATCACGTGGACTTACTGGTGCGCTATATGTTCCAGTTCGATGCGGCGGAACAGAGACGCCTGCTGGTCCACTAAACCATCACCATGGCTTCCCAGGGGCAGCCATCGAGCAGAATTCCGTCCGCGCCGCGGCCCACGCACTTCGCACAGCCAATGCAGGTGGCGGTATCCACGCCGACGCGGCCAAAGGGTGGATTTTCTTCGTCCGGGACCCAGTAAATACAGGCTTCCACGGGGCAGCAATCCACGCAGACCGGTGAACCAGCGCAGCCGGTGCAGTTTTCGAGCACCACGGCGACATGCTTCGGAGGCTTCTTCCGCAGGTCCGTGCGCCCATGCGACATGGGCTCGCGTTTGAGCGCGGCCCGATCCGAATTATGCGCCGTGATAGAAATGGGGCGTGCCTCGCGTAACGAAACATACCACAGCGGGCTTCCATCCACTTGCGATGGCCATCCTCCCCGCCGCGCTACTCCTCAGCGCCTGCAGCTCGTCAGAAAAGAAACCGGAAGTCGCGGAAAAGAAGACCGCCGAGCCGGTCGCTTATTTCCACGTCGAACCCGGTACCGCCGCCACTCTCCACGGCAAGGTCGCGTACCACGGGCCGAAGCCAACCCGCACGCTGATTTCAATGGAATCCGACCCCGCCTGCGACAAGGCCAACGCCGGGAAGAAACTCTATGACGACCAGCTTCTGGTCTCCGCCGATGGTGGCGTGGCGAATGCGTTCGTCTATGTAAAGACGGGCCTGGAAGGGAAGAAGTTTGAAGTGCCCACCGAACAGGCGGTGCTGGATCAGCGCGGCTGCGCGTTTGGTCCGCGCGTGATGGGCGTGCAGGTGGGACAGGCCGTGCTGGTGCGCAACAGCGACCCGGTGGAGCACAACATTCACCCGATGCCGAAGAACAACCGCGCCTGGAACGAAGGCATGTCCCCCGGTGCGCCGGACATGAAGCGCCACTTCGCCCGGCCGGAGGTGATGATCAAAGTCAAGTGCAACGTGCACTCCTGGATGCGTTCGTATGTGGGCGTGCTCGATCATCCGTACTTCGCTGTGACTGGCGCGGATGGCACGTTCGACCTGAAAAACCTGCCGCCGGGCGATTACACGATCGGCGTGTGGCATGAGAAGCTGGGCGAGCTGGATCAACCGGCAAAGCTGGCGGCTTCGGCGGCGCAGACGCTCGATTTCAAGTTCGACGTGAAGTGATCAGCTGACGGCCGGGAATTTCGGGCGGATGGGTGAACGCGCTACCGCCTGCCCCAGTTCACCTTCACGGCGGGGGCGCAACCGACACCCTTCAGAGTGACCGCCGCCACGCCGCTGGTGGCCTTTGCGGTGAAAGGCAGCAGTGCTCCCAGGTATTTGCCGTCCGCACCCACTTTGGCTGTCTGGGAATGGCTCTCGCCACCGGAAGCTGAACTCATGGTCACTTCGGTATTCGGGGCAAAGCCCTCGCCTTCGAGCAGGACCAGTTCCGCGCCGGGCGTGAGCAAGACAGCTTCCAGGGCGCACGATCTGTCTTTACCGCGGATGGGATTTGGCACGGTCTTTGCGAAAACCCGGACCTGATTATTGGCGGAAATGAGGGCGAGTCGCACGGGTTCTCCGGCGATGGGGGTGAGTTTGATTTCCACCGGGTCATTCGGTTTTGCCGCGCTGCCGCAGGTATCCGGCCGGCCCGGGCAGATGGCCAGGCCACCGGACCCGAGCGTGACGCCTTTGACCACCGTGGACGGGCCTTTCTGTGACACCGGCCAGGCGACCAGAGAGTACGCGCCATCGGGATCCACGCCGTGAGCGAACAGGCGAAACACCACCTCCGGGCCGGAACGGCTGACCTCCCGAAGCTCCAGTGAAGTGCCCGGCGCGCTGCCCTTTGGCCCCCAGGTCTGGTGCAGACGGACTGTGCCGGCGGCGGTGTTCTGAACGTCGTTATTCTGAGCGCCCTGTGCGAGACCGAATACGGCGCAAATCGTCAGCAGAAGGCAGGCTCGCGCGGGAAGACCCATGGCCCGAGAATACTACTTCGTCCGGACGTCGCTGTCCGTCAGAGTTTCGAGAAACGCCACCACGTCGTCAATCTCAGAGTCTGTGAGCGCGGGTTTCGGGCCGAAGGGCGCGCCGGTTTCGACGTTGGCGGCATATTCCGGCGGCAGGTCGTCATATTTGCGGCCGGGATACCACTTCTCCGGCCTGGAATCCCGCTCCACGTAGAAGCGCACGGCGTCCCGCAGGGTGTGCACCACGCCGTTATGAAAGAATGCGCCGCGGGTGGCGACGTTGCGGAGAGTTGGCGTCATGAACCGGCCACAATATTCCGCGCGGCCTTTGAAATCCGTGCGATCCGGACCGCACAAACCGAGGTCCGGCATGTTGGCGGGAAGGTCGCGGTTGCGGGGCACGCCAAGCGCGATCAGCCCATAGTCTGTGAACTGCGGCAGCGCGCCATTGGGAGCTTTGGTGGCAATGTGGCAGCGCGCGCAATTGCCCTTGTCGGGGTCAGTAAAGAGGCGGAACCCGCGCAGTTCCCGTTCACTCAGAGTGCCCTTCCCACTGAGCCAGGCATCATAGCGACTGCTGTAGGGGTAGAAGGCGGACGGGGTCTGCTCGAAGACCTCAATGGCTTCGAGCAGGGTCTGGAATGGTTGCGGGTAGCCGGCGGCGCGAGCGCGCCGTAGCAGGGCAGCCTCGTTTTCGTTGGCCATTTCGAAGGGTGAGAACAGGGGCGCGCGGGCCTGGGTGCGACCGCGGTCGAAGCGACCATCCCAGCCGAGTCCGCCGGTGGGTCCGTTGTCGACGCTTTCGTCGCCGTGGCTTTCGGAGTCGTAGTAGTGTTCGGTGAACTGCGGGATGGATTGGAGATAGCGAAGAGACGGGACGGCGCGGCGCCCACCGGGCTGAACGGCGAGACCGTTGGGCGGCCCGTAGGCGACGTGGGGATCGTGGCAGGTGGCGCAGGACATCCGCCCTGAAGCGCTCAGCCGGGCGTCAAAAAAAAGCCTTCGCCCGAGGTCTTCGAGAGCAGTGGCACGACGGAACTGGTCGGCGCGGGAATGAGTTTGCGCGACCAGCGATCCGGCCAGAACCAGGACAGACAGGGCGCGAAAGGAGGTCACCCAGCCATCGTCGCATGTAATCGATTTGTCACTCAATTGACACATAAGTGTTAAAATTTTGGTTTGACCCGGACTCTGTTCGCCCTCGCTCTCGCATTACCCGCTTCGCTTTGCCTCGCTCAGGGCCCCTCTTCGCAGGGAGGAGTGAACAGCATCAGCAACATTGTCGTGATCTATGCGGAAAACCGCAGTTTCGACAATCTGTATGGCAACTTCCCGGGCGCGAATGGCGTGCAAAAGCTGAAGCCGGCCGATTACGCGCAGGTGGATCGGGACGGCACGCCGCTCAAAGAACTGCCGCCCGTGTGGGGTGGGCTGACGGCAAACGGAGTGACGCCCGCGGTGACCGAAGCGCAGACCGCGCACCTGCCGAATCAGCCATTTGCGATTGATGATCCGAAAGGGCTGAACACGCCGCTCAGCGTGATCACCCAGAGCCCGACGCACCTGTTTTATCAGAACCAGATGCAGATCCGGGGCGGAAACAAGGGTTTTGCCGCGTGGGGAGATACCGGGGGACTGGTGATGGGCCGCTATGACGGCTCGAAACTGCCGCTCTGGTCGATCGCGAAACAGTACACGCTGGCCGATAACTTTTTTATGGGCGCGTTCGGCGGGTCTTTCCTGAACCACTTCTGGCTCATCTGTTCCTGCACGCCGAAGTACCCGAACGCGGACACAAGCCCGGCCAGGCCGAGGATGGTCACCGTGGAAGCGGATGGCGTAACGCTGAAACAGGCGCCGAACTCGCCAAAATCCGCGCTCGACGGAAAACCGAAATTTGTGGGGGACGGGAACATCACGCCCGACTTTTTTGCGGTGAACACCATGATGCCGCCGTACATGCCGAGCCCCAACAAGCCGGTGGCGGGCGCAGACCCGGCGTTTGCGAATCCTCTTGCGGCCACGACGCTGCCGCCGCAGACGGACCCGACGATCGGGGATCTGCTGAGCGCGAAGGGTGTGAGCTGGGCCTGGTATGGCGGCGCTTTTGAGGCGGCGCTTTCGGGCGCGGGCGGGGCGCCGGCGCCGAATTTCCAGTACCATCATCAGCCGTTCAATTACTACGTGACGATGGCGCCGGGCACGGCGGAGCGCGCCAAACACCTGAAGGACGGCGGACTGGCGGGCGCCGGGTTTCTGAAAGCGATTGACGCGGGGCAACTGGAGCAGGTGGTGTTCTATAAGCCGCAGGGCAACCTGAACGAACATGCAGGGTATGCCGACGTGCAGTCCGGCGACGCCCATATCGCCGACGTAATCGCGCACCTGCAGAAGAGTCCGCAGTGGGCCCACATGGTGGTGGTGGTCACGTATGACGAGAATGGTGGTTTCTGGGATCACGTTGCGCCGCCCAGGGCCGACCGCTGGGGGCCGGGCTCGCGGATTCCCGCCATCATTGTTTCGCCCTACGCGAAGAAGGGCTTTGTGGACCACACGCAGTACGACACCACGTCGATCCTCCGCCTGATCACGCACCGGTTCCAGTTGCCCGTCCTTGAAGGCATTCGGGTCCGCGACGAAAAACTGAAGGAAAACCACAGTGCGCCGCTGGGCGATCTGACGAACGCTCTGAATCTGCCCCGGCAGGATTGATCGAGGCAATGATGTCCCCTGTTGCATCCGGAGTCTCAACCACATGAATTTTTTACCGAAAGACGAAAAGTTTTTCGAGCTCTTCGAAAACCACGCCGGCATCCTGTGCAAGGCAGCCAAACTGATGATTACCGGACTGGAGTCCGGCTATGAGGGCATGTGCGGCATCGCCAAAGAAATGGGCGAACTGGAAGATCAGGGGGACCATGTCATCCACGACATCTTCGCCCGGCTCCGCTCTACGTTTATCACCCCGTTTGACCCGGAAGACATTCAGGCTCTGGCGACCGCCATCGATGACGTGCTGGACGGCATTGACGACCTGACGTTTCGCATTGTCGCCTACCGGCTGGACCCGATTCCGGCCTCCGTGCTGGGCATTGCCGAGATGGTTTACAGTTCCTGTTCCCTGCTCTCTCTGGCGCTGAACGCGCTGCATCACAAGAAGCCGGTGATTGATCTGTGCATTGAGATCAACCGCCTCGAAAACGAAGCGGACAAGATTGAACGGATGATGCTGGCGGAACTCTTCCGGAGCGAGAAAGACCCCATCGCGCTGATCAAGCAGAAGGAAATCTACGAACTGCTGGAAACCATTACGGATCGCTGCGAAGATGTGGCGGACGTGATTCAGAACGTCGCCGTCAAGAACAGCTGAGCCGCTGATTTCCATGTTTGAGCTAGCTGTTTTCATCATTGCGGTCGCGCTGATTTTCGATTACATCAATGGCTTTCACGACGCGGCCAACTCCATTGCGACGGTGGTGGCAACGCGCGTGCTTTCCCCGGGCACGGCGGTGGCGTGGGCGGCCTTCTTCAATTTCATCGCGGCGTTCGTGCTGGGTACGGGCGTGGCGTCGACCATCGGCAAGGGCTTTGTCAACGTTCAGATTGTGACGCCCTGGGTAGTGCTTTCCGGGCTGGTGGGAGCGATTCTGTGGGATCTGCTGACCTGGTATCTGGGGCTGCCCACCAGTTCGTCTCACGCGCTGATTGGCGGGTATGCGGGCGCGGCGTTCGCCAAGGCCGGGTTCGCCGGTCTGGTGGCCGGCAAATGGGGTATTACGGTGGCGTTTATCGTGCTCTCGCCGGTGATTGGACTGGTGGTGGCCTACATCCTGATGGTGGCGGTTTATTGGCTGTTCCGCAGCCAGACCCCGGCGCAGATGGACCGGCATTTCCGCCGTTACCAGTTGCTCTCCGCCGCGCTGTTCAGCTGCGCGCATGGCACCAATGACGCGCAGAAGACCATGGGCATTATCACCGCGGTGCTGGTGGCGACCGGGTATCAGAAAACGTTCCATGTGCCGATGTGGGTGATCGGCGCGTCGAGCATTGCAATCGGCCTGGGAACGATGAGCGGTGGCTGGCGGATCGTGCGGACCATGGGGACGCGGCTGACGCGCCTGAAGCCCCGCAGCGGCTTCTGCGCGGAGATGGGCGGCGCGATGTCGATTCTGTTTGCGACCTATCTGGGACTGCCGGTTTCGAGCACGCACGCGATCGCGGGCGCGATTGCGGGCGTCGGGTCGATTCAGCGCACGCGCGCCGTACGGTGGCACGTGGCCGGGGGCATTGTAACGGCGTGGGTTCTGACGATTCCTGCCGCGGCGATTGTTTCAGCGATCGTCTACTACGGAATTCGTCTGTTCGTCCCCGCCGCCTGACACGAAACCTGTAATTCTCCAGGCAATCGACAGGCACCGGATGCAACGGATTTTCGTCATCCGGTAAGGCGGGCTGACGGCCTCTTCCGCAGGCACAATGTCAATCATCCGCCCGGTGCATTCGGCGGTCATGCACTCCACGCCGGATTCCGCATCACTCCGGGCCAGATCATCCATCGAGTTTTCAGCGGGCCTTCTTTTCCGCCGCCAGCTGATCCAGATAGACCTTTTCCAGCTTCTCCACGGCGGCGTGGAAGCCCTGGGGATCCACGAAGCGACCGGCATCGAAGGGATCGCCGGGCTTGTACTTTTCGTGAAGCCGGAACTGCTGGGCATGGGACGCGAGAAAGACGTCGATCTTCATGGCTTTCTGGGCCTCAAACGTGTGGGCGTAATCCGCCGTGATGCCGGGGTAAGTGGGCATGCCGCTGACTTTGACGCCGGGGTTGATGGAACCCATGTTGGCGATGGCCACCACGTAGGTCTTGCCGCCTTCCGAGACGTTGAGCGTGAAGGTGGTGGCGCCTTTGGTGTGCCCGGCGTGGCGGTGCGCGGTGAGGACGGTACCGCCGAGTTCGATGGTGTCTCCATCTTTCAGGCGGCGGTCCGTTTTCACGGGCCGGAAACGGAACGCGGGGTTCTTCCCGAAGACGAAGTCGGTCTTGCCGCCGGAGGCGAGCAGGTCGGCATCCTCAGTGGAAATCACCATCTGCGCTTTGGTCAGACGCTTGAGTTCGGCCAGGCCGGCGGCGTGATCGTAGTGCGCGTGGGTGGCCGTCAGAATCTTCGTGTCTGACAGTTTGAAACCCAGCTGTTCGATATTGCTTTTGATCTGCGGCGCCGTTTCGGCAAGACCGGTGTTGATGAGGATATTGCCCTTTGGCGTGGTGATCAGGTAGGTGGAAAGGTCCCACGTTCCAACCCAATAGATATTGCCGATGATGCGGAAGGGCGGGAACGGCTTCGTCCAGTCCGGGTCTGTGGCCGCGTTGGAGAGCAGCGGGATGGCCGCCAGAGCGAGCAGTAAAGAGAGATTGCGAAAGAGGGTTTTCAAAATGAGTTTCCTTGTTCAGGGGCTGGCAATGATCAGGCGAGAAGTTCGCCGCGAAGCGTGGTGATGGCCTGGCCCGATAAGACGACACGGTCGCCATCGAGCCGGACGCGGACAACGCCGCCGCGCCGCGAGGCCTGGAAGGCGGTCATTTCGGTCTTGCCAAGGCGTGACGCCCAGAAAGGCGCGAGCGCCGTATGCGCGGAACCGGTGACGGGATCTTCGTCGATCCCCGCGCCAGGCGCGAAGAAGCGCGAGACGAAATCGAACTCCGGAGCCGACGAAGGCGCGGTAACGATGAGGCCCCGCATCGGGATCTCGCGCAGAAGGTCGAACCGGGGGCGCAGGGAGCGCAGCACGGCTTCGTCGGGCACTTCCGCAAGGTAATCGAATTGGTTGCGGCTGACCGAGACGGGGTGGACACCCAGGGCCGCGGCCAGTTGAGGCGGGGCGGGGGCGGATGCGGCGGGGTTCGAGGGGAAGTCCATCTCAATCCATTCGCCACGCTGCCGGCAGGTGAGCAGACCGCTCTTTGTGTGGAAACGGGCAACGGCGGCGGGGGGCAGACAGCCTTCGCTCCAGAGCACATGAGCGCTGGCAAGCGTGGCGTGGCCGCACAGGTCGACTTCGATGGCCGGGGTGAACCAGCGGAGGATGTAGCCATCCGCAATGGGGTACAGAAAGGCGGTTTCGGCGAGGTTCATTTCCATCGCAACATTCGCCATCCAGGCTTCGTCGCGCGGGCCGGGGAGAAGGCAGACTGCCGCCGGATTCCCGCCGAACGCTTCGGCGCTGAACGCGTCGACCTGGATCAGGTTGATTTGCCTGAGGGGGAGGGGCATTTCCTGATTATCACCCCTGTACCCGTCGCCGGGCTTTTAACGATCGAACCGAAGGGAAGCGAGAGCGAGACGCGTTTCGGTGCGCACGAATTTCACGTGAACGGCATTCCCTTTCACGCTCACCGCCAGGTGGCCGGACGGCGCGCGCGGGTTGCCGGGCTGCGGCACGGACTGGTAAATCACGCCATCCACCTCTTCTTTGGCGAAGAGGTGATCATGGCCGTGAAAGACTGTGTTGACCCGCTGCTTCACCATCAGCTGGTGGAACTCCCTGCCCTTCCGGGTGTCGCCCGGCCGGCTGTGCATGAAGACGAACTTCAGCGGGGCGTGCGAGTCTTCGAGGGTGCGACGAATGCCGTCCAGCATCGTGCCGGAAAGAATGCCTTCCGGGGAGATGACCACGAACAAGGCGTCCCCCCACTCCCAGCCGTAAAAGCCGTCGGACCGGGGGTTGGGGAAGAACTTCTCCGGGGCCGAAGCGAGGAAGAGCGGGGCGGAACGGCAAAGTGCGCCGAAGTAATAGCGCTGGGCCAGGTACTGTGAGGAGGAAGAGCGCGGGTCCGGCGTAAAGGCGCGGCCGAGTTCAATGTGGAAGTCCGGGCGCGCGGCGGCGGCGTTATCGAGGGTGTGGGCGTAGAGATCGGTACTGACTTTGTCGCTGAGAGCGGAATCAGCCTGTACGGTAAAGCGAAAGGCGGAGCCAGGCTTGCGCTGGGTGCGGAAGGTGGCTTCCTCGGCCTGCCAGAAGGGCTGCGAATCGCCTACGGTGCGGTAGCGGAGGCGGTAGTAGTAACGGGCATCGGGTCGCAGGGAATCCAGGCGAATTTCCACAGGCGTACCTTCCGTGAGCCGGACGACAGGCGTGCGGGAATTGTAGATCTCACGATCGACGTGGTATTCGAGATAGCCTTCCAGGTTTTCGTAAGAAAGAACGCTGGCGGTTATGGAGTTCAGGGAAGGGCGACCGAGAATGATGTCGAAAGCGTGCGCGGGGACGTCCGTCCGCATCTGGGCGGGAAGACCGCCGCTGGTCAGGAGTGCAAGGACGAAGAGAACGGGATATCGGGCGCTCACACCGGAAGCTCTGATGAATGGTGTCGCGGCGGGTCCCGGCGTTTCAGATTATTTGCCTGGAGCGGGCGAGGGCGTCAGCGTGAACGGGGTCGGGCTATCGGCGTTCAGCCGGATGGTCTGATCGAGATCAATCAGCGACAGGGATGCCTGGTTGTGCGTATTCCGCGTGGTGACGTAATGCAGAATGTCCCCCTCCACCCAGTACGCCAGGGCGGTGTAGACGGAGTGGTCTTTGTAGGCGATCAGGTAGTACTGTGGCTCAGCCGGTTCGGCGGGCTGATTCGGGCTGGTCGCGGCTTCCTCCACGGGTGCAGCCGGGGCCGGGGTTCCGAAGTACTGGTTGATGATGATGGGCTGCGGCTGGGCGAGCGTGGACGCGGGGGGCGGCGCGGCGGGCGCCGGAGCGGCCGGAGTGTTGAAGCTCGAATAGGCCTGGGAATAGTAGGAATCGTAATCCGAGGGACCCGGCACGTAGTAGATGGGGCCGAAGTAACGGGTTCCGGTGGCAGGCAGCGGCTTTTGTCTGGGGGAAGTGATGCCGCCGAGCGGGCGGCTGATGCCGACGGACGCGTAGGAACCACCCAGCGCACCGGCGGACGGGACGATGATCGGCGATTTGGGGGGCGCGGAAGAAGTTGGGGGCTGAGCCGCTTTTTGAGCGGTCAGCCCCGTGGTGGTAATTAGAAATGCTGCGACAGCGAGTGACAGTTTCATTTGGCGCTGACCTGACCTCAGGTTAGCACTGAATGAACCTGGTGGTTATTTCGCGGGCGCGGCGGGCTTCTTCGGCGCGGCGGCGGCCGGAGCGGGAGCACCGGCGGGCTTCGGCGCCGAAGAGGTGGCCGGGGCCTTGGTCGGAGTCGCGGTGGGAGCAGCTTTGTCGTAGAGCGCGATCACGGCCTGGGTGATGTCGGCGGTGTTCGAGGCATACAGAATGTTGTTGGGCTGCTGGCTGACATCGAAAACGGCGGTAAACTGATTGTCCGCGGCGTACTTCGAGATGACCTGCATCATCTTCTGGCCGAGTTCGTTCACCATGCGCTGCTGATCGGCGTCCATATCCTGCTTGACGTCATCGGCATCCCGCTGCATGGAGCGCTGCAGGGCATCGATTTCGCGTTCGAGCGTAGCTTTGGCCGCTTCGCTGATGGTGTTCTGCGTCTTGCGGTACTGTTCCTGTTTGGCGGTCAGTTCCTGGCTGCGCTTCTGGAGTTCCTGATCTTTCGGGCCGTACTTGGCGCGGAGGTCGTTCACTGCCTTCTGGCCGTCTTTGGTGGCCACAAGCGCATCCTGCATATTGATGACGGCGATTTTCTGCTGCGCCTGACCGGAGAGGGCGAGGAGGAGGCCGAGCACCGGGGCGACGATAAAGTTCCTGATCATGGTGATTCCTTTGAGTATTCTTTCGGGGCGCTCTTACTTTTTCACGGGCGCCGGGGCAGGGGCTTTGGCCGGAGCCGCCGCTTTAGCCGGGGCAGCCGGAGCGCCCGCGGACTGGTCATAGAGGGAAATAATGGCAGCCGACACGTTCACAGACTGGTCAGCGTAGAGCAGGTTGTTGGGCTGCTGGCTGACGTCGACAATCATGGAAATCTGATTGTCGGCGGCGTACTTGCTGAGAATGCCCTGCATTTTGGAGAGGATCGCGCCGAGCAGGCGATTCTCTTCCGCCTGGAAATCGGCTTTGGTATCGTCGGCGTCACGCTGGAGGGCTTTGGTGAGCGCGTCGATTTCCCGCGTCGCCGTGGCCTTTGCCGCATCGCTCATGGTGTTGGCGCCTTTACGGAGCATTTCCTGCTTCGCGGCAAGATCCTGCTGCCGCTTGCCGAATTCCGCTTCCTTGGGACCGAATTTTGTCTTCAGTTCCTCGGCGGCCTTCTTGCCTTCCGCGGTGGAGAGCAGAGCGCCCTGCATATCGATGACGGCGATCTTCTGCGCCTGCGCCGCCACGCCCAGTGAGAGGCCAAGGGCGAGCGTGGAAACGGCGATGAAATGACTTCTGAGTTTTACGTTACTTCTCAAACCTTTTGGCTCCTTAGAACGTTCTGCCAATTGTAAAACGGAACGTGCTCTTCTTTTCGTAGTCGGGGTAAGCGGGCGAGTACTGGGTGATCGCGTTGACGAAGGTCGTCTGGTTGGGGAACATGGAGCGATCCATCACGACCGGCGGCTGCAGGTACTGTTGCAGCACAACCGGGTTGTATGCCCAGTAGATGCGGAACGGGGCCTGCACGATGGGCAGGACGACCTGGAGTTCAACGCCGGTCGACATGCGGACGGCCTGCGTTCCATTGGCAATTTTGACGCGGTTGCCGAAGGCCGCTTCCGGGAATTGGTTATTCAGCAGGTCGATCTGCCCCTGATTCACTCTCAACTGGCCGGGGAAAAGGACCTTGTTGAGACCGCCGTCAAAGAACGGAGCGAGGGTGACGGGTCCAAAGATCGGGATCCGGTATTCGAAGTTGAAGACGCCCTGGGTGTCGCCGCCCGGCGTGATGATCTGGTAGATGGGAGTGTTCTGAGCCACCGGGGTGCTGGCGAGATAGCCGTTGATGAGCGTTTTCTGCGTACGCTGGCTGCCATCGGGATTCAGCACGTTGACCGCGGCGCTGCTGGGAATGTAAGCGACCGGGCTGATGGAGTAGAACTCGAAACCGCGCACGTCATTTTCGCCGCCCATGAAGGTGCGGGAGAACGGCGGGGCGACTTTGCCGCCGTAACCGAACAGCGTGGAGGCGGTGAAATGGAAGGCCAGAACGTTCTTACGCCAGCGCGGACTGGCGTGGTAATACTGCAGGTCGAAGGTGGGGCGGATGGTGTTGACGTTCGCGCCGAGTACGCTGCCGGAAGCCTGGATGGAGGCAAAGATACTCGCGCCGGCCGAGGGGTTCTGGTAGTTATTCTTCGAGTTATAGGTATAGGACGGCGTGATGCTGAAGGTCTTGATGCCATTCAGTGCGTTGGGGCCGTCAACGCCGCGGAAACTCAGGTAAGTGAAATAGGTGGAGGCGCCCGTCGACTTCGTGATGATGCTCGAATCGTCATAGCCGATGGAGAGGCCGAGGCGGGCGAAACTGCGCTTGATGGGATAACTGGCCGAGAACGAGATGCCCTTCGAGTTCTGGATGTAGTTCAGAACGTTGGCGCTGCCGAGGGCATTGTAGAAGCCGGTGACGTTGACGCCGGAGAGCAGCGAGATCTGGCGGCCCTGGTTGTAATCGAAACGGCGGAGGTACACGTTGATGCCGGCCTGCAGAGGCCGGTCGAACAGATACGGTTCGGAGAAGCCGATATTCACGTTATCGGTCAGCGTTCCCACCTGGCCGCCGATGCTCAGATTTTCGCCGAGACCGAGGAAGTTGTTGGTGGAGTAATTCAGGCCGACGAAGGTGCCGGAGATGCCGGAGACGCCGCCGTTGAGGCTGATGGAGTTCTTGCCGCGTTCCTTCACCTTCAGATTGATGTCGACGGTGTTGGTGCCCGGATTACGGTTCAGCGAGTAGGCTTCGTTTTCCTTCAGGGTTTCGAAGTAGCCGAGCTGGTTCAGACGCAGGATGCTGGCATCCCACAGAGTGGAGTTGTAAACGTCGCCTTCGTCGATGAGGATTTCGCGGCGGATCACCTTGTCGCGCGTGGTGGTGTTGCCGGTGAATTCGATGCGGCGTACGAAGAACTGCTTGCCTTCGTCCACATTGATTGTCAGATCAATCTTATTGGACGAGGGCACAACGTCAATCTGGGGTTCACCGACATAGTCGATATAGCCGAACTGGCTGTACACCTTGGTGAGGTTCTTGATGCCGTTGCGCAGCTTCTCCGTCGAGAAGACCGAGCCGGTGTTCATGGCGAACAGGCGGGCGAGGAAGTCTGTGGAGCGGAACAGTTTCACGCCTTCGAAGTTGAGTTTGGCGAGGTAATAACGTTCGCCTTCCTCCACGGGAATCGTAATATCCTGGGCTTCGCCGGGGTGGTTTTCCTTGAGCAGCGGGATGTGGAACCCGCCTACCGCGCCACCGGTCTGGTGGAGCTTCAGGGTGTGTTCGAGAGCCTTGGCCGTGAAGTAGCCTTCCTTCTGGTAGGCGTCACGGATGCGTTCCTTATCTTCTTCGAGCTTGGCGGAATCGTAGGTCTTTGAGAAGAGTTCTTCAAAGTAGAGGGAATACGGGATTCCGATCGGCTTCAGGTTCTTCATGGAGCGAACCACTTCGCGGCGGCTGAAAGCGGTGTTGCCCGTGATGTTGATCTGGCCGACCTTCACCTTGGGGCCTTCCTCGACCTGGAAGATGATTTCGAGGGAGGAGGGCGGAATCCGGCGGAGTTCCGGGGTTACTTTGGCAAACTGATGGCCGCGTTCGGAAAGCAGTTCCTTCAGAACAACGGAAGCGTGGTTGATGACGTTGGGGTCATACTGCGATTCCACCACCAGACCGACCTTGCGCTCTTTGAAGCGATCAAGAACGTCGGAAGTGGAGGCAGACTTCATGCCTTCATATTTGATATCGCGAATGACCGGCCGCTCCACGACGACGTAGGTCAGGATGATGCCGCCCCGGTCGCCTTTTTCGCTTTCAAGACGGATGTCGTCGAAGCGATTGGTGTTCCACAGGGCCATAAAGTCGCGGCGCAGGGCTTCTTCGCTGTAGACGTCGCCGGATTTGGTAAAGATCAGGGCGCGCAGGGTGTCCTGCGGGACGCGGCGCGAGCCTTTGAACTGAATGGTTTCGATGATGTTTTCCGCCACGGTGGGACCGGTGGGGGCTTCGCCGGGGGCGAGAGCCTTCGGGGCCTCGAACTGCGGCGGAGCAATTTGACCGGGAGCAGCCTGACCCGGAGCGGCCTGGCCGGGAGCGGCGGGTGTCGCCTGAGCCGGAGCCGCCGGTGTGGGGGCCGGAGCGGTCGCCGCGCCTGGAATATTTTCGAACGGGTTAGCGGAAGCGGGCGGCTTGGGGGCCGGCGCCGGGGGCTGAGCGGGAGGAGCTTGTTGACCAGCGGCAAACAGAACAACGTGACCTTTGCCCGTGAGAACAGAGGCAGTTATCTGCGCCTCGGCTGCACTCCCCGCACACGTGAGAGTGAGGGCGCTAAGGCAAACGAACACGCTGTTCAGGCGCTGAGGCCTGAGTAAAGTCATGAAAACCTGGTTCCTTTCCACCGGACGTAAGGTTGTGGGACGCTGCCCTGAGACCTTACGTTTCCACTCTGCACGTTGACGCGCTACCGGATGAATCCTTCATTCTAGCGGACTTCGGTCCGTGGCTCAATGTGACGCGTGCGCACAGGTGAGTTTTGATGGCACGGTCCGGGGGAAGCGATTGAGAGTAAAGGACAAGCGACGCTAATCCCAGTCGCCCCAGGGGCTGGGGTGCCGGCCGGACGGCACGTTCACCTCGCCGTAGTGTCCCAGGCCCGCGCGGCTGACGTACTCGGCGGCGGGCAGAAATTCGTCTTTCCGGCGTTGCAGAGTCCGGGTGAGCGTCTGTTCGAGGTCCGCCTGAATAGCCTTCGCTTCCGGCTTCCCCTGCAGATTGTGTTTCTGGAAAGGGTCGGCCTGGTTGTCATACAGAAGCCAGGGGCCTTTGCTGTTCCGGACGTAGGTATGGCGGGCGGTGCGGAGTCCGCGCCAGGCCTCGAAACCGTGACGCCGGGCTTCGGTGATGGGAACCGGTAAACTGAGCAGCGCCGCGCGGCCGGGGGCGTCGGCCTTGCGCCCTGTCATATAGGGACTCAGATCTTCGCCCTCCACGGAACCGGGAACCGGCAGTCCCGCGAGACCCAGCAGCGTCGGAAAGATATCCGGGGAATTCAAAGGCGTCTTCAGGTGGAGGGGTTTCGTCAGCCGACGGGGGTAGCGGACCAGAAACGGCACACGAATTGACTCATCCCAGGGATACAGTTTCGTGGTGAGCCCCTGGGAGAGCATCATGTCGCCATGGTCGGAGGTGAAGACGACGATGGTGTCGTCGGCGATCTTCCGGCGGTCGAGGGTCTGCAGCAGGCGGTCGAAGCACTCGTCGAGCGCCGCCATGTGGGCGTAGTAGCCGCGGTGCGCGGTGATGGCTTCAGCCTTCTTATCCTCCGGAACGTTCGGGCGCAGGCGGATTTCCCGGTCTTTATAGAGGTTCCGATACTTTTCCGGCGCGGTGTTGAGGGGAAAGTGGGGCGGGCCGAGGGAGAGGATCAGACAGAACGGGTCCGAACCAGCCGACTGCCGCTCGATGAACGAACAGGCATCGTCTGTCTGGGCGAAGGCGTCATAGCCGGGCCAGTACTTCGGCGTGGGGTCACTGCCCTCGTAATAGAGGGATTTGTTGTACTCATGGGTGCACTCGCAGGCCTTCCAGTAATCGAAGCCGAAGTGCTTTTCGGGCGGGATCGGCGCGAGACGGCGACCGTATTTGCCATCGGGGCTGCCATAGACATGCCATTTCCCGATGAAACCCGTTTTGTAACCGGCGGCTTTGAACGTTTCGCCGAGCGTGGGGCCGGTGGGTTTCAATTCCACGTCGTTGATGAAGACGCCGTGGGTGAGCGGGTACTGGCCGGTGAGCAGGCTGGCCCGGTACGGGCAGCAGACGGGCGTGCCGGAGACAGCGGTATCGAAGCGGGTGCTTTGGGCGGCGAGGCGGGCGAGTACCGGCGTTTCGAGGTTGGGGTCGTTTTCCCAGGGCGTGGACTGCGCGCGCCACTCATCGGCCAGGATGAAGAGAATGTTGGGCCTGCGGACGGAGGCTCCGGCGGCAACGGGAACGGCTGCGGCGGCGGCGAGGAACTGGCGGCGGGTAGACGACATGGTTATACGAATCGGCTGAACAGATATTATGCTCATACACCCCATGCCCGAAACACCCCTCAACCGGCGAGCTTTTCTGGCTTCGACTCTCGCGTCCACAGGCGTCACCGCTCTGCCCGCGGAAGCGGCGCCGCCCGCCAAGCCAAATTTTCTGTTTCTGATCGCCGACGACCTGACGCACAACGGCATCCGGGCTATGGGAAATGCGGAGGTCGAAACTCCGAACCTGGACCGGCTGATCGCGCGCGGCTGCGCCTTCACGCATTGCTTCCATCAGGGCGCGTGGCAGGGCGCGGTTTGTGTGGCCAGCCGGCAGATGCTGAACAGCGGCCTCACCGCGTTCCGCGCGCCGAAGCGGATGGAGCAGACGCCGCTATGGGGCGAGACGCTGGGGAAGGCGGGTTACCGGACCTCGATCGTGGGCAAATGGCATCTGAGCAAGCCTTCGCTGGAACGGAGCTTCCACGAACACGACAGCGTGTTTATGGGCGGGATGTTTGAATCGGGCCCATCCGCGTACAACCGGCCAGCCGAGGGGAATACCTGGACGCCGTGGGACACCGCTCTCGGGGGCCAGTGGCGACCCGTTGCGGGTGGCGGCACGCGGCATTCGGCGATGATCTGGGCGGACACGGCGGCGGAGCGAATCCGGCAGGCGACAAAACAGGACGAACCGTTCTTCCTCTACGTCGGCTTTACGTCACCGCATGATCCGCGCCAGGCGCCGAAGGAGTATGTGGACAAGTACCCGGCGGGCAAAGTGCGGGTTCCGGAAAACTATGCGCCGCAACACCCCTTCGACCAGGGCGACGCCAGAGTTCGCGATGAACTGCTCGCGCCGTTTCCGCGCACCCGCGAAGCCGTGCGGGTACACCGGTCCGAGTACTACGCCCACATCACGTATCTGGACGCGCAGGTGGGACGTTTGCTGGATGCCCTGGAACAGTCGGGCAAGGCGGACAACACGTACGTCATCTTCACCGCCGATCACGGCCTGGCGGTGGGGCAGCACGGGCTGCTGGGCAAGCAGAATCTGTACGACCACAGCACGCGGATGCCGTACATCGTGGCGGGTCCGGGCGTGCCGAAGGGCAGGCGCGTGGACGACCTGATGTACCAGCACAGTTCCTTCGCCACCACCTGCGAACTGGCGGGAGTTCCGACGCCGGGGACTGTGGAGTTCCCCAGCCTCATGAATCTGATTCGGGGCGCCGGCGCGCCGAAGCGCGAGAGCGTTTTCTGCTACTACCGCGACTTTCAGCGCTCCGTGCGGACCCTGGAACACAAGCTGATCGTCTACCCGCAGGCGAACCAGGTCCAGTTATTCGACCTGCGGAAGGATCCATGGGAGACGCGGAATCTGGCGGAGGAAAAGGGGTCGGCATCACTGCGGGCAAAGATGATGGAATTGCTGCGGGGGCATCAGAGGGAGTTGGGCGATTCGCTGGTGCTCTGAACTGATATGCTGGGCCGCAAGTCCGCCATGCGAATTCGCCTTTTCACTCTTCTGCTCCGGGCGCTGCCGCTCTGCGCGCAACAGCCGGCACGCGAGATCCCTGTCTATCCGGGTGTCGCACCGGGCTCTGAGAACTGGACGTGGACCGAGCGACAGGTGACCACCGCGAACGGCATGCCGATGGCGCAGAACGTGGTGAGCCCGGTACTGCGGTATTATCCCGCGCCGGCGGCGAAACGGAATGGGTCCGTGATGATCGTCGCGCCAGGCGGCGGGTTTCGGAATCTGATGATGAGCTACGAGGGCGTTGACGTGGCACGGCGGATGAACGAACTCGGCCTGGACGCGTTTGTGCTCAAGTACCGACTGACCTACACGGATACGAAGACCGGCGCGCAGCCGGTGAATCCGCAGGCGGGACAGAACATTCGGGAACTGGCGGCGGCGGACGGTTTGCAGGCGGTGCGGGTGGCGCGCCGGATGGCGGCGGAGCTCGGCTACAAGGCTGACAGAATCGGCATGATCGGCTACTCGGCGGGCGGCGCGGTGGCGCTGGCGGCGGTGGCGGGACCAGCGGATGCGCGACCCAACTTCGCCGCGGCCATCTATGCGGCGGATGCCGGGAAGATTCTGCCGCCGGACGGCGCGCCGCCGCTGTTCATCGCTGTCTCGGCGGATGACCAGGCCGTGGGCTACCAGGGCTCGCTCGATCTTTTCAGCGCGTGGCGGAAGGCGAATATCCCGGTGGAACTGCATGTCTTTCAGACCGGACGGCACGGGTTTGTGAACAAGGGCGGCGGCGCGGATCATTATCTGGATCGCCTCGAAGAGTGGCTGAAGGTGAATGGATTTTGAGCAGCGTATGCCGATAACGAGAAAGCAGTTTCTGACGACCGGCTCGGTCGCCGCTGCGGCGCTGCCCTTCGCCGCCGGTTCCGGCGCCCAGACAACGCCGTCGCGCCGCCCCAAAAACGTACTGTTCCTGATGACCGATCAGCACAAGCCGGACTGTCTGGCGGTGGAAGGCGACAAGGTGGCGCGGACGCCGAACATCGATGGCTTCGCGAGGACGGCGATGCGGTTCAGCAGCGCTTATTGCACGAACCCGGTGTGCACGCCCTCGCGCGCTTCCATCCTTACGGGCTTGCACACGCATCACCACCGCACCTGGAACAACTCGACGCCCTGGCCGTTCGAGCATAAGACGCTGGCGCACGCCTTCACACGGGCGGGATACATGTCCGCGCTGATCGGCAAGATGCATTTCGTGGACGCGCAGACGCATGGCTTCGATTACCGACTGGACTTCAATGACTGGTGGCAGCAGATCGGTCCGGAAACCAAGCTCTACGCGGAAGAACTCGGCCGGGCCAACTCGGGTTCCGGACTGCCGCAGATCGACGATCTGTGGCGCGATTTCGGCGATCCCTGGAAGGGCGTGCGGGAACTCGACGGTCGCAAAGGCTCGGTGCATACCGGCCGGGCCTCGAAGATTCCGGAAGAGCACCATTTCGAGAACTTCGTGGCGCGGGAATCCATTCGTTTCCTGAAGAATCACGGGAAGGAGCAGCCCTTCTTTCTGATCAGCTCCATGCTGAAACCGCATGACCCGTTCATGCCCGGCAAGCGCTTCGCCGATATGTTCCGCCCCGAAGACATGCAACTGCCGGAGACGCTGGGCAAGGTGGATCTGAACACCATCCCGCGGCGGGTACGGAACGCCATCGCGACCAATCCGCCCTGCCCGGAATTGCTGGATCCGGTGGCGGCGAAGATCCATCTCGCCATGTATTATGCGAATCTTGCGCATGCGGATGACGCCGTGGGGCAGATCCTGCGGGCGCTGAAGGACCTGGGTCTGGAGCAGGATACGATTGTGATCTACGCGTCCGACCACGGCGAAATGCTGGGTGAGCACGGCCTGTGGCAGAAGTTTCAGTTTTACGATCCCAGTTGCGGCGTACCCCTGATGTTCCGCGTGCCGGGCATGACGGAAGCGGGCGGACGATGCGAGACGCCGGTCAGCCTGGTGGATCTGATGCCGACCCTGTGCGACCTCTGCGGGCTGACGCCGCCGGGCAGGTACGACGGGACCAGCCTCACCGACCGCATCCGGCAACCGAAGCTGCGGAAGAACACAAACGTCTACGCGGAGTTCGATCTGCAGACGCCCAACGCCAAATACATGCTGCGCTCCGGGGATTACAAATACTCCTATTGGGTGAACGACATGCCGGAACTCTACAATCTGCGCGACGATCCGAAGGAGATGCGCAATCTTGCAATTTTTCCGGAACACAAAGGCCGCGTGGCCGAACTGCATGCCCGGCTACTCGACTGGCACCGGCCAGCGGAGATGAAGGCGTGAATAAAAAAGGGACTGGCCGAAGCCAGTCCCTTTTTTGTTGCAGTGGGTTTTGATTAGCGGCGCGGAGCGTAGCCGCCCGTGATGGTGAGTGAGAAACTGCGGCCGGGCAGCAGGTTCAGCTGATCGGACGGGCTCTGCACATACGGCGTGGTCAGCGTGGCCGCGGTGCCGGGAGTGACTCCGACCAGCGAGTGGCTGTTCGCCAGGTTGTTAATCGCCAACTGGATTTTGGTGCCGCGGAAGTGGTTCGCATTCTTAACCGTGTAGTTCATGAACACGTTCGCAAGGCCCCAGGGAGCAATCGTAACGGCTTCGTTGACCGGCACCGGCAGGCTGATCCCGTTGATCTTCTGGCTGATGCTGCCGTTGTCGTTGTAATACTGGCCCACGCGCTTGTAAGTGAAGCCCATGTCGAAGTTGCGGTGCTGCCAGAGGACGTTGAGGCCTTCCACGTTGCTCGGCGTGTTCGGTACCCATTTGCCGCCGTTCAGGTAGTTCGGGCCGGTCTGGTACTTCGCCGAACCCAGGGTCAGGTTGGCGTAGACGCTGAAACCATAAGCGAGAGCGTAGTGGCCTTCCGCTTCAAAGCCCTTGGTGTTGGAGGGCCCGGTGGCGACGAAAACCGGTTCGTTGGTTGCGGGGTCCGTATAAGAGCTGTAGCCATTCTGGAAGTGGACGTAGTAGACGTCCGTATCGAGCGTGAAGCGATTCAGCTTCAGAACCGAGCCGGCCTGATAGGTCTTGGCGAGAGTCGGCCTGGGCGGCGTGAGAACGTTGCCGCCGGTAACGTCAAACACGTTGCTGGGGGGAATCACGCTGCCTTCGGCGAACTGGCCATAGACAGACCACTGACGCCAGGCGCGATAGCGCGCGGTCAGGGTGGGAAGCCAGTTGTTGTAGTTGATGGTATGGCTCACGAAAGCCGCGCCACCCACACACTGCGGCGCACCGGCCCAGATGCCGGCGGTCGACGGATAGGTGGTGAGGGCGCCGCCGAGGCAGCCCACCGTTTTGGCATCCTGATACTGATTGAGCGACATGTTGTAATCCGCGGACTTGATGCCCGCCGTTACCACCAGGCGCGGCGCGGCGAGCCACTCAAATTCGGCGAACGGCTGGAACGACTGCGTAATGAATTTTTCGTGGAAGTTGCCGAAAGGCTGATCCACCTGCGTCAGGATGTTCGAAGGAATCTGATAGCGATCCGTGTAGGCCCAGTCATACCAGCCACCGCCGCGGAGCGTGCCCCATTTCGTTTCCTTGCTCAGGATCACGGTGTCACCGGCGTGCCGATAGCCGTTCAGCTTATCGACGCCACTCGGCTTGGCCGAGGTCAGGTTGACGGTGGAACCGTTCTGATAGAACTGCTTATTCCAGTAACGGGTGGTGTACGCCTTGGTTTCGAATTTCCAGCCGTCACCGAGGTCGGAACTGAAGCCGGCGTATTCGAAATCGGTCTGTACGTGATAGAGGTTGTAGCCGTAGTAGTTGGGATCGGGCGTGCCGTTTGGCAACAGGGGCGTGTTGGTCTGCAGGAAGTTGTCCCCAAACTGAGCAATATTCGCGCGCGTCGCGGTAGTGGTGTTGGGAGTGTTGTTCCAGATATCGACCACGCCGCCGTAGAGACTCAGGCTGGTGCGATCGGAGAAGCGGTGCTGAAACTTGCCGTAACCGGCGTCGCGCTGCTGGTTGTTGAAGGTCTGGTAACCATCCGAGGTCATCGCATTGATGTTGAACAGAACCGCGTCCTGTTTTTTGCGGCCCAGCAGACCGGACTCGAAGTCAATCGAGTACAGCTTGGTATTGAACGAACCGAGGGTGAAAGTACCACGAATATCGGGATCCGCCTGCAGTTCCGGCGAGCGCATGTTGATGGAGCCGCCGAAATTTGTGGGCCCGAAGTTGGACGCCTGACCAGGGCTGCGATCAAATTCCGTGGAACTGATCCACTGGCGGGGGAAACTGGCCCAGGAGTGGTGCGTGGGGCTGTTGGTGTCTTCGAACGGGATGCCGTCGAACGTCAGAGTGTACTGACCATCGGAAAAGCCGCGGAAGAACGACTTGCCCTGGCCGAGACCGATGCCGTTCGGATTGGTGCTGAACGCGCCGGGCGCCTGCTGAATCACTTCGGCAAAGTCGGCCACGGGAGCCATGAAGTTGGTGATCACGGCATTGGTAATTTCTGTCTTCGCGGAGGTGGTGTCGAGCGTGTTCCCCATGGGCGCGGTGTCAGCCGCGAGAACAATCGTTTCCTGCACCGTGACGGACTGAGAAATCGCGTCGACGTTCATGGTGATGGAAATATCCACCGCACCGCTCGCCGGGACAACAACGCCGCGGCGCTGATTCAGCGCAAAACCCGGCGCGCTCGCTTCCAGCGTGTAGGTTCCCGCCGAGAGATTGCCAACCGAGAAGTGCCCGGTGGAATCAGACGTCGCGTTGCCGCTTGCGGAACCGCCTTCAGCCTTCACCGTCACGCCGGCGCCCGGAATGGACTTGCCGACCTGATCGATAATCACGCCGGTCACAGAGCCGCCGTTCTGAGCGGACAGAGGGGTGAGTCCGGCCGCGCAGAAAAGCGCCAGTACCGCGGCCGGCATAAACCCGCGCAGCTTCGAAGTTTGCTTCATTCGGAAATTCCTTTAATTTTTAAGAGAAATGCTGAAATGCTGTCGGGTCGAAAGCTCCCGAAGGGCGCGAGTTCGCCACCGCAACGAAATCGTAACGAAACCGAAACACTAAAGACTATGAAAGACCTGGGCTGTGACCGCTGCTGCATTTTGGGCGAACGATTCCGCCTGATCACACGAGCCCGACCGAGACTAACGCTAGTAGTGAATGTAGCAGCGCAGAGTTACAAACAAGTAACAGAAGTGTGAGAGAACGAAGAAGCGGAGAGCCTTATCGGTAAAAGGGTTTCCAGGTAATCCAGCGGGGCCCGTATTTCGGTTCCGGAACGCCGATTTCCAATGCGCCGAGGTCGGGCGCGCTGCCCGTGAAGGAATCGTTGATGGTCGGAATGCGCATCCCTCTGTCGACGGCGGCGCTGCCGGGACGGAGTTCGAAATCGAGGTCCATCGAGTGATAGACCTTGTGGCGGTTCTTCCAGTCCGGTGGAGCGAGGTTCCGGAAGATGTCGTAATCGAGCTCAATGCCGTGGGCTTCCTGTCCGGTGGCCGCCTGAAAAGCAGCAAGAGTCGGGAAGGTCTTCCAGTCGGTGCCCTTGGCCGCATACGCGGTCTGGCCCGGTGCGGGCGCAAGCCAGGTGTACTGAGCTTTCACGCCGCGGTTGGGACGATAGCCATTGTAATCCGAACTGTAAGCCTGCGTGGCGTTCGCCCAGGCCATGATGCCGCGGTCCGGCATATCGCGACCGAGGAACAGATTGTTCAGGAAGTGGGCGTTGGAGTAGGGGTCTTTCACCACCTGTTCCCCAATGATGGTGTTGTGCCAGACAAACATCCCGGCGGGTTTGGCGGAGAACTTGAACGACACGCCGGTGGGCACGTTATACAGGATGTTCCGGTAGAAGTAGACAGGCCCGCCGAAGACAGGCTGCGCGCTGTAGCCGCCCTGCGCCGCGTTAATGCCCTTGTTCTGAAAAACGCGGATGTTATGAACACCACCATCGGTCTCCATAATGTCGTCATTCGACATGTGGGTCTCGTTGTTGTAAATGTCGATTGAATTCGCCTGCCGCTCCGGATCTTTTTCCGGAGTGCCGTAGGTGGAAATTCCGAGCGCATCGTGAAAATAGGCGATGGCGTTGTGCGCGATGACGTGGCCGGGTCCGTACACCTTGATGGCGTAGTAACTGGTGAGCAGGTGCGAACCGTAAGGGCCGGCGCTGGGCCAGCGCGGACCGGTCCAGCCGACCACGCGAAAGCGGTCATCGCGTCCCAGAAACAGATTGTCGGCGATATAGAAATCGCTGGAGCCCGCGTATTCCGTCCAGATGCCGAAGCCGATATTTTCAAAGCGGCAGTTCTTCACGGTGAGCGCGACGGCGCCCGCCACTTCCTTCTCGCCCGCGAAAAACACCACGTCGGTATTGCGGAACGTGAGGTCCATGAAAATGTTGTGCGCCGACCCCATGACGTCAAACAGACGATAGTTCCCGCCACCATCAAAAATCACTTCGCCGTCACCGGCGGAGCGGATGGTGATCGGCTTTTCGCGAGTGCCCTTCAGCGTGAGCAGATTGGTACCGTCAAACGGCGTGGCGAGGGGGTCCACATAGTTCAGCTTTTCCGGCCGATAAAGACCGGCATGCATCAGAATCGTGTCGCCCGGTTGCGCGCGACGCTCCCACACCACGTTCCAGTCGCCCAGTCCGGCGCCGTAATAGGCCTCCAGCAGGCTACTGAAGCTGGGTTCCTCGCGTTTGCCGGTGTAGTCCGGCGGATAAACGTGACGGACCTGCCCGCCGGCATAGGGCTGCGGCTCCGTGCGGGTCCGGACCTTCACGGTCTTCGTGGTTTCGCCGCTCACGCCATCGACGTCGGACAGGCGGAAGCGGCATTCGTACTCGACGCCAGGCTGCAGGTTCAGAATGCTTCCCGCGAACATATCGGGCACCGTGTAGTTGAGGCCTTCGCGTTCGCGGAAGACGCGTTCGCCGCCAATGCGTTCGAGGGGCAGAGCCGCGCGCCACGCCGTCTCGCCCACCGCGCGGAACTCCACCGCGACGTTCGCGTTGCGGTTGGCATCGCCCGTGATCTCCCATTCGAAACCAAGGTTCAGCAGCGTGGGGTGCTCCACAATGAAGCGGCCGGCGGTGGTCCTGTTCTCCTGCGCGGAAATCAGCAGGGCGCTGCAGATGCAGAGGAGCAGAGGGCGGACGATAGGCATGGCGTTTTGATAATACCGAATCCGGCTCAGAAGCGGCGCAGGCGGGACGAGTTCCACGCAACGAACAGGCTGGAGGTGACCATCGCGCCCGCTCCGAGGATTGGATTCAGGTGGCCCAGCGCGGCGAAACTGATACCGGCCACGTTGTAGGCAAAGGCCCAGAACAGGTTTTGCCTGATGATCAGCAGCGTCCGGCGGGCCAGATCGAAAACGTCCGTGATGCGGTTCAGCTGATTCGTCATCAGCACCACGTTCGAGGCTTTCATGGCCAGGTCTGCGCCGGAGCCCATCGCGATGCCGAGGTCAGCCTCGGCGAGCGCCGGACCGTCATTCACGCCGTCACCCACCATCACGACGCGCCGCCCGGCTGCCTTCAGATCCGCAAGGAAGCGGCGTTTGCCTTCGGGCAGGACCTCGGCATGATACTCGTCCGCGCCAATGGCGGCGGCGACGGCGGCCACGGTCATGGCGGAATCTCCGGAAACGAGCAGCACGCGCATGCCCCGCCGCTTGAGACTGGCGATAAGCGCGGGGGCGTCTTCGCGGATCCGGTCGCCAAAAACCAGAGAGCCCCGCACCTGGCCGTCCCAGCCATAAAACGCGACCGTGTGCCCCTGCCGTTCCGCGGCGTCCGTTTCATCCGGAAGGGGCAGACCCAGTTCCGCGATCAGCCTGCGATTTCCGCAGAACACGCGGTGCTCACCCACCGTTCCGATGATTCCCTGGCCTTTCACGATTTCCACGTCGTGCGCACCGGGCACATCGCCGGCTTTGGCAACCTTCTCAAACATCGCCACGACGGCGCGGCCCAGCGGGTGCTCGGAATACGCTTCCATCGCAGCGAGCAGGGGCAGGTCCGCCGGATTGAACTCCAGCAACTCGAAGCGGCCCTCGGTGACCGTGCCGGTCTTATCGAGCACCACCGTATCCATGCGCTGCGCGAGTTCAAACGACTTCGGATCGGGAATCAGAATCCCCCGGCGCGATGCGGCGCCCACCGCCGCGCTGATTGCCAGCGGCGTGGCGATGCCAAGCGCGCAGGGGCACGCAATCACCAGCACCGTGATCGCGCGCAGCAGCGCGTCACCTGGATTCGCTCCGGCGAGCACCGTGAAAAGGCCCACCAGCAAGGCCAGGACCAGCACGGAAGGAACGAAGATCCGGGAGACCCGGTCCACCGTGCGCTCAATCTCTGAGCGCCGGCTGAGCGCGGCTTCCACTGAGCGGACAATCCGGGCGAGAACGCTGTCCGAACCCACGGCGGTTGCGCGGACATGCAGAATGCCGCCCGTGTTCAGACTGCCACCGGTCACGCGTTCGCCTTTTTGGCGCGCCACGGGGCGGGATTCGCCGGTGAGCACGCTCTCATCCACCCACGACTCGCCATCCGTTACGATGCCATCCGCCGGAATACGTTCGCCCGCTTTCACGATGAAGATCTCGTCGGTCCGCAGCGCATCGATCGCCACGAAGCGCTCCCGGCCGGCCACCAGCGTGCGGGCCTTTACGGGCAGCATGTGATAGAGCCCGGTGATGGCTTTGGACGCCGCGGCCTTGGCTCCGCGCTCCACAAAGCGGCCCAGCAGAACCAGTGTCACGATGGCGCAGGCGATATCGAAATAGATATGCCTGCCGCCGCGAAATACCTCAGCGACGCTGTAGGTAAAGGCGGCGGTGATCCCGATGGCCAGCAGCGTTTCCATGCGGGCCACGCCCTGACGGAGACCAAGCCAGGCAACGCGCAGAATCGGGATGCCGCACCAGAAGACCACGGGCGTGGCCAGAGCCATTACCACATAGGGCAGAGTGTGCTGCAGACCGTTGCCCAGATAAACGGAGAGGTTCAGGGTCATGACGTTCAGCCACAGGAAGGCGGCCAGGCCAAGACGAAGAAGCTCTCTGCGCCGTTCGGCGGAATCGTCCCGCGCCTCGCCGGTATGGGGAGTAATTCTGTAGCCCAGTTCGCGAATGCGGTCTTCGATGCGCGAAGCGGGCAGATACTGCGGGCAGTAACGCACGCGCAGCAGATCGGAAGTGAAGAAGACCTCGGCCTGGCGGATGGCGCTCTCCTGGCCGAGCACGTGTTCAATCAGCCAGCCGCAGGCGCCGCACCACATGCCGGAGAGATGGTAGAGCTTCTCTTCCACCATGGCCTCCGCCGGAACGTGTCTGCCCGCCGCGCTTCGTCTGGCGCCGGACACCAGTCCCAGGGCCAGGCTGCGCTGAAACAGGTCCGTTTCACGCGGGTCCTGGCCTTCCTGAATCGCGCCGCTTTCCCGCAGAATCGCGTAGACATTGCGGCAGCCGATGCAGCAGAAGGTCTCGCCTTCGGGGCAGGGTTCCGCACACAGTCCGCAGGCGAGATCGCGTTCGGGAAAGACTGCGGCGGTCATGCGTTAGTAAGTGGACTTCGCCACGTTGGTCGGCTTCCCCTTCTCATCGAGAAAAATGGGGTTAGCCTGTCTGGCAATGACGTAGCAGACTATCAGGATCGTGATGAAGAGAGTCATGACACCGCCGAGCAGCACTTTAAAGTTCATGGAGTTTCCTTTTTTGCGGGCATGAGAAAGGTCATATCAATCGCCTGACGGCGGGCATCGGGCTGCGTCTCCGTCATCACCCGGAAATGGCTGACCAGGGGCAGCGCGGAACCCTGTGGCACCGCGACGGCGAATTCGCGCTCTGTGGTTTCGCCCGGCTGCACGGCAATGGGCTGTTGCGCGAGATCGAGCCGCGCGCCGGCGAGACCATCGATGGAAACGACCACGAATTCACTCTTCGAACTGCGGTTCGAGATCAGAACGCGGAAGTGGTTTTCGATTTCGCCCTCCGCATTGGTGGTGTAGAGCTTCATGGTGCGGACAGGGTTCACCCGCACCATCACCGGGTTGCGCATCGAGAGCGCGGTGCCGAGCGCACTGGCGTAGCAGAGCATCACGACCAGCACAATTTTCCGTTTGGCATCGCGAATACCCAGGCGGTACCACCACGGCTTATCCGTATCGGAAGCCAGCTTCGCACCATCCTGGCCCCAGGCGTATTCCACCACCGGGGGGCGATTCACGCGGGTCATGATTTCCTCACACGCGTCAATGCACTCGCCACAGTGGATGCATTCGATCTGGAAAGGGGAATCGCGAATGTCGATGCCCATATGGCAGATCCGTACGCACTTTTTGCACTGGATGCAGAGATGGTTCGGGTCTTTGTACTGCACCAGCAGGGTGTTCTTATCGGAAAGCATGCCCTGCAGATAGCCGTAAGGACAAAGCGTGGTGCAGAACTTCTGGCGGACGAACGCGAAATCGAGGAAGGTAATCAGCGTGGTGACGGCGCCGGCAATGCCTCCGGCCGTAATGACGTCGAAGTGGAGCAGGCGGGTGAGCAGATCGCGCGGTTCCACGAAGTAAGAGATGAAGATAAAAGCGAGAAATACCGAGGCCGCGCCGATCACGCCATAGGTCAGCACCCGATGCAGCAACTGCCGCCGCTCCACCGGCCACGAAATAAAATTCTTCGTGACCCACCTGCGCAGGCGATCCTCCACGGCCAGAGCCGTTTCGCTGAAGATCATCTGCGGACAGGCGTAGCTGCAGTACACACGGCCGTAGAACATGGAAAGCGCCACGATGAAGAACATCGTGAACATCAGAGAGAAGAAAATGATGGCGAACTCGTTGATCCAGAGTTCCACGCCCGCAAAATAGAAGCGCTGCTTCGGAATGTCGAAGCGCATCAGATTGAAGAACGGCAGCGCGCAGAACACCAGAAAGAAGAACAGGTGGATGCGACGCCTCCGCTCATGGTGGGGACGATGGGCGGCGGGCGTGGCGGGCGGTTTGTCGTTGATTTGAACGATGGCGGGCATTTGCGCTCCTAGTGCATGTGATGCAAATGCTGAGCGGGCGTAACGAGCCCTCTCCAGATGAGTGCCGCGCCCATCAGCATCACTCCGGCGGCAGCCCAGTTCGGGCCCTTCAGCCCCCACCGGTTCGTTGCGAACAACCGATTGATGGTGACGGAGAAGACGCCCAGACCGAGGAGCGGTCCGGCGGTCCCCGCGCCGAACGCGGCCATATCGAGCGCTCCGGCGAGAGGAGTCGCTGAGGCCACGGAGCGCAGCAGGGCGGCATAAATCATGCCGCACGGGAGCAGGCCCATCAACAGGCCTGTGAAGAACCTGCCGCGCGCGGTGGTCAGGCGGAGAAGCCTGCCGGCCATGGCGGTGAGGCGCGAAGCCTGCCCGATCTGAATCAGGCCGTTGCCCTTCAGCGCGCCCCACAGCAGAAGACCCGCAACCATCATGAAGACGCCACTGATGATCGCCGCTGTATTTTGAATGCCGGCGATGGAGCCCACCAGAGACATCCCGCAGCCCAGCCATCCCGCCACCGCGCCCAGCACAGAGTACGTGAGAACACGGCCCAGATGGTAGGCGGCGTGTGCGATGGTCTGTTGCGTCCGCGTGCTGTTCGACATCGTCAGCCCGAAGCTCAGAACCAGAGGCCCGCACATCTGTACGCAATGCAGGCTCCCGGCCAGGCCGAGCGCGAACATGACCAGCAGGTTCATCCGGCCACTCCGTAACTCACGCATTCCGTGCGGTACTCGAACCGCTGCATCGTAATGGCATGCGTGGGGCATCGCGACGCGCACATCGCGCACCGGATGCAGGTGGATTCATCCTTCGTCATAATGCCGCCCATCTGATCCAGTTGTTCGGGCGAGAGCCTGCGCAGTTCCGGCACCGCCACGCCCAGGTTGGTGGAAATTTCCTGCGACCAGCGGTCATCAAGCACAAGGCGGCTGAGCCCCACCAGCCGGATCAGATTCTGCGGACACACGTCCACACAGCCATTGCAGGCAATGCAGAGCGAAGTATCGAAGACGGTGTTTACGTTGCAGCGCAGGCAGCGGGAGGCCTGCAGCTGCGCTTCGGATTCCGAATAGGCCTCTTCAACAATATCGATCGAAACCGCGCGCCGTTCCGCGTCAATCACCGGCGGTTCGTGGCGGATCAGGCGATGCCAGTCGTTCGCCATCGTGTAAGCCGCCGGGTGCCATTGCTTCTGCACCGTGATCTCCGTGCGGATGCCGCGCAGATAGTCATGCATGGAACGCGCGGCAATCTGCGCCGAGGCTATCGCGTTGATGAAGAGGCGCGGGCCATGCGCGATATCGCCGCAGGCAAACACATCAGGCGCGGAAGTGGCGTACGTGTCTGGATTGACTTTGATGAGACCGCGATTGGTTTCCACGCCATCTTCCGGGGCGAGGAAGGAGAGATCCGAAGACTGACCGATGGCAAACAGAATCGTATCGACTTCCAGATCCTGCACGTCGGAATCATTGAACCGCGGGTTGAAGCGCCCGTCCTGATCGAAGACGGAAACGCAGCCGACGGTCCGGAGCGCGCTCACCCGGCCATTCACTCCGAGAACTTCCTTCGGGCCGCGGCCGTTGTGGAGGTAAATCCCCTCCTCTTCGCCTTCCTCGACTTCACGCCTGTCGGCCGGCATCTGTTCGCGGCCTTCCAGGCAGATCACATGGACCTGTTTATCGCCGCTCATGCGCAGAGCGGTGCGGGCGATATCGTAAGCGGTCTTCTCCCCGCGCTCCATCTCGGCGTTGGTTTCTTCGCGCGTGGCCTCGGAACTGACGGGCCGGATGGCGGAACGCGCGACGTCATAGGCAACATTGCCACCGCCGATCACGGCGACGCGGCGGCCCAGCGGCATGGGCTTGCCTTCGTTGAAGGAACGCAGGAAATCGAGACCGTCATAGACGTTTTCGAGGTCCGCTCCGGGGATCGTCAGGCGGCGGCCTTTGGGAAGTCCCACGCCGAGGAAGATGGCTTTGTAGCCCTGACGGCGCAGGTCGGCAATGGTGAAATCCCGACCCAGCGCCATGTTGCATTTGATCTCGACGCCCAGCGATTCAATCGCTTTGATTTCCCATTGCACCAGGTCACGCGGCAGGCGGAACACCGGCACGCCGACCGTCAGCATGCCACCCGGTTGCGACCACGCTTCGAAGACCGTGACTTTGTAGCCGATGCGCGTGAGATCATGCGCCACGGTGAGCCCGGAGACGCCCGCGCCGATCACCGCCACGCGTTCGTAGTCGCCACGGCCCGGAGGCAGCATCTTCTCATTGCAGCCCTCGTGATAGGCGGTGAAGTCTCCGGTTTCAGGACCGTATTTATCGGTGACGAAGCGTTTGAGGGCACGGATAGACACCGGTGAATCCACTGAGCCGCGACGGCACGACATTTCACAGGGAGCGCCACAGACGCGGCCGCAAATCGAGGCGAACGGATTGGTGGCCCGGGCGATTTTATAAGCGCGCTCATACTCGCCGCCCGCGATTGCCGTGACGTAGCCACAGGCGTCGGTATGGACGGGACAGGCCTCGCGGCACTTCACCTGGCGCATCCAGTACTGCGTCGAATCGGGCGGTTGTACCTGGATGAGAGATTGAGTCATGGGAGCCCCGGAGAGTTACCGCTGGTCCTTATGCGCTTCGTCTTTTTGCGCGGCGAAAGCTGAGACGCCGATGAAAAACAGTGCGACAACGGCGGCGATGCCGTACATAAGAGACTCATTAGTGAAGGTCGACAGATTGAACTGCTTCACCAGGGGGCCGCGTTCCGCGTGCTCCACCTCGCCATACATATACAGAATCAAATAGGCAACAGAGGCGCTGGCGATCACCACGTAGCAGACCCGCAGAAAGACGGGAACCTCTGTGCCTTGTTTTTCGGTAATCCAGCCACCGGCAATCTCATGCACGGGCTGTGCGGTTGGTTTTACTTCTGCGGCCATTGGCTGATCTCCCCTTCTTCAAACACGTGATATTTGGCCTTCTCCTGATCGGGACCCCAGTAGCCACGCTTCCAGCTGCGAACGCAGAAGAAAATGCCGCCGCCCAGAAACAGGAAGAACAGAAAGTACGAGAAAAATACGCTTGGATAGGTGTAGTCCATGGGATTCCCCGGCTCTATTTTTCGTAATCGTTATCGGGACGCCAGTTCTTGGCGCGGCCAAGGCGCTGCAGATAGGCCACCAGCGCATTGAACTCTTCTTCGTTATCGGCAATCCACGGGAATGGCGGCATGATGGAGCCTGGCACCAGATCCCGGGGATTCCGGAAGTGCGTGCGGTGCCACTGCGCGTCATACTTGCCGCCGACGTGCGAGAGATCCGGCCCGGTGCGCTTGGTCCCGAACATATGCGGCTGGTCATAGACGAACTCGTCCGGCGTCGAGACGGGCGCATCCACACCGCGCCAGCCGGAACGCTTGGTATCGGCGAGCAACGTGCGTGTTTGCTGCGTATGGCAATACCAGCAGCCTTCCCGCGTGTAAATCGCGAGGCCCTTCTTCTCCTGCGCCGTATAGGGCAGCAGCTTGCCCGTAAGCCCTTTCGCGGGGTCGGAATTCTCAAACGGCTTTCCCCAGCTCTTATCCACCAGAGGCGGGACGATGGTCGTCAGAGAGCCGCCCAGGAAGAACAGGAGAAGTGCTCCGCCGACGAACAGCTTGGCGTCTTTATCAATCTTGTTGAGCATGTGATCCTCTCTTACCTTCGTTCCCTGTCAGGCCTTGTTCTCTTTGGCGTTCAGAATCGTCGCCATGAAGTTATAGAGGAAGGCGGTGATGCCGCAGAACATAATGATGCCGGAGAAGAAGCGCACCAGCCAGATGGGCTTGAGCGCGATGACCGTATCGATAAACGGAATCGACGGGTTGTTCCACTGCCAGCCCTGCCAGAAACCGCCAAGCCAGAGCGTGACGAAGAAGCCCAGACCTCCGATCATGAAGAACCAGTAGCTCCAGTTGGCCAGCGTATCCGAATAGAGCTTCGTGTTGAAGATGCGCGGCAGCACATGGTAGGTGCCGGCGATGGCAAAGAAACTGAAGCAGCCGAGCAGCGCCATGTGGGCGTGGCCAGGAATCCAGTCCGTCTTCGAAACGATGGCGTTCACGGTACGAAGGCTGTGCATGGGGCCCTGGAAACAGGTGAGCAGATAGAACACCACACCGGACATCAGGAACTTGAGCGACACGTTGTCCCGCACCTGATACCACTGGCCTTTCATGGTGGCGAAGAAGTTGTAGACCACGCTCCAGACCGGGATCAGCAACATCACGGAAAAAGCGATCGCGATGGTCTGCAGCCACTGCGAAATGGGCCCGTGCAGCATGTGGTGAGCGCCCGTCCAGACATAGACGAACGCCAGAGACCAGAAGCCAATCATCGAGAGCTTATGGCTGTGGAGCGGGGCATTGCTGGCGCGGGGAATGAAATAGTACGCGATCGCGAGACCAACCGGAGTAAAGATCAGGCCGACGGCGTTGTGCACATACATCCAGTTCAGATTGGCCTGGTTGACGCCCGTGGTGAACATGGTGGCGAAGTTGCCGGTGATGTAGACGAAGGCGGTCCAGAGAATCGTCCCCATCGTGTACCAGATAGAGACGTACATCTGTTCGTACTTCCGGTTCGCCACCGTCATGATGATGTTGGTGCCGAACATCACCCAGGCGATGACCACCAGAACATCGAGCCAGGTAGGCAGTTCCGCGTATTCGAGCCCCTGCGTATGCCCGGCCAGAAGTTCCACCACGGCGCCGAGAATAATCACATTCCAGAGCGCCGCCGTCGCCAGGCCCAGCTTTTCACTCCACAGCTTCACGCCGCAGAGCCGGGGAATGATGTAGTAAGTCAGCCCCATGTCGCAGGCCAGCAGCCAGCCGAAAAGCATGCCGTTCACGTGCAGCGGGCGCAGCCGTCCGTAGGTGAGGATCGAGACCGTCCCCAGCAGTTCCGGCCAGACAAACTTCGCCGCGATGGTGACCGCGATAATCCCGACGATAAAGAAGTACGAGACGGAACTGATGAGAAACCACTTGCAGGTGGCGTCCGTGTGGACGGTGGTTGTGGCAGTCCGCACGCCGGAGGGCGTCGATTCAATTACCTGTTGTTCTTCCATGACTCAGATCCTCGCTTCTTACTCGGTTCCCCGCGGGCTGGTCCCGGCGGTGGCGATTGTCTTGCCGGCCGCGGGCGCAGGGGCGGGCGGCGGGTTGAGGCTGCGAATGTAATTCAGCAGGTCGGCGGCATCCTTCACCGTCAGACCGTAGTCGATCCACGAAGGCATGGCGGTTCCCTGCACACCATAGAGGATCGACTCAAGCGCACGGCGATCATTCAGCGTCGTCACGAACCAGCGGTTGCGCAGGTTGCGCGGCCGCGGCACGATATCGAGTGAATTCGGCCCCTTGCCGTCGCCCTTCAGGCCATGGCAGCCGGCGCAGCGCTTGAGGAAGGTCGCTTCGCCGTTGGCCACGGAAGCCTTTGAAGTCGGGGTGGGATTCGCATCCGGAACATTCGCATGAGCCTTCAGATTGCGCTGCGGCTCTTTCACGAAAGTGGTCCGGACATAGCCGAGCACGGCATGAACCTGCTCGTCGGATAACGTCTTACCCCAGGCGGGCATGGAAGTTCCGGGAACGCCATCCGTAATGGACTTGATGAAGCGATCATCCGGCTTGCTGTTCATAAAAGCGCGCTTGGTGAGATCGCGGGGCGCGGGGTCCAGATAGTAAGCGGTCTTACCCTGGCCATCCCCCTTATCACCATGGCAGCGGGAGCAGAGCGTCTTAAAGATTTCCGCTCCGTCGGCCAGTTTGGCGCCGGCCTGCTGGCTGGCCAGATAGGCGGTGAGCGCGGCAAAGTCGGAATCGCTGAAGCGGAAGGCCGGCATGATGGAATCGGGCACCCGCGAACGCGGGGTGCGGAAGTGATCGCGCAGCCATTCCTCGTCTTTCAGTTTTCCTTCGAAGCTCAGATCCGGCGCAATGCCGCCATCCTTCTCGCCCAGCTTGTGGCAGGCGGTGCAGGCGCGGTCTTCGAAGAGTTGTTTGCCCTGGCTCACCAGATCGGCGGCCTTCGGGACAGCCTTATTCAGCACGGCCTCCGGCGTAATCTCCGCCTTGGCGGGCGACATGCGGGTGCGGTAGCGCGCCAGCGAAGTCTCCGCGAAATTCACGCCGCGGCGGCTCTTCAGGAAGACCACCAGACACTTCACATCTTCGTCCGACAGGTTGAACTTCGGCATGAAAGACGTTGCCAGGTTCGCCCTCGGGTCCACGATGGATTCCCAAAGATAATCGATCTTGAATTTGTGGCCGGCCTCGCTTAGTTCCGGAGCGAGCGTGCCTTCCGAAAGGCCTTCAATCTTATGGCAGCCGTAGCAGTTGGTCCGGAAGAATAATTCGCGGCCGCGATTCACATGGGGCGTGCCCGGGAAATTCTCCTCGGTATGGCACTGGGCGCAGTTGGCTTCCATGTATTCCTTACCAACGAGATGCGTCTTGAATTCCTTGCGCCAGTTGGCCTGCGTGACGTAGCCGGTCAGCGGGTCATTCCAGTGCTCATCATTGCCGTGCGCGTATTCGGTCTCAAGACCTCTGCCCTGGCCGTCATGGCAGACCGTGCAGCCGAAGTCTGTGAACTTGTGACGCCGTTCCCAGCGCCCGTTGCGTTGTACATCGCCCAGCGCAGCCGAATAGGGATGCGTCTTCAGCGGCTGAAAATGATCTTTGAAACGCGGATCGTCGATCGCGAGATGACAGGTGGTGCAGCGGTCCACGCGGTTATCGCCGAACTGCGTCACGATAATCTGTTCAATCTTCGGACTGCGGTCAGAAAGCTCGGCGCGCTCCGCATCGTTGCGCGCCTGCGTGCGGGCCTGATCGAAATAAGCGGTCTGATGCCGTTCCCACTTATGGAAGAACTGATCGTAGAACACAAGTCCGTGGACGATCAGGATGATGGCGCTTGCAATGGCCAAGGCAAGTTTCATATATTCCTCCGGTCAGAACGGACTCACGAAGGCCCAGTTGGGGCCTCGGAAGAACGTGCCGATAATAATGAAAATCACGTTCAGCAGAGCGAACGTGACAAACAGCGTGTTCGCGAGGAAACGCTCCTTCGCGAACCATTTGCCAACGCCTGAGACTTTGCGGTCAATAAACGGCACCAGCATCAGCAGAGCCACCTCAATACCAGGCACGCCAACGCCACCCCAGAAGGCCGAGTAGCTGACCAGTTCCTGGAGGCCGAGGAAGTACCACGGCGCCTTGGCGGGATTCGGCGGATGCAACACGTTTACGGGCTCTTCGAGCGGCGCGTTGAAGAACAGCGAAACCAGCAACAGCGCGGCCACCGTCACCACAAAAACGAATAGTTCCGCCATCAGCAGATTGGGCCACGCGTAGACCGAGTTGTCAGGCGTATTGCCCACCTTCGTGAACGGTCCGCGAACAAACCCCATCAGGCCGAACGTCTGCTTTCCGGAGGCATTGCCCTGCACGATCTGCACCTGCAGCGGCTTGCCGTCCGGCTGGAGATCGGCTTCCGCGGGACGGGAAAGGCCGCCGTCTTTGCGAATCCGCCAGAAATGAATGGCGACCAGCAGTGTGATGAGAGCGGGGAGAACCACCACATGCAGCACATAGAAGCGGAGCAGAGCCTCCTGGCCGACCGCCTGATCGCCCAGCAGCAGGAACTGAATCTTCTTCCCCACAAGCGGCGCATAGCCCGCGATGGACGTTCCCACCGTGATTGCCCAGAAGGCCAGCTGATCCCACGGGAGCAGATAGCCGGTGAAGCTTGCGAACAAGGTCAGCAGCAGCAGTACGCAGCCGATGACCCAGTTGAATTCGCGCGGGCGCTTGTAAGAGCCCGTAAGAAACACGCGGCACATATGCAGGAAAACCACCGCCACCATGGCGTGCGCCGACCACCGGTGCAGGTTGCGCAGCACCGTGCCGAAGGCAACGGAGCCGCGAAGATCGAGCATCCGGTCATAAGCCTGTGTCGTGGAAGGCACGTAATAGAACATCAGCAGGATGCCCGTGATCGTGAGGAGGAGGAAGATCGCGAATGACATGACGCCCAGGCCCATGGTGTAGAGCGGGCGCAGCGTGTTCCTGTGGACTTTGACCGGATGGATGTGGAGAAAGAAATTGCTGAACGACGTCTGCGATGCGCCCAGATCGGAATCCGGCAGCGGGTGCCGGAAGATGGAATCCCAGACGTTGCGCGGAAACGCGGTCAGCGCCGTGACAAGGCCGCCTTTGGGGGCGGACGCCGGTGGGTCCTGCACCTGAAGGTCGCTCATAAATTGTAGTAAGTTCCCTGGTCGACGGGAAGGTTGGTATCCACTTCCAGATCGCCGTTCGGAGCGAGCGAGACCTTATACCAGGCGAGGGACTTCGGCGCGGGCCCGCCCACCACATTGCCGTCCTGGTCATAGCGCGAGCCATGGCAGGGGCAGGCGAAACCGGTATCGGAAACACCCACCGTGCAGCCCAGGTGCGTGCAGATGGTGGAGATCACGGCCAGCTTCTGGCCTTCCCGAACCACGCAGACCCGGCGCGAATCGAGCGAGATACGCGTGCCGGACGGAAAGTCGTCGGGCTTGCCGATGGAGTAGCGGCTGGGCTGCCCATACGTCGCCCGCGGCTTGAGAAAGACAAGGTTCGCGAGTGCGCTAATGGCGGCCGAGCCCGCAAGAGCGGCCCCGGTGAACCATGAAAGGATGCTGCGTCTGGAATTGCCTGGCTTATCGTGATGGTGGTTTTCGCTCATTCCCTGTCGCTCCGGCGTCTTTATCGACGATCTCTTCGAGGTCTGACCAGAACACATGGAAGCGCGCGTCTTCAATATCGCGGAAGTAATCTTTCTTTACCGCGTATATGAAGATACAGGCCCCGCCCAGCGCCATCATCAGACTGGCGGCAAGCGCGATCCAGGTTAGTTCAAGACCCATTGGAGCTATCCCCGGATGCACGGGCGGGACCAAAGCGGAGAGCCTGTATTATCAGGGAATTACCGAGCAGAAAGGAATAACGGGAATGTAGTATTGCGCGGTTTCGCGCGGCCAGCCTGCGCGAGTTCACACAACGGGGCCAGGCGCACAGCCGGGGGATCTTCGGCATCATTCCCGTGGTTGATCCGGTCCGCCATGTCCGAGGTGTGGTGATAGTCCGGATGAAAGCCGATAAACAGGCAATGGCGGGTCATGCGAACCTGGGGTCGGGGTAGCATGAATGCAGCATGCGCGCCTGTGTGACGTTACTTCTGGCCTCCTGCCTGTGCCTCGCCCAGCAGACGCAGAATCCTTCTCCCATGGTGGAGCACACCCGTCCCCACCCGCGCCTCGAAAAGCCTGCCTCCCCGCTGCCCGGCAGGCACGAAAAACTCATCGCCGGAACTCTGTTTATCCCGCAAAACCTGGTCGGGCGGAAGAGCCTGCCGCTTTTCGTCCACTTCCATGGCGGCGACTGGCTGCCGGAACTCGCCGCCGCGAAGACCGGGATGGCCGTCATTTCCGTCCAGACCGGCTCCGGTTCCGGGACCTATGCGAAGCAGTTTTCGGATCACGAACTCTTCGGCAAAATGCTGCGCGAGGCGTCCGAAAAATCCGGCGTCACCTTCAGCTCCATCACGCTGACCGCGTGGAGCGCCGGACATGGGGCCATCCGCGAGATTCTCGCCGTACCGGAATACTACGCGAAGGTGGAGAAAGTCCTGCTGATCGACGGCATGCACACCGGCTATGATGGCGGCAAACCCGGCCCACTCGAATCCAGTCTGGAACCGGATCACCTCGAAATCTTCCTGCAATTCGCCCGTGACGCGGCGGCGGGCCGGAAAACCATGCTGATCACGCATTCCGAAATCTTCCCCGGCACCTTCGCCAGCACCACGGAAACGGCGGACTGGCTGCTCGGCAGGCTGGCCATCCCCCGAAAACCCCTCCTCAAACCAGGCCCGATCGGAACCCAGCAGCTGAGTGAAGCGCGGCAGGGAAAGTTCCGCCTGATCGGCTACGCGGGGAACTCCGCGCCGGATCATGTGGACCAGTTCCACTCCCTTTCGGCCTACCTCGTGTGGATGAGATAGCGATAGCTGCCCGTTTTCTTCGGAGCTACTCTCTAAAGCTTCGCCTGCTCCTGCCGATAAGAAACTCAAGACGTAAACAGGAGCAAGCAAATGTTGATCCCCTTTCCGAGTTTCGAAAGCAACCTGACCCCGCTGATTGACAGCGCGCACGAACTGCATGCCGGGCACACCGGGGCGGCGGTGGTGCGTTTGTCTGAAGTGCACCGCAGGCTCACCCGTTTCCGGCGCAGTTCACGGCACCGGGAACTGGCGGTTTTTGTGGAGAACGCGCTGCTGGCCTGTGAGCGGGGGGAACGGGACTACGCGCTGGCCTCTTTGATGACGGCCTTCGCGCACTTTATTCCGGAACAGGCCGCGTAGGCTTAAAGGATGCCCCGGCCGCTCACCAGGTAGACGGCAAAGCTGCCCAGCCAGTGCCCGCCCTCATAGTGCTCGCCGCGAATGCTTTCGAGCCCGGTGTGCCGAAGCCGGGCGGCCAGACCGGCTAAGGGCTTCCGCCGGGGGCTCGCAGCGGGAAGTTTGCCGAGAATGCCCTCGAGCATCCACGCGCGGCTCAGATTCAGCCCGGCCAGGTGGTACAGCTTGCCATCGGTCACATCGGCCACCTGGGTCGGTTCCAGGTTCACCTCCGGCAGAAACGCCTCGAACCAACGGGCAAACTCCGCGGCGGGAAGAATCCGCCGCACCGTGTCCGCCTCCGCCAGGCAGGGCGAAAGGAAATCCTCGCCGGAAGGTTCATACGCCAGCGGACAGTTCCGGTCTTTCAGGTAATAATCCCGCGCGCGGCCTTCCAGCAGCTTGCCAAACTCCTGATTGCCCGTCACCCGGGCGTAATCCAGCATCAGCCCCAGCCCGAACGCGGTGTTGTTATGTTCCCCGGTGCGAATCGGATGCGCCAGTTTCGGCAGCCAGGCCGCGACCTTCGCCGTCGCCGCCAGTTCCAAAGGCCGCAGCGTGGCCGCCCATTCCCGCGCCTGCGGATCATCCCATTCCTTTAACTCCGCCGCCAGTTGCAGCAGCCAGGCCAGCCCGTACGGGCGCTCGAAAGAGGTCCGACCTTCGGCGTTCAGATACCGGACCTCCGCCGCGATATGGTCCGGCGTCAGACTCTGCGCGACGGCGCGGCGGGCTTCGGCGGCGAACGGCGCAGCCGGAAACAGACGGGCGAGGCGCACCAGCAGCCAGTGCCCGTGCACGGAGGAGTGCCAGTCGAAGCAGCCGTAAAAGGCCGGCGTCAGTTCGCGGGGCGGCCGCACATCCGCGTCGGAATTCAGCGAATGCGCAATCTTGTTCGGGTACTCCTTATGAACGCAGTCGAGCGCCAGCTTTGCAAAACGCGCGGCCTGCCCTGCGTCGAAGTCGTTATCCGCCATCAGTGAGCCCGCCAGAAAGATCGCCAGAGCCAGAAGCCGCATGGCTTATTTTTGCAGAAAGTGCTGCTTCATGAACCGGATGTAGACGTCCCAGTCAGACGGCACCATGCCATGCCCGCCGTCATGCATCATGTAGCCCATGTCATGCAGAATCGGCTGGCTGGCCGCCGGCATCTGGTCGGTACCCAGACCTTGTTTGCCGAACAGCTTGTAGACCGGTTCCGCCGCGACAGCCGCCAGGAACTCGCCCTTCGGATCCGACCACTTATCCGTGTTCCCCGTCTGCAGCAGCAGCGGGCGCGGGGCGATGAGAGCCACCAGCAGATTCGCGTCCATGGGAGCCGTTTCCGGGTGTTCCGCGTACTTCGCGTAGTTCTCCGCGAACTGATACGGATAGCGCCCGTTCGCCACCAGGTGCGCAATCGTTTCGCCGTAGTTGCGGCGGCTCAGCGCGGCCCCGCCCTCACCCGAACAACTCGCAATCACCATCGCGAAGCGTTCATCGTGCGCGCCTGCCCACATGACGGTCTTGCCCAGCCGCGACACGCCGGTCAGCGCCACTTTCTTCCCGTCCACGCCCGGGTCGGTCTGCAGATAGTCCAGAGCGCGGCTCAGGCCCCAGGCCCAGGCGCTCACCGCGCCCCACTCATCCGCAGCGGGTTTCGTCTGCCCGGGCTTCAGATACAGAGCCCGCACGCCCAGCGGAACGCCGCCCGGAAAATCCGGATCAATGTCGCCATAGTAAACGGTGGCCACACCGAAACCTTCCTTCACAAACGCCGGTACGGGCAGACGGCCAAACGGACGACCCTGGCTGGCGGGAACCTTCTTCTGATCCCGTCCCCAGATCTCGCCCACCTTCACGCCCGGGTCTTCCACAGCGTTCGAGTTGGCCGAAAAGCTCCCGCTCAGCAGAACGGGTACCGGCCCTTTGGCATCCGCCGGAAGGTACAGCAGCAGGTCCATCTTCGGTCCGGTCTTGTCCTTTGAGAAGTAAATCGTAACCTGCCGCCGGATCGCTTTGCCGTCGAAGGCCGGCGTGCCCTTGTCGAACACGTCGAAGCTCATGTCCGCGGGGCGGCCCGGCATTTTGCCGTACTGGTTCTCTTCGAACAGACGGATAATCTCCGGACGCCGCTTCTCCACCCAGGTCTTTTTGTCTTTTACAGGCTTGCCGTTGGCCAGTTTCAGCGCATCCGGCAGCGTGTAGGTACCCACCTTCGCTTCCGTGTAATTCACCGGGATTCCGGCCACCTTGTCGTCGGGGTAATCCGGAAGCTGCGCCAGAGCGACGGACGCGAGCATTAACGGAGGAAGAAGCAGCCGGAACATCATGGCCGCGATTATTTCACAGGGTGTGGCCCGAAGCGCCGAAGTGTTTTTGCAGCACCAGGACCACCGTGCCGCGCAGGCGCGCCAGCCCGTCCTCATGCGCCGGCACCAGTTCCGGCGCACGCCCACCCCGCAGCACCTGCGCGCGGACCCCTTCTTCGATCATCGGGCCGATCCGGCTCCACGACCGCGTCAGATCGCCAATAATCACAATGCGCTCCGGCGCAAGGCCGGCCACGATCAGGCGCATCCCCTGCCCCAGGTGCCTGCCCATCTCTTCGAGAGCCGCCCCCGCCCGCGCGTCGCCTTCCTCAGCCAGACGAAGCAGATCTGTAAACAGCAGCGGCGCGGCGCTTTCCCCGTAGTAGCGAAGGGCGGCCCGGTTGGAGGCAAACACCTCCCAGCAGCCATGGCTCCCGCAGCCACACAACGGGCCGGCCGGATCCACCGGAACGTGCCCGAATTCCCCCGCCATCCCGTTCAGACCGCGCGGCAGTTCCCCGTCAATCAGGATGCCCGTGCCGATCCCCTCGGAAACCGTGACAACCACCAGATTCCGGCAGACCTCGCCCCGCGAGAACCAGGCCTCCGCCAGCGCGCAGGCGTTCGCCGCATTATCCAGTTCCACTTCAAGACCGGTCGCGGCAGCGATGGGCCCCGCCAGATCCGCATCCTGCCACGCCAGATTCGGTGAGAACACCAAACGATTTGTCGCCGGATTCACGCGCCCCGGCAGGCTGATGCCGACGCCTTGAATCTTCTTGCCATGGCACGCCGCCTGCATAACGCGGATCCGCCTCACCAGTTCCGCCACGGCAGCCGACGGTTCCCGGGGCGTATCGAAAACCTCCCGCGAAATGAAGTGCCCGTTCACATCCCCCAGCGCCAGAGTCGTGTGGATGGGCCGGACATCCACGCCGATAATCACGCGATCCTCATTGAGCCGCAGCGACGTGGGTCTGCGGCCTCTCGGCAGATGGCTCTGGCCGCCTTCGAGCACCCACTCGCCCGCGATCAGATCTTCCACAATCAGCGAAATGGTGCTGCGCTGCATGCCGGAAATGCGCGCCAGTTCGGCGCGCGACAGCGGCTGTCTGGTCCGAATCAGATTCAGCACAATGCGCCGGTTGATGTGACGAACCACCTCTGTGGATGCTGTCTGCATTTTGCGACTTCTGAGCATAACAGGAACAGCAGCCCTTATCCTGAGCGATAATCGGGGCATGAAGCTCCTCTGGACCATCGCCCTTTTTGCCCCGGCCGTCTTTGCCGCGGACCAGACTCTCGGCGCGCCTCTCACCGTGAAGGAAGCCATGCCGCTCGCCGGGCTGATGGCCAACCCCGCGCCCTATGTCGGCAAGACCATCCAGGTGAAGGGTAAAGTGACGGAAGTCTGCGAAATGGCAGGCTGCTGGATGAACCTGACCGATAACGACGGGCATCTGCTGCGCATCAAAGTGGAGGATGGCGTCATCGTGTTCCCGAAGGATTCCATCGGCAAGTCCGCCGTCGCCGAGGGCAAGCTGGAAAAGCATGACATGACCCGCGAACAACTGGTGGAACAGGCCAAAGAGGAAGCCACCGAGGCGGGCCGGAAGTTTGACGCTTCAAAGATCAAGTCCGGCAAGACCGTCTACCAGATCGCGGGAACGGGCGCGATCATTCTGGATCAGTAGAAGTCATCTCCAGCAGCTTCAGCACGGTGCGCCAGTTGCGGCCCGTGCTGATCACACGCAGCTTCGAATCGAAATACGCGTTGGTGAGCTTCGTATTCCCCGCCCCCTGGGGCGTCTTCAGATAGATTTCCAGGCCGATCACCGCAAACTCGTCGGGCGGCGACCGTCGCGGGTCCAGCTTCGCCATCCCATCGGCATCCGGCTCCCCGGAGAGAAACATCACATGCACCAGTTTCCCGTCCGGGTCCGGCGTGAACGGCTGCCGCGTCACGACCGCCGCGAGTTCACTGTGCGTCCGCAGAATCACTGGCGACTCGATTCCGAAGCGTTCCGCAATCCGCGCCGTGAGCACTTCCGGGCGTGGCGGTTCCGCCGCCCGGAAAACCACATTGCCGCTCTGGATGTAGGTCCGCACATCCCTGCAGCCCAGTTCCACAAACAAGGCAGCCAGTTCCTTCATCGGCAGAATGTTCTTCCCGCCCACGTTCACGCCGCGCAGCAGCGCTACAGATAACTCCGGTTGTTTCGGCATCCTGTTATAAACTCGAACCGATGTTCAGCGTAGCAGCCCCGCGCGCCCGATAAATGCCTCTTCCGCAACCGTTCGACCAGTCCGGAATCTCGCGGGATGCCGCCGGTATTGCCCGTTACCAGAACCTCGCCTCGTCTCTGGTGGAAATGCTGCAGCGCAGCGCGGAACGCTGGCCCGATGCGGAAGCTCTGGTGGAGGTGGACGGCGCGCGTCTCACGTACCGGGAACTCCGGGACCGCTCCGCACGCATCGCCGGAGGCCTGCGCGCCCAGGGAATTCGCCAGGGGGACCGCGTGGCGATTCGCCTGCCCAACGGCATCGACTGGTGCCTCGCCTTCTTCGGCATCCAGTTCGCCGGAGCCGCCGCCGTCCCCGTGAACACGCGCTTCAGCGAGGCCGAAATCGATTACGTCCTCACGGATTCCGGCAGCGCCTTCACCTTCCTCGCCGGTGAGCCACTGCCCGACGCCGCGCCCTTCGCCATCGAAAGCCTCCACCACCACGACCTGGCCGCCATTTTCTATACCAGCGGCACCACCGGCTTCCCCAAGGGCGCGATGACCACCCACGGGAACTTCCTCTCCAATATGGAGAACGCCCGCCGCGTGGGAATCGGTCCCGCGGGCGAGATCCGCAACCTGGTCTCCGCCCCTCTGTTCCACGTCACCGGCTGTAATACCCAGCTTCTGCCCACCTGCGCGGGCGGCGGCACAACCGTCATCCTGCCGCAGTTCAACGTCCAGACTTTTATCCGGACTCTCGAAGCCGAACGGATTGACGTCACCATCACGGTCCCGGCCATCTACTGGCTGGCCATTCATCAGCCCAACTTCCGCGAGTTCAATATGTCGCGCGTCCGCCGCCTGGCCTATGGCGGGGCCGCCGCCGCGCCGGACCTGATCGCCGCCATCCTCAACGCCTTCCCGAACGCCGCCGTCTCCAACAGTTACGGACTCACCGAAGTCAGCTCCATCGCCACCTTCCTGCCCGCGGAATATTCCGTGACCCGCCCGGATTCCGTCGGTCTCGCCGCGCCAGTGGTGGATCTGCGGCTCACAGACGTCAGCGGCGAAGTCGGTGAATTGCTCATCCGCGGCCCCAACGTGGTTCCCGGCTACTGGAATAAGCCGGAAGCCACCGCCGAGACCTTCGCCGGCGGCTGGCTGCGTACGGGAGACCTCGCGAAACTCGACGGCCAGGGCTTCCTCCAGATCGTCGACCGCAAGAAGGACATGGTCAACCGCGGCGGCGAAAACGTGTATTGTGTGGAGGTGGAAAGCGCGCTCACCGCACATCCTGATATCTTCGAAGTCGCCGTCATGGGCGTGCCCGATGAAATGATGGGCGAGAAAGTCGGCGCCATCGTGGTGCCGAAGCCGGGCCGGGAGATTGCAATTCCCGACGTGATCCGCTTCGCCCGCGAACGCCTGGCGGATTTCAAAGTACCGCAGTACATGGTGGTTCGAACCGAATTCCTGCCGCGCAATCCCGGCGGCAAGATCCTGAAGAAAGCTCTGCGACAGACCGTGGAATGGGGGAAACCGCTGCGATGACAATCGGCAATCTGCACGAACTGGAAGGTCAGCAGGTCGGCCTGACCGACTGGATGGTGGTGACGCAGTCACGCATCGATCTTTTTGCCGACGCCACCGATGACCGCCAGTGGATCCACCTCGACCGCGAACGCGCCGAGAATGATTCGCCCTACGGAACCACCATTGCCCACGGCTTTCTGACGCTCTCTCTGCTGAGTCATCTTTCAAAGAACATCCTGCCCGTGGATGGCGTCACGATGCGCGTCAACTACGGCCTGAATAAGGTGCGCTTCCCGGCGGCCGTGCGCGTTGACTCCCGGGTTCGCGGGCGCTTCGTGTTGTCTTCCGTGAAGGAATTCTTCGGGGCCACCGGCAGCGGCGCGGATATCACGCTCGCCGCCACCATTGAGCTGGATGGTGCGGAGAAGCCCTGCTGCGTGGCCGAATGGATCATTCGCTATTACCGATGACCTTGTCTGGTATGACCGACACCGCCCCCGTGCGTCCCGGCGAAGAACTGGACATCGCCGCGCTCGCCGGCTACCTGCGGCAGAAGCTGCCGGACGTGCGCGATCTCGAAATCGAGCAGTTCCCCAACGGCCACTCGAATCTGGTCTACCGCATTCGCGCGGGCGCGGAGGAATACGTGTTGCGCCGTCCGCCGCTTGGCCCCGTGCCACCCAAAGCGCATGATATGGCCCGCGAATTCCGCGTGCTGGATGCTGTGCATCCCCACTTTCCCGAAGCCCCGCGCGTGGTGCTGCTCTGCGAGGACCCGTCCATCCTGGGCGCGCCGTTTTTCCTGATGGAACGGCGCCACGGCATTGTGCTGCGGGATGCCCCGCCACCGGAATGGGCCGCCATCCCCGACTATGCCCGCCTTGCCAGCGAGGCTTTTATCGACTGCCTGGTGCGGCTGCACGCCGTCAACCTCGCAGAGCCCAAAGTGCAGGCCCTCGGCAGGCCCGATGGCTTCGTCGAACGCCAGGTGCGCGGCTGGGCCGAGCGCTGGCACGGCGCGAAGACGGAGGAAATGCCCGCCATGGACCGCGTGATTGCGTGGCTGCGGCAGAGCCTGCCCCCATCGCTGCCCGCCACCCTGGTCCACAACGATTTCAAGCTCGATAACGTGATGCTCAGCGCCACCGCAGACCGCGTGGAAGCCGTGCTCGACTGGGAGATGACCACCCTCGGCGACCCCCTCGCAGACCTCGGCCTGACCCTCTGCTACTGGACCTGGGCAAGCCGATCGGTAAGCGACGGCGCGCCGCTCGATCCGCACCCCGCCACCCCCGTCATCACCACCGGACCCGGCTGGTACACGCGCGATGAATTCGTCCATCGCTACGCGCTCAAAACGGGCCGCGACGTGACGCACCTCGGCTACCATGAAGTCCTCGGTATCTTCAAATTAGCCGTGATTCTGCAGCAGATCTATTTCCGCTTTCATCGCGGACAAACGCGGGACGAACGCTTCCGCAACTTTGACGCGCGCGTGCGCGGCCTGGTCCGCCTGGCGGCGGAAATGACGGAACTTCTGCGCCGGCCACAATCGAACCCATGAGCCGCGTCTATCTCATCCGCCACGGGCAGGCCGGCACCCGCCAGTCCTACGATTCTCTCAGCGACCTGGGCAAAACCCAGGCGCGCCTTGCCGGCGAGTATCTCGCCCGGACCGGCATCCGTTTCGCCGCCGCTTACTCCGGCGAACTGAACCGCCAGAGACAGACCGCGCAGGAAACCGTCAACGCCTATGCCGCCGCCGGACTCGACTTCCCCGCCCTCACCACAGACCCCGGCTGGAATGAATTCGATCTCGACCACGTTTATCGCACCCTCGCGCCCATCCTTTGCGAAGAGGACGCCGCCTTCCGCCACGAGTTCGAAATCATGCGCGCCGAACTCGAAGCCGCCGGCGAGCAGCACGACGCTCAGGTGCACCGCCGGTGGACGCCGAGCGATCTCAAAATCGTGCAGGCGTGGATCCAGGGCCACGCGAGGTACGATGGCGAAACCTGGCTCGCCTTTCACGACCGCATCGCGTCCCGCCGCCCCTTCCTCGCCGCCACCGCCGAACCGGGCGACGACCACAACATCGTCGTCTTCACCTCCGCCACCCCCATCGGCATCTGGGCCGCGCTCGGCCTGGACGTGGAAGACCACCGCGCCATGCGCCTTGCGGGTGTGGTCATGAACGCCTCCATCACCATCATGCGACTGCGCGCGGACCAGATCCGCCTGCACGTGTTCAACAGCGTGCCGCATCTGGAACCCGCCCTCTGCACCTACCGGTAGCGATACAAAGGAGCACCCATGTATTTCGAATTCTCAGACAAAGTGACCGATCTTCAGAACCGCCTCCGCGACTTCATGGATCAGTACGTCTACCCGAACGAGTACAAGTTCCGCGAGCACACCAGCGGGCCGGATCGCTGGCTGCCCGTCCCAATCATCGAAGAGCTCAAGCCCAGGGCGCGCGAAGCCGGGCTTTGGAATCTCTTCCTCCCGGCCAGCGAGCATGGCGCTGGTCTGACGAATCTTGAATACGCCCCGCTGTGCGAAATCATGGGCGCTTCCCCCATCGGCCCGGAGGTCTTCAACTGCTCCGCGCCCGATACCGGCAACATGGAAGTCTTCGAACGCTACGCCTCGCCGGAGCTCAAAAAACAGTGGCTCGAACCCCTGCTGGCCGGCGAAATCCGCTCCTGTTTCGCCATGACGGAACCGGCCGTCGCCTCGTCAGACGCCACGAACATTGAGGCCAGTATCGTGCGTGATGGCGACGATTACATCCTCAACGGCCGCAAGTGGTGGACCTCCGGCGCGGGCGACCCTCGCTGCAAGGTCGCCATCTTCATGGGCAAGACCGACCCGAACGCCGCCAAACACAAACAACAGTCGATGATCGTGGTTCCCATGGACGCGCCCGGCGTGAAGATCGTCCGCATGCTGCCCGTCTTCGGCTATGACCATGCGCCCCACGGCCACGGCGAGGTGCTGTTTGAAAACGTGCGCGTGCCGGCGGGCAACATCCTGCTTGGTGAGGGGCGCGGTTTCGAAATCGCGCAGGGGCGTCTGGGCCCCGGGCGCATCCATCACTGCATGCGGCTCATCGGCGTGGCGGAACGCGCGCTCGCCGATATGTGTAAACGCGTGAAGGCCCGCACAGCCTTCGGCAAGACCATCGCTGAACAGGGCACTATCCGGGCGGACATCGCGCAATCGAGAATCGAAATCGAACAGGCGCGCCTGCTGACATTGAAAGCGGCCTGGATGATGGACACCGTCGGCAACAAGGCCGCCAAAGCGGAAATCGCCATGATTAAAGTGGTGGCCCCGAACGTCGCGCTCCGTGTGCTGGACCGCGCCATTCAGGCCCACGGCGGCGCGGGCGTTTGCGACGATTTTGAACTCGCCTGGGCATGGGCGAATTCCCGCACGCTGCGGCTGGCCGATGGTCCCGATGAGGTCCACCTGGAGTCCCTCGCAAAACTGGAACTGAAACGGATGGCATAGAATCGCTAGATGCGAATTCTGGCCGCCCTGGCGCTGCCTCTGCTGCTTTCCGCGCAACATGACGTCTCCGCCGGAGCGTCAAAGAATCCGGCGATTCAGGACCCGGTCGCCATTGCGGCGGGCGCGAAACTTTACGCCACGTCGTGCGGCGGCTGCCACGGGCCGGACGGCATCGGCGGCCGCGGCCCCAACCTGGTGCGCCAGTTGCAATCGCATCAACTCAAAGACGACGAACTTTTCGCCGCCATCCGCTACGGTGTCCCCGGTACGGACATGCCGCCCACCCGCCTGTCCGACGCGGAAACCTGGCAGCTGACCGCTTACATCCGCGCCCTCACCGGCCCCGCCAGCGACAGCAAAGTTCCCGGCGATGCGGCGGCCGGCGAACGCCTCTACTGGAGCGCAAAGGCCGCCTGCGCCGACTGCCACGCCATCCTCGGCAAAGGCAGCCGCATGGGGCCCGACCTCAGCAACATCGGTGGCAGCCGTCCGCTCACCTACATCCGCCAGGCGCTGACGCCGCCGAAGAACGATCCCTCCCGCAACTTCGCGCTCATGGGCAAGGAAGGCGTCACGGTCACGATGAAGAACGGCGTCGTGCTCACCGGCATTGCGCGCAATCGCAGCAATTACTCGCTGCAACTGGTGGATAAACAAGGCGATCTGCACCTCATCAACATGGCCGACGTGAAGGCCCTCACCGTGAAAGACCACTCCATCATGCCGGAAGACTACGGCACTCGTTTCACCGCCGGTGAAATGCGCGACCTGCTCGCGTACCTCGCAACGCAGACCATCCGCCCTTCCGAAACAGGTGCAAAATAATGAGAATCATTCTCCTCGCCCTTCTCACCGTGACAGCCCTCGCCGCCCAGGTGCGCGATGAAGACATCCTCAAAGGCGCCGGCGAAAACTGGACCACCTACGCGGGCAATTTCGAGGGCTGGCGCTACAGCCCGCTCACGCAGATCAATCTGCAAAACGTCGCGAACATGGTGCCCAAATGGACCTATCACGTTCCGGAGTCGAACGGCCTGCGTACCTCGCCCATTGTTTACAACGGGGTCCTGTACATCACGAATTCGAACTCCGTGCATGCCATGGATGCCCGCACCGGCCGCCTGATCTGGCGCTATGACGACGGCCTCGCGAAGCGCAAGGGCGTGAATCGCGGCGCGGCCATTTACGGCGACGCCGTCTACTTCACCACCACCGACAATTACCTCGTCGCGCTGGACCGCCGCAACGGCGCGCTGCTTTTTAACAAAAAGTTCGCCGACGCCGAAACCGGCACCATCTCCACCTCCGCGCCGCTGATCGTGAAAAACAAGGTGCTGGTGGGCAGCGCGGGCGGCGACACCGGCATGCGCGGTTTCATCGCCGCGCTCGACCCTAAAACCGGCAACGAAATCTGGCGGACCTGGACCGTGCCCGGCAAAGGCGAACCGGGTTCCGAAACCTGGAGTGATCTGCACGAATGGGGCGGGGCGGCCACCTGGCTTTCCGGCACCTACGACCCCGCGAGCAATACCCTCTTCTGGACCACCGGCAACCCCTGGCCCGACTACGCCGGCAAGCCCCGCGAAGGCATTGATCTCTATTCGTGCTCCGTCATCGCGCTCGATCTTGAAACCGGCAAGCTCAAGTGGTACTTCCAGTTCACCCCGCATGACCTGCATGACTGGGACGCGCAGAGCTGGCCCGTGCTGCTCGAAATCCCCTGGAACGGCGCGATGCGCAAAGTGGTGGCGCATGCCAACCGCAATGGCTTCTTCTATATCCTGGACCGCGAGACCGGCAAGTTCCTCAAGGCCACCAAACTGATCGACAACATCACCTGGGCCTCCGGCATCGACGACAACGGCAAGCCTGTCATCATCCCCGGTAAGGAGCCCACCGTGGAAGGCAACTGGGTCTGCCCAGGCGTCAAAGGCGGCACCAACTGGATGGGCCAGAGCTACAACCCGGGCACCGGCCTGCTCTATATCCTCACGCAGGAAGAGTGCGGCATGTTCACGCTTTCCACGCAGAAGCCGGTTCCCATGAAGAATTTCGCGGGCGGCGCGGCCACCGAACCCGGCGGCCCCGTGCTCATCCGCGCGGTGGACCCGAAGACCGGCAAGCGCGTCTGGGAATACCCGGTGGGCAACTATTCCCGCATGTGGACCGGTACCGTCTCCACCGCCACCGGCGTGCTCTTTTCCGGCGATGATGACGGTCACATGATCGCGCTCGATGCGAAGACCGGCAGGCACCTGTGGCACTACAACGTGGGCGACACCCTGACGGCCTCCCCGATTATTTACTCGGTGGATGGCAAAGAGTACGTCGCCATCGCGGCGGGTACGAATGTCTTTTCCTTCGGCCTGTTCGAACCGGCGCAGCCCATGGCGCTGCCCGCCATCACGATGGAAAAATAGCTCGGGGGAGAGGATTGCGGCACCCACCGCTAAACTGTAAGCGGCAGTACATCCGCGAAAGTGGACATCCGCGAAAATGGACACCCGCGACACCCTCAGCCTCGCGATCGACGCGATCCGTGCGCATAAACTCCGCGCGGCGCTGACCATCCTCGGCCTCACCATGGGCGTCGCCACGCTCATCACGGTCATGACCATCGTGCAGGGCGCGAATACTTACGTCGAAACCAAAATCGCCAACCTCGGCACCAACGTCTTCCGGGTCGCCAAAACCCCGTTCGCCGTCGTCGATTTCACCGTCGTCGTGAAGGCGCTGAAAAACAAAAACATCCACCCCGAAGATCTCTACGCCGTCCGCGAGCTCTGCAAAGCCTGCGAACTTGTGGGCGCATCGGCCAGCGGTTCGCTCTCCGTGCAGTTCGGCAACAAGCAGGTGGACGACACCAGCATCATCGGCTACACGCCCAACATGGTCGATATCGACACGCGCACCGTCGACCAGGGCCGCTACTTCACCGAAAGCGAAGACCGCCACGCGGCCTACGTCTGCCTCATCGGTTCGTCCGTCGTCGAGCAACTCTTTCCCGGCCAGAACCCCATCGGCAAAAACATTCGGACCGGCAGCCAGGAGTTCCTGGTCATCGGCACTTTTGAAAAGCTCGGCGCAGTGCTCGGGCAGGATCAGGATAATTACGCCATCATCCCGCTCAACACTTACCTCAAGGTTCGCGGCACGCGATCGTCCCTTACCCTCGAAATCAAAGCCTCCGGCGGCGACAAGAATTTCAATGACGCGCAGGGCGAAGTCACCGGCATCATGCGCACGCGCCGGCAGGACCAGCCTGGCAAGGAAGAGAGCTTCTTCGTCGGCACCGCGCAAAGCTACATCGCGCTGTGGCAAAGTATCAGCGGATCTTTTTTTGCGGTCTTCGTGATGGTCAGTTCCATCTCGGCCGTGGTGGGCGGCATCGTCATCATGAACGTCATGCTGGTGAGCGTCAGCGAGCGAACCCGCGAGATCGGCGTCCGCCGGGCTCTTGGCGCAACGCAGCAGGACATCCTGACGCAGTTCCTCACCGAGAGCCTGATCCAGTGCGTCATCGGGGGCATTTTCGGCATCAGTATCGGTTTCGCCTGCGCCTCCGCCTTGCGAAACTTCACTTCCTTCCCCGCGGACGTGCAACTCTGGGTGGCGATCCTCGGCGTGATCCTGAGTTCCGTCATCGGCCTGTTCTTCGGCATTTATCCGGCCCGCAAGGCCGCGCAACTCGACCCCGTCACAGCTTTGCGGAAGGAGACTTAGCCGATGCGCCGGGATGAATTCGTGGAGAACATCGTCGTCGCCCTCGATACCCTGCGCGACCGCAAAGTCCGCTCCGCGCTGACGATTCTGGGCATCGTGATCGGCGTCACGTCCGTCATCTCCGTGGCCGCGATTATCGACGGTCTGAACGGCATCATCAAAGAGCGCGTTTCGCGCCTGGGTTCGAACACACTGTTCGTCACGCGTATCCCGGCCGGCCAGGGCGCGAACCGTCTGCCCGCGAAGGTTCGCACCCGGAAATATCTGGAAGACGGCGATGAGAAGTTCATCGAGGAAACTGCGCCCGGCGTCAGCTACGCCACCATCTTCGGGCAGCGCATCAACTTCGCCGAACAGAACGACGAAATCCGTTTCGGAGACAACCGCGTGCAGCGCTTCTTCCTGCGCGGCACGCAGCCCAACTACGCCCAGGCGCTGCCCCTGTTTGCCATCGCGGAAGGCCGCTTCGTGTCGCAGTACGACGAGGAACATGCCCGCAACGTGGTGGTGATCGGGCGCTCCATCGCCGAATCCCTCTTCCCGCATTCCGACCCCATCGGCAAAGAGGTGCGCGTCAACGGTCGTCTGTACGAGGTCATCGGAACCTTCCAGCCCGACCAGGGCCTCTTCTCGAACTTCGGCGTGGACCAGTTCGCCTGCATCCCGATGAGCAACTTCCGCAAAAGCTTTCCCGAAATCAAGGAGCGCTTCATCGCCGTCGCAGCCAAAGACGAGGTCTCGCTCGACGTGGTGCATGACCAGGTGGAGGAAGCCATGCGCCGCAAACGCCACGTCCCCCACAACGGCGAGAACGATTTCGAAATCTCCAGCCCGGACTTCCTCAGCGCCCTCTGGAATCAGCTCACCGGCGCGCTGGTGCTGCTCACCGGCATCATCAGTTCCATCGGACTGCTGGTGGGCGGCATCGGGGTTATGAATATCATGCTGATCTCCGTCACCGAACGCACCAGTGAGATCGGCATCCGTAAGGCGCTGGGCGCGCGCAAATCCGATATCCGCGTGCAGTTCCTCACCGAAGCCATCACGCTCTCCTGCATCGGAGGCATTCTCGGCATCGTTTGTGGCGGCTTCATCGCGTTTATCGTGCGCACGCTGGTTCCGGATGTCCCGGCCGCCGTTTCTCCGCTGTGGATCGCGCTGGGCGTCGGAATCTCGGTCGGCGTCGGCCTGTTCTTCGGCTACTACCCGGCGAACCGCGCCGCCAATCTCGACCCCATTGAATGCCTGCGCTACGAATGACGGGGCTTACTTCCTCTTTTTGGAAGGCCGCTTTTTGGCAGCCGGTTTCGGGGCTTCAGCCATGGGTTCTGCAGCCTCTGGCTCCGCCTCCGCACTCATCTCCGACGCCGCTTGCGGAACCACAGGCTCAGGCGTTACCGGCATCATCGGCTCCGCATCAGCCATCATCGGCTCCGCATCAGCCACCGCGGGTTCCGGCGCCATAAAAGGGACGTCTGCCTCCCGCACCGGTGCAGCCGGCACGGTCTTCGCCGGCATCACCGAAGGCGGACGCGGCTGTTTCGGTTTGTTCCGTTCCCGCTTTTCTTCCGCCGCCCACTTAAACCGGAATTTGTATTGCCGGTGCCCGCAGTGTTCGCACCGAACCGGCACAAACAGTGGAGATACGAACTGGTCCAGAACACCCTTGGACCTCGACCGGTGAAACTCCGTGGACATTCTGCAGAAGCTACAAATAAGAGAAAACAGCATGCCTTGCAGATGTAGTATACGATCTTTCCCCTGTAGATCGTATGAATTCGCGAGACTCAGGGTACTACTGCCAGGCCACTCCGGAAGGGTACTCGTGCTCATCGAGAGACGCCTTTTTCATCTCGATGCTGTAGCCCGGCAAACCCGGCGGCATGTAGCGCCCGTTCTTCATCCGGACCGGGTCCAGAAAGTGCTCATGCAGATGGTCCACAAACTCCAGCAGGCGGCTTTCGAGTGATGCGCTGACGCACACATAATCGAAGATCGAAAGGTGCTGCACGTATTCGCACAGCCCCACGCCACCCGCGTGCGGACAGACCGGCACACCAAACTTCTTCGCCATCAGCAGCACCGCCAGAATCTCATTCACGCCGCCCAGCCGGCAGCTGTCAATCTGGCAAAACTGAATCGCATTCGCCTGTAACAGCTGTTTGAACATCACCCGGTTCTGGCAATGTTCGCCCGTCGCCACGCCGATGGGCGCAATCGCCCGCGCAATGGCTGCGTGTCCCAGCACATCATCCGGGCTTGTCGGCTCTTCAATCCACCACGGATCGAACTTCGCCAGGCGGCCCATGTTCGCGATCGCCTCGCCCACATCCCACCGCTGATTCGCGTCCATCATCAGCTTCCGGTCGCCAATCTCTTCGCGGATGATGCCGCAGCGCCGGATGTCGTCCTCGATATCCGCTCCCACCTTGATCTTGAAATGCGTCCAGCCTTCCGCCAGCGCATCCTGGCAGAGCTTGCGCAACTGCTCATCGGTGTAACCCAGCCAGCCGGCTGACGTGGTGTAGGCCGGATACCCGTCGCGCTCCATCTCCGCGATGCGAGCCTGCCGCGTGGGTTCGGCCGCGCGCAGAATGTCGAGCGCCTCGGCGGGCGTCAGCGCATCGGTAATGTAACGGAAATCGAGACAGCGGACAATCTCTTCGGGCGTCATGTCGCAGAGCAGCCGCCAGACCGGCTTGCCTTCCGCCTTCGCCCACAGGTCCCAGACCGCATTGACCACCGCGGCCGTCGCCAGATGGATCACACCCTTTTCCGGCCCCACCCAGCGCAACTGGCTGTCGCCCGTGATCATGCGCCAGAACGCGCCCATATCCGCCGTCAGCGATTCCAGCGTCTTGCCCAGCAGCAGGGGCTTCAGCGCTTCCACCGCCGCCACGCAAAGCTCATTGCCGCGCCCGATCGTGAACGTCAGCCCGTGCCCTTCGAGGCCCTCCTGCGAGGTCTTCACAATCACGTAGGCGGCCGAATAGTCGGGGTCCAGGTTCATCGCATCCGAGCCGATCTTCTGCCGGGAAGTGGGGAAACGGATATCGCGCGCTTCGAGCGCAGTAATGGTAATGGGCATAACGTAAACGATTTAGTAAGTCTATCGCGAACCTTGTGTGGATGCGAGAAAACCGGCCAGCGGATTCTCCGGCAGCGCCCGCAGCGCCTCAATCACCACGCGCGCATTCAGTTCCGCCCCGGCGCGACTGGTGTGCGTGTGCGGGTCGGCAAACAGCGGGTCCACCTTTTCCGGACCCAGCTTGTCATACTCCCGGGCAATGCGTTCATTCAGGTCGAGAAACGGCGTGTGCTCCGTTTTTGCCACCTCCGCCGCCCAGCCGGCATAGGTTGCCTGGTTCCGCTCAATCCCGCCGTCTTTCCAGATCTTGCGGGGCACCAGCGAACAGATAATCGGCGTGGCGCCCTTCGCGCGCGCCTCCCGCACATATTGCCGCAGATACCAGCCAAACGTGTGGACGTCCTCATCGCCGGCCTTCTTCGTCTCCGGGCCCGTGCCCGGCAGACTTGACCGGTACCCGGTCGCGCCATCGAGCGACCCGCCGTCATTATGGCCAAACTGCAGAATCACGAAGTCCCCGGGCTTCATCATCTCCAGAACCTTCTCCCAGTACGGACCCGTGTAAAACGAGCGGCTGCTGAGGCCGCCGACCGCGCGGTTCACCAGGTTCACCTTTGCTGCATCGAACAGCGGGAAGATCGGCTCGCCCCAGCCCCATTGACCGTCCGCGCCATCGCCATGCCCGTTGCGGACCGTGGAATCGCCAATCAGAAAGACCGTCGGCAGATCGGATCGCGCGGGCGAGGGCAGATGCAGCACCGCGAGTGACGGAGCCGCCGGAACCGCCGTGCCTTTGGCGGACAGGAACTGCGCGAGCGGCGAACGAATCCCCTTCAGACCGGCCACCACCAGACGGGCGTTCAGGTCCGCGCCCTCCGGGCTGGTGTGCGTGTGATCCACCGGGAACAGCGGCTTCACTTTTTCCTCGCCCATCTTTTCGAAGGCGTCGGCAATGATGTTGGTCTGGTCCACGAACGGCACCTTCTCGGCTTCGGCAACCTGTTGCGACCACAGGGCGAACTGGCCGGAACCGCGCTCCACCCGGCCATCCTTCCAGATGTTCCGCACCGTCAGGGACAGCACAATGGGATGCGCGCCCTTCGCCTTCGCGTCATGAATAAACTTCCGCAGATACCAGCCGAAGGTGTAAATGGTCTCCCTCTTCCCGTCCGGCATGGTGAATTCCTGCGATTCCTCGCCGATCCCCGGCAGATCGCCCCGCGCCGGCGGTTTATCGGGTGCGCCGCCATCGTTATGCCCGAACTGGATCAGCACGTAGTCGTCTTTCCGCAGGTCCGCCGCGATCTTGTCCCAGAGCCCTTCGTTGAGGAACGTCCGCGCGCTGCGTCCGGCCCGCGCCCGGTTCACGACGTTGATCTTCGCGGCATCGAAATAATCGGCAAACGGGTCGCCCCAGCCTGTGTGTTCCGTGTTGTTCGCCGTGGAATCGCCCGCGATGAAGACGGTGGGCAGGGCAAGGGCCGGAGCGGCCAGAGACATAGCAAGAATGATTCGCGTCAGCAGCAAGTAGAAGATCCTCCTTTATAGTCGCCCGGTGCGCCAGTTCCGGTGGCGCAGTTGCCCCGCCGTCACCCAGAAAAGGCTGGCCAGCCGCCGCGCGGCATCGGCGGGCGTGTCCGTCACCTGAAGGTCCAGAAACCGGCCCCGGAGCCGTTTCGCAAGCGGCTGCTCCTGGCCGAGCCCCGCCGCGCCCGCCATTTCGCGATACAGTCCCTCCGTGAGGCGGCTCTGCAGCCAGGTAGGTGGCAACGGCGCCTCGGGGTCCACCAGTCGGCGGCCCCAGACCACCTGCATGGAGATGTCGCACAAACGGAACACCCCGACAAAGCGATGCCGCGTAATCCTTTCGACCACGCTCCGCCGCGTGGTCGACGACGCCGCATCCCACAGCCGCAGGACTTCATAGGAATGGAAGAGTCTGGCGAAGCGGTCATTGACCATGTGCAGAATCAGCCCGAAGAGTTCATCGGGCGGATCGAGCGTCAGAACGGAAGGGCCGTTCGGAATCTGGTAAGGCCGGGCCGCAGGAAAGAATTCTTCCACCGGCACGCCGAGTACACCGTGATTCAGCCGGAAATGCAGTTCCACCCGGTATCGGCGCTCATGCCCGAAGACCAGATGGTGCTCCGTTCGAAGTGCCTCCGTCACCGAAGATCGCAGCGTATAGCCGGCCTCCCGCAGAGCCCGCCCGGCGGCATGCAGATCCGCCGTTCGAACCGCGAGGTCGAGATCCCCCGAGGGCTTCCGCAGAAATGGCGGCGAATAATGCCGGCGAGCCAGCACGGGCCCCTTCAGCGCGAGACACGGCACACCGGCGCGATCAAGCAGCGTGACCAGTTCGGCAACCTCTCCCAGCGCCCGGTCGTGCAGGCGCCAGCTGGAAGTCAGGACTTCATCGCACCAAACCCGCTGCTCCGCCGTCGCGTGCCTGCGCGCAAGAAAGGCGACCATGGAGCGCAAACCTTCCCGGTCTGAATCCTCCCGCAACCGCTGCCAGGTGGATGGCGCGCAAAGCCGCTGCCAGTCGGGGCTGCCGGAAAGGACTTCGACAAGAAGATCGTGAGAAGGCTTTGACGGCATGCGCGGGACGCTAAGTTCCATACTAGCTACACCGAACGGCTACACTGAAGCAGTGGCGGCCAATCTCTTTCCCGCGGCCGCGGCAGTCGGCGAACTGGCCGAGCGCCCCGGCATCCGCGAGGCGCTTCAATGGTTTACGCGAGAAAAGCAGTGGGTGAACGACATTCATCTGCAGCTTTGCCGCGTCCCCGCGCCTACCTTCCTTGAACAGCAGCGCGCGGAGTGGATGGCTTCGAATTTTCGTGCGCTCGGCTGGCACACCGGCATCGACCGCGCCGGTAACGTGCTCGCTTCGCTGGACGCCGATCCCGTTGGTCCGCTCATCGCCGCCACCGCCCATCTCGACACCGTTCTCGCGCCCCGCACGAAAGAGGATATTTCCGTGGATCGCGACGGCGATTTCCGCGGCCCCGGCGTTTCCGACAACGGCGCGGGCCTGGCTGGTCTGCTCGCCCTCGCCAAAGCCATCAAATCCACGCCGCAGACGCCCCAAATTTGGCGGCGGCTCCTGCTGGTCGCCAACGTCGGCGAAGAGGGCGAAGGCAATCTGCGCGGGATGCGCCACCTCTGCAGTCAGCCGGACCTGTTGCGGCGCATCAAAACGTTTTTGATTCTGGACGGCGCCGCCATTGACCACATCACCTGCCAGGCGCTCGGCAGCCGCCGCTTCGAAGTCACCGTCTCCGGCAACGGCGGCCACAGCTGGAGTGATTTCGGCATCGGCAACCCCGTCCACGCCCTGAGCCGCGCCATGGCGTCGTTCGTGGACACCCGTCCGGTGGATCCCCGCGCCACGCCAAAGGTGGCCGTCAACGTGGGCATCATCGAAGGCGGCACCAGCATCAACGCGATTCCGGCCACCGCGCGCGCCAAAGTCGATATCCGGTCGGAGAGCAACGAGCGCATTGACGATCTGGTCGCCGCGCTGCACGCCGCCGTCAGCCGCGCCGAAGATATTGAAAACAATCGCGCGGTTTCCTGCCGCGTCAGCGCGCGGGTGAAGGAAATCGGCAGCCGGCCGGCGGCGCGCCTCGCCCCGGATGCGGCGGTGCTCGGCTTCCTGCGGGCCGTGGATTCTCATCTCGGCATCCGCGCCCGCCTCGACTGCGCTTCGACCGACGCCAATATTCCCCTGTCCCTGGGTGTTCCCGCCGTCTCCATCGGCGCGGGCGGCCAGGGCGGCGGCGCGCACACCACCGGCGAATGGTACCGGCCTGATGGCCGCGACCTGGGCCTGAAACGTATCTTCCTCACGGCGGCGCTGCTGCTCGGGAGCACTGAAACACCCGAATGAAGCCCCGTCTGCGAGCCGAACTCGCGCTGGCCGTTGTCACAGTCATCTGGGGCTCGACGTTCGTCCTGGTCAAATCGGCCCTTGCCGAAATCTCGACGTTTCTTTTCCTCACGCTGCGGTTTGCCGTGGCGGCGCTCGCGCTTTTCGCGATCTATCGCGGCTCCCTGAAGCGCAACGGAATCCTGCCGGGCATCTTCGCCGGCTGCCTGCTTTTCGCCGCTTACGTCTTCCAGACGCTGGGCCTCGAACTGACCACGCCTTCGAAATCAGCCTTTCTCACGGGACTTTCGATCCCGATGGTACCTTTGGCCAGTTCGCTCGTCTACAGGGTTAGACCAAGGCTCCCGGAGGTCCTCGGGATCCTGACAGCCACGTTCGGTATGGCGCTCATGACACTGCCCCCGGGCAGATTCGAAATCAGCCACGGTGACTTTCTCAGCTTTCTCTGCGCGGTGGTTTTCGCCCTGCACATTGTGGTGGTGAGCCATTACTCCTCGCCCGCGACCGGGCAGGAGAGCGGCTTCCGGACGGTGGCGGTATTACAGGTGGCGACGGCGGCGGCGCTCGGATTGGGTTCGCTTTTTCTTTTTGAGCCGGTCCGGTTTCACCCGACGCCCCGTGTGGCAATCGCCGTGCTGATTACAGGCCTTTTCGCCACTGCGCTGGCCTTTACAACCATGGCCTGGGCGCAGCAGTACACCACGGCCACCCGGTCCGCGCTGATCTTTTCGCTGGAACCGGTGGTCGCCTGGTTCACCTCCTGGGCGTTGACGGGGGAATCGCTGGCCCTCCGCGGACAACTGGGAGCCGCCCTGATTCTGGCGGGTGTCCTGATGGTGGAACTCCGTTTCGGCGGAAATGAAACGGTGGGCGGGAGTACGGCATCTTAATGTTGGACCGCGGAATCCTGACAGCGGCGTCAGGGTATACAATTTTGGTAACTGCGCAAATTTACAGGAGTTAGTCAACAACCATGAGTCTCTACGATAAAGTGCGGACGCAGAAATTCCTCTCGTTCTCGCTCATCCTTTTCACCCTCGCTATCGGTGTCCTGATCGGGACAGTCATCCAGACCGGGGCGAAGGCAGCCCGGGGTCAGAACGCGGCCCCGGATGCAACGCCGCTCACGGTTCCCAGCCCCGTTCAGCTTCCCAATGAATTCACCAAGCTCGCCAAGAAGCTGGAACCTTCGGTCGTCAATATTTCGACCGAGTACATCCCGAAAAAGGAAACCAGTTCCAATAAGGCACAGCCGCGCCGCCGGCAGCAGGTTCCGCAGCAGGACGATGAGGAAGATCCGCAGGATAACGGCGGCATGAATCAGTTCTTCCAGCGCTTCTTTGGCGGACCCGGCGGTGGCGGTGGTGGCTTCCAGTTTGGTCAGCCCCAGGACGCGCCCAGTTCCGCCCTCGGCTCCGGCGTGGTGGTCGATAAGAATGGCTACATTCTCACCAACAACCACGTGATCGAAAAAGCGACCCGCATCAAGGTCAAGTTCATGAACGACTCGACCGAGTACCCGGCCGAAGTGATCGGCGCGGATGCCGACACCGATCTCGCCGTGATCCATGTGCACCGCAAGGACCTGGTCGCCGCGAAAATCGGCAACTCGGACGCCATCCAGGTGGGTGACTGGGCGGTGGCGATCGGCTCCCCGTTTGGCTTCCAGGCAACGGTGACCGCGGGCATCGTCAGCGCGCTCTCCCGTGATATTCCGGGTGACTCGACGAGTTTCCAGCACTTCATCCAGACCGACGCAGCCATCAACCCCGGCAACAGCGGCGGCCCGCTGCTCAACATCAACGGCGAAGTGGTCGGTATCAACACCATGATCGCCAGCCGCAGCGGCGGCTATCAGGGTATCGGCTTCGCAATGCCGATCAATACCGCGGTGAAGGTCTATAACGACATCATTCGCGATGGCCACGTGACCCGCGGCTCGATCGGCATTCACTTCAGCGCGCGTCCCGATATCTCCGACATCCTGAAGGTCTACGGCGCCAACCACGGCGTGTTCGTGGAAAAGGTGGAACCGGATGGTCCGGCGGACAAGGCGGGCATCAAGGCCGAAGACGTCGTGACCGATGTACAGGGCAAGCCCATCAATAAAGGGCAGGACCTGATCGACATCGTGGCGGACAGCCCGGTCGGCTCCCCCGTCAAGGTGGGCATCATCCGCGACAAAAAGCCGATGACGCTCAGCGTGGTGGTGGGAGACCGCACCAAGATCTTCGCGGAACTCTACGGCGGTAAGAAGCCGGATGAGAAGGCCGACAGTTCGTCCGACGGTATGCAGGTTCGCTTCGGCATGACGATTCAGCCCCTGAACTCCGGGCTCCGCCAGCGCCTGAACTATAAGGGCGACGGCAGTGTGATGATCGCTTCCGTGGAAACGGGTTCCTTCGCGGAGGAAATCGGCCTTGGCAAGGGTGATATCGTGCTGCAGCTGAATCGCCAGAATGTCAGCAGCCCGGAAGACATCAAGAAGATTCAGGGCAACCTCAAACCGGGTGACTCGGTGGTCTTCCGCGTGGTGCGGCAGGCAATGAGCGCGCGGGGCACGGGTGACTGGCAGCCGCTGTTCCTCTCCGGCAAGGTGCCGGACGGCAACCAGTAACAGACCGAACGCGTACAATAACAGGGGCCGGGTTGTTTTTCCACAACCCGGCCCCTGCTTCGTTTTCACTATGAAATTCCCGCACTGGATCCTGATCTTCGGTCTGTTTACCGGCTGCTTTGCCGCCACGCCGGCTAACCAGCCCGCCGCGAAGAAGACGAACGCACCGAAGGCAACTCCCAAATCAGCTCCGAAGGCAGCCCCCAAAACCGCCACTAAAGCCGCCGGCAACACGAAGGCGGCCCCGAAAACGGCGGCACGTAAACCGGCCGCGAAGCCCGGCGTGAAAACCGCCGCCAGAGGCAAGGGTCCGGCCCGCCCGGTCGCGTCGACCTGGCGCAGCCGGCAGGCGGTCCCCACCCCGGAGCGCTACAAAGAAATCCAGGAAGCGCTGGCTTCGAAGGGCTACCTGAAATCCGAGCCGAACGGCGTCTGGGACGCGCAGTCGCAGGACGCCATGAAGCAGTTTCAGAACGACCACCAGCTCACGCCCACGGGAAAACTCAGCGCCGCGTCCCTCATCGGGCTCGGACTCGGTCCGAAGAACAGCTCCGACCCGGCGGTGCTCCCGCCACCGACCAGCCCAACCTCAACCAACCCGCCCGCCGAAACACCCCGCCCCTGATCCCGAAGTTTCCCCCATCCACCCTCCCCCGGTGGGAACATAGAAGTATGGTCATTGGCGTTCCGAAGGAAATCAAAGATCACGAAACGCGCGTCGGACTTGTTCCGAGCGCAGTCGCGGCATTGTGCGAGGCAGGCCACACCGTCCTCGTCGAAACCCAGGCTGGCGAAGCCAGCACGCTCCACGATGAGGAATACTCTCACGCCGGAGCCCGAATCGTCACCAAAGCGGCCCAGGTCTGGAATGAGGCCGAACTGGTGGTCAAAGTGAAAGAACCCCAGTCTGCCGAATATCAGTTCTTCCGGCCCGGCCTCACCCTTTTCACCTACCTGCACCTTGCGCCCCTGCCCGACCTCACCGAACAACTGGTGAAGTACGGCGTGAGCGGCGTGGCCTATGAAACCATCGTGGAGCGCGACGGTTCCCTGCCTCTGCTCACCCCGATGAGCGAAGTGGCGGGTCGAATGTCCGTACAGGTGGGCGCGCAGTATCTGGAGCGTCCGAACGGCGGCCGCGGCATCCTGCTCGGCGGCGTGCCGGGCGTGGCCCCGGCCAACGTTGCCATCATTGGCGGCGGTGTCGTGGGTACCAACGCAGCCAAAATCGCCCATGGCATGGGCGCGCACGTCACCATCATCGATAAAAACCTCAATCGCCTGCGGGAACTGGACGACATCTTTAACGGCATGGTCGTCACGCTCGCCTCGAATACCTACACCATTGCCGAAACGCTGCGGCATGCGGACCTCGTGATCGGCGGAGTCCTGATTCCCGGCGCAGCGGCGCCGAAGCTGGTACGCCGGGACATGATCGCGAAGATGAAGCGCGGCTCTGTGGTGGTGGACGTGGCAATCGATCAGGGCGGCTGCTTTGAAACCTCCCACGCCACTACGCACACCGACCCCATCTATTTCGTCGACAAAGTCCTGCACTACTGCGTTTCCAATATGCCCGCCGCGGTGCCGCACACCTCCACCTTCGCCCTCACCAATGCGACGTTCCCGTACCTGCAGGCGCTGGCCAATCTGGGCCTCGGGAAGGCCTGTCTCGCACACAAAGGGCTGGCGGCCGGTGTGAATACCTACAAAGGTGAGATCACCAACGAAGCGGTGGCTGAATCCCAGGGCCGCGCGTGGAAATCACTGGAATCGCTGCTCGAAAACTGACATGCCGCTGACTCATCTGAATGAGGACGAACAACTCTTTCGCGATACCGTCCGGCGGTTCGCGAAAGAGCAGATTGTGCCCCTCGTCCGCGAAATGGACGATGCCGCCCTGCTCAACAAAGCCCTGCTCAAACAGCTTTTCGAACTGGGGCTGATGGGGATTGAGATCCCGGAGGAGTTCGGCGGCCAGGGTGGGAATTTCTTCCAGTGCGTACTCGCCATTGAGGAACTCTCGGCGGTCGATCCCGCCGTTGGCGTGGTGGCGGACGTGCAGAATACCATCGTCAACAACGCGATTGTGCGCTGGGGCTCCGGCGACCTGCGGTCCCGTTATCTGCCCCGTCTGGCCGCCGACACGGTGGGCGCGTACGCGCTTTCGGAGGCGGGTTCCGGGTCAGACGCCTTCGCGCTCGCCACCACGGCGACCGATGACGGCGACCACTACCTGCTGAACGGGCGCAAGCTCTGGATCAGCAATGCGGCCGAAGCGGGCATCTTCGTTCTGTTCGCCAATGCGAACCCCGCTGCCGGATACCGCGGCATTACCGCCTTTCTGGTGGATCGCGGCCTCCCCGGCTTCCGTGTGGGCAGGAAGGAAGACAAGGTCGGGCTGCGCGCGTCTTCCACCTGCGAACTGATTCTGGATAACTGCCGGGTTCCCAAAGCAAACGTACTCGGCGAGGTTGGCAAGGGCTACAAGATCGCGATTGAAACGCTCAACGAGGGGCGCATCGGCATTGGCGCGCAGATGATCGGGCTGGCCCAGGGCGCGCTTGACCATGCCATCCGCTACGCGAAACAGCGGAAGCAGTTCGGCCAGCCGATTGCCTCGTTCCAGGGCGTGCAGTTCGACCTCGCGAAGATGGCGACCGAACTCGAAGCGGCAAGGCTGCTGGTGTATAATGCCGCGCGGCTGCGCGACGCCGGTCTGCCGTTCCTCAAGGAAGCGGCGATGGCCAAGTGGTTCTCGTCGGAAGTGGCGGAGAAGGTGGCGTCGAAGTCCATTGAGATCCACGGAGGCGTGGGCGTGACAAAAGACTACCCCGTGGAGAAGCTCTGGCGCGATTCCAAGATCGGCCGGATCTACGAAGGAACCAGTAACATTCAACTGCTGACAATCGCTAAGAAACTGATAGGCTGATTCGAACGTCTTTTTGAGGAGATTTCCTATGCGCACTCTGCTGATCCGTTCTCTTTTGCTTGCCACCCTGGGCGGCGCGCTCCCGGCTTTTGCGGCCGACCCCGGGCCGGACGAGATCATCCGCAGATTCGCGGCCAAGGAAGCCGAATTCCGCAAGGCGCGCGAAAACTACACCTACCGCCAGTCGCTCAAGTTCGAGGAACTGGACCCCGATGGGCGCATGGTGCAGGGCAAGTGGGAACTCACTTCGGACATCATTTTCGGCCCCAATAAGCAGCGCGTGGAAAAGGTGGTCTACGCGCCGATGATGACGCTGCACCTGGCGATTACTCCTCAGGACGAACAGGATCTGCGCAGCGTGCAGCCCTTTGTGCTCACCACCGAGGACATCGGCAAGTACAACATCGACTACATCGGCAAGGAAAACGCCGACGAAATTCCCTGCTACACCTTCAACGTGCGGCCCAAAACCATGGTCAAGGGGGAACGCTACTTTGAAGGCAAGATCTGGGTGGACGACCGCGATTTCCAGATCGTGAAGACCTTCGGGAAGGGCGTGGGGCTGCTGAAGAAGAACGAGGACAACCAGTTCCCGAAGTTCGAAACCTACCGCCAGCAGATTGACGGCAAATACTGGTTCCCCGTCTACACTCATGCCGATGACGTCCTGCACTTCCGCGACAGCGACCAGCGCATCCGGATGGTTGTCAAGTATCAGAACTACAAACGGTTCGGCGCGGAGACGAGCGTCACATTCGGCGACGAAGTGCCGGAAACGCCCAAAAAGCCTTAGCCGGGACGGTACAATCAACAGACATGGCTGCTACGAAAATTACGGTAAACAACAACGGTTCCATCCGCGTGGAAGGCGACTTCGAGATCTGCGACCCGACGGGCGCGGCATTTGGTCTGGGGGGACGCACGGTGATCGGTCTCTGCCGCTGTGGCCTTTCCGCCAACAAACCTTTCTGCGACGGCGCGCATGCCCGTCAGGGCTTTCAGGATCCGGTAGTCGCGCGCGACCTGCCGGAACCCAAACCCAAAGCCTGAAGTCCGGCGGATGTCAACCCGCCGTTTTTGAGAAGCCCGGCCAATGGGGCCGGGCTTCTTTCGTTAGAGCCATTACTTCTGGTACCGTGTTAACCTGATTTTAAAGTTACTCCGCCACGCCCGCGGATCCCCCGGGTTCCCCTCCCCGTCCCGAGGAAAATTGCCCCACCTGGTTGTTTCTGTACCGCACCGTATTCGAGGTGACCGTCGAGGAGACAAAATACACATGAATATTCGAAAACTGGCAATTTCCGCCATCCTGCTGACATTCGCCGGCAGTCCCGGCTTTTCTCAAACATTCCGCGGCAGCATCGCGGGCACTGTCGTCGATTCCACGGACGCAGTGGTAGCCAAAGTAACCCTCCAGGCATCGAACGCCGAAACAGGCCTGAAGCGCGAGACCGTTTCCACGGCGTCCGGCGAATTCTCGTTCCTGGACCTGCCCCCCGGCAAGTACAACATTCTTGCCTCCCAAACCGGTTTCGACAAAGTCAAAATCGATAACGTTTCCATTGAGGTGGGCAAAGTCACCACGCTCAAAGTGACGCTGCGCGTCGCCTCGCAATCGCAGACCGTGGAAGTGGCCGCCGAAGCGGTCACTATCGACAGCGAAACTTCCACCATCAATCAGGTGATTCCCAGCAAAGCCGTGCAGGACGTGCCGCTCAATGGCCGCGACTTTACGCAGCTGGTGAAACTGGCGCCTGGCGTAAACGGCGCGGGCTCCATCAACGGCACGCGCACGTCCCAGAACAACTGGCAGATTGACGGCGCCGACAACAACGACAACTGGCACAACGCGGCCGCGGTGAATCAGGGTGGCGTTTCCGGCGTGGCCGGGACTCTGCTCCCCATCGACGCGATTGATCAGTTCTCCGTCCAGACCAATGCGAACGCGGAAGCGGGACGCAACGGTGGCGGCTCCATCAACATGGTGATCAAGTCCGGCACCAACTCGCTGCACGGCTCGGTCTACTACTTCAACCGCAACGACGCGCTGGCCGCGACCACGCCCTTTGCCCCGGCGGGCGCGCCCCGTCCGAAGATCAAGAACAACCAGTTCGGCGCGTCCGTGGGCGGCCCGATCATTAAAGACAAGCTGTTCTACTTCGTCACCTACGAACGGCAGAAGTTCATCGTCGGCAACGGCAGCAGCGCCACGGAACCCTCGGCTGCATGGGTGACCGCCGCTACCGCGGTGCTGAATAAATACAGCATTCCCGTGAACCCCGTCGCGACCAACCTGCTTTCGTTCTGGCCGGCGCGCGGACGTCAGGGTCCCGCCACCACGAACAACTTCTTCAGCTCCGATAACAGCGACAACTTCAGCGACAACGGCATCGCCAAGCTGGACTACGTGATCAATTCGAAGAACACCGTGGCCTTCCGCTGGTTCGTGGGAACCGGCGCGCAGACGGCTCCCGTTGGCAGCCCCTATCGCGACTACTATCAGGTGGCTCCGAGCCGGATGCAGAACTATTCGGTGGTGTTCAACAACGTGATCTCGCCGAAGTTCGTCAGCCAGACGCTGCTGGGCGTGAACTATTTCAAACAGACCTTCAACGATTTCAACACCGGCTTCAACCCGGTTGCCGCGGGTCTCAACACCGGCGTCACCAGCCCCGGTCTGCTCGGCTCGCCCGACATCGCCATCAGCGGCTTTGACGAAATCGGTCTGACGCCGCCTCTCGGCCGTATCGACACCACCGGCCACATCACCGAGACCGCTTCGTATACCACCGGGAAACACCAGTTCCGTTTCGGCGGCGAGTACCGCCGCGCGGTGCTTGATGTCTTCTATCAGCGCAATGCACGCGGCACTTTCTCGTTCGACGGCACGCAGGGCCCCTGGGCCAATGACAGCACCGTTTCGAGCAACCTGAAGAGCCTGGCCGACTTCCTCTCCGGCATGGTTTCCTCCTCGTCGCTTTCAGTCGGCCTCGCCGAAGACACCTATTACTCGAACTCGCTTTCGTGGTTCGCGCAGGATGCCTTCAAGGTCAGTTCGAAGCTCACGCTCAACTACGGCGTCCGCTGGGAATACTTCGGACCCTATTACGATCACAACAAGCGCTTCTCGGTGTTCCTGCCGAACAAGGGCATTACCCAGATTCCCGACGGACTGTCCTCGCTCTATCCCGCCCGGAAGAACGACTTTGCTCCCCGTTTTGGCTTCGCTTATTCGCCCACCGCGAAATGGGTGGTACGCGGCAACTACGGCATCTATTATGACTCTCCGAACCTGAATGGCTTCGGCGATAACCGTCCGCCCAACGCGGGCGCGACCGGCGTGATCTACAACCCGGTCGGATCCAGCCCGATCTTCTCGACCACGCGCAGCAACTACGCCATCGTTTCCGGCCAGCCGATCTTCGGCAACCCGGCGCTGCCGCCGCCACCGTATGGCGTCTTCTCGGTCGATCAGGGCTTCAAGAACGCCTCCGTGCAGAACTTCTCGCTGAACACGCAGTATCAGCTTGGCGCGGGGATCGTCGCGGAAGCCGGCTTTATCGGCAGTTCCAGCCATCACCTGCTGAGCACGCTCGATATCAATGAGCCGCTCACCTCTACGCTGGGTACCGCGGCCACGCGCGCGGCGCAGAACATGACGCGCCCGTTCTACTCCGCGTTCCCGAACTACGCCACCATCAACCAGGTGAGCACGGGCGCCAACGGCAACTACCAGGGCCTCGTGGCGAGCATCCGCACCCAGGCCTATCACGGGCTGACGGCGAAGTTCAACTACACGTTCGGCCATGCGCAGGATGACGCTTCGGCAATCCGCGGCACCAATCCGACTGACAGCCGCAATCTGCGGTTCGATTTCGGTGATTCCTCGTTCGACGTGCGCCACACCTTCACCAGCTATCTGGCCTACGAAGTCCCCGTCTATTCGAAGGGACCGAAGTGGCTCTTCAGCGGCTGGCAGCTGAACTCGCTGCTCTCGGTCTACTCCGGCCTTCCGTTTACGGTTTTTGCCGGCAAGAACGTGAGCGGAACGTTTGAAGGCAAGGACCGAGTGATCGTCACCGGCAACCCCTACGCGGGCAACGGCCAGACCATCACCAATGGCTACGTGCAGTGGCTGAACCCGGCGGCGTTCTCGTTTGCGCCGAACGGCACCTTCGGCACGGAAGTGCGGAACTCGCTGCGCGGACCCAAATTCGCGGACGTCGATCTCTCCGTCTTCAAGACCAACAACATCACGGAAAAGGTGAAGGCGCAGTTGCGCATTGAGATGTTCAACATCTTCAACCGCACGAACCTTCCCACCCCGAACGGGACGCTCACGTCCGGCAGCTTTGGCCGGATCAGCGACACCATCGGCGATGCCAACGGCGCGACCGGCATCGGCGCCGGTGAACCGTACAACATGCAGCTCGGCATGAAGATCATCTTCTGATCTTTGTCTGCCGGCTTCCAGCCGCAAATCAAGAAAGGCCGCTCTCACGAGCGGCCTTTTTTATTGTTGGTTCACGGTGGAAGATCAGTCGGAAATCGTCATGGTCGGCCCGGTGACGTTCGCCGCTTCCCGGGCATTCATCACCACCAGCGCCGCGAGTTCGTAGAAATCCTTCGCCCGCGCATCATCCGGACCGTAGGTCGCCACAGGACGCCCGGTATCACCGCCGATCCGAACCTGGGGGTCCAGCGGCAGCGCACCGAGGAACCGTACGCCCATCTGCTGCGCCGTGCGCCGTCCGCCACCGGTGCTGAAGACGTCGATGCGTTCACTGCAGTGCGGGCACTGCAGGTAGCTCATGTTTTCCACGATTCCCAGCAGCGGCACACGCACCTGTTCGAACATATGGACGGCCTTGCGGGCGTCTTCGAGCGAAACATCGGAAGGAGTGGTGACGATCACCGCGCCCGTGATGGGGGCCGTCTGCACGAGGGACAACTGCACGTCGCCGGTACCGGGAGGCAGATCGATCACGAGGTAGTCGAGTTCGCCCCAGTCCACGCCGCGGAGAAACTGCTGGATGACGCTGTGCAGCATGGGTCCGCGCCAGACCAGCGGCTTATCGCCGGGGTTCAGGAAGCCCATCGACATCAGCTTCACGCCGTACTGTTCGAGCGGCTGAATGCGTTCGCCAATGGCGGAAGGCGTCTGATTCTCGCCCATCATCAGCGGCACGTTGGGGCCGTAAACGTCGGCATCCATCAGGCCGACGCTGTACCCGAGTTTCGCCAGCGCGATGGCGAGGTTCACGGATACGGTGGTTTTGCCCACGCCGCCCTTGCCGCTTCCGACGGCAATCAGGTTCTTCACGCCCGCAATGGGCAGCTTCGGCTGCGTCTGTTGTCCAGGACTCATGTGTATGTTTCTATCTTAACGATCCGGTTACGCTGCGTTGCCGGCGGCCCGCGCCATTGCGGGAACGGCTCAGAGCATTAGCTGCCCGCCGTTGACTTCGATGGTTTCTCCCACCACGTAGGCCGCCGCATCGGACGCGAGGAACGCAATCACTTTCGCGCATTCGAGGGATGTGCCGGTGCGGCCCAGCGGGATGCCGGCGACGAAGTTCCGGATCATTTCCGGCGTCGAAAAGACCTCATGAAACGGCGTGTCAATCACACCCGGCGACACCGCATTCACGCGCACGCCATGCGGGGCCATCTCTTTCGCGAGGCCTTTGGTCAGCGTGATGAGAGCGCCCTTGGCGGTCGCGTACGCGAGCGCCCCCGGACCGCCGCCGTTCCGCCCGGCAATGGAAACGATGTTCACGATGGAGCCCGATTTCCGCTCCACCATGGAAGGCGCCACCATCTGCGAGCAAAGCAGAGCGCTCGTCAGATTCAGGCTCATGATGTCATTCCAGCGCTCTTCGGTGATCTGCGCCAGCTTCTGGCGTTCCACCAGCGAGCCCGCATTGTTGATGAGAATATCGATAGGCCCGAATGCCGCAACAGTCTGATCGACCAGAGTACGGATGTCAGCCGTCTTCCGCACATCCCCTTTGATGGCGATGATCTGCGCGCCGGTGGCGGCAACGGCGTCGCGCACGGCGAAAGCGCCTTTTTCATTGTTGTAATAGCCGATGGCGACCTTCGCGCCCAGGTCGGCAAACACGGCGGCGGCTGCCGCGCCGATGCCTGAGGATGCGCCCGTGATGAGCGCGGTTTTGCCGGTCAGATCCAGATAATTGGTCATGGAGCCACTTTACCGCGCGAGGGTAAAGTTCACCGTCACCGTCGTGATCACGGCCACTGGCTGGCCGTTCAGCAGAACGGGCTTGTAGCGCCATTCCTTCACGGCATCAATCGCGGCGCCGGAAAACACCTTGTTGACGTCCGCGCTCTGCACGTTGATGGATTCCGGTACACCTTCGGCGGATATCCGCACTTCCAGCACGACGGCGGCTTCGAGGCCCTGCGCCTTCATCTCCGACGGATAAGCCGGCGCGACTTTCTTCAGCAGGCTGGCCTGCATCACGTTGCCGCCAATCCGCATGGGCGCCTGGGCGCTGAGGCCAAGCGTCAGCACAAGACCGAGCAGAATCGTCTTCATGAAGGGGATCTCCTGTTCAAACAGCTTAACGCCTTCTGCTGCCAAAGCCACGCGGCGCCATGCGGGGCGCGGACGGACGCGGCGAACTTCCACCACTGCCAAACCGGCGACCCGCCGGAGGTTCCGAAGCACCCCCGCCGCTGCCGAAACGCCTGCCCTGGGAAGAAGGGGGCTCCGCGCTGCCGCCAAATCGTTTGCCCTGCGAAGGATCCGAAGTCGGCGCGGACCCGAACCGCTGTGCCGGCGCGGCGGCCGGAGCGGACGGACTCGAAGCATAGCCGGAACTCTTGTACCCGCCCGACTGCACATACCGGCTGCCGCTATACCGCTGCTGCGTGAACGTGCCGTGGCTGCCGTACTTTGGCGGCGCCTGCGGGCTTTCCTGCCCGTAGTACGAGCGCCCCGCGCGCTGGGCCGTGTAATAGCTGTTGTACTCGTTAATGACGATCGGCTGATACCCGCCGCGGCCCCACAGCAGTTCCCGCATGATCAGGTATTCCGGCAGGAAGGTCCAGAAGCTGCCGGATTCGTTGTGCGTCCAGTAGCCGTACTGATTGCGCCCCACTTCGGGCGGCGCGATGTAGGCGAACCCGGCGGGCTGCGCGACGTTCTGCGCTTCAGAATCGTAAAACCCGGCATCCTTATGCGAGATCGCCATGCCGAGATCACGCTCCACGGAACGATACGCGGAGGGCGAGACATCCACCCATTTCTCGTCGCTCGTGGTCTCCGTCTTCTTCGACGGCACATCGATGTAGTGCGTACGGACGGTCTTCAGCTTCTCCCGATAAACCGCATTCCGGCCCTCGCCCGTGGCATCCAGATCTTCCAGAATTTTGTCCCACGAGTCATACAACTGGCCACTCAGAGCCTGGAGATTCCGCGCATTGGCATTGGTATCCGCGGCGGCGTCAGAAAGCACGGTATCGGCCTCAATGAGCGTCGCAAGCTGCGCGCCGGTAGCCTTGCCGGCCGCGGCCGCGGCGCGGACGTCCGCCGTCGCCTGCCACTGCTGTTCCGCTTTGTCCGGCGCGGAACGAATGGCGTTGAGTCGGCTTTCGAGATCGGCCTTCTTGGCCGGCCAGTCCCGCTCCGCCTTCTCCACCGCGAGCGCCACGGGCCCCACGTCGACGGATTTGATGCGATCATGCGCCTGCTGCATCATCGACAGATGCTGTGGCAGGTTCCTCTGGAAATCCAGCCAGCGGTCCGCCTCACCCTGCACGCGGGCCACTTCATTCACGGCCGCGAGGCGCTGCTCGCGCTCGTCGGCGATCATCCGCTCGGCTTTCATGAGCGTGTCGCGATCCGCCGAATGCAGCCGTTCCAGATCTTTACGGGTTTCCCCGGCGCGATCCAGCTTCGTTTTCGCGGCGTTCAGACGCGCGGGCCATTCCGCCACCACGGGCGTGCCATTGAACAGGTCGCCATTCTTCGCGATGGCATCCTGAATGGCTTTCCGCGTGTTCTGTAACTGCTTATTCGCCTGATCAAGCTTGTCGCTTTCCGTGGCGATGTCTTCTTTCACGGAGCGCGGCAACCCCGCGCATCCCGAGAGAAGCAGGGCTGCGGCAACCAGTAGTTTGAGAGATTTCATTTAAGCCCCCCGAAAGAGGGTGATGTCGTTGGGTTCCACCAGAGTCCAGATGGAGCCGATGAAGGGTTCGCCTTCAAACTTGCGGATATTGAGGAAGCGTTTGCCTTCCTGTTCGCGGAACTGCCAGGCATAAAAACCCCGCCCGGTGTCGTGGCCCTCAGAGAAGACGCCCATCTCGCGGCTGAAGCGATAGAGCCAGAACTTGCCTTCAAAATCGAGGAAGTCGGAGACGTTCTGCCGGGCGTCGAGTTCGCCCATGTCCTCTTCGCTGAGCCCCAGTTCATCGAGCGTGACGCGCCGGCCATCGAAGTTGCCAAAGACCTCCACCACGTCGCCCACATGGACTTCGAGGAAGACGCGCCTGGTCCGCCACATGCCGCTGACTTCGAACCACTGGGCGCTGCCGGCTTCATAGATGTCGCGGCGGTCCACCGTGAAATCAATATCGCTGAAGTCTTCGGCGGCGCCCTGCACGGAGAGCGTATCCCGAACCCGCGCATCCTGAATCTTCAGGTTCGCGAGATCTTCCTGCGGCGCGGGTTTGGGTTTGCGGTCGAAAAACATAAACTAGGATCGTCCCGAAGCCGGCGGCAGCTCTTTCTGGAATTCCACGCTGGGCAAACGGCGCGCGCGCTTCATTTCTTCCAGTTCCGCGTCCACGCTGTGGCCGCCCAGTTGCGCGAATTCCGCTTCGAGGTTGTCGTCTTTGCCGGCGCTCGTCAGTTCGCCAAACGCCTTCGCGGTGGCTTCCTGCTTCGCAACCGACTTCTCGAAGTTCGAGAGCGTGGCAAACGCGTTATCGGCCTTGCCGACGCCGGCCAGCGCTTCAGAAACCTTCTGCTGCGCCATGGCCGCGTTCTTGCGGGCGACCAGCGTGGTGGCGGTGCGTTCGCCTTCTTCGATCTTGTGCTTGAGTTCGGTGACCTGCGCCTTGAGCGCATCGCTCGCCGTGCGGGCCGATTCGATGGCGGCCTGCATGGACGCCACCTGCTTATCGGACTCGGCTTTCTTCGCCAGCGCCTTCTTTGCCAGATCCTCGTTGCCGGCGTCAAGCGCCTGTCCCGCGCGGGCCTTCCATTCAGCCGACTGTTTCACGTACTTCTGATACTCGGCATCAAGCTGATTGTAGTTGCTCATCGCCATGGCGGAGGCGCGCACCACATTGTTCAGCTCGGTCTTCATGTCGGCCACGGTCTGGCGGACGGTTGTCTCAAAATTCGCGTCTTCCAGAGCGCTGACGGCGTCGTTCGCCTGTCCGCGGGCCACACGCCCGGTGCGGGTAAAGAGATCGGAGAAGAAACCCATTGTCGTAATTCCTCTTGTCCTGTAAGTCGATTAAAGAAGATCGGAAGCCAGCAGATCGCGGGCGTGCAAAACGTCGGTCAGCAGGAAGCTCACGCAGGAGAGAATGTCGTCCTCATCGTCAGGCCCCATTTCCTGCAGCTTGCAGAAGTTATTGAGCGTGACGGTGGTGTGGCCATTGCCATTATTGAGCTGAAAGTGCGAGGTGGAAATCCCGCTGCCGGCGTCCAGCATCTTGTGCATGACCGCGGCGGTGATCTTCTCCGTCGGCACGGTCGCACAGACCATCGAGAAGAAGAGGATTTCGCCCTGCAGGTTGGCATGCAGCGAAAGACCGCTGTCGACTTCTTCGATTCGCAGGCCGCTCTCGCTCGTCTCTGTGACGGCATAGCGCCTGTTGGCCAGCAGTTCGTGGATTTGCGAAAGTACGTTTTGGCTCATGATTGTCGTTCCTGGATGAAAGTACGCATACGGAGCAGTGCTTGTTCGGAAACCATCCGTAGTATACCGAGTCTTCCGCCGGGAGCGGGATCAGGGCAGGTGGATCAGGCGAGATGGAAGATCTCTTCGAGGCGGAACATGCCCTCGTCCGGTCGCCGCCCGTCGAGTTGCTCAAAAAACGGCGCCATGGAGGTCTGCCAGCGGGCATTCACTTCGCGTTCCGCCATGCCGGCCAGCGCCGCGGCGAAATCCGGCGTTTCGAGATACCCCACCAGCAAACCATCCGGACGCAGGAACAACGAGTAGTTGTGCCAGCCGGTCTCTGACAGCGCCTGTTGCATATCGGCCCAGACGGACTGGTGACGCTCCCGATACTCATCGAGCTTTTCCGCCCGGACTTTCAGGAGAAAGCAGACTCTCTCCATTACGCGTAAGACGACACGGCCTGGGCGCGACCGGCGCGTTCCTCAATCACACGCTTCAGATAACCGCTCTCCCGGAAGGCCGCCAGCGGATTGGCCGCCAGACCCTTCGAACGACGCCATTCCTCAATCACCGGGCGGACGTCGCTCTGGAATGCCGACTGCAGACACTCCTCGGCGTCGATCAGGTTGCACTTGCTCTGTTCCGCCGCGAGCGTTGCGTGATCCACAATCGCGGCTTTGGCAAACAGCATCTGCGCCCGCATCACGGTCTGGATCATCTCTTCCGCCTTCGGCTTCAGGTTGTGGCTCTGGTCCACCATGAACGCGATGTCGGCGGGGCTGCCGGTCTCAAACTGATAGAGGCAGATCTCGTGGAAGATGCGGAAGATCTGATAGGGATCGATGGAGCCCAGCGTCAGATCGTCGTCCGCAAAGCGGCGATCGTTGAGATGGAAACCGCCCAGCATCCCGTCGTCGAGCAGCCAGGCAACAATCTGTTCGATGTTCTGGGTCTGATAATGATGCCCGGTATCGACGAGGACCTTCGCCTGGGGCCCGGCCGACTTCGCAAGCTGCAAAGCCATGCCCCAGTCCGCAATATCGGTGTGATAGAAAGTGGGCTCAAACGGCTTGTATTCGATCAGCAGACGCTGATCGGGGGCGAGTGTGGCGTGTGCTGCGCGCAGCCCTTCTTCGAACCAGCGCTTGTGCTGCCGCATGTTGGCGGTGCCGGGATAGTTCGAACCGTCCGTGAACCAGGGAGTGATGTCCCGACTGCCGGCGGCCCTGGCCATTTCAATCGAATCGAGGATGTGGTCGAGTGACCGGGTCCGGATCGCCGCTTGTGGATTCGCGAGTGATCCGTACTTATAGTCCTGATCCTGAAAAACGTTCGGGCTGACGGAGCCGATGCGCACACCCAGGTCGCGCGCCTTTTGGGCCGCCGGGGCAGCGCTGGCAACACCGTCCGGAAAATCCCACAGGACATGGACCGCAACGGAGGGGCAGCAGCCGGTGAAGCGATTCACCTGTGCCGCGTCGGCCAGTTTCTCCTCAATGTTGCTGGCGGCGGAGGGATCGAGGAACTTCCCGAAACGCGTGCCGGTGTTGGCGAAAGCCCAGGAGGGGAGCTCAATCTGGAAGGTGTCCAGCGTGCGGAAGATGGCTTCTTCCTGCCGGTTTGTAAGAGACATAAGCGGAGGTGTTACTGCCAGCTTAACCGATAACCGTCCGGGTGAGCGGCGCAATCGGGGTGAAGTGGGATGTTTTTTATAGCAAGACGCAAAAACAAGTTTGAAGAGGATTTCAGGCCCGTGAAACGCATACATTCCACGGCTGGAGTTTTGCAGAGCAACACGAAAACAAAAACGCCGCCCGCTTGCGCGGACGGCGTTTTTGGGTGTAACCGGTTGACCTCTGGCTTAGAACCGGAAGCGCAGGGTCATGGCCGCGTGACGCGCCTGAACCTGAGCACTGGTGATGGTGCCGAAGGTGGTGTTGGTGTAGTCCTTCAGCGCCGGAGCGGTGCAGGCACCGTTCACAGCGTTGCAGTTAATCGAGAGCGACGTATTCGGGTTGCCCGGATTGAAGTGGTTGAAGACGTTGAAGGCATCCACTTTGAAGCTCAGGGTCCGAGGATGACCTTCACTGCCCAGGTTGATGCTCTTTTCCAGGCTGAGATCGAAGTTGATCAGGCCCGGGCCATAGCCAACGGTCGGCTGGGTGTTGCCGATACCGAGGGAGTTGACGCCCGGCAGGGTCCAGGCGGCAGGGTTGAAGTTGTACCACAACTTCGGATCGGCGACGGCGAGAGAGGAGTTCGCACCGGTCCAGACCGAAGCCGGGGTGGCGTTGGCATCGAGGAACTCGTTGCCGCTCTGCTGGCAACGGAACGGCACGCCGCCGGTCGGAGTACCAGTCCAGTAGCCAATGGGAGCACCGTTGGCGCTGCAGCTGATGCCGTAACGCGCGCCGGAGTACATGGTCGTCACACCGGCGAAGTGCCAGTCGTTGAAGACCGTGCGGGTGACCAGGTTGTTCGCCCACTTGGTGATACCGGGGATGTCATAACCATAGTTCAGGTTCAGGGCGTGGGGACGGTTGCTGGTAACGTCTTTCAGCAGGTAATCGTTCACGAACTGGTTGCGGTTATAGGTGATGGTCTTCGACCAGGTGTAGTTTGCGCCCACCTGCAACTGCTTGCTGAAGCGGCGGTTAACGGAAACCTGGAGGGCGTTGTAGTTGGATTCGCCGTCCAGCGTGTAACCCTGGATGGCGCCCCAGTTGTAGCCGCCGGAGAGAGCGCGGATGAGGTTGGTCGAGTAGAAACCAGCCGTACCGCCGCTGCCGCTGGTCGGGTCAAGATACTTGCTGACCGGTCCGGGCGAGCCGTTGTTGGCGGTCGGGCTCCAGTCGGTGTAGGGCTTCACGGCGTTGAAGTCGATGCGGCCCTGGTTGAACTGGTTGTGCGCCACGTTGCCAATGTAGGAAACGTCCATCACGAAGCCATGGCCAAGATCCTGCTGGACGCCGAAGCTCCAGTTGTAGGTGGCCGGGGGCTTGAGCGCGAGCGAACCACCGGTGGTGGCCTGCGGAGTGTAGACGGCCGGCGAACCGACGATGCTGGCGATGGAGGTATTCAGAATGATCGGCGCAACGAAGTTCGGAGGAGCGGCGATGGGGCCAACGCCGGCGCCGGTGGCGCCGATGGTGTCGACCGTGAACGAGCGACCGTAGAAGATGCCGAAGCCGGTGCGGATGGCGGTCTTACCGTTGCCGAACACGTCATAGGCGAGACCGATACGGGGGGCAACCACGACGTTCGGGTTTCCGAACAGCATGGTCTGGGCAGTCTTGATGCCGGAGAACGGCAGACCGTTCTTCGGATAAGAAGCGGGGTCAAACGTGCCCTGCTGCGCGTACGGGTAGATTTTGCCGGTGATGGGGTTGATGGAAGCCTTGTTGGCGACCGGGCAGCTCACGCTGCCGCCGACAGGAACGGTGCAAGTCGGGTAAAGAAGCTGACCCGAATTGGCGCTGTAGGAAGCGGTGTCAAAGCTGCCGAGGGTCGCGCCCTGCGAACGAAGGGTTCCGATGAACTGGAACCGGACGCCGGCGTCGACAGTGAGCCGTTTGTTGAACTTCCAGGTATCCTGCACGAACCATTCCACCTGCGTATAGCGGGCGTGGTTGATCTGCTTCTTGTTGTCTTCGCCGTAGCCGTAGAGGTTGCCGGTGAGGAGGTTGGAGAAGGGATTGCCGGTGTCCACCGGGTTGCCAAGATCGGAACCCACGTAGTAGGTGCCGGCCGTGTTGTACACGGAGTACACCGACACGTTGCGGGCTTCTTTTTCGATGTAGATGCCGCCCTTGACGGTATGCGCACCCTTGATCCAGGTGAGGTTGTCGTTCAGGTTCTGCGCTTCGTCGGTACCGTCAAACGGCCAACGGCTGTCGAAGCCGAAACCGGGAAGGTTCGGGATACCGGTCGGAGCAGACTGTGCACTGAAGCCGGAGGGCAGGCCAAAGTTGATCTGCGGCAGCAGGTTCAGGTAGTTGGCGCCGAAGAGGTTCGGCAGCTGCAGGGTGTTGCCGCCGGCGTCCTTCAGGGGCAACTGGCTGGCGGAGAACAGGCTCTGGTCAGTCGGGGAGTTGCCCTGATGGTTGCGGTTGATTCCCATGGTCAGTTCGTTGATCAGATTCGGACGGAAGGTGTGCACATAGGTCATGGCAGCGCCGGCCGAAGGATTGTGATAGCTGTGCGGGAACTGGCCCCAGCCGTCGCCGATCGCACCGAGGATGGCGCCGTAGCCGGCGTTCTCAAAGCGGTCCTGAATCAGGCGGACAAACATGGTGTCACGGGAGGTGACGTTATAGTCGACGCGCAGAATGCGGTCTTCGCGGGGCTGCGTGTTGGTGAACTGGAACTGCGAGTTGTACTGACGCGCGCCGGTCGGGTCATTGAAGTTCGGCAGCGGGAAGCGGGAGAGGAACGCAGCGCCGATGGGGCTGATGCGGCTGGTCGGAACTTTGTTGCCCGCGAAGCAGCCGGGGCCGCCGGCCGAGGTGCAGGCCGCGCCGGTGTTGGGGTCGCGGATCAGAATCGGAGTCCCATTGGTGTTGAAGGACTGCGAGAAGTCGCCCGCGCGTTCGAGGGCGGTCGGCATGGTGTAACGGTTCGGACCGGCTGTGCCGTGGTTGTTCAGCTTGTCATAGGAGAAGAAGAAGAACAGGCGGTTGCGGTCTTTGTTGAAGCGGACGCCGGGAATGAGTACCGGGCCACCGATGGTGCCGCCGGGGTTCTGGTAGCGATACTTGGGCTTCACAACGCCGGTCTTGTTGTTGAAGAATTCGTTTGCGTTGAATTCTTCGTGGCGGAAGTCATAGTAAGCCGAACCGTGGAACTGGCCCGTGCCGTTCTTGATGGTGACGTTCATCTGGCCGCCGTTGCGGGCACCGTATTCAGCGGTATAGTTCGAAACGAGCAGTTTCACTTCGCCGATTGCATCGGGGCTGGGTGAGAGCGTGCTGTTCATGGAGTAGTTGCCGGAGTCTTCGCTGACGATACCGTCGAGCGTCACGACAACCTGGCCGTTCTGTCCACCGTTGACGGTCGGCGTGTCACCGCCCCATCCGCGGGAATCGTGATTGTTGAGATCCTGCACGCCAGGAAGCGTCTTAACGATGGCCTTGAAGTCGCGGCCACGAATCGGCGTGTCGGCAATCTGCTGCAGGTTGACGTTCTGCGCGCGATCCGAGCTGTCCGTCGCAACGTGAGCCGCTTCCGCAGCCACTTCGATGGAGGTGGTTACATCACCGACCGTGAGCTTGATGGTGTGAAGATCGACGCGCTCCTGAGAGCTGATGGTGACGTTCTTCTGTTCGTAAGTCTTGAAGCCGGGCTGAACGATCTTGAGGCTATAGCCGCCGGGGATCATTGCGATAAATTCAAACTCGCCGTTCGCGCCGGTCTTGTATTCGCGGACCTGATGCGAAACGTCGTTGGTGAGCTGGACAGTTGCTCCGACGATTACGGCGCCGCCGGAATCGACGACAGTACCGGACGCGGAGCCGGTCACAGATTGAGCGTTGGCCGCTGGCATCAAGGCCAGCAGCAGAAACATGAGAGAGAGAGCGATTCTGGTTAATTTCATTAGCGGACCCCCTGAGATCCGGTTCCTGAAGCGTTTCAATCCGGCGACAGACATGCCGACACGAAATTTTAACGTTTCAACATGCGTTCAGTTATATCACTTTTGTAAAGCTGTGTGAATCCCTCGGATCACTTTTTTTCATGAGGCCTATCCGGAGACTGTTGGTATAAGGTAAATGGCGGACTTGCGGACGTGCGTTTTCGCACGGAGGGTCACACCAGTGGTTGAGGCCGCGTTACCGGGACTTTTTGGGGAAGGCTTTGGCGAGGTAGTCGATGATCTCTTTGATCTGCTTCTCGTCCGCGGTGGCGCCCTTTTCCAGCATCTGGTCGACGATTTCCTTCCAGCCCTGCCGGTCATGGGCCATACCCGTTACCACCTCTGCGCCGTGACAATCTGTGCAGACTTTGATGAGCGTGGCTTTGCCCGGTCCGTCCGGAAGCTGATCCGCCGCCCAGGCGGAGGAACTCAGAAGCAGAACGGCGAGAAAAGTCTTCATGAAAGGGATTATCACATGAGCCGTTTTCACGGGAAATGGAGGAAGATCACCCGACGATGATTACGTCCAGAGTACGAGGGCCGTGGACGCCTTTGACTCGGATCATCTCGATATCGGCGGTGGCGGAAGGACCTGAAATGGTGGTCAGCGGGCGGGTGCGGTATCCGGACAGAGCACGGATACCCTCGGGCACGGTATCGACGACCTGATCGGCCCGTACCAGGCACAGGTGGTAGTCCGGAATCAGCGAGATGGCCCGGCGGCCCTCGTTCTTTCCGTGGCTCAGGATGATGGTGCCGGTGAACGCGATGGCCGCCGTGCAGGCGGTGAGCGCGCCTTCCGATCGATCGATCACCTGATAATCGAGCGCCTCATCCGGGATGAAGCGGAATCCGGCGGGCAGCCAGGCGGGTTCGATGGCCGGCGGCACAATCAGACTCTGCTTGCCGCGGGCGTTAAGGGCGGCGGCGATGGCGTCGGGAATGCCCGCCTCGGTGCAGCGCGAAACGGTGGCGTTGTAGTCGACCAGACGATCCGTGAAGAGTTCCAGGCGCTGCTCGCGGTCAAGCCCGAGCGTAGTGCGGTAGGCACGCGGCGGCGCGGGCGGGTCGACGGTCGCCTTGGCGCGGCGGATGTCGCGGAGGATTTCATTTTTCGCGCTCATGTTATTTCCGCCCCCCGGCCCACCATTCCCGGAAAGTCTCTTTCGGGACCACAGGCATGTCGCGGGCAGCGGACCACCCTGGCAAAGCGATGGCCTCCATGGGCTTATTGCCCAGCTGTACCAGCTTCTGCGCGACGCCGAGACGCTTTGAATCGGCAAACGTGAAGGCAGCCATGTTCATGCCGATGCGTTCCGTTTGCGGCGCATCGCCATTCTCCACGATCCGGCGGCGCAGATGGATCAGGATTTCCGGGATATTGATCTTCACCGGACAGACTTCATAGCATGCGCCACACAGCGACGAGGCGTAGGGCAGTGATTGCGAGTGCTCCATGCCCTGCAACTGCGGGGTCAGGATGGCCCCAATGGGACCGCTGTAAATGGAGCCGTACGCGTGACCGCCGGTCTGCCGGTAGACCGGACAGGTGTTCAGGCAGGCGGCGCAGCGAATGCAGTGCAGCGTCTCGCGCGACTCGCCGTCTGCCAGAACTTTGGTGCGGCCGTTATCGAGCAGGATGACGTGGAACTCTTTCGGCCCATCGCCGGGGGTGACGCCGGTCCAGATGGAGTTGTACGGGTTCATGCGCTCGCCGGTGGCGGAGCGCGGCAAAAGCTGCAGGAAGACTTCCAGATCGTCGAACGAGGGGATGATCTTCTCGATGCCAAGCATGGTGATCATCACGTCCGGCAGCGTAACGCACATGCGCCCGTTGCCTTCCGATTCGACCACGCAGACCGACCCGGTTTCCGCCACCGCAAAGTTCGCGCCGCTGAAGCCCACCTTCACGCGCAGGAAGCGCTCCCGCAGGTACTGGCGGGCGGCGGCGGCCAGGTCTTCCGGTTTGGAGCCCAGTTCCGTCAGCCCCATGGTCCGCATGAAGAGTTCGCGGATTTCCGTTTTGTTCTTGTGCAGCGCCGGGACAACGATGTGCGACGGCTTGTCGTGGCCGAGCTGGATGATGAGGTCGGCGAGATCCGTTTCCCAGGGTGTAATGCCGGCGGCTTCGAGCGCCACGTTGAGCCGGGTCTCATCCGAGGTCATGGTTTTGACCTTGATGATTTCGGTCTGCTGATGACCCTGAATGATGCCGATGCTGATGCGGTTGGCTTCGTCCGCGTCACGCGCCCAGTGGACTTTGCCCCCGGCTTTCGTGCAGGCCGCTTCGAACTGTTCGAGATAGGTATCGAGGTTGCGGAGAACGTTTTGCTTGATGGCGGCGGCGGAGTTCCGCAGGTCTTCCCAATCCGGCATCTCGCCCACCACGTTGGCGCGCTTGTTGCGAATGGTTTCCGTGGCGCGACGCACATTGGCGCGAACCTGTTTGTTGCCCAGCAGGACGTGCGCGGCCTTTTTGAAATCCGGCGCTTCGGCGGCTTCCCCGACGTGGATGCTCATGATGTCCCCTGGGAGGCGAGAATCTCCGCAATGTGGACGCACCGCACCCCGGCGTTGTTCCGGCTGAGGCCCCCGCCGATATGCATCAGGCAGGAGTTGTCACCGGCGGTGCAAATGGTGGCGCCGGTCTCCGCGATGGCCTGCATTTTTTCGTTGAGCATGGCGGCGGAAACTTCCGCGTTCTTGATGGCGAACGTGCCACCGAAGCCACAGCACTGGTCGGCGTTCGCCAGCGGAATGAGTTTGATGCCTTTGACGGCTTCGAGCAGGCGCTGCGGGCGGTCGCCAATATGCAGCGCGCGAATGGAGTGGCAGGGCGTGTGGAGCGTGACGGTATGCGGGTAGGTTGCGCCCACGTCCGTGACGCCGAGCTTATCGATCAGCAGTTCGGTGAACTCGTAGACGCGCGGCAAAACTTCGGCCACGGCGGCTTCGAGCACGGGGTCGCCCGCGGCCATTTTCGGGTAGTGATCGCGCATCATGGCCACGCAGGAGGCGGAGGGGACACAGATCACTTCGGCGTCTTTGAACGTATCGAGGAAGTGGCGCATAATGCCGACCGCCTCCGGGTAATAGCCGGTGTTGTAGTGCATCTGCCCGCAACAGGTCTGCGCCTGGCGGAACTCGATGGTGTGACCAAGGCGTTCCAGGACCGTGACGACGGCTTTCCCGGTTTCCGGAAAAAGCGAGTCGTTGTAGCAGGCGATGAAAAGCGAGATCAGCATGGCTTACTGCCCGACAAACTGACGGAAGCGCTGGTACTGCGCGCTCCAGAGATCAGCCTCTTGGGGTTCGAAGCGATCGGTGGGGAAAGACCGATCGATAACGGCTCTGGCTTCGGCCAGAGAGGGGACTGCGCCTGTGGCAAGCATCTGCATCGCGATATTACCAAGCGCGGTGGCTTCGACCGGCCCGGCGAGGACGGGACGCCCGGTGGCGTCGGCGGTGTACTGATTCAGCAGGCTGTTTTTCGCGCCGCCGCCAATGATGCGGATCTCTTCGAGGCGGTGACCGATGAGTTCTTCCATGGAATCCAGAACGTAGCGGTATTTGAAGGCCAGGCTCTCGAGGATTGCCTTCGTGTAGGCCCCGGGGGAATCCGGCGCGGGCTGGCCGGTGCGGCGGCAGAACTGGTCGATCTCCGTAATCATGTTGTCCGGGCTGTGGAAGGCCGGGCAATCGGGATCGACGAGTGAAGTGAAGGAACGGGTCTGGGCGCGCGCGGCGGCCAAAAGCTCGTCGTAGGAGTATTCGTTGCCCGCTTCGGCCCACTTGCGCCGGCAGGACTGCAGCAGCCAGAGGCCGCCGATGTTCTTGAGCAGGCGCGTGGTGCCGCAGACGCCGCCTTCGTTGGTGAAGTTGAGTTCGAGCGCCCGGGGATTGATGATGGGCTCGGGGACTTCGGTGCCCAGCAGCGACCACGTTCCGGAACTGAGGAACGCCGCCCTGCCTTGGGTGGCGACGGCGGCGACCGCCGAGCCTGTGTCGTGACAGGCGGGCGTCACCACCGGAGTACCGGCGAGCGCGTGGGACGCTCCGTGGCGTAGATGGCCGATCACCGCGCCCGGCTCGAAGATCGGCGGCAGCAGGCGGGTCGGCATGCCGAGCGCATCGAAGATTTCGGTGGCCCAGCCGCGCGTGCGGGCATTCATGAACTGGGTGGTGGTCGCGTTGGTGTACTCGGCGCCCAGATTGCCGGTCATCCAGTAGTTAAAAAGATCAGGAATGGTGACGATCTTGTCGGCGGCGGCTACCAGGCGGGGCGTGCCCTGGCAGGCGGCATAGAACTGGTAGAGGGTATTGATCGGCATGAACTGAATGCCTGTCAGTTCGTAGATCTTTTCGCGGCCCGCGATGTTGCAGACGGCCTCCACCATGCCTTCGGTGCGATGGTCGCGATAGTGATAAGGGTTTTCGAGCAACTGCCCCTTTTCCCCGATCAGAGCGTAGTCGACACCCCAGGTGTCGAAGCCCACGCTGGCGACGCGGGGGACGGGCGGGTGTTCGAGCGTCTTGCGAATCTCTGACCAGAGGCGCAGGACGTCCCAGCGAAGCGAGCCCGGTTCCGAAACCGGAAGGTTTTGGAACCGGGAGACTTCTTTCAGTTCGAGGACGCCGCTGGTCAGGCGTCCGAGGATGGCCCGGCCGCTCTCGGCTCCGAGGTCGAAGGCCAAAAAGTCGGCGTTCATAGGTTAGGAGAGTTTCTTGTTGGGCGCGTCTGGGTTGCCGGGGCCGAAGTGCTTCAGCATGACCAGGTTTTCCGTGGCGCTCCTGTTCTGGACGACGACGCCCTTCTTTGCGGCCTCGGCGGTGACGAAGAATTCATCCTGCGTCATCTGGCCGTAGCGAATCAGGCTCGGGGTTTCGGCGACGTGGTTGCCGATCATGCCCCAGCCGGAGGTGAGGATCATGCCGTACGCGGCGGAGTCCTTCACGGTGACGGTCTGGCCGGGCTTGATGGTGAGTTCCTTGGCCGAGTAGCTCGGGGTGGAGTAGACCACCCAGCGATCAATATGGGTGTCGTCTTCGAACGCGGTATAGGGGTGGAAGAGGCGGTTGGCTGCGTAGTCGGGATCGACGTTCGCATCCCAGTCCATCATGTCGATGAGGTAGTCGAGATCGTGGTGGTGTTCGACGGGAACGTCCTTGACAAGCAGTTCATACGGAACGCCGCGGCCTTCCACCAGGGATTGGTACATGGCGAACACGTCCGAATTCACCTGCGGCTCATAGGTGACCAGGGAGCCGGGGGCGTGCAGAATGCCGGGGTCGACCTGCCAGCCGGTGCCGGGCTTGAGTTTGTAGGCGCGGGAGAGATAAAGGATCTCATTATCGCCTTCGTTCCAGCGTTCCAGGCAGCGGCGGATATCGTCCTTCGTGGTGCCGGGATTCAGGCCCATGAAGGTGTAGGGGAAGTTGTTGTCCTTGAAGTTGTACTGGGGCGGGAAGTAGTAGGCTTCCGGCTTGCCTTTCTGGCCCACGCGCGCGGCGAACTCGTTGTTCTGGTGCAGGTGGTGGGGAATGGGGCCCAGGTTATCAAAGAATTTGCACAGCAGATTCCAGCCGCCGTGCTGCGACATGACGTCGGCGCCCAGGAAAAGGTCGCCCACGGTTTCGATGGCTTCCTTGAGAAGCGCCTTTTTGCCTTTGAACTCGATGTAGCTGAGGCCTTCGTCTTCAGCGGTCAGCGGGCCGTTGGCCGCTTTGGTGGTGGAGGAGAACCAGCGTTCGTCGATACCGCCGCGGTGGGCGCCAAGCGCGTAAAGATCACGCGGGTCGAGCTTGAGGCGGCCTCCGGGCATCAGGAAAGAACGGGGCACCCAACAGGGGGCGAGACGGACGACACCGTCACCGGCGAGCAGGGCGTCCTTGATGAATGAGGTATTCGACATTTGCTGGTTTGGTTCCTTTTTGAAAGAGAGGCAGGCGCAACCGCCTGCCTCATCCGGGCGCTGATTACCTTAAAGCTGATCTACCTTAAAAACGCTTCGTGCAGACCGCCGTCCACGGGGATGATGTGGCCAGTGGTTTTGGCGCTTTCGTCGCCGGCGAGCCAGACGATGGCGGCCGCGCAGTCCTTTGGCAGGATCGGCCGTTTCGTCAGGGTCCGCTGAGCGTAGAAGTCTGCAAGCTTATCACGCAGCTCTTCGGTGGATTCCGATTCGCTGTAGGCGATCTTATACTTGCTGAGAGACTGCATGACGCGGTCGCGCGGGAACATGGTGGAACCGGCGACGACGGTGGCGGGCGCAATCCCGTTCACCCGCAGCAGGGAGTTGAAGCCCACGGCGAGTTCGCGGATGAGGTGGTTGAGCGCCGTCTTGCTGATGTCATAGGCTTCGCTGCCGAACTTCGAAACCACGGCGTTGGCGGAACTGGTAAGCACCATGGTGGAGGGCAGACCCTGATCCTGGAGGACCGGTTTGGCGACCTCGGCCAACAGGTAGTTTCCGGTCACGTTGACCAGGAAGGTGAGGTTCCACTGGGCATCTGTCAGCTTGCCGCCCGGGCCGGCGCCCACGGGGAAGATGGCGGCGGTGTTGATGATGCTGTCGATACCGCCGAACTCAGCGATGGTGTGGTTGATGGCGGCGGCTAGGCTCTCCGAAGAGCTGAGGTTCGCTGCCACAGATGAAACCGTCTCGGAAGAAGTGAGTGCCGCCACTTCCTTCGCGACATCCGCGGCGGCTTCCGCGTTGACGTCCGCCACTACCAGATGCGCGCCGCGCTTCGCCAGCATAAGGGAGACTTCGCGGCCAATGCCACTGCCGCCACCGACCACCAGCACGATCTTGCGGCTGAACTCGGCTTCGGGAGGCATGCGCTGCAGCTTGGCTTCTTCAAGCGCCCAGTATTCGATTTTGAAAGCTTCCGGACGGGGCAGCGCGACGTAGTTGTGCGCCATGGCGAAGTGCTGCGACTGTTCCGGACGGCGGGCCTGCGCCAGCGGATTCGGAATCTCACCGTCTTCCAGAGCCGCCGCGCCGGACATCACGTGGATGGCGTTGATGAAGAACTCCGTGGTGATGCGGGCTTCCTTCTTGTTCTTGCCGAAGCCGAAAATGCCGAGGCCGGGGATTACGACCACCGAGGGGTTGGAGTCACGGAGTTTAGGGGATTCCGGAGTGGCCCAGTCGTTGTAGTAATCGGCGTATTCCCTGCGATAGATCACGGCCTGATCAGCGATGCGCTTCTTCAGGACGGCCAGACCTTCTTCCGGCTTCCAGTCGATGAACATCGGGCAGATGCGGGTGCGGAGGAAGTGGTCCGGGCAGGAGGTGCCGAGGGCGCAGAGTTCTTTGGCCCAGGCGGAACCGGAGAAGACGAGAGCGTCTTCATGATCGGCATAATGCGCGATCTGGCGGCGGTTGGAAGAGCAGATGCCGCGCAGGGCGGGCAGAATGGCGGTGGCGACGGTCTTGCGGTCTTCGACGGGCGCCTGTTCCAGACCACCAAAGATGGCGCCTTTTTTCGCCTGGTGGGCATTGATGAAGCGGCCCATCTGGTCAATGGTTTCGATGGAGTTGACGTAGCATTCGCGCTGGGTATCGCCCCAGGTGAAGAGGCCATGGCTGCCGAGGATCAGGCCGTTGGCGTTCGGGTTTTCCTTCACGCCCTGTTCGAGCATGAGAGCGAGTTCAAAGCCGGGGCGCTGCCACGGAATCCAGATGATATTGGCGCCGAATTCCTGATTGTATTCGCGCATCTTGCGCTCGCCGTTGGCGCTGGCGGCGATGGCGATGGCCCAGTCGGGGTGGAGATGATCCACGTGATCCCAGGGGAGGAAGCCGTGCAGAGCGGTGTCGATGGAGGCGGCAACCTTGTTGTGGCCGAACGCGGAAAGCGGATAGTAGGAAACCATCTCGTCTTCGAACGCTTCGCCGCGATAGATGTTTTTGAGCTGGTTGAGGCGATCCATATAGAGGATCGCGAAACCGGATTCCTTGATGGAGCCGATGTCACCACCAGAGCCTTTGACGGCCATGACCTTGGTCTGCTGGCCGGTAAAGGGGTCGGACTGGAGGTACTTGGAACTGGTGTTGCCTCCGCCGAAATTCGTGATGCGCAGGTCTGCGCCGAGGAGGTTGGAACGGTAGCGAAGCAGGGCTAACGGGTTGGAGGCGAGCTTTTCGGCCTCGGAAGCATTCCAGAGATCTTTTAAGAGTTCGGTTTTGGCGGTAGACATCGTGGTTTAGTCCCAGTGTCTCAGAGGGTTTTTGGCGGTTCCGCAGAGCGAAACAAAACGTTCTGAAACGGCACTTTGAAACGTATCAGACAGACGTGGTCAGGATATCCTTTAGGTTCGGCGGAGTCAAGGAGAATCGGGGCACCGATAGGATTTCCAGGGTGGATTCAGTCCGCGCGGGCCGCAACCAGAGAGGCGGCGAGGGCGATTTTGTGGTCCTGAGTCCACGGCGGACCCATTTGACGCCGGAGTTCCGGGCAATGCGCGTCGAGGTTCCCGCCGGCGACGAATTGGTTCGCTTCGACCAGCACTTTCTTTGCGTCGAACCAGTGAACGCGCCAGCCGCGGGCTTCGGCGGCGCCGGCCAGGGCCTGACGGTACATCACCCAATCGGCATTGTTCCGGGCGTGGTAGTCGGTGATGCGTTCGGCAATGGTGGGCGGCAGCGGCGGGCAGCGACGGAGCGCAATGCCCCGAATGCGGCCGGGAAAGTCTCCGGCAAGCGCATCCAGAGCGAGCACAGAGTGCCGTTCCGCGGAGGCACGCACGCGTTCCACCAGGGCGACGGCTTCGGGAAGCGGCAGCGACTGCGCTTCGGAATGGTGGGGAATCTTCGGAAGGTCCGCGTCCACCAGTTCGATGCGGCGGCGGTCAGGAAGCGCGCCCTCCGGCGAGGCGGTGACCACCACAGCCCAGCCGCCGTGGTCGGAGATTCCGGCAAAGACGCCGCGGGCTTCACGTTGTGATATGTTTGCGGGCATCATGGTCCGTTCCCTCGTAATCACATTATTGAGTATTTGTGCGGCATTTGGGCAGACGCCCCCTCCGTCACCGCTGACGCCCCCGGCCGCGGGTCCGGCGCGCGGCGCGCGTCCGCCGGCTCCCACACGCGACCCGCACACGCCCGGTTATGTGGACGCAAAGGAATTGCCGGATGGCGAGAATGCCCCGCTGAAGGCGGAGGGCAACTTTATTCTGGGACCCACGCACAACCCCGCGCCGGAGATGTCTGAGATGCCGGGCGTGCCGCAGGGAACCATCTACAACTTCACGATGGAGTCCAGGGACAGCAAGATCTATCCGGGAATCGCGCGGGATCCGTTTACGCCGCCCGCACCAGGCGCGCCCCCGGTTGCGCCGGGAACGATGACGGTCAGCAGCCATGCGGCGGCTTATACGCGGAAAGTGGCGGTTTATGTGCCGAAGCAGTATGTGCCGGGCACGATTGCGCCGTTTATTGTGGGCGCGGACGGGCCGGATCCTTCCCTCTTTAAGGCGCTGGACAATCTGATCGCGCAGAAGCGGGTGCCGGTGATGATCGCGGTCTCCATCGGGAACGGGTCGGGCGATGGCCAGGGGAGCGAACGCGGGCTGGAATACGACACGATGTCGGGCCTGTATGCGGAGTTCGTGGAGAAGGAAGTGCTGCCGCTGGTGGAGAAACAGGCGAACGTGAAACTGACGAAAGATCCGGACGGGCGGGCGACGATGGGCGGCAGTTCCGGCGGTTCGGCCGCGCTCGAGATGGCGTGGTACCGGAATGATTTGTATCACCGGGTGCTGACGTATTCGGGGACTTATGTGAATCAGCAGTGGCCGGTGAATCCGGAAACGCCGCACGGGGCGTGGGAGTTCCACGAGCATATTATTCCGTCGAGTCCGGTGAAGCCGATCCGCATCTGGATGGAAGTTGGCGACCGCGATAACTACATGAACCGGGACAACTACCACGACTGGGTTCTGGCCAATGAACTGATGGCGAAAGTGCTGGCGGAGAAGGGTTATCACTACCAGTTCGTGTTCGCAAAGAATGCCGGGCACACGGACCGCACGGTGAAGGCGCAGACGCTGCCCGAAGCGCTTGAGTGGGTCTGGCAGGGATATAAACCGGTAACGAAGTAGGTCCCTCATGCGGCTACTCCTGCTGGTTTTACTGCCGCTTGCCGCGGCATTCGGGCAGGGGCGCGTCAATCCTGTCGCCCCTCTGCCACCCGTGCTGACGCCCTGGGAAATCACGCCGACGACCGGCGATAACGATCCGTTTCCGGCCTACAAGGTAATCGGCAACATTTACTACGTGGGCACGCAGGAGTATGCGTCGTTCCTGATCACCTCACCCGAGGGGCATATTCTCATCAATCCGGATTTTGAGGATTCGGTGGATCTGATCAAAGCCGGCGTGGAGAAACTGGGCTTTCAGTTCCGCGATATCAAGGTGATTCTGATCAGCCATGCGCATGGGGATCATGCGGCGGGCGTGGCGAAGATGAAGGAGATGACCGGGGCTCAGTTCATGGTGATGGACGGGGATGTTACGGCGACGGAGCATCCCCCTGCGGGGCGGACCCCGTATCCGGCGGCGAAAATCAGCCGCGTGCTGCATGATCTGGATGAGGTGAAGCTGGGCGGGAATACGCTGGTGGCGCATCTGACGCCGGGACACACGAAAGGCAACACGACCTGGACTCTGAAGGTGGACGACGGCGGGCGGATGCTGGACGTGGTGATCATCGGGAGCGCGGGCGTGAACAGCGCCATCACGCTGGTGAATAACCCCGCCTATCCGGACATGGTGGAAGATTACCAGAAGACCTTCAAAGTGCTGAAGGCTCTGCCGTGCGACGTCTTTCTGGCGTCACACGGCAAGTTTTACGGCATGAAGGCGAAGTACGCGCGGCTGGGCCAGGGCGCGAATCCATTCGTGGATCCGACCGGGTATCAGGCGCACCTCCGGCTGATGGAGCAGGCGTTCTATTACAAGCTGGACTGGGCGAAGCGGCAGTAAGGCTAGCGCCAGAGCGTAATCACGAGTCCGCCCGCCACAATCAGCGCGCCGCCGGTGAGAATCTGGACCGTCATCTTGTCGCCGAAGACAAAATAACCCAGCGCCTGGGCCACCACGAAGAAGAGCACAACGTAGATCCCCAGCAGGCTGCCGAAGGACCACGGCGGCCGGTTGACAAGCCAGCCATAGGCAAAAAGGACGACCGCGGCGGCGAAATAGAGCGCCAGGCGGTTGGTCATGGAGGCGGCGTGCATGCCTTTGCGAACGAGCGCGTCGCCGCCCGCTTCGAGCAGCGCACAGACCGCCAGGATGGCGAACGCGGTTACTTTGCTCATGAGCGGGCCACCGCGTACTTCACGCTGTCCAGCAGCCACTCGCCATTTTTCTGCACAGCCGTTTTCAATGTCTCCACCAGTTTCTCCCTGTTTTCGTAGAGGCGATGCGGCTCGCGCGTGCCGTGCTTTTCCATCAAAGCTTTTACAACAAAGGGCATCATCATAGAGTAGTCCGCCGGGAGGCTCTCTGTCGATTGGAGGTAGGTATCTTTGTCGACCTTGCCCCAGGTGACGGCTTCGGCGGGCGGGCAGGAGGAAAGCGAGCCATCGGTGACGGGCGCGGTGGTGATCTGGACGTCGAACTCATACCCGCGGACGTCCGGCAGGCCAAGCACCTGTCCAAGCGCGGGTTCGGGCTGCAGGTTGAAATTCTTGGGGACGCCGCCGCCCAGAATCAGGGTGGCGATGCCTTTCGCTTCACTTTCGAACAGGCCCCAGTGGTGGTAGGCGCAGGCTTCGAAGACTTCGGCATGCAGGTCGAGGTCGAAGGCGTAATCGGGAATCAGGCCGGCCTGTTTCATCGCCCACAGCTTCATGGAATTCAGGAAAACGCTGCCGTCTGAGGGCGCGCCGACGAAGACCGGAATGCCGAGGCGGGTACAGGTGGAGAGCAGGCCGGGCTCAACGCCGTTGCGCTTTTCCTGCTCGCCGTAGAACGCTCCCAGGCGATTGCGCAGTTCGGTGCCGGTCATCCTCTTCTGGAATTCGGGCCGCAGCAGGACGGCGGCGAGGAACTTATCCTGGTCGAGCAGCACCTCTTCGTCGAAGCCCATGTCGGTGACGCGGATGACCTTTTCATCGCGCAGCGCGCCGTCGTCGCCGAAGATGGGCACCTCGTAGATGGGGTCTTTGGTGTGGGCGTTGAGGGAACGGTGGCCGTCGTGGTAACAAACGGCGTCAGTGGTGCTGATGTAGGCGACCCAGCCCGTTTCGAGCAACGGGATGAGCCACGCCTGGTGCTGACCGGACACGGTGACAGGGCCGGCGATGGAAAGCGTGATGGGGCAGCCCATGCCGATGGCGCGATCAAGAATGGAATAGACGCGGCGGAGAATGGCGCCTCCGAATGCGGGCAGGCAGTTCTCAAAGATTTCGTGGACGGAGTTGCACTGGTCAACGCGGCGGACGCGGACCGGTTTGCGGGAGCTGGGAACCATGTTCTTTGAGTTTAGACGACAGGCGAAACTGCCCATCGGCGCGGTGGACCGGCCGGGTTATTGTATGCGGAAGTCCCAGATGCGGGCGTCGATTTTGCCCTCGTTGTACTCGATCACCGCGTACTCGCCTTTTTCCAGATCCTCCTGCGGCCAGATCTTGTAAAGGCCGCTATCGGTGAGTTGTTTGGAGAAACTGGGGACGAGGTCGCGCTCTTCCACGATTTCATTCACCACGGGCGCAACGGTGATGCGTTCCACGATGCGGACTCCCTTTTGCGACGTGAGTTTCACGATGGCGTAGCTGTCTTCGAGCGAGAGTTGCAGAAAGAATTCCGGGCGCGGGTCATGAAGGACATTTTCGGAGTGTTCGCCCTGCGTTTCAAGAGTGGATTTGCCGGCGACAAGGGGGATGGGCGTGACGTACTTGAGGACCTGGCGGCCTTTGTTGGTTTTCACGGCGGCGTCGGCCAGTTTGAAGATGCGGAGTTCGCCATTTTCCAGCATGTAGACACCGGAATCGCGGGGAATTTTGCGAATTTCGGCGCGCTCCTCTTTGGCGGCGGCCTCCTCATCGGCCAGTTGCTGTGCCTGTTTATCGAAACTCTGTTTCTTCGTGGCGGCTTCGGCTTCGGTGCGTTTGAGGTCGGCCAGGTCGGAGGGAATCTCCTCCCAGTCGCTCCGTTCCACGCTGTAGTAGCGGAGGTGATCGCCTTCTACTTTGTATTCGCGGACGAGTTGCCAGGAACCGTCTTTCAGATAGAGCTTGAAATTGGCGGCGGCGAGCGTGAGGGCGAAGGTGAGGAAGAGCGGGAACAGCTTGCGCATTGCGACTCTGCCACCAGTTTACGGGGTTTTGGGCTCCTATAATGGGGACACATGAAATATCGCAAGTTGGGCAGGACCGGGCTGGAAGTCAGCGAGATCGGGTACGGCGCGTGGGGCATCAGCGGGAAGCAGTGGATTGGCGCGACCGATGACGGGTCGCTGGCCGCCCTGCGGAAAGCAATCGACAGCGGACTGAATTTTATTGACACGGCGCTGGCTTATGGCGACGGCAAGAGCGAAGAACTGGTGGGTCAGGCGGTGGCGGAAGCGGGCGGGAGGATCCACATCGCGACGAAGGTGCCGCCCATGAACCGCGTGTGGCCCGCGAAACCGGAGAGCGCGCTCGAAGACGTGTTTCCGTATCAGTACATCATCGACTGCACAGAGACCAGTCTGCGGAATCTGAAAGTGGAATCGATTGATCTGCAGCAGTTGCACGTCTGGAATCCGGCGTGGGTGGGGCGTGAGGAATGGCGGCGGGCGTTTGAAGATCTGAAGGCGGCGGGCAAGGTTCGGTATTTCGGAATTTCGATCAATGACCACCAGCCGGAGACCGGCGTGGGGATGATTGAAACCGGGTTGATTGATACCGTGCAGGTGATTTATAACGTGTTCGATCAGACGCCGGAGAAGGCGCTGTTTCCGGCGTGCCTGGCGCACAACATCGGGGTGCTGGCGCGCGTGCCGTTCGATGAGGGTTCGCTCACGGGGAAGATTGACGAAAGCACCGTGTTTCCCGAAGGCGATTTCCGGAATTACTATTTCCGCGATGACCGGAAAAAGCAGGTGGCGGAGCGGGTGGCCGCCATTCTGAAGGACCTGGGAATTGTGGAGACCAGCGCGATGGCCGCGGTCGCAATGCGTTTTTGCTTGTCGAGCCCGGCGGTCTCTACCGTGATTCCTGGAATGCGGTCCATCGCAAGCGTGGAATCGAACGTGCGTTCATCGGATCTGGGTGGCCTGACAGCGGCGGAGTTGCTGGTCCTGAAGAAGCACGCGTGGGACCGGAATTTTTACGCCTGATGCCGGCAGCCGCTTAGCAGGTCGCGAGGAATTCGAGGTCGGCATTGCCGCCGGAGATGATTACGCCGGCGCTGCGGATGCCGGGCGGGAGCTTGCCGAACAGCACAGCGGCGGCGGCGACGGCGCCGCTGGGCTCGACCAGGATCTTCATGCGTTCCAGGAGGAAGCGCACGGTGGCGCGGATTTCGTCTTCCGTGACCAGCAGCATTTGTTCGACATGTTGCTGAATCACCGGGAAGGTGAGCTTGCCGGGGCAGGGCGAACGCAGACCGTCGGCAATCGTATCGGGCGGAGCGATGGTGACGCGCTCGCCCTTCGCGAAGGATAGCCAGGTATCGTTGCCGAGTTCGGGTTCCACGCCAAAGACGCGGATGCCGGGACGGACGGACCTGGCCCAGGTGGCGGAGCCGGCGAGCAGACCGCCGCCGCCAACGCAGACGACGAGGGCGTCGAATTCCGGGGCATCCTCCATCAGTTCCTTGGTCGCGGTTCCCTGCCCCGCGATGATGAGTTCGTGGTCGAACGGCGGAACGAGCGTGCCGTTGGTTTCGGCGAGGACGGCGGCGGCGATGGCTTCGCGGTCATCCGTAAAGCGGTCGTAGGTGACGATGCGCGCACCGGCGTCCCGCGTGGCCTGCATTTTGGCGCGGGGCGCGTCATGCGGCATGACGATGGTGGCGGGGGCGCCGACATGGCGCGCGGCGATAGCCGTGGCCTGGGCATGGTTACCGGAGGAGAAGGCAACAACACCGCGCGAGAGATCGGCGGGCGGAATGGAAAGGACCAGGTTGGCTGCGCCCCGGATTTTAAAGGCTCCGCCACGCTGCAGATTTTCGCATTTGAAGTACGCGGAGAGACCGGCGCGGGTGTCGATGCTGCGCGAAGTCATGACCGGGGTACGGCGGGCGAGGGGCAGGATGCGGTCGGCGGCTTCGCGGATATTTTGGGCGGTAACCATTCTTTTTTAGTTTACGGCCCGCGCCGGAGCGAGCGCCGGCAGAAAGACGTCGACCACGTTGCGCGGGGGACGGGTAAGGCCGAGTTGGGCTTTGACGGATTCCAGAGCGGTTTGCCACTCTTCGCGGGTGGTGGGGCGAATGGGGTCCCCGGTGAAGCAGAGGTTGACCAGCCAGGCCGGAGTGCGAACCTGATCGAGCAGGAAACAGAGATGGGCAAGGCGGTTGGCCGACTGGTAGAGGGGTCCGAGCCAGTCCGCGGTACCGGACACGCCGCACCAGGACTTGGCTTTGGCAAGGGCCGCCTCGATTTGGGGGAGTGAAGCGTCACCGGCCTGGCAGCCATTGCCGTAGATTTCAGGGATATGGCTCTTGGCCTCCAACAGGATGACGCCGGGTTTCATCGCGCCCGCTGGGTCGGAAATGATTCCGAGGGCGTCCCAGGATGGCCCGCCGGACGGCCAGAAGGCGGCGAGGGCGGTGGCGTGGGCTGATAGCCCGACTCGTGCGAGAAATTCAGCGTCCCGGAATTCCTGATACTGATCAGCGGCGAGTGGCGAAACCCAGTGGATGCGCGCGCGGAGTTCCCGGACACGGGGAGGAAACTGCTCCAGAATGGCGTTGCTGAGAGTTTCGGGCTGGAGATTGACGTATTGCTGGATCTGGCGCTGGCTTCCTTTGGCTGCCAGACCGGCGGCGGCCAAACCGGGCGACGGGAGAGTTCGGGAAACAGCCTGGACCGGGTTGCCACCGGAAAGATAACGGCGGTTTAACTCCTGCGTCTTGTGGTACCAGAAGCCATGATCGTCGGTTTTGTGCGGTTCGCACTCGTGGCGGGAGGTGCCGATCTCCGTGGCGCGGAAAACCTCTTCCGCCGACGGCTGCCCGATAACTTTGGCCCGTCCGGAAGCGTAGCTTCGAAGCTTCGTCGCCCCGGCGGGGTTGTGGACAAAAAGCAGGAAGTTCGAGGAATCCACTTCCGGGAGCAAAACCATCCAGTACTGGAATCCAAAGGGCATAGGGTGCCCCTATCATACAGTTGCCGTGAGACGCTTTAGCGCGCGGTTTCGAATTCGAGGCGGCTCTGGCGGTCGTGACGGAGACGATCCTGATATTCCTGCCAGAGCGTGGCGATGCCAGCCCAGAAGTAACCGCCGACGAACAGCGACAGGAACGGCAGCGTCAGGTAGTTGTTGGTCTCAATCGCGAACCAGCACATGTAGGTGAAGTAGCAGCCGCAGGCCAGTTCCAGATAAGGCAGCATGCCGCTCCTGCGCTTGTACTTCTTCACGGCCATGCGCTTCTGGGCAGTGCCTTCGATCGCATATTTCGGCGTGCGGACGAAGCTGCTCTGCACGCCGCGCAGAGCCTCAATCACGGCACGCGTATTGTTCAGCGTGAGAGCGACGCCAATGGCCATCAGCTTCGGCAGAATCCAGAACGTGCGCTTCCAGTTTTTGGGATCCAGTTCACGCTGGGCGATCACGTAAAATGCCGAGAGGGACCAGAACGAAGCGACGATGAGGGGGAAATCGAGCAGCACCATCTCCCAGGCGCCCATGTAGAAGCGCACGATCATGACCGGCAGCATCAGGATGGAAATGATCACCATCAGCGGGTAAGAGATATTGGGCGTGAGGTGCATGAAGGCTTCCGCCTTCACGCGAAGCGGAATGTCCGCCTTCACGATCATGGGCAACAGTTTCTTCGCGCACTGCGTGAGGCCCTTGGCCCAGCGGAACTGCTGGACCTGAAAGCCGTGCATTTCGACGGGCAGTTCGGAGAGGCATTCCACGCCCGGCACGTAGACGAATTTCCAGCCCCTGACCTGAGCGCGGTAGCTGAGGTCGGAATCTTCAGTCAGCGTGTCATGCTGCCAGCCGCCGGCGTCCGCGATCATCGATTTACGCAGGATGCCCGCCGTGCCGTTGAAGTTGAAGTAATAACCGGCGCGGGAGCGTGCGCCGTGTTCCAGGATGAAGTGGCCGTCGAGCAGCACCTTCTGCACTTCAGTGAGCGAGTTGAAATCGCTGTTGAGGTAGGTCCAGCGGGTCTGGACCACGCCCACGGTGGGATCGGAGAAGTGGTGGATGGTGCGGGTGAGGAAGTCTGAGGGCGGGAGGAAGTCGGCGTCAAAAACGGCGACGAATTCGCCGGTGGCGGTTTCGAGACCTTCCTGGAGTGCGCCGGCTTTGTAGCCTTCGCGATTGGTGCGGTGCTTGTACTGCACGTTATGGCCGATGTTGCGGTAACGTTCGCAGAGCGCTTCGGCGAATTCGTGCGTATCGTCTGTGGAATCGTCCAGCACCTGGATCTGCAGCAGGTGGCGCGGGTAATCCATCTTCACGGTTTCGTCAATGAGACGTTCGAGCACGTAGCGCTCGTTATAAAGAGGCAGCTGGATGGTGACGGGCGGGAGATTTTCGAACGGGATGGGGTCGCCGGTGGCTTTTTTGCGGTGCTTGAAGTAGGTGTGAATGGTGTCGAAACGGTGGAGACCGTAGACCGAGAGGATGGCGAGAATGCCGAAATACGGGATGAGCAGCGCCCAGTCGAACCAGGCGAGACGGTGAATGCCGGCGAACGTGTCGTCGAACATGCCGCGGGAGATCTTTGTCAGGGCCGATGTCGCGAGTAGAGCGGGCAAAGGTGAAAGATACATTGTTGTGGTGGTGAAAAGAGATTCGCTCTTTCTATTTTACACCGGGGATTGTTACAACGGGGCGTGGTACGGTACTGGCGTTGAAGCTTTCGGCTATACTATGGCGGCGAACGTGCCGAATACGATCGATTACGAACGGTTGTTTCCCGCGCGGAACCCCGGACCGGAACACTGGACCGCGGTGGCCTCGGTCCGTGAGCGTGTCGCGGGCGGCCCAATTCCGCTGGAACTGACCATCGGGCTGTTTCCCGGCGATGTGCGGGATTACGAGGCAGGACTGCTATTGATGCCGTCCGAAGCGCGCGCCACGGCAATCGCGGCGGTGGAGACGGCAATCGAACTTCCACCGGAGCAGATTCGGGAGGCGGCCCGCGCGCTGGCATGTGTGATGGTGCGGGACACAACGCTGGCTGCTGAGAGCCTCACCAATGCGGTGGAACCCTTGTTGCGTCGTGATGATGCTCTGCCGCCTGGCTCACGACCTTCCGAACCACTGGTTCGAAGGCGTCTGGATCTGATCGCGAACCTGCGGGCCGGTGTACTGCCGCCGGAAACGGAGGGCGCGCGCACGGAGACCATGGCGATGTATCTGCCGCCGCAGACCGTGCCGGAGATTCCCGTGGAGTGGGGCAGGTTCCGCGATCTGCGTCCGCTCGGGGAAAAGGTGGAGGCAAGGTCCTGCTTTCGGGCGCTCGACCCCGAAACGGGCCAGGAAGTCGCCTTGCAACTGGTTCGGCCCGGCTATGAAGCGTGGTCATCGGAACCGGCACTTCTGCACCGGGCGCGGATTCTGGCGGGTGTACGGCATCCGGGCCTGATCCCGATTCTCGGCGCGGAGGCCAGAGACGGACTCGTGGGCTGGTGGTGCGAGTGGGTGGAGGGAGCGGGTTGCGTCCGGGCGGCGGATCCGTTTCAGGCGGCCCGGATGGTGGCGGAGATTTGTTCCGCCGTATCGGCGATTCATGCCACGGGCCTGCCACATGGAGAGATTCGGGCGGAGACGTTGGTCGCGCGGGGCGCTTCGGAAGCGCCGTTGCTGATGCCATTTTTCGCGGGGGGTGAGCAGACCGATTATGCCGTACCGGAGTTCCGGACAGGAGGCAAGCCATCGAAAGCTTCCGATATTTATGCGTTGGGTGCCCTGTTGGGGTTGCTAACGCCGTCGGGCGCGTGGCCGGCAGACCTGGAAGCGATTGTGCGTCGGGCAACCGCCTATCTGCCCGAGGCGCGGTATGCGGACGTGGAGGAAATGCGTCAGGCACTGCGGAACTTCGTCGCGGCGACCGGCACGAAAGCCACCGCCCGGCGCCGGCTCTGGCCGGCCGTTGGCGTGTGCGTGCTGCTGCTGGGAGGCGGCGCGGCGGTCACGCGATGGCAGGGGGGGACTGAGGCGGCCTACCGGAACGCTGTGGATCGGAATCCGAACGACTGGCGGAACTACGACGCCTGGGCCCGATTTCTCGTTCAATCTCACCGGACAGCGGAAGCCCGGGAGCAGTTCGGGAATGCGCTGCGCGTGTCACCGGAAAACCCGGTGGTGCTGAGCGGACTGGGCGCTGCGCAGGTGCTTGATGGAGACATTTCGGGAGCCGTCACGACCCTTCGGCGGGCCAGTGAAGCCGCGCCGGGCGAGGCCTCAATCTGGCGGGAATTGGGCGAGACGTACACGCTGCTGGGGGAATTCGATCCGGCTGCGGAGGTCCTCGAAAGGGCAGCGCGGACCGGCCCGCGGGACTATCGAAACTGGGCCGCATTGGCGATCGCGCTGCAGTATGGCTCCGGGGGGCAGGCGCAGGCGCAAACCGCCAGGAGAAAGGCTCTGGAAATGGCCGAGGCGGACGCGCGGGACGGAAAGGCGGACGCGGAAAGTCTCGCCGACCGGGGAATTCTCGAGGCCGGGACCGGGAATCCGGCTGCAGCCCGGCGTTTGCTGAACCAGGCAGCGGCGCTACGGCCCAGTTCGGCGGAGGTATTGTTCCGCGCAGGCCTGGGGGATGAGATTCTGGGTGACCGCGATCTGGCGCTCCGTCTGATTTCGGAAGCGGTCCGTCGAGGATTTCCGGCGGAGGTGGTAAAGCGCCGCCCGGAACTGGCCCGCCTGCGCGCCGACCCGCGGTTCCGGATGCCAGAGTGATGACGGTCGACACCAGGCTATACTGAATGGTTAGCTGATCGTATTTGGTGCTTGACCTCTAATCGCAATCATCGAGGCGTCACGCTTCGCGAGGGGATGCGCGGTATGTGCTGCGTCAGCCCCTTTTTTGTTGTTGTGCGGCGTTACAGCAGGTAATCCAGGAAGAGTGAGGTGGAATGAGTAAGGAAGACAGTATTGAAGTTACAGGAACCGTCCTCGAAAAATTTCCGAGCGGTTTGTTCAGTGTTCAGCTGGAACATGAGCGCGTGGTTCTGGCGCATCTGGCTGGCCGGCTTCGCCGCAATCGCATTCGCGTGCTGGCGGGTGACAAGGTCACGCTGGAGCTTTCCCCCTACGATCTGACCAAGGGCCGGATCACGTTCCGCCATCGCTAACAAAAATTTCAGAGAATATTCCGCGCTCCGCGCACTGGTTCAGAAGAGATGCTGAAAACTCTTTTCGTTTTTGGGACCCGGCCGGAGGCCATCAAGCTCTGCCCCATCGTTCTTCACATGAAGGCGAGGCCACGGGATTTTTCCGTTTGCGTCGCCGTCACTGCGCAGCATCGCCAAATGCTCGACCAGGTACTGGCTGCCTTCCGAGTCATCCCCGATTTCGATCTCAACCTGATGACGCCGAATCAGACGCTCACCGCGTCTTCTTCGCGTATGCTGGCCGCGCTGGAACCGGTGATGACCGAGGTGCGCCCTGACATGGTATACGTCCAGGGCGATACCGCCACCACTCTTTGCGGCGCAATGGCTGCTTTCTACGCGCGAATTCCCGTGGGACACGTGGAAGCCGGCCTGCGCACGGGCGACATGGCTCAGCCGTTTCCGGAAGAAATGAACCGGGTGGTAACGGCCCGGCTGGCGGCCATTCATTTTGCCGCCACAGCAGGCGCGCGCGACAATCTGCTGCGCGAGGGGGTGGCGGCGGATACCATCCATGTGACCGGTAATTCAGGAATTGATGCCGTACTGCATGTGCGGGACCGCCTGATTTCGGGCGAACTGCAGGGCTCCGACTGGAGCTTCCTGGACCCTTCGAAGAAGCTGATTGTGGTGACGGCCCACCGTCGGGAGAGCTTTGGGCCGGGCTTTGAGAATATCTGCCGGGCGATCCGGCGGTTGGCCGGACGCGGGGATGTGGAGATTGTGTGGCCGGTACACCGGAACCCGAACGTGACGGGGCCTGTGCAGATACATCTGGCGGGGCTGGCCAACGTTCATCTGATCGAACCGCTGGACTACGTGCCGTTTGTGGACCTCATGCGGCGGGCGTATCTGCTGCTGACCGATTCCGGCGGGATTCAGGAAGAGGGGCCATCGCTGGGGAAACCGGTGATCGTGATGCGGGAGAAGACAGAGCGGCCCGAGGCGGTGGAAGCCGGGACAGTGCGCCTGACCGGGACGGATGAGGAGCGAATCGTGAATGAGGTATCGCGCCTGCTTGACGACGCCGGAGCGTACGGAGCGATGGCCCGGGTACATAATCCTTACGGGGATGGGCGGGCGAGCGAGTGGATCGCCGGGGCGACTCTGCGGTATTTCGGGCTGTAGGCGGCTTTACCGCAGAAGATCGTCGAGCGTCGTGCAATGAAAGATGCGGGCGAGAGCCTGGTCCACATCGGCAATTCTCATAGAAGCGAAACGCTGGGATTGCGCAGCCGGGATCGGGCCAAAACGCATTTCCACCAGTCGAATCAGGGCTTGGCGCTCGCCCTCTTCGCGACCTTTTTCGAGGCCCTTCTCCAGCCCCTTTTCCAAGCCCTTTTCCAGCCCCTGTTCCATGCCAAGGGCCAGGCCTTTCCGGTATTCGCGGCCCAGAACTTCGTTTTCCAGAATGTCGATATGCAGTGGCATGCGTTTTGTCTCCTCTTCCACTACCCCGGCCAGTCTCCGCAGACCGGCCATCGTCATCAGAGCCGTGAGCGATTTTTCCCGATCCACCGGAGTACATTTCCCGATCCGTTCCAGGATCTCCCGAACAGCGGCTCGCTCATTCCGCAGCCGCCCCAGCACCGCTAATATATTGTCGCCCAACTCCGGGCTTTCGAGCAAAGCCTCGCCATCGAGGTCTCTGGCATCGACCAGACGGAATTGAAAAGTGAGATGGGGTGTTTCAATCCGGTCAGCCATCCGCACTGGTTCGTAGCCGACATACAAGAGCACCTGGTCCGGAACCTGCTTATAACCGATCTGGATGGTGACGTTGTATTCCAGCATCCGGGCTGGAGCGAGGGGTTCATTTTTCGTCATGAGTTCCAAGTGGAACAGACCACCTGCCCGCAGTTCTCCCACCAGATCAGGACGCAGGGCCTTCACCTGCGCCATGTCCACGTTCAACCAACGCACGACCGGCGAGCCCCCTAATTCCGTGATCGCTCTGACTGCGTTCTGAAACATTTCCTTCAGAACGACATCATTGTGCTGCATCACCGATATAGTGGGCCCGCCGGCGAATTTTCTTCGGTATTTTTCTAACTGGAACGGGACATGTCGCTGGACGTTCCGCCCGCCGCCGGCACGTAACACTTCAACGTGTAGTCCATCACCATGCGGTCGGCATTGAAACGCCAGCCAAGCGTACGGATGGTCCGCTTCATACGTTTGATCCAGCCGCGCGGCAGACCGTCGCGATCCCGCTGGTAGTAAAGCGGAATCACTTCGTCCTTCAGGGTGCGGTAAAGATCCTCGCTGTCCCGCTTATCGTGGACATCCAGATTGCTGTGCGTGCGCCCTGTGCCAATGGTGAACCCATTCAGACCGTCATAAGCCTCCGCCCACCAGCCGTCCGGCACGCTGAGGTTGAGTCCACCGTTGAGAACCACTTTCTGGCCGCTGGTGCCGGAAGCTTCGAGCGGGCGCCGGGGGTTATTGAGCCAGACATCGACGCCCTGCACCAAGTGACGCCCGACGTTGATGTCATAGTCCTCAACAAAGACGAAGCGGTCAGCGAACTGGGAATCCCGCATCAGTTCAGCAATCTGCTGCAGCACCCGCTTGCCGGGCTCATCCCGGGGATGGGCCTTGCCGGCAAACACGAACTGTACGGGCCGCTTGGGATCGTTCACCATATTGCCGAGCCGCTCAATATCGCTGAGCAGCAGGTTCGCGCGCTTGTAAGTCGCAAAGCGTCGCGCAAAGCCGATGGTCAGGGCATCCGGGCTGAGTACCTTGCTGAGCCGGGCCAGAGATTCCGCGGATTCCCCACGGACCTTCGACTGTTCCACCGCGCGGCGGCGGACGAAATCCAGCAGGCGGGCCTTGAGGCTGAGGTGGGTTTCCCAAAGTTCCGCATCATCAATGTCTTCAATGCCTTCCCAGATGCGGCTCTCTCCGGAATGTTCGCTCCAGCCGGCGCCGAGGTGTCGATCGTAGAGCCGGAACATCTGCGGCGCGAGCCACGACGGCACGTGTACGCCGTTCGTGATATGGCCGATCGGCACCGAGTCCTCACTGCGACCGGGGAAGAGACTGGTCCACATGGAACGGGAGACCTCGCCGTGCAGCGCGGAGACGGCATTGGCGCGGCGGGAAAGCTTCAGCCCGAGCACCGTCATGCAGAACTCATGCGGATTGTGATCGTGCTCGCGACCCATGCTCATGAGGTGCTCGTGGGAAATACCCAGGGCGTCACGGAGAGGGCCCAGATGTTCCTCAATCAGGTCGGCATGGAAGCGGTCATGGCCGGCGGGTACGGGAGTATGCGTGGTGAAGACGACCTCGCGGGTGACCACAGGAGCCGCCTGGTGGAAGTTGAGACCTTCATCCGCCATCCGGGTGCGGATGGCTTCCAGCACCGCGAAGCCCGAGTGGCCTTCATTCATGTGATAGACACCGGGGGTGACGCCCATGGCGCGCAACGCGCGGACGCCGCCAACACCAAGCAGCAATTCCTGCCGGATACGGACCCGTCCATCGCCACCATAGAGCTGGGAGGTGAGTTCGCGATCTTCCGGGGCATTGCCGTCGACGTTCGAATCGAGCAGCAGCAGGTCGATGCGGCCCACTTTCATACGCCAGACCTTGGCGCGGATGGACCCGCGACGGGTGTCGATCTGAATGGTGACCGGCGCGCCATTCGCCCCGATGGCGGGCTCCATGGCAAGTGAGTTCACGTCAGTCGGGAGGTAGTCTTCCAGCTGCCAGCCCTCGCCGTTCAGGCGCTGGCGGAAGTAGCCCTGCGCGTAGAACAGCCCGATGCCGATGAGCGGGATGTCCAGATCCGAAGCGCTCTTGATATGGTCGCCGGCGAGGACGCCGAGACCGCCGGAATAAATCGGCACGGATTCGTGAATACCGAATTCCGCGGAGAAGTAAGCCACCGGGCGCGGGCGAAGAACGCCGGCGTGCGTTCCACCCCAGGTGCGATCCGTCCGGAGATACTCCTGCAGCCGGCGATACGCGTAGTTGATGCGGCTGTGCAGCATCAGTTCGCCGCAGCGGCGTTCGATGGTGGCGAGGGGCATCCTCGAGAGCATCGTGATCGGGTTGTGGTTGAGATCACGGAACAGGACCGGGTCCAGGTCGCGGAAGATGCTGGTGACTTCGTGATCCCAGCTCCACCAGAGATTGCGAGCCAAAGCCCAGAGGCGCTCCTGGGTGGGAGCGATGAAACGGGCCAGATTGCGCGCTTCGCCGATGACGGGAGCCACTTCGGTGGCCGCCTCCGTCAACATGCGGATTTCCTCGTTCTGGAAGATGCGGATGTCACTGGTCTGCAGCACCAGAACGCCCTGCAGAATGCCGCGCTCGATCACCGGCACGCCGAGGAACGACTGATAGCCTTCTTCGCCGGTCTCCGTAAAGAACTTAAAGCGCGGATGATTATTCGCCGGGCTCACCGCAACCGGGCGTAATTCTTCCGCCACAAGCCCGGTGAGGCCTTCATGCAGGCCGAGTCGCAGGGTTCCGATGCACTCTTTGCGCAGACCCACGGTTGCGGCGAGTACGAGGTTGGCTCGGTCCGGCTCCAGCAGGTAGGCGGAGCAGACTTCCGTCTGGAATCGCTTCGCGATGAGCGCGACAACGTTCATCAGAGTCTCCGTGGGCTGGCCGCCCTCCTGGGTCAGATTGGCGATCTCCTCAAGAGTCAGGACGTGATTTTCCGCATTGGAGGCGGTGGCGCTCATGAATTTGTTCTCCTTTAGTCGACTACGACGGGGCGTTGGACGCGCTGACTGGGCGGGAAACCCTATTTTAGCGGACGGTGATCGGCCAGACGAGATTTGTCCGGATTTTCACGCGAACCAGTCATCCGAACCGGAGCGTGGCAACAGGCGCAACCAAAACGTAATACTTCCGTTGCCCCTGTGTGACATTGGCCTGTTAGTTCTTGGTGAATACGATGAGAACTACCACGTTTATCCTCACCCTGCTGACTTCCGCAGGGTTGATTTTTGCGCAGACGGCGACGTTTTCCGGCTTCACGCCGAACAACATTGTCGTGACCCGCAGCGTTTATACCGGCACAGCTTCCACCGTGACGGTCGGCCAGACGCTGCCCCCGAACTGCCCTTCCACCGCGGCCTGCGGCACGGCCAAGGCGACCGATAACGGCTCGTTTCCGGCAGTTGGCAGCACAAACAATGTTTTCAACAACAACAAGGTGGATGGCAGCTTTGGCGTCACCAGCCCGATCTTCCTCGACCAGCTGACGCCGGCAGGCCTTCTCGTGAGCACGCTGCCGGTTCCGGGCAGTGTGGTCAGCACCAGCTTCCCTTCAAAATCGGAGCTCGCGATTAATCTTTCGACAGACGGCGCCGCGCTGACGTTTATGGCTTACGCCGCGCCGCCGAATACGCTCGACGTATCAAATTCGAACACCCCGGGCGTATATGACCCGACCAACCCGGTCGGCAGCAGCTACTTCCGCGATGTGGTGCAGGTCAGCGCGGCGGGAACCATTCAGGCCACTCCGACGAACGCTTACAGCGGTAACAACGGCCGGGCGGCGATTCTCGCCAACGGCTTTTATTACATGGTGGGCAACGACAATAACGGCGCCGGCACTCCCACCAACCTGGTTACCTCAACCGGTGCGGAAATCGCCACACCCGGGCAGCCCGGCACCACGGTTCCGACGCAGATCGGAACCTTCTCGGTCACACAGTACAACGACCCGGTGACCGGCAAGCCCTATGCCGCCGACAAGGCAGGCAAAGACAACAACTTCCGCGGCCTGACGATCTTTAACAACACCATGTACGTCACCAAAGGCAGTGGCAGCAACGGTTTCAACACGGTGTATCAGGTTGGCACGGCGGGAACGCTCCCCACCCTGGCCAATGCGACCTCGACGCCCATCACAGTACTGCCCGGCTTCCCCGCCACTCCCGCGAAGAACGCGGATGCCCAGAACCCGTTCGGAATCTGGTTCGCGAACGCGACCACTCTCTATGTCGCCGATGAAGGCGATGGCACCCTGCTGAATGCGACCACCAGCAAAAACTCCGGCCTGCAGAAATGGGTTCTGACCAATGGCGTCTGGAACAAGGTCTACGTTCTGCAGAACGGGCTCAACCTCGGCCAGCAGTACGGCGTGGCCAACTATCCCACCGCCCTCAACCCGGCGACCGACGGTCTCCGGAACATCGCCGGCCGCGTCAACGCGGATGGCACCGTGACGGTCTGGGCGACGACCTCCACCGTCAGTTCCAATGGCGATCAGGGCGCTGACCCGAACAAACTGGTGGCGATTAACGACATTCTGGTGAATACGGACCCCGCAATTGCCGCCGCCGAACAGTTCTGGACGGTGAAAACCGCTGGTTACGCCGAAGTGCTGCGCGGCGTTTCACTCACTCCCGGCAGCACCCCGGTCGCCGCTCCGGCGATGGCTGTGGTTTCTTCCGCGAATCCGAGCGGTGGCGCCGTTGCGCCGGGCTCCACGGTTTCCGCTTATGGCACGAAACTGGCCACCAGCGCTGTAACCCGTCTTCCCCTGCCCTTCCTGCCCACCAATCTGGGTGGTACCACCGTCACCGTCACGGATTCCACCAAGGCGGTTTACACGGCGTCTCTTCTGGCGGCGTCGCCTTCGCAGGTGAACTTCGTGATGCCTTCTGTCGCAACCGGTCCCGCTCTGGTGACAACCCAGGCTGGCGACGGCGCCATCTCCACGGCGACCGTGCAGGTGAACGCTGTGGCGCCCGGTGTCTTCACGCTGGGCGCGTCCAACGTTGCGGCCGCCGGCGTTTCGGGCGGTTCGGGTCCGGCCCCCTCGGTTTACGGCATGAACAGCGACGGCACGATTGTGGCGACGCCGATTAACGTCGGTTCGGGCAACGTGACTCTCTCGCTTTATGGCACAGGTCTGCGGGCGGCTGGTCTGGCAAACGTCACGGCAACGGTGAACGGCGTTTCGGCGCCGGTGACCTACGCGGGCGCGCAGCCGAGCTATCCCGGTCTGGATCAGGTCAACATTTCTCTGCCCGCGTCACTTGCGGGCAGCGGCATGGTGCCGGTGGTCGTGACCGCTGGTGGCGTGGCGGCGAACACCGTGTGGATCGCGATTCAGTAACTCAGCGAATCGGAGAGAAAGGGGCGGCCTTCGGGCCGCCTTTTTATTTGGGCTGCAGGAACGAAAGCACCGCGTAGAGCACGGGGAAGGTAAACAGCGAACTGTCAACGCGGTCAAGCATGCCGCCATGGCCGGGCAGCAGCCTGCCACTGTCTTTCACGCCGGCGCTGCGCTTGACGGCGGATTCCGCCAGATCCCCCAGTTGCCCCGCAATGTTCGCGAGCAGAGAGATCAGACCGGCTTTCAGAAACGAAGTTCCGGGAATGGTGAGCGGCAGGAAAATCAGGCCGAAGATCATGGCGGCGCAGAGGGATGCAATGGCGCCCTCCCAGGTTTTCCCCGGGCTTACCATGGGCGCGAGCTTGCGGCGACCGAACCTCCGCCCAATGTAGTACGCGCCGGTATCCCCCGCCCAGTTCACCACCAGCGCAAACATCAGCCAGTAATGCCCCGAGTTCAGCTGCGGAGAGTTCAGATCGTGGATCAGAATCGCGGACTTCCACGCGCCGAAGATATAGAGGATTCCCAACACCAGCGCCCCTGCCCGCGGCACGGACTCCTCGAGCGAGGCGGAGGCAAGCGGCAGGCACATGGCCGCGATGGAGGTGAGAAACAGAATCACCGTGGCCTCGGCGGGAGGAGCGATCAGCAGCAGAAGTCCGGCTACAAAACCGAGGGGAGCAAAGGAACGGGTGATCGCCGCATATTCATGAAAGCAAAGCAGCGACACCATGGCGACCATGGCCAGAAAAACAGCCCACGGCGCGAAGATGACGGTATAGACGGTGGCCGGAACCAGGACCAGAGCCGTAAGAATGCGCTTCATTGCGGAACGGCGATTTCCTGAATTTCCTCATCCGGCAGCGGCTCTTCATCTTGAGATGCCATCTCCGCCGCAGCTTCGGGCAGGCCGCCAAAGCGGCGCTCCCGCTTCTGGAAGTCCAGAATGGCGCGCAGCAGTTCCTCGCGATTGAAGTCGGGCCAGAGGGTGTCCGTCACGTAGAGCTCGGCATAGGCAATCTGCCATAGCAGGAAATTCGAAATCCGCATTTCTCCGGAGGTGCGGATCAGCAGATCCGGTTCCGGAAGGCCGGCCGTGTAAAGGCGGCGCGAAATCATCTCTTCGTCCACAACCAGACCAGCGAGCGAGCCGGCGATACGCGCTTCATCGATGATTGCGTTCACCGCATCCACCAGTTCGTTGCGCGCGCTGTAGTTGATGGCCAGGTTCAGGCACATGCCCGTATTCCGGGATGTCGCCCGTTCCACCGAGCGCAACTCTTCGTAAACGCGGGGGGGCAGGGCCTCCACCCGACCGCTCGATTGCAGGCGGATGTTGTTGCGCTGCAGATCCTGCAGCTCGTGGCGCAAATAAAACCGGAGCAGACGCCAGAGCATATCCACTTCAGTCCGGGGGCGCTTCCAGTTTTCCGCTGAAAAAGCGTAGAGGGTTAGAGCACGGACTCCCAGCCGGGAGCAATCTTCCACAACGCTGCGAACCATCTGTACGCCAGCCCGATGCCCGGCAAAACGGGGCAGGCCGCGACGCTTCGCCCAGCGCCCGTTCCCATCCATAATGATGGCAATGTGCGCGGGGATTCTGGCGGGGTCGAGGGCCAGCGCGAGCTCGCGTTCCTTACCGTCCGGCGAGAGCGCTTCGAGGAGCTTCATCAGCGTTCAATTCGTAGCTTCCTTCCCATGGTACACCGTGGCGCAAAGCTCTGGCGAACGCAAAGGAGACCGGAGTTGAGCGGGCGCGGCGGGGGTTGGCTCGCGGGCCTACCCTTGTAGCAGGGCAACTGTCCGTTCATCCTGACGTCCGCGAAAGTACTTGCGCAAAGCGGCCAGAAACGGCTCGTTATTGGTGGTAATCAGGAAGAACAGCGTCATGCAGGAGTGGAACTTCAGGTGATCCGGCCAGGGAAATATCTGCCCCACAGAGAGCCCTTCCACCTCATTCACCAGAGCGGTGCACCGGATCAGCCTCGGCCCCAGCACCGGATGACTGAGGTACGCCGTGGCTTCGGCCTGGGATGCGATCCCGTAAAACTGTGCCTTTTCGCTCACTCCGAGACCCCGGAGTTGCGGAAAAACAAACCACATCCAGTGAGTCTGTTTTTCTCCCGCTCGCAGTTCCCGCAGCACCTGATCCATGCATGCATCCTGCGCTTCAACAAAACGCTGCAGATTGTACCGATCATTCATGGCAATCTACAGACAATAACAAAAAAAGGGGCCCGCCATGTCCGGCGAGCCCCTTTTCCAGACCAAAGCAGTTCTATTTGGTACCAGGCAGTCCGAAACAGTACAAAATACTGTCGTAAGTCCCCAGATAAACCCGGCCATTCGCGACGGAAAGGCCACCGAAGTGCACCCAGCTCTTGATCTGATCGCCGCTGGAGTAAAGCTCCTTGCCGGTCTCGCCATCGAGCGCATACAGAGTGGCGTGTTTGGAAGCCGCAATGCGCAGCTTGCTCGAATCACGCAGCCCGACGTCCGCATAAGCCTGCGTGGTGTTTTCGCCGCTGGCAAAACCATAAACCACGCCGTTTGCGATCACCGGCGGTTCCGCCTGATCCATATCGCGGGAAATCCAGGCCGGAGTCAGCTGCAGTTTGCCACCCTTTTCTTCCACCTTGAACGCGATCACCGCGCCGTGGGTGACGGGGCCGTTGGTGATGGGCACCTTCAGCTTGGGATGCACCGGTCCCCAGAAGGGCGTGAGCACCCAGCGGGTGCCTTTCGAGTCTTCCCAGCTCGCCATGGAACCCCAGATTCCGGCCGAGGCGAAATTCACTTCCTCATTGCAGAGAAGCGGGGTGCGGTCGAGCGGAGTCTGGTGGTCATCACCGCCGGGGTTCTTCGGATCCATCAGGTAAACGCGGCATTCCTTGCTTGCCGTGACCATCAGTTCGCGCCCTTTATAAGTGAAGATCGCGGGGGTAACCTGGAAGTCCAGATCGCGTTTCTGCAGCCACGACCAGTTGGAGGGAATGAAATAATCGGCAATTTTCAGTTCATCGCCGAAAATCTTGGCTCCCACCAGGCCGTTACCGTAGGTCTGCGTGTCTTTGTCATAGCGACCGTCACCGGTCGGCGCCCACGCGATGCCATTCGAGTCGATGGCGGCGCCGGTGCGACCCCAGAGTCCGCCGGACTTCGGGCTGGCGGTCAGAACTTTGTGAGTGGGATCATCCAGGCGCATCGCCCAGACCTGATTCGGGTTGCCATGGCAGCCCTGCGCGGTGGTCGTGTAGAGCGCGTTGCCCCAGAGGTTCAGCGCGTAGGCTTTGGAATTCGCGCCCAGGAACTTCACGGGCTGCGAGAGTTCTTCGCCATCGGCGGCATTCAGGGTGTGCAACTGACCGTCACCGGCGATGGTGTAGACCGGACGCTGGCCGTTGGCGTTGGCGGGTCCGATGACCGGAGTCGCCAGCGCGCCTTCGGGGCAAAGCGGATCGTCATTGTTCGGCCGGACGTTGGCGGGCGTCGGGTAATCGAAGTGCTTCTTCCAGATCACCGTGCCAGTGGTGACGTCCATTGCGTAAATGTTGTCGGAGATACCGGAAACAATCGCGACCTGTTTGGTGCCGCCGGGGGTTTTCAGCTGGTCGATGATGAGTGGCGGGAAGAGCGAATGCATCTGCTGCGGCTGGTTATCCAGCTGCGCCTTCCACAGAATCTGCATGTTCTTCACGTTCGAGGGCGAGAGAATATGCTCGTCCTTCTGCCAGGCGGTGCGCTGCGGGTTGCCGCCATCGGTGAGCCAGTCCGCCGTGAAAGCGGGAACCACAACAGCGGCTGCGATCAGACAAAAATGAAGTTTTCGCATCGGTTTCTCCTTATTTCCCGGTCAATTGGGGCTGTTCCGCAAGGAAGCCCAGCGCATAGACCGTGTTGTCATGCGTTGTGAAATAGATACGGCGATTCGCCACCGCCACGCCCGTGCCATGCGAGAAGGTCGACGCCATGGCGCCGCTCGAATACAGTTCCTTGCCGGTGAGGCCGTCCAGCACGTAGAGCACCGCGGGTTTCGCCAGCTTCTGCTTTTCAGCCACCGAGTACGGCGAGCCGTTTTCCTTCGCATTGCGGGAGGATTCGCCGGAGGAAAGCGCGAATACCAGTCCGTTGGCCGTGACCGTGGGCGCCGGCGACAGCATGTCGCGGGAGGTCCAGGCCTTGGTCAGAACCGGCTTGCCGCCCTGATCTTCCACCTTGAGCGCCACCACGCCGCCGTTCGGAGCGCCCCACACCGAGGCGTAGACCCAGCGCGTGGCGCCGTCTTCCCAACTGGAGAAAGCGCCCGCGATGCCGGTGCCGGAGAACTTCGATTCCGGCGTTGCAATCGGTTCGCTCATCGCGAGGGGAGTATGGTGATCGGCGCCGCCGAGCGACTTCGAATCGAGCAGGTACACGCGGCCATCACGGCCACCGGCCACAATCACGTCACTGCCTCTCCAGCTGAATACCACCGGCGTCACCGCGGTAACTGGCACTCCCTTCGTCACCGGACGCGGGGCGCCGGCGGGCGTGAAGTAGTCCTTGACCTTAAGGTCCTTCGAGAGGGAGATCACGGTGTCGTTATAGTCACCGGCCATTTCGCCCTTACCGTCAGGAATCTGCGCGTAGACCGTGCCATCGTTGCCAATGGCCGTGCCAGCCGCACCAGCGGCGCCCGCACCGTTGAGTTCGAAGGAGCTGAGCTTCGGCTCGGTCGTCGAGAGATCAAGGGCGTACAGGCCGTTGGCGTTGCCGCCGCAGTTGTCCTGGGTGGCGGCGTAAACGACACCATCGTTCACGTTGATGCCGGAAACCTTGGAATTGGCGGGGACAAACTTAATGGGCGCGCCACGATCCGCCCCGGTGGAGGAGTTCAGAGCGTGCAGAGTGCCATCGCCACCAATCGCCGCGAAATTCGCGGCGCGACCGAAGTTGCCGGCCGCGAACAGCGGTGGAGTCTGTGGCATCGGCGGGGGACCAGGCATGGGTGCCGCCGGACCACGCCCCGCGCCTGGAGCACCGGGTGCGCCCGGGCCGCGTCCACGACCGCCGGCGCCGCCACCACCGCGTCCCTGGGGACCTGCGCTGCTGCCGGGCATCGCAATGGCTGCAGTCATACCGCCGGGGCAGACCGAGGTTGGCGCAGCGGCCGGTTTATCAGCCTTGTAATCGAAGTGGGTCTTCCAGAAAGTACGGGCCAGGTCGGCATCGACGGCGAAGACGTTGTCAGAACTGGCGCCGAAGACCATCAGCTCTTTGAAGCCGAGATAGGTGATCAACATGCCGTTGACCACAGGGGAACCGGTGGCGCTCAGGCCTTTTGCCTGATTCTCCGCCTTATATTTGTAAAGAAATTCGATCTTCCCCGCGTTTTCCTTGGTGAAGGCCTTTTCGGTCTTGGCCCAACCGTCCCGCTGGGGATTGCCGCTCTGGCTGGGCCAGTCGGCAGCCCAGATGACGGCGCACGCCACGGCAGCCGACAGGGCTATCAATGAGAACTTTCGCATGCAACGACCTTCCTTGTTTGTGAAGAGCCTGGTTGTGAAGAATAAACAAACTCTGTGCCGGTTTGAAACGACTCAAACCTGCACGGGAGTATATCACGGAACAACCAGAAGCGGCGCAGTCCGGCGCCATTTCCAACAGCGCGGAAAGCCAAACCGCTCGTTGCGGAAGCGGGTACTCTTAGAAAGCCAGACGCGCTTTTTTGGCTTCGACTTTCTTGAAGTCGAGACCGGGCACATTCTTCAGGTCGTCAATCACCTTGAATGCGCCTTTATCGGTGCGGTACTGAATCACGGCGGCGGATTCGGCGCGCGACAGGCCCAGGCCGGCTTCCAGTTCCACGCCGGTCGCCGTATTGACGTTGATCGGTTTCGGGGCTTCCGGACCAAAGTTCGTGGTGAGGTATTTCAGGATGGCTTCGTACTCTTCGTCGGTGCCTTCCGAACCCAGATTCACCATCTTCGACACGGTTTCTTCCCAACCCGTTTTGCTCTGGTGCAGGGAGACCGCCTGTTCCGGCGAATGGCATTTGCCGCAAACCTTGGCGGTTTCGTCGTGGCCGGGGCCCGGGGGAAGATCGGCAAGCGCGGAGGCGGTGAACAGCGAAGACGCAAAGAGAAGTGTGATGGCAGTAGTGAATCGCATAACGAGGCCTGTTTTCAGCATACCGCGACCGGAGCCAAACAGGGTTAACCCGATCCCGCCGGAGGAAACAGCTCAGCGGGCCGGCCGTCAATGCCAACAGTGGAGCCGGGCTTGTTATAGGGAACCCGCACATAGGCGAGCCCGTAGACCCTGCCTTCCGGGCAGACAGTGGAGGAGGTGACCTCCCCGGCTTCCTTGCCGCCCGCAAACAACTGCGTTCCCGGGACGGGCGCGGCGCTCCCGTCCAGCCGGAAACCCATCAGTTGCTTATTCACATGACCACGCGACCGCACCCGCTCCACAATCTCCTGGCCCAGATAGCAGCCCTTGCGGAAATGCAAAGCGAACATCTGCTGCGATTCCTGCGGCAACGTGCTGTCGTTGATATCCTGCCCGAAGCGCGGTTTGAAATGGCGGACCCGCACATGCTCCGCGTCATCCGCGGACGCCGGCGCCGCCCCGGCGGCTTCGAAAGACTGGACCGTCTGAGTGAAGCCGGCAAGTGGTCCGTAGACCCGCAGGCCCGGCGCGCCGGTGGCGGAAATCGCCGCCACCACGTTGTCGCCCAGGGCGACGTGGCTGAAAGCCTCACCGGGGGAAGCCAGAATCGCCATGGAATTCGGACCTTCCAGGCCGATGCAGAATGTATCGGAGGTCACGTCTTCCAGCGTCACATCGTCCGCAATGATGTATTTGTCCAGATGCTCCAGCACCAGCTGGCGGGTTTCCGGTTCCGTATCGAGCAGGAAATGATCCTCAAAACAGAGCACGTAAGCATCCGCCTGAATGCGCCCCTGGGCGTTCAGAAAGAAAGCGTAGAGCCCCTCGCCCGGCTTGAGTTGCTGCACGTGATTGGTGGTCATCGCATGCAACAGCCGGGCGCGGTCCTCACCCGTAACGCGAATCCGGCCGCGCGCCGCCAGATCCAGAATTCCCGCGCCATGCGAGAGAGCCATGTAGCCGGGCGTCGCTGCCTGAGTCATTGTGTGAGAATCCACCGCAGCACCGCCGAGAGAATCACGATCACCACCCCGCTCACCGCGACTCCGGTCAGTTGCCGCGTCCGCTTGGCGTTGTCCGGCTTCAGGGCGACAATCACCACCGCGAAGACATGCAGCACCAGCAGAAACTTCACGCCAATCACGGCATGATAGGCCGGTGTGAGGTTCGTCTTGTTCAGGAAGTTGTAAACGCCGGAAGCGAGCAGACCGCCAATCGCGGCAAACGCCACCGGTCGCCACGCCGCTGCGATGGCGTTTTCCACTTTCTTCCGGGTGTCCTCCGACAGGGACGCGAGAGCAGGACTGACGGCGAGCAGCCAAACCAGCACGCCGCCCAGCAGCGTAATGGCGGAAATGATATGCGCAAACCGCATCAGAATGTTCAGGACAGGCATGAAACTATCATGATGAGGCATGGGCTACGCTGGATGCATCAACCGCAATGATCCACGAAGTTCTGCCCGTTGGCCTGCTGGCCTGTAACTGCTCCATCATCGGCGATGAGGTCACCCACGAGGCGATCGTGATCGACCCTGGCGACGATATTTCCCACATCCTGCAGATTCTGGAACGGCATGTGCTGAAGGTCAATATGATCGTGATCACGCATGCGCACATCGACCACATCGGCGGCGCGGCGAAACTGCGTAAGCTGACCGGCGCGCCGGTTTACATGAACGAAGCGGATGAGGTGCTGGCCGCGAATCTCGACATGCAGGCAGGGTGGCTGGGCGTTGAGACGCCGGAAAACCCCGGCATCGACCAGGCGTCACGGGAAGGCGATATTCTGCGGGCGGGCGGCGTGGAGGCGCTGGTGCTGCACACGCCCGGCCATACCCCCGGCAGCATCGCCTTATTCATTCCGGAAGAGAAAAAACTGATTGCCGGCGACACTCTTTTCCGTGGCAGCGTGGGCCGCACAGATCTGCCGGGTGGCGATTCACGGGCAATCGCCCGTTCCATCCGCGGCAAGCTTTACACGCTGCCGGATGACGTGGTGGTCACCACCGGACACGGGGAGGAAACCACCATTGGGGAGGAAAAGGCGTCGAATCCCTTTGTGCGCCCCTGAATTGTTCGCCCGTAAATTTGTTCGCCCCTGAATTGGACGTCAGCGACTCAACCGGGACTCAGGCCGATTTCGCAGCCTTCAGTTCCGCCATCACGCTGCTGATGAGATCTTTCGCATCCACAATCTGTTTTTGGATGATCTGGATGTCCATGGCCGGTTTCCCCGGCTGCCGCGCGCTCTGGCAGTAGACGCCGTGCTGACCCACCAGCACCAGCGCATCCGTCAGAACATCCAGCGTGACGGCGAGGCGTCCGCGAGGGACGCCCATCATGAACTCATGCTTTTCCAGTTCTTCGCGCCGCTCTTCGTGTACGTTCACGGGTAAAGTCCAGCGGGGCCCGGCTTAAAACGGAACGTCGTCGTCCGTGATGCCCTGGCCGAAATCCTCATGCTGCGAAGCGGGCGCGGCGGTGCGCTGCGCGGAGCGGGGCATGGAGACCGGACCGCCGGCGGAACTGCCGTAGTCCTCGCGTCCGCCGCCACCACCCTGGCCACCCAGCAGAATCACTTCGTCCGCCACCACCTCGGTCGCGTACACCTTCTTGCCGTCCTTATCCTCATAGCTGCGAGTCTGCAGCCGGCCCTCCACGTAGACCTGTTTGCCCTTCGTGAGGTAGTTGGCCAGATTTTCCTGACGCCAGAGGGTGACGTTCGACCAGTCGGTTTCTTCCTTCCACTCACCGGACTGCTGATCTTTCCAGCGGCGGCTGGTGGCTACCGAGAAGCGGGTAACAGCCGCTCCGCCGGGCGTGAACTTCGTTTCCGCGTCCCGTCCAAGGTGACCCACCAGAATGACTTTGTTGACACTACGTGATGCCATATAACCCTGAAATGTAGCACATCGCCCCGGGGGCGCTTACTCCGGCAAAGCCTGATTGCCACCCTGCCGCCGGAAGTACCGCAAACCCTCCTTCGGAATGAAGAAGGTGCGGATGGTGCCGTCGGCATCGTAAGAGACGAACCAGCCGTATCGCTTATCGAATTTCGCGCCGCCGGCGGGCATTCTGGCCTCCAGCACGTTTTTACCCGGCTTGGAATCCCGCAACTGCTGTGCGAGGCGGAGGTATTGGTCCTGCGAGATCCTGCCGAAGTCTCTGCCGTATTTCCCGTAGTGCTCTTCGAGCAGATGCTGCGTACGGAAGCCGCGTCCCCCGGCGGAAACCGGCGGCGCGGCGCACAACGCGATGAAGAGGCCCATGACGGCCGCGAGGAACCGCTTACTGTTTGGCAATGACTTTGTCTTTGATTCTGGAGTACGCGCCGGGCGGAATCACGTTGCGGGTCTTCAGCTGAGTCTTGTTCGCATAGGGACGATTCCTGATGATGGCCGCCGAATACGCGTCGCCGATCCCAGGCAGCGACTTAAGCTCCGCCGCGGTCGCCCTGTTGAGATCGATCAGGGCGGCGACCGGCGTCTTGTCCGCCGTCTTCCTGGCAGAGGTCAGACCGGAAACCGATCCGGTCTGGGCGCCGGCGACCGAAATCCAGGCAGACTGGCTCGCAACCGCCAGCGCGATGCACAGCAGTGCCAGACGAGACAGAATCAGGCGGCGGATTCGCATACGAAAAGATCATACAGGATTGTGTGCATCCACACATCCGCTTTTGCATCCGCTTCGTCGCCCGGATTTGACAAACCCGCCGGGGACGCCATTTTTATCTGTCATAATGAGACTACATATGTCTTCGAAGCAATGGCTCGCGGGTGCGGGCGCCGGGATTGTTTTCTGCATGTTCTCGGGTGTTACGCCACCCTCTCTCCTGGCCGCCGACAGGCCGGAGATCAAGACGCGCGTGGTGGAAGAGATCGTTGCCAAAGTGAATGGCGAGATCATTACGCGCGGGGAACTGGAAAAGCAGCGCGCCATGATTCAGGCCGCGCTGCAGAAGCAGGGCCTGGTGGGAGCCGCTCTCGAAGACGCCGTCAATAAGGCCGCCGCGGACGCCTTGCGCGACCAGATCGACCAGCTTCTTCTGGTGCAGAAGGGCAAAGATCTCAGCATCAATGTCGATTCCGAAATCAATAAGCGAGTTGCCGACATCCAGCGGCAGAGCGGCATCGCCGACCCCGAAAAGTTCCACGAATGGGTTCGCGAACAGACCGGTGAGAGTTTCGAAGACCTCAAGCTGGCCTACAAGAACCAGATCCTCACGCAGCGCGTCATCGGCGAAGAAGTCTACCGGAACGTCACGATTCCCAAGGCCGACCAGCTCAAGTATTACGAGGACCACAAGGCCGAGTTCATCCGGAAGGAAACCGTGGGCGTTCGCGAAATCCTGATTTCCACCGGTGACGGGTCGCCCGCAAAGGTGGCCGCCGCCGAGAAGAAAGCCAAAGAGATTGTGGACCGCGCGCGGAAGAATGAAAAGTTTGCAGATCTCGCTCGCCAGTATTCTGACGCGGAAACCGCCAAAGAGGACGGCATGCTCGGCACCTTTACCAAGGGCCAGCTGAACGAAAAAATCGAAGCCGTGGTATTTCCGCAGAAAAAGGGCTATGTGACGGACCCCATCCGTGTGGCCGCCGGTTTCGAAATTCTGAAGGTGGAAGAAAAGACCGCCGAAGGGCAGGCGAGCTTCGATGAGGTTCAACCCGAAATCAATAATCGTCTTTCGGAGCCGAAAGTGCAGCCCAAGCTGCGCGAACTGCTCACACAGCTGCGCACCACCGCGTTCCTGCAGATTAAACCCGGCTACGTGGATTCCGGCGCGGCGCCCGACAAGGACACGTCCTGGAAAGACCCGGCACAGCTGAAGCCGCAGACAACCACCAAGGAAGCGGTTGCGAACCAGCGGCATCTGAAGAAGTTCATGAAGGTGATTCCGTATGGCATCACCGGCGTGAAAGACCGCCAGGGCGCGGCGGCGCCGGAAGTGGCGCCCGTGCCGTCAACGCCAGTGAAAAACGCGGACGGCTCGCCCACGGCGAAATAGCCAAACCAGTCAACAGAAGATTGAAACCCGACAACTGAATGAAATCTCCTTTTGTTCGTGAGATGAAGCCGAACGAGATGGTGACGGCGGTCCTCCTTGTCCAGAACAAGGAGATTCGCCAGAAGAAAACCGGCGAGCCTTACCTCTCGATGACCCTTTCCGACCGCACCGGCGACCTTGACGCCAAGATGTGGGATAACGTCGCCGAGGTGATGGATACCTTTGATAAGGACGATTTCGTCAAGGTCAAAGGGATTCTGCAGCTTTACAACAACCGGCCGCAGTTCACCATCCACAAGCTCCGGCCGATGGAAGACAGCGAAGTCGATTTTTCCGACTTTTTCCCGGCTTCCGCGCGGGATGCCGAAGAAATGTGGGCCGAGTTGCGCGGGCACGTCTCCGCCATGCGCAATTTGCGGCTCCAGGCTCTGTTAAACGCTTTCCTCGATGACCCGGATATTTCCGCGCGCTACAAAATTGCGCCCGCGGCGAAGACAATCCACCACGCCTTCCGCGGTGGACTGCTGGAACATGTACTCTCCCTGTGCTCCCTGGCGCGTCTGGTAGCCCCGCATTACCCGACGATTGACGGAGATTTACTTTTTACCGGCGCAGTTCTGCATGATATTGGTAAGATCTATGAACTGACCTACGAACGCGGCTTCGGTTATTCCGCGGAAGGTCAGTTGATTGGTCACATTTCGATCGCCATGCGCATGATGTCTGACAAAGTTCGCGAGGTTCCCGGCTTTCCGGTGGAACTGCGCAATCTGGTCGAACACATGATCCTGAGCCATCACGGGAAACTGGACTTCGGTTCTCCGAAAGTCCCGGTATTCCCTGAAGCACTGCTGCTGCATTACCTGGACGACATGGATTCCAAAATGGAGACCATGCGCGCCCTGATTGAGAAGGATCCGCAGTCGGAAGGACTTTTCACAGGCTACAGCGCTCCCCTGGAGCGCGTGGCGCTGCGCAAGAGCCGTTACTTTTCGGCGGAACAGGCGTCAACACCTGTTCCGGCTTCCGGCAACACCAGTTCGCTTTCCGGACCATCTTCCGGCGTTACGCCCGCAGTCCCGGCGTCGCCAAAACCGAAACCTGCGCCGGCCACGGATTCGCTTTTCGGGGAAAAGCTGTCACTGGCGCTTAACTTTGAAAGGAAATAAGCAGCATGGGTCGGGACAGGGAACTTCCACCACCGCTGGAGATGGCTTGTCTGAACGCTCTCTGGGAAATCGGAGAGGGCAACGTGGAGGATGTGCGCCGCGTGATCGCGCAGGATCGCCAGCTTGCCTACACCACCGTTCTGACGCTGTTGGATCGGCTGGCACGTCGTGGCGCAGTCTCGCGCCGCCGCGAAGGGCGGGGTTTCCGCTATCAGCCCACCGCCGAGCGCGATAAAGTTCGCGTCATGGCGCTCCGCATGTTCCTCGATCATCATTTCAGCGGTTCACTGGCGAAATTGCGGGCTTTTCTGGAAACGCAGGGTGAAACTCTGCCGGACCTCGAAGTACTGCAGGTGGAGACCGTCGCTCCGAAGGCCATGGCGGCGTCCGCCGGTTCCCCGTTCCCGTCACAAGAGTGAAAATCCTCGTTCGCGCGACAAACTGGATCGGCGACGCGGTGATGTCGCTGCCCGCTCTGCGCGCGATTCGTGCCCGCTTTCCCGATGCCGAGATCGCCGTTCTGGCGCGGCCGTGGGTGGCGGATCTGTATTCGGCCGAAAGTGCCATCAACCGGGTGATTCCGCTCGAAGGCGCGCCCGGGTTGAAGGACCTGGCGGCCAAATGGAAAATCGCCGGGCTCCTTCGCAGCGAGCGCTTCGACCTCGCCATCCTCTTCCCGAATTCGTTTGAAAGCGCCGCCGTCGTGTTCCTCGGTCGCGCGCGTCGCCGCATTGGGTATGCGAGGGACGGTCGCGGGCTGCTGCTCACAGACTCCATCGCACTACCAAAGGCAGGCGAGGGACCAAAACACGAACGTTTCTATTACCTCGAAATGCTGCGCCGCGCGGGCCTGATTGACGCCTTGCCGGAAGCTCCGGAAATTCGCCTCGAAGGCGCTGAGGCCGCCCGGGCGCGCGGCGTGGCTCTCTTCGCCGCAAGGGGCATTGCCCTGCCGGTGATTGGAGTCAGCCCTGGCGCCGCGTACGGCGGCGCGAAACGCTGGCTGCCGGAGCGGTTTGCAGACTCGGCACGCCAACTCGCGGAACAGTGCGGCGGCACGGTGGCCGTGTTCGGATCAGCGGGCGAACGAGCCATGTGCGAGGAAGTCGCCGTGGCCGCCGGTGGGCACAACTTCGCGGGTTCGACAACGCTCCGCGAGTTCATCGACATGACGGCCGCGTGCCGGGTTTACCTGACCAATGACTCCGGCGCCATGCATATCGCCTCCGCGCTGGGCGTGCCGTCCGTCACCGTCTTCGGCCCCACCGATGAGACCGCCACAGGCCCCACCGGCCCGCATGCCAGGCTGGTCCGCGAACCCGTGTCCTGCGCGCCCTGCAAGCTGCGCGAGTGTCCCATCGACCATAAGTGCATGACGGGCGTTACCGCGGGCCGCGTGGTGGACGAGGCGCGGACCGCGCTGGCATCCCGGACCGAAACCGGCTTTCGGCGGTGTTAAACTACGGAGTTGCAAAGCATTCTGATCGTGCGGCTGGGCGCGATGGGCGACATCCTTCATTCGCTGCCCGGAGCCGCCTCGCTGAAGCACAGTTTCCCGGCCGCCCGCATCACCTGGGTGGTGGAGCCGAAGTGGCTGCCACTGCTCCAGGGCAACGGCTTCGTCGACCGCTTTATCTTCTTTCGTCGCGACCAACCTCGCACCTGGAACCAGACCCGGCGGGAACTGCTCGCCGATCGCTATGACCTTGCAGTCGACTTCCAGGGTCTGGTGAAGTCCGCCCTCATCGCCCACCTCGCCCGTCCCGAGCGAATCGCCGGTTTCGGCGCCGGGGTCGTGCGTGAGCGCGCCGCCGGAGTCTTTTATTCGAACCGCGTGGGCAGTTCCGCCGTGCATGTGGTGGATCAGGCGCTGGATCTCGCCGCCGGCGCGGGCGCGGTGAATCTGATGCGCGCTTTCCCGCTGCCCCCGGGCGAGGCGGAAGGTCGCCTGCCGGAAGGTCCGTTTGCGCTCGCCAGCCCTCTGGCGGGCTGGGCATCGAAGCAGTGGCCCCTGGAATACTACGGGAAACTGGCGACGCTGCTGCGCGAAAGACTGCACATGCCGCTGGTATTGAACGGCGCGCCCGGTTCCGTTCCGGACGTTCCTGGCACGGAGAAGCATGAAAGCGGCATTCCGGGATTGATTGATGCGACGCGGAAAGCCTCGCTGGTGATCGGGGTCGACAGTGGCCCCCTGCATCTGGCCGCGGCGCTTAATAAGGCCGGCGTCGCCATCTTCGGTCCCACCGATCCCGTTCGCAACGGCCCCTACGGTGGAGATTTCGAAGTCTTCCGCACCACCGGCGTCCGCACCACCCATCGCCGGGGAACGATGATCGACCCCTCCATGCGCGCCATCACTCCGGAACAGGTTTTTGCCGCTCTGGAGAGCCGGGTCCGGTGCCACGCATAATATGCAAAGCCGCCGCCACTGGTTCCCCAAACCTTATGCCGACCGCGTTGCGCGCCTCCGCGTCACCGCCGGCTTCGTCATGGTCGCCGCCTTTGCCATCTTCTCCCACCCGACTGCGCAGTCGCTCGAAATCGGCCTGCCGGCGTCACTCGCAGGCCTCGCCCTGCGCGCGTGGGCGGCGGGACATCTGGCCAAGAATCAACGCCTTGCCACCTCCGGGCCTTACGCTTTTACCCGCAACCCGCTGTATCTGGGAACGCTGCTGACCGCCCTCGGCCTGGCTGCGGCCGGGGACAGCGCGGGGCTCGCCGCGCTTTTTGGCGTGCTCTTCCTGGCCGTCTACCTGCCCGCCATTGAACTGGAGGAGCAACACCTCACGGCAATCCTGCCGGGCTACCGCGCCTACGCCGCGCGGGTGCCACTGCTGCTGCCTCGCTGGCCGGAAGGCCTGGGCCCGGACGATTTCTCGTTCCCACTCTATCGAAAGAACCGGGAATACCAGGCGCTGCTGGGCTGGCTGATCGGCGCGACATGGCTGGTCGCGCGGGCGTTCTGGCTGCCGCTCCCCTGGTAGTCAACCGGCAGACGAATCGTGACGCCACGCCCCGGCATCTTAACAGAGGACCAAACTATGCCTTATAACGAAATGTTGATCGCCCCCATGCGTCAGGACCTTACGCGTTATGGAGTTGAAGAAGCGCGCACTCCCGCCGATGTCGATCGTCTGATCTCCCAGCCCGGCACCGTGCTGATGATCACGAATTCCGTTTGCGGCTGCGCAGCCGGAAAGGCGCGCCCCGGTATCGGGATGGCTCTGCAGCACAAGGTGCGGCCGGGCGTCGCCGCCACCGTTTTCGCGGGCGCGGATGAAGCGGCCGTGGCCCATCTGCGCGGCATCCTCTCCGATGTGCCGCCGTCTTCCCCCTCGATCGCCCTGTTCCGGGACGGGCAGCCCGTTTACATCATGCACCGCCGGGATATTGAGCAGCGGGACGCTTTCCAGATCGCACAGCAGCTCACCAGCGCGTTCGACCAGTTTTGCGCCGGCTAAAAAAACTACCTAAAGTCGGCGGGGCGATTGGCCGATAGAGAGTCATGTTGCAGACACGACTTTCGAACACGTCCAATTCGAATTCCAGTTCAGGCTCCTGGGCCAGCCGCGGCCGCACCCTCATGGAACATTTCCGTGAGACTTTCAGCGCTCGGCCGGAAACGCCGCCGCAGTCCGTCTGGTACTCCGGTCTGGTGATTGAGCCCACTGAGTTCAGTGGTCAGCTGGCAAGTTTGCAGTTGTCTCTGCAGGGGGCCAATTCGGCGGCCCGGCGTTCTCTGCTGGAACCGGTCCAGGAGCCGGTCCGCCAGCCTATGCCGGGCCGGGCAACTTAGATTCCGCCAATCCAGCTAGATTCTGCCAAACTTCGCCACCGCTTCCCGAATCGAACGGAACTTCTCGATGAAGGGGATCATCGTGTGTTCGGTGTTGTCCAGATCCTGCGCTTTCTTCAGGATCTCCGCCGCCTTTGCCCGGGGGATGACGACAACACCATCCTCGTCTGCGGAAATGATGTCGTTGGCATTCACCAGCGCACCGGCGACCGTGACCGGCACGTTCACCCCGGCAAAGCGGTAGTGGTTCACGGAAGTGGACGGGGCGACGCCAATGCTGTAAACGGGAAACTGCAACTTCCTGATCTGCGGTACGTCGCGAACGGCCGCGTCGATCACGGCGCCGGCGAAACCGCGGGCCTTCATCGCCGTGGCCATCAGACCGCCCATACCGGCGATATCCGCTCCGTCCTCCAGCTTCATCACGTAGACAGAGCCCGGGGCCGCCGCATCAATCGCGTCCAGCATGCCCTGTGAGGCAGCCGAACCATCCTTGTGTTCTTCCTTTTTCAGCAGCACCGTAACGGCGGGGCCGGCGAATTTGGTGGTAAACACGGGGCGCATCTCATGATGCATGTACAACTTCTGCCCGTAAAGCTGCTCCATCGCGTCCGCGACGGAAGCGACTTCCACGTTCCGGAAGCCCTCCAGCAATGGATCCCCGCCACTTTGAGCCAACAGCAGCGCGACGCCGGCCACGGAGGCGGCAGCAACAAACAGGGCAGCTTTCATACGACCCAGCTTATTACAGAGAATCTCGCTACAGCGAGACCGTTTCCCCCAACTGCTCGCTTGCCACGTCTGCAATCAACTGCGTCAGCGTCCGGCCATCCGCCGGAAAAACGAACGCCCCTCGCGCCTCATCCCAGTCCAGCTTGAAGCTCTTTACCCGCGCCGAGACCCAGATTTGCCGCACGGGCGAGTTCGGGCTGATGACAAACTTCGCCGGGGGATCCTCAAACTCAATTGCGAGTGCGCCTTCGTTGCTGTCCACATCGAAATCGAAATTCTCTGAAGCGCGTTCGAGTGCCCGCTGCAGGCTGGTCAAAGCCTCGCCTGCCGCCGTGCGAAATTGCTGTTCGTCCATTGTTCCCTTCTATTCGTGGCCGCTATTTGTGGCGGAGCACGGAGATGACGTCGTCCGCCGTGATGACGCCCGCCAGCGTGCCATCCGGCTCCAGCACAGGCATGGCCAGCAGATTGTACTTATCGAAAAGCTCGGTCACGCGGTTCTGCTTCTCTTCGGGACGCGTGGAAATCAGACGGTCCAGGGAAAGGTCCTTGAGCCGCGTCCCTCCGTCGGCAAGGAAGAGCCGGGCGAGCGGTACAGCCCCGGTGATTCGGTTGGCGGCGTCCGCCAGAAACAGAACATGCGTGTTTTCAAGCAGATCTTCATGCTCGCGAAGCTGCGCCATGGCGGCCTCGAGCGTGGTTTCCTCCGGCAGCACAATCGCTTCGGTGTTCATCATGCCGCCCGCCGTATCCTCGTCGTATTCCAGAAGCTCCCGCACGTCTTCAAGCGGATCGCGTTCCATCTCTTCCAGAATCTCGGCCGTGGTTTCGTCTTCCAGTTCCGCCAGGGCGTCGGCCGCCTGATCGGGCGACATCTCTTCCACAATGTCCGCCGCCACGTCCGGTTCGAGGGCTTCGAGAATACTCGCCTGCATTTTCGGATCGATCTCCGACAACGCTTCCGCCGCCACTTCGCTGTCGATCGTTCCCATGATCGCCTCGCGTTCCGCGGGACCCAACTCCTCCACGATATCCGCGAGGTCGGCCGGATGCAGCAGTTCGAGCTTATCGTGCGAAATATTGAGCCGCAGCCGCCGCAGCGGGTCGGCTTCCACAATGTTGCAGAATTCCCAGCGAATCGAGTTGGGCTGGATGGGCCGCTGCACCTTCCGTACCCAGTTCGCCGGCACCACACCCTGCGTCAGCCGCCGGAAGATGCTGCGAATCCCCACGTCCACTTCGAGAACCGCCAGCGTGTCCCGCTCGTCATGGCGGATTTCAAACGTCACATCGTTGACCCGGACCACCTTGCGGCCATTCACATCGATGATCTGCTGGTCGAGCAGATCCCGCTGAATCCGCAGCATGTATTCGTCGGAATGATAGGGATACAGGCGTTCGTTGGAAAGGTGAATACCGCCCGCGAGGGAAATGGAAGCGATCTGATCGTAACGAACCGAAAGCCAGGGACCGCCCGCGCCCACCAGGAACCGGTCCACCCGCGCCGGATGAATCAGGGGGACGATAGCGACATCCTTCACCCGTCCGATCCTGCGCTGTTTCAAATCATAGACAGGCATCCCGATCGTCTCGGTAAAGAAGAGGAAGTCGAAATTTTCCGCAGCCTGAGTCAGATTTGCCGGGGTCATGATGGTCTGGTCCATGGGGTACATCCGAATGGGGTACATCCGAACGCCCAGGAGATCCACCCCGCCGCCTGCATGGCGGAGAAAAGAAAAACGGGTTGGAGGCGACTCTACATCAGTTTCGGACTTACCAGAACCAATATCCCGCACCCGCGACACTGGTGGCAAGCAAAAAGGCGTTACCGGAATTCCATCGTGAACGGCATCATGCGAAGCATGCCTCCGCGCAGGAAGACGCGCGTCCGGTCGTCGTGCCACGCCGCGCGGAAGGCCTCCAGACCGGTGCGGCTCAGCATCGCGTCCACGGCCCTGGCTTCCGCCTCAGAGGACTCGCCCGACTGCCGGAACAACACGTCCAGCACGCTGCGCCTGCCCGGATACAGCACCAGGTTCACATTGCTGGTCGCCGGAATCCCGGCCTTCTTCTTCACCAGTTCCAGCGCCCGGTCAATGCCGCCGAGTTCGTCCACCAGTCCGTTTGCCTTCGCCTGATCACCCAGCCAGACGCGGCCCTGCGCCACCGGCTCAATCTCCGCAACCTTCTTTTTCCTCGCCGCGGCAACTTTCGCGAGGAAGTCCTGATACTCGGAATCGATACCTTCCCGAAGCTTCAGCCGCCCCGCCTCCGTCATCGGTTCGTATTCGGATTCGATCGTCGCGAACTTTCCCCGGCTGATCAGGCTTTTCGAAATCCCCACTTTGTCGTACAGGCCGCGCAGGTTGGGCTTCGCAAACACGACGCCGATCGACCCGGTTTCGGTGCCCGGATACGCCACAATCGTGTCGCCCGTCATCGCCATGTAATAACCGCCGGACGCCGCCGCATCCGACATGGAGATCACCACGGCCTTCTTCTTCCGCAGTTCGTTCATCGCCCGCCAGAGTTCGTCGGACGCCATCACCTCGCCGCCGGGCGAATCGATCCGCACCACCACGCCCTTCACGGAGGCATCGTTCGCCACCTTGCTCAGCATCTTCACGAAGGCCGACGATTCGATGCCGCTGTCGCCGGAGGAATCGGCGTCGCCCCGTGTAATGGAACCCTCGCCAACCACCCAGGCCACTTTGTCCTGCGTCACCACCGAGGCATCAGGCGAGGACAGGTAATCGTGTTCCGCGATCTTCTTCAGTTCCGTCTGCTTCAGGGCCGTTTTCAGCTCGCCGAACATCTCGTCCTCGTACCGAAGTTCGTCCACCAGTCCGTTCGCCTTCGCCTGCCCGGCGAGAAACGGCCCGTCGTCGAGCAGTTTGCGGACCGCCGCCACATCTTTCCCGCGACCTTTGGCGATCACGCCGATCAGGTCCGCATAAATCTCGTCGGCCACGGTATCGAGCACTTCTTTGGTTTCGGCGCTCATCGACGTCTTCGTGAACATGTCGCCGTAGTCTTTGTACTTCCCGGCATGTTCCACGTCGACCTGCAC
>CAIUOG010000111.1 GCA_903900705.1 uncultured Acidobacteriia bacterium
CCGGGCCTTCCTTCACGTCCACATCCCACATCAGAGCGCCGGTGATTTTGTGCAGGCAGATCAGGTGCGCGTCGTCCGTGGCAAAGAACACCCGGTCACCCAGCAGCGCCGCACCGCGATTGGCGCCCTTCGCGGCATCCCCCGCAATCGTCTCCGCCGAATGCCGGGGCCGTGAGTAGCACCAGATCTCCCGCCCGGCGCGTGCATCCAGTGCGCATACCTCATTCGGGGCCGTGACGAACATCACGCCTTCGCTCACCAGCGGCGTGGTCTCCAGACCCTGATAGGCATTCGACCAGGACCACTGCAACTGCAATTTCCCGGCATTCGCCGCGGTAATCTGCCGCAGCGGGCTGTGGCGGTTGCCGTCCGCGGCGCCGTTGTAAGTCGGCCAGTCGGCTGTTGAGACGGTGGTGGCGGGAATCGCCGCGCCGCCCCGCAGCGGTCCGGGCTTCACCCCGTCGAGGCCGCTCAGATACGCGATCAGGTCACGGCGCTCGACCGCGGAAGCCCGGAGCGCGGGCATCAATGAGTTCTTCTCCCGCGCGACAGAGGTGTATTCGGCATCGGTCAGCAGCCGGAACCGGCCATCGAAGGTCTGCAATTGCAGATCATGCCGCCCCTGCGATCGCGCAAAGCCCCGCAGCGAGTTCCCATCCCGCAGTTTCACGTTCACCACCGCCCAGATGTCCTGCGGACAATACGCCCAGCCCGGGCATCCGCTCGCCGTATGCGTGCCCAGCCGCGCGGAGGGATTGTCCAGCGTCTGTTCGATATCCGGCAGCGTCAATTCCCTGCCGGCGGACGAGAGATCCGGTCCGTTCACGTTGCCGCGACCCCGCACCATATGGCACTCCGCGCAGCCGCCCGTCCCGAAAAAGAAGGTTTCCCCCGCCGCGGCATCACCCTCCGGCCGCACCTCAAAGGCAGAGGCGTTGAAGCTGCGGACGAACCTCGTCAGCGCCGCCAGTTCTTCTTCCGGCAGAGCAAAGGACGGCATGCCGCCGGGCGTGCCATTGCGGATCAGGTCATGAATCTGCGCCTCGGAACGCCGTCGCAGTGAGCGGCTGTTGTGGAAGGAAGGACCGCGATCCGTCCCCACCGCGTTTTCTCCGTGGCAGCCCGTGCAGAGCTTCGCAAACTGCTGCCCGGGCACAACCGCTGCCAGTCCCGGCAGCGCGAACAGGAACAGAACAGGCGCGAAACGCATTCCGGAAGTATATCGGTTAGGGCGTGGGCCGGATGATCCCGACGCTGTTCTCCATGCGCACCACGGTGCCGAACGGTTCGGAGAGCTTCCGCAGGCGCTCCAGAATGCGGCCCGCCTGTTCCGGTCCCGCCAGATACGGGGCGCCTGCGCGCGGGCCTGCCGTGGTGTCGATTGCCACCGGATAGAGCCGGATCTCACTCACCCTGCCCCCGCGGTAGGTCGTGACCGGCACCACGGTCTCAAAGTCTTCGTCCGGGATTTGGAGTGTCTCGCCCGCTGCCGTGGTGAAAGTTCTGCGCTGGCCGAAGGGGAAGAACAGACTCCCCAGACTATAGAAAATCGGCTTGCCCTTGTAGATCTCAATACCGTTCAGATTGTGCGGGCCGGTGCGCACCACCGCGTCCGCGCCCGCATCGATCGCCGCGTGGAACAGGGCCGGCTCAAAATCCGCCGGCCGCGGATCATTGGGCGCGGCGGCTTCATTGGCGAAATGCAGCACTTCGGGCTGGAAGGGCGCGGGGCCGTCGTCCTGATCGCCCGCCGTCTGATGCGCGTGGATGGTAAACAACACGAAGCGGGCGCTCGCGCGGGCCTCCCGCACGCTCGCCAGGACTTCGTCTTTCTCCTTCTGCGCCATCTCCCACGTCAAGCCCGGCATAGCGGACTGCCGGAACAGAATGTCGCCGATACGCATTTCACCGTCACGGCCGGTAGCGTAAGCGGAGCCGCCCGCCGCCTTTCGCAGCGCCGCGAAATCCCCGGCGGAAACCTGTCGTACCAGACGCACGGGAAGCGTGCCGATACCGGGCCGCGCCTGCACGCGGACGCCGCGATAGTCCGCGGGCGCAGCCGCGGCGGACATAGGCGGGAAGGTCGAGGCCACACTCACCAGAGCCGCCTTGCCATGCGGTGTTTCCACATACCCGGGACCGCGCGCTTCCCGCAATCCCAGTCCGCTGCCCGCCTGCGTGATTCCCGCCGCCGCCAATGACGCGAGCGTAGCCTGGAGCCCCTCGGCGCCCCAGTCCGTCGCATGATTGTTGGCCTTCGAAACAAGAGCAATCCCCAGCGACTTCAGATTGCGGGCCACCTCCACCGGCGACACCGGCGTGCCGCCGCCATTCTCCGCCGCCGGCCACCCGTGAAAGGCCGCCAGTTCGAAGATCGCGCCCTCCTGATTCGCAAAGCCCGCATCGGATTTCCGGAACAGTTCGGCGATGGCCGCGAAGGCTGGGTCCGCGGTAACGCTGAAAGGCCGGGGCGAGATCAGATCTCCCGCCGCCGTGAACGTAAAGCCATCCGGAACGCCGCCGGTGGGCTGCCCGAACAGCAGCGCTTCGCAACCGAGGAACAGGAGAATCAGGGCGCGGTTTTGATGGGAACCCATTTCTCCAGCATCTTACCGAGCACCTCCGGACGGATCGGCTTTGCAAGGTAATCGTCCATGCCGGCGTCCAGGCAGCGCTCCCGCTCGCCGGACATCACGTTGGCGGTCAGAGCGACGATGGGCATCCGCGCATCCGGCCCGGAACGCGTCCGGTTCGCCCGCGCGGCCGCGAAGCCATCCATTTCCGGCATCTGGCAATCCAGCAGAAGCAGATCGAACCGGCCGCGGTCGAGCGCCTGAATCGCCTCCCGGCCGTTCGCCGCTACCTCGAACGTATAGCCCGCCTTCCCCAGCATCAGCCCGCAAACCTTCTGGTTGACGGGGTTGTCTTCCGCCAGCAGAATATGTCCGCGGGAGGGCTGCGCTCCGGCGGTATTCTTCTCTCCGCCGGCTTCCCGCGGGCGGGAACCGGCGCACATCGCTCCGCTGACCGCGGCGAGAAGCGCCCCGCGCCGCAGCGGCTTGAGCAGCGTGGCGTAGACGCCCAGGTCCGCAGCCTCCGCCGCATGCTCGTGGTCGGCGATGGAGCTCAGCATCACAATCGGAAGCTTCGCGAACTGCTGTTGCGCCCGGATGGATTTCGTCAGCATGATGCCGTCCATCAGCGGCATCTGAAAGTCGAGCAAGACCAGATCGAAGCCCTGCTGTTTGACGGATTCCAGCAGAATCCGCAGCCCCGCAATGCCATCCTCCGCGCTGGTGACTTCCATACCGATGCCATGCAGCAACTGCTCCAGCAGCTTGCGGTTCGTGCTGTTGTCGTCCACCACCAGAACGCGCCGACCCGCCAGTTCGAATGCGGGTTCGGTCTGCTCCGCCGGTTTGTGGCCCGTTTCCACGCGGATCGTGAACCAGAATCGGGAACCGCGGCCCGGCATGCTTTCCACGCCCATCTCGCCGCCCATCAGACTCACCAGTTGCCTTGAAATCGCCAGCCCCAGGCCAGTTCCGCCAAAACGCCGGGTGGTGGAGGAATCCTCCTGCGTGAAAGGCTCGAAAATTCGAACCCGCGCGCTTTCGGGAATGCCGATGCCGGTATCCGATACTTCGAATCGCAGCATCGAATCCGTTCCGGCGGGCAAGACCCGCACCACCACTTCGCCCTTGCTGGTGAACTTGATGGCATTGCCCGTCAGGTTGAGCAATACCTGCCGGATTCTGGCTGCGTCACCGCGCACGAAGCGAGGTGTTTCCGGATCAATCGGCGCCGTCAGTTCGATGCCCTTCGCGTGCGCCGAAGCCGCCACCAGGCTGACTGATTCTTCGAGGAAAGCCCAGAGATCGAAGTCCTCGCTCTCGAGTTCCATGCGGCCCGATTCCACGCGGGAAAAGTCGAGGATGTCGTTAATGATCGACAGCAGCGCCTCGCCGCTGGTGCGGATGGTCTGCAGAAAATCGGCCTGTTCCGGCGAAAGTTCCGTATCGCCCAGAATTCCCGTCATCCCGATAATCCCGTTCAGCGGCGTACGGATCTCATGGCTCATCGTCGCGAGAAAAGTGCTCTTCGAGAGCGCGGCCGCTTCCGCCGCTTCCTTGGCGCGGGCCAGCGCTTCCGTCTGCAGTCGGAGCGCTTCCTCGGCCTGTTTGCGAAGTGTAATGTCGCTGTGAGAACCCACCATGCGCAGCGGTTTCCCGGACTCATCCCATTGCGCGATCCCGCGCGCCAGAATCCAGCGGTACTCGCCGTCTTTGGCCCGCAGGCGATACTCCTCGCGATACTGCGGACTTTGCCGCGCGATGTAGCGTTGAATGCTGGTATGAATCCGTTCGGCGTCTTCCGGATGAATGCGCGCTTCCCAATCGACCGGCTCATCGGGTCCGAAGCCGATCATTTCCTTCCATCGGGCCGAATGAAAGACTTCACCGGTGACGCAGTCCCAATCCCAGAGACCGTCGTTGTTCGCCGCCATCGCCAGCTGCCAGCGATCTTCCTGACGCCGCAGACGGTCTTCCATTCTGTGGCGTTCGGTTACATCGGAAACCAGCCCCAGAATCCGTGTCGGCCGGCCCGCCTCGCCGCGCTGGAAGACGCTGCTGCGCGTGTGGAGCCAACGCCATTCGCATTCCGCAGCCGGAGCTCAATTCCAGGCGCGTCCTTACTGGCCAGCCAGGCGGCCGCCCTGGCCTGATCCGAAGGATGGATCAGTTCCGCCGCGCCCGCATCGGGCAGGCTCTCCGGTCCCTGTCCATTGCTATATCCCAGCAGCGACGCCAGCGTGCGGTTGGAATAAACAGTGCTGGCCGTCTCAAAGTCGTAAACGTACAGCAGATCCGTAACGGTGTGAAAGATCTCCTGGAGCAGTTGCTGAATGCGGCCGCGCTCCAGTTCCGCCGCCTTGCGAAGCGAGATGTCCTCTGTCCAGCCTTCGTAGAACAGGACCTGTCCGTTGTCATCACGCACCACGCGGGTGCTTTCGCGCACGGGCACAGGGTGCCCGTCACGGGCCAGCCAGACCGACTCGTTGCCCGCAATCTCCCCGGCCTCTTCCAGCCGGACCCGCCACGCCTTTCTTTCCTCAACCAGGGCTTCGTCTTCAATGTTGCGGCGCTGGAGTTCCCCGAGCGAATCGTACCCCAGCATGCGCAGGATGGCCGGGTTTGCCATCAGAATCCGACCGTCCGGAGAGGTCCGGTAAACACCGACGGGCGAGTTATCCACCAGTCCGCGGTAGTCTTCAGAGCTTTGCCGCAGCTGTTCCGCCACCCGGCGCAGTTCCAGTTGATCCACCACCAGAACCGCGAGGTCGGCAAGCAAGCGCTCGTCCTCGGCGGAAAATTCGCGGGGTTTGGTGTCGAGAATACAAAGCGTCCCGAGTACCTGGCGGCCCGGCGCAATCAGCGGAGCGCCGGCATAAAACCGGATCCCCGCTCGCCGCACGCCCGGATAGTCGCGGTACCGTTCCACCGCCGCCGCGTCCGGGATTACCAGCACGCTTTGCCCGTGCACCGCCTCGGAACAGAATGCCGTCTTGCGCGGAATCTCCGGGTCCGAAATTCCGAAACGCGATTTGAACCAGACGCGGTCCGCGTCCACCAGCGAGACAGACGACTTTGTCACGCCGAAAAGGCGCGCCGCCAGCCGCGTTACTCTGTCGAAGGATTCTTCCGGAGGCGTGTCCAGAATCCGGTAAGCGCGCAGGGCCTCCAGGCGGCGCTGTTCCGCCGCGTGGAACTGCTCATTTTGCATTCGCCGGCCCGAACGCTTTGGCCCACGCTTCCATCTCACCTTTCACTCTGGCGAGCCCGGTTTCGAGTTCCCGCAGCTGATTCCTGACCGCCGGCAGGTCTCCGGCCAGCGCGCTCCCTTCCAGCCTGCCGCAGAGGTCCGCAACGGTGAGTGCTCCCATCTGCGCGCAACTGCCTTTCATGCTGTGCAGCAGGCGTTTGACCGAGGCGTTATCGGACGTCTCCAGTGCGCCGCCCAGTCCGGCCAGGTTGGTGTTGGCGGTATCGATAAACAAGGTAAACAGTTCTGTTCCCGTGTCCGGATCTTCCGCGAAGATCTCCTCGATGTAGTCGGGCCGGGTCCACAGGCTTTCGTTCGGCAAAGCGGCCTCCTCATGTGCGCGCGGGGCGGTCTTAAGCGTACCGGGCTTTTTGATATTCATCAGCGCCGCGCGAAGATCGGCCGCGCGGATCGGCTTGCTGAGAAAATCGTCCATCCCGGCCTCCAGACAGTCCTCGCGATCCCTTGGCATCGCGTTCGCGGTCAACGCGATGATCCAGGGCCTTTCCCCTTCCGGCAGACTGTCGCGGATGCGCCGGCTGGCTTCGAGGCCGTCCATCTCCGGCATGTGCATGTCCATGAACACAACATCGTATCGTTGTCTGAGGACCGAGCCCACTCCCTCCAGTCCGTTATTGGCTGTATCCGCACGGTATCCCAGACGGCCCAGCAGCAGCAGGGCCAGTTTCTGGTTCACCCGGTTATCCTCCACTACAAGTATCCGGTAAGGATACTGCGTGGCGAAGTCCGGCTCCGCGGTGGCGCTGCCCGGTTTGCGGGGTGTCCGGGCCGGTTGCTGCGCCGGCAGACCCAGCAGGGACTTGCAAAGATACGACGGCTTGATCGGCTTGGAATGCAGCCGGATTCTGGGCTTCCCGTGTCCGCGCAGCACTTCCGCCAGGCCCTGGTTCCGGCGGCCCAGCGCACAAAGCAGTACCAGAGGCGCCTCTCCGGTGAGAGCGGTCACGGCCTCCCGCGTCACGCCGGGCATTTCGTTGTCCAGCAGAGCCAGGTCGAAGCCCCCGGGCGGTGGCGGCTCGGCGACCGCCGCTTCCAGCGTCGGGAAAACATGGGGAATCATCTCCCATTGCTGCAGGTGCTGATACAGCACAGCCTGGCTGGTGTCGTTCGGGTCCACCACCAGCACATGGCGCGCGTGCAGCGGCGAACGGTCCAACACAATGCGCTCCGCGTCGTCCCCGGGCGCATTCGCCAGAATTGTGAAGTGGAATGTGGAGCCTTTCCCCGGGCTGCTTTCCGCCCACATCCGCCCACCCATCCTTTGCGAGAGGTGTCGCGCGATGGCCAGGCCCAGCCCGGTTCCTCCAAAACGCCGCGTCGTGGAAGTATCCGCCTGCTGGAACGGCTTGAAGATCTCTTCGAGGATCTCCGGCTTCATCCCGATCCCGCTGTCCCGCACGGAGAAGTGCAACTCCCACTCGCTGCCTTCGAGGCGGCTGCCAGCCACCGAGAGCAGCACACTGCCGGACGGCGTGAATTTGATCGCATTCCCCAGCAGATTAATCAGAATCTGGCGCAGCCTGCCCACGTCCCCGGTGATGATTTCCGGCAGACCCGGATCCAGCAGATAAGCGATGTCCAGATTCTTATGCGACGCCCCGGCCGCCACCAGATCCAGCGCGCTTTCGAGACAGGCGGCCAGATCGAAATCGACCGCTTCCAGCTGCATGGCCCCGGAATCGATTTTGGAGAAATCCAGAATCTCATTGATGATGTTCAGCAGCCCGTCGCCACTCTCGCGGATCGTCTCCGCGTACTCGCGCTGTTCATCGTTCAGTTCGGTATCAAGCAGCAGCCCGGTCATACCGATCACGGCATTCATCGGAGTCCGGATCTCATGGCTCATGTTGGCGACAAAGCGCGTCTTGGCCAGCGCGTTCGCCTCCGCGCTCTCCTTAGCCCTGCGCAGTTCCGCCTCGGCCTCGATCTTTCCGGTAACGTCTTCCGCCACCGTCACCACGTAATCGACCACGCCTTCCGGGTTGCGCACCGGCGAGAGCTTCAGATAGCTCCAGAACGGCACGCCGTTGCGGTGGTACGTGCGCAGCGTGATCTCCAGTTCCGTGCCGCCGGAGAAGGCCTCGCTCACCTGTTCCTTCGCGTTCGCATCGGTTTCCGGCCCGTAAAGAAAGCTGAATGATCTGCCCGAAACTTCCGCGGCTTCATACCCGTGCATCCGTTCAAAGGCGGAGTTGCAGTAGAGAATCGTGGCGTCCCGGTCGATCGGCTGCACAATGGACACCGCGCTGTTGATGGAAGCGAGCGCCCGGTCGCGCAGACGAATGGCCGCGGCGTTCCGTCTGCCTTCACGCCGGGCGCGCGCCGCGTCGAACAGCCCCGCCACGGATATCAGAATCGGCTCCATTTCGGCCGTGGTAACGAAGTCTCCGGTACTCGCGCCCGTGAACGCAACCACCCCCACCACATCCTTCCCGTGGATAAACGGCAGCGCCACACAGTCCTCGCGCTCCACATTCTGCCGGGTTTCCACGGCAAGCTGCATCAGCGCGTCGTTGTCATCCGGCGTTCCGGCTTCGGCAATGGCGGTCTGCGTGTGGACGCCGTTCGGAGTGGTTTCGATTTCCGCGAGCCGCCCGCCACGGTAGCCGAGGGCTGTCGTAAAGCGGTCCAGCAGAGTCCGGAAAACCTGATCGGATTCCACCGCCCCGATGAACAGATTCTGCGCCTCCCGCAGTGCCTCATACAGCTTCCGTGAGAGCTCCGCGTGCAGTTCGTGGAGCAGCTGCGTGCGGTTCCGGCTCAGCAGCAGACTGCGCAGTTCCATCTGCTCGGCCACCATTTCCGCCAGTTCGGTCAGCAAGGCGCTGTCCTGGGTGGAGAACTCAGTATGGGGAACCGTGTCGATGATGCAAAGCGTCCCCAGCGCCAGACCGGCGCCTCGCCGCAGCGGCGCGCCGGCATAAAAGCGAACCGACGGAGGCCCCGTGACCAGCGGATTCTGCCGGAACCGCGCGTCTTCCGCGGTATTCAGCACCACCAGCGGACTGGAAAGCGCCAGAGCATGATTGCAGAACGCGAGATCTCGTGGCGTCTCGCAGACATCCAGCCCCACTTTCGATTTGAACCACTGCCGGTTCTCATCGAGCAGCGAAATCAGCGCAATCGGGGTACCCAGCAGCCGTGCCGCCATCCGCGTAATCCGGTCGAGAGAAGGCTCCGGCGGCGTGTCCAGTATCTCCAGCCGTTTGAGCGCCTGCAGTCGTTCGGATTCTTCGGGCGTTATCAGCATTTGGCGGACGGCGCTCACAATTCGTCACCAAGACTCGTACCGGCGCCGCCGGAGCCCGCGACCAGTTTCCACACCCACAGCGCCGCCAGTTTCAGATCATGCCGGGCTGATTCCGTTGCACTGTAAAATGCCTCGCCCGTGTAAAGCTCATCCTCCGAAGCATTCGCCCCGAAAATTACGTCTGCTTCGGTAATCAGGCCGGCTTTGGTTTTGAGATAGAGTGCCTTCCAGTCGTCCGGCATGGTCTGCAATTCCGCGCGCGATCGCGGGCGGACGCCCACCAGGAAGATGTTCCCGGTCAGCACAGATACCAGGCCGGGCAGAAAGCCACGCAGGAAGCCGCCGGAGCGCTTTCCGCCTTCTATCGAGAGAACCTTCGTGGTCTGCCAGTTGGCCGGATCGGAATCGGACGGAATCGCGACCACTTCCCTGCTGCTCAGCCGCTCCTTCCTCCCCATCGTCAAAAGCACAATCATGAGCACCAGCACAGGCCATAGCAAGACCAGCAGGATGAGCGCGATCACGCGGTCCCGCAGGCGTTCGATAAACCGCCCCTGCGCCTTCATCGTCAGGTTGCCCAGCAGGAAGGTTTCCGAGACCAGGAACGAACCGCCCACCCGCACATTCACCAGCCGGTTGCGGTCCACGATCACCGATTCCAGTTCCAGCGCTTCTCCCACATATGTGCCCGGCGCCACCATTGAGTTCACAACGGACGAGTGCGAATCCACAATGCAATTCGCGCCGATCACCGCCGAAGGCCCCAGTTGCGCGCCGTTGCTGATCCGGCAGTTCTCCCCGATGAAGACCGGCGCCGTTACTTTGGCCGAGGGATGCAGCACCACGTTGCGGGATATCCAGACTCCGGGCTCCGCCTGCCTGCCCCCCATCAACAGGTCAGGAAACGCACCTTCCAGCACTTCCCGCTGCGACCGCAGGAATTCCTCGCCGGTTTCGAGACTCAGACAGCGCTCCACCGGTACGGCTCGCGCCTCCGCCGGGAAAAGGCCTTCCGCCATGCCCGGCTGCATCGCGCTCAACAGCGCCGCACCCGGAGTAAAAACACCCCACCCGGTCCAGATGCCCTTCGAACAAAACAGGGAGCCCGCCGAAAGCGTCCCGATCTCAAAAACCGGCAGCGATGTGCCGGAGGCGAGCAGAATGTCTTCGGGAATTCCGGCCGCGATGGTTCTGGCCTGCCGGAACGCTTCGGAATCGGAAGGGACAAGATGATACCGGAACCGGCATCCCCACCGCGAGCCATCGCCCAGAGCCGCCTCAATCTTCTCCGGAAGGTGGCTGAGGATCACTTCGAACTGCCGGATTTCATTGCGAACCAGAGACTCGATCACGTGCTGCAGGAAAGGCCTGTCCGCCAGGGGGAGCAGCGGGATCGGGAGACTTTCATCCAGCCCATGAAAGGCGGGGTTTTGTCCCGTCGCGATTACGATGGCGATCATTGCATTTCCCCCGTCAGAAAGCGCCGGCCCAGAACACGGCACAGAAAAACAAAATTCCCCACAAAATACCGCCGCCACATGCGCCGGGGCTCCTGCACGAAGCGGAAAAACCACTCCATTCCGATCTCACGAACCCAGGCCGGCGCTCGCTCGATCCGCCCGGAGTAAAAATCAAACAGACCACCCACGCCCATCGCGATTTTAACCCCCGTCGCGGGCAGGTGTTCGCGGATCCACTTTTCCTGTTTCGGCACGCCAAACGCCACCAGCAGGATCTCCGCGCCGGAGTCGCGGATCTGCCGCGTCACCGCTTCGGTTTCCGCTTCCGTAAAGTAGCCATGGCGCAGGCCCCGCACGCGGAGGTTCGGATAGCTGCGCGCGATCCACTTCGCCACGTCATCCGGCACGCCCGGCTTTCCTCCCAGCAGGAACAGTCCGACGCCTTCTTTTTCCATCACCCCGCAAAGCAGCGGAAACAGGTCGGTGCCGTTCACGTTCTGGCGGATATTGCAGTTCAGAATCCGGCCGGCCAGTTTGACGCCGATGCCGTCCGCCAGCACGAAGCCGGCGTGCGTCAGCAACTCCCGATAATCCGCATCCCGATAAGCGATGTTCACGCAGTCGGCGTTCACAAAACAGAGCTGGGTCTGGGTTGCGGAACGCGCACACCGCATGATTTCCGTGATCGCCTCATCCATGGTGAGGTTATCCACCGGGATGCCCATCAGCCGGATTCGGTCCGGCGCCAGCGCCACGCCCTCGCCATAAAACGCCGCCGGAATCGCCCGCAGCCCGATGGCGATGTCTCCCCAGAACGAGTGCGTGTCCATGTACTCCGCGTCGGACTCGAATTCGGACCCGTAGGCGATGTTCGCCCGCTTCCGGATCCACCACAGGCAGATCAGGCCCGGGCGTATGTCGAAACGCCGCCACGCCGCCCGGTCGACCGCATTCATCTGGTCCGGCGATACCGCGCGCGGTCCAATCAACGACATGTCGCCGCTGAGGATGTTGAGGATGGCGGGAAGCCGGCGGAGCGGACCGCTGGTGAAACTGTACTCGCCGAAGACGCACCCCCATCGGCCGAGCCGCGGCAACCGCCGCACTCCGCCGCCACGCAGTCTGGCCGCAATGAACAGCACCAGGAGAAGCGGCAGCAATCCGATCAGGAGCGTGAATGCAATCAACAGGTCGAGAACCCGCTTGGCCCCGGTAAGAAGCTGGATCCAGATGAGCCACAGATTGCCCTGCAGCAGACGGTTGAGGCGGCGGCGTCGGATCGCGGCGGGCGAAAAGCGACGGTCGAACTGCTCGATGATCTGCTGCTTTCCCGCCTGCGCCCTTGCGGCCTGTTCCGGTTTGCGGGTTTCGTTGGGCAACATCAAAGTCCGCTCCGCCTAGTAGGCGCCCTTGCCAATCAGAATCGCCGGAGCGGTCTTCAGCAGCAGCACGATATCCAGCCAGACGCTCTGGCTCTCAATGTACTGGACGTCCAGTTCCACCTGCTGCGGGAATGGAATGTCGCCCCTTCCGCTCACCTGCCAGATACAAGTCAGGCCCGGTTTTACATCCAGTCGGCGACGGTCAGACAGGCTGTAGAGTGCCACTTCGCGGGGTACCGGCGGGCGGGGACCCACCAGCGACATGTCGCCGCGCAGCACGCACCATAACTGGGGCAGCTCGTCGATGCTCGCCTTGCGGATAATCCGGCCAATCCACGTGATGCGCGGATCTTTCTTCATCTTGAACGTGATGCCGTTCTTGTGATCGTTGGCGGCCAGCAGCTTGTCTTTCAGCGCTTCCGCATTGGTGACCATGGAACGGAATTTCGGGAAAGGAAACTCCCGCCCCCACTGGCCGACCCTCGACTGCCAGAAGAGGATCGGGCCATGATCGGTCAGGCGAATCGCCAGCGCAACCAACAGAAAAACGGGAAAGAGCGCGACTATCATGGTGGCGGCCACAACAACGTCGATAAAGCGCTTCACGAAATTCGAGCCGCCGATCACAAATTTCCAGAGAAATTTCTTGCGGAGATACTTCCATTTCATTCGGAAATTGCCTTCCGAACCACCGCCATAGCGAGCGTAAAGGTCTTCCAGAAGGTCGATTCTGTGAGGCGCAGACCGGGGCGTCAGGCCCGGATGCCTGGATGGATGCCGGGATTCGGGACGTGGTGCCTCAGCCACAGCCATAGTGCCTCCTGGCCCTTTCAGGCCCGCTATCCAGTGAGTCCACTTTTGCGTGTCAACCACCGGTTACTACGAGTGTATCCCAGTGTCCGAATACATGGTACTATCGGTTTTTCAGCCGGGACAATAAGCAGTGTCACATAGAAATCAGCCCGAGCATAGCGAGTTTACTAAAGATAGTGGTGCTGTAATTCCCGTTGCAAAAGCGTTTCGAAAATGCCACGTTTTGATTGTGGAAGACGAACGCCACATTGCCCGTTTGCTGGACCATGTGCTCCGTAAAGAGGGTTACGAAGTCACCGTGACTCATGACGCCGAAAAGGCGCTCGAAGAAATCCAGCGAAAGACCCCGGATGCCCTGCTGTTGGATATCGTCTTACCCGGCATGTCCGGCCTGGACTTACTCCGCGAAATCCGTAAAAATCCGAGTTGGGCGGCTCTGGTCGTACTGGTGCTGAGCGGCCACTGGTTCAAGCATGATGACCCGACGCTGGCGGATGCGGGCGCAACCGCGCAGTGCCCCAAACCCATCGCGCCTTCCAAGCTGATTCGCAAACTCCAGGAATGCGGTATGACGCCTCTCTTACCGGTGGAATCGCAGGTTCCTTAGCATGACGGGCCTTCAGAATCCGTCGCTGACTCCGGCGGAGGAATTGATCTTCGGGCGTCTGCAACCGTCACTCACCTGTCTTGCCGAACTAGACGACGTCTGTCTGGAATTCGAGAGCGAAACCGGCGCACGCGTTCCGCTGTTGGGAGGCCCTCCACAGGGCCACCACATTCCCTTCTTTATTGAGGATTCCGGCGCCCGGGTCCACCTGTATTTTTCCGGGAGGACCGCCACCGAACGCCATCTTCTGGAAACCACGGTTCGTACGCTGCTCGAAAAGCTGGAAGTGGAAAAGCGCGAAGAACTGCTGCTCGACGAACTGGGTTCGAACTGGGAGAGTCTGGAAGCCCTGTACGAAATCAGTACGGATGTCCTCCGGTTCGGTGACGTCCGCCAGGCGCTTTCCCGGCTGATTGAGCGACTCACTTCGCTGCAGGATGGCCTCGCCGCCTGCCTTTTCATCAACCGGAACAGCCGGCTGGAACCCCTGACCGCCAGCTACGAGCAGCCCGCCGTAATCGAGTGGAGTGACCTTGGCGCGATCACGACGCCTATCCAGGAGAGCCGCTCGGTGGTGATTAATGATCCGGCGGCCAGAGCCACCGGCGACGGTTCCCTGCCGTGGGATACGGCGACCAGTCTCGCCGCCGCGCCCATTACGTCCCAGCGGCAGACCGTTATCGGCCTGCTGCTGGTCTGGAGGAACGACCAGCGATATATCTTGGATGCGCCTTTCTCCCGGCTCCTCGAAGCGATCACCCACCAGGCTTCCATGCTGCTCGAAAGTGATCGCCTGAACCGGACCATGCTGGAAAATGACCGGCTGGCCAAGGAGATTGAGATCGCCTCGTCCATCCAGCAGACCCTCCTGCTGGGCAATGCCCCGAAAATGGCATCGATGGAAATCGCGTCGTTCAGTTCGGCTTCACAACAGATTGACGGCGACTTTCTGGACTTCCTGCAGCACGGCGACGCCGTCGATGTCATGATCGGCGACGTTATGGGTAAGGGCATCGCCGCTGCTTTGCTGGGGGCGGCCACCAAGAGCCAGTTCCTCCGCGCGCTGGCCAACCTCGCCATCCGGCGCGGCGGCCTGCCCAGCCCCGTCGATATCGTGCGCCGCTCCGCGTCCCGCCTGGGCGAGAGATTGATTTCGCTTGAGCGTTTTGTCACGCTCTGCTATGCCCGTTTCGATCCCGTCCAACGCACTGTGGATTTTGTTGATTGCGGCCATACCGGCATCCTCGTCCACCGAAAGAACAGCCGCGAGACGTTTTTCCTGCGCGGTGACGACCTGCCTCTTGGCATCTACCTGACCGACGAATGGCACCAGCACACCGCCGATCTGATGCCCGGCGATACCTTCCTGCTCTTTTCCGATGGCGTCACCGAGACCAGACGCCCGGATGGCGAACTGTTCGGAGACGACCGCCTGATGGAATGCCTCGAAAACTGGTCCTCACTGGGGCCCGACCTGCTGCTCGAAAAGATTCGCCAGGCCACGGATCTGTTTCGTGATGGCGGGAGCCAGACGGACGATTTCAGCTGTATCGCCCTCCGCATTCCGGTGGGTGACCGCAATGCCCGTCTCACCTGCCACCAGACGGCGTTTCCCGCTGAACTCGATCAGCTGGGAGCGTTTCGCGACTGGCTGCGCGAATATGCCGCGGGCCTGGACGCCGAGAGCCTCGCCCGCCTGGACGCGGCCACCGTGGAGGCGTTTGTCAACTGTGTGCGGCACGGCGCCCTGCCGGACGGGAACGCTCCCGTGCGGGCCGCCGTTCACGGTTATGAAAGCCATCTCACTATCGACCTCCGCCATGCCGGGCCGCCCTTTGACCCCATGAGCGTGCCGCCGCCTTCGTTCGACGGTTCCCGCGACGGCGGTTTTGGAACTTTCATCATTTTGCGCTCGGCGGATGAAGTAGTGTATTCGAGAGAGGGTGGGGAAAATCTGATTTCCATCACTATAATGCGAAGGTAACTATGAAACCAGGATGGTTGGGCGCTCTATGAACTTAACGGCGGAAGTAATTGATAACGTTTCCGTGATCACTGTGCCGGGAGAAACCCTTGATGCCGGCAGCGCGAAGGATTTCAAATCCGCTATGGCGCCCTTCCTCACGGCCGGCGCGCGCCTTATTCTGGATCTCTCACAGCTCAAATTTGTGGATAGTTCCGGCCTGGGCGCGATGCTTTCCGCGCTCCGCCAGCTGAATGGCATGGGCGGCGACCTGAAACTTTGCGGCATGAACAAGCCGATCCGCGCCCTCTTTGAACTCGTACGGATGCACCGGGTATTTGAGATCTTCAATACGCGCGAAGAAGCCGCCCGCTCCTGGTCTACAGACAGCGCAAAGATCTGAGCCGGCCCGCCCGAAGGCTCGTGAAAGGCATGGCATGAACCCTCGTCTGGCTTACCTGATCAGCCGGTATCCCGCGATTTCGCATACTTTTATCCTCCGGGAGATCCTGGAGCTGCGAAAACTGGACTTCACCATCGAAACCGCGTCCATCAATGCGGCGGACCGGACACCGGAAAAGCTGACGGAAGATGAACGGAACGAAGCGCGGCGAACCTTTTACGTGAAAGGCGCCGGCGCGGGTGGGGCTCTGGCCGCCAATCTGCAGGCCCTGCTCCGAAGTCCGGGCCGCTATGCCGGCGCTTTTGTCTATGCTCTTCGCCTCGCGGGCGCGGATCTGAAAAAACTCGGGCTTTGTTTCTTCTATTTCATTGAGGCTGCCATGGTGGGCCGGTGGATGGAATCGAAGAGCCTCACCCATCTGCACGTGCACTTTGCCACGCCCGCCTCTACCGTTGGCCTCATCGTGACCCGCATGTTCCCCTTCACCATATCGATTACGGTGCATGGTCCCGATGAGTTTTACGACGTTCCCGGGTACTTTCTGGCGGAGAAGATTTCCGCTTCCCGCCTGCTCTGCACCATCGGTTTTTACGCCCGCAGCCAGCTGATGCGAATCTCTTCTCCCGCGGACTGGCCGCGGATGGAAATCACTCCGCTGGGCGTTGATCCCGACCTGTTCTCTCCCCGGCCCTTCGAGGAACACTTCGACGTCTTCGAGATCCTCTGCGTGGGCCGCCTTGTCCCGGCCAAAGGGCAGCGGGTGCTGGTGGACGCCGTTGCGGCTCTGCTGGCGCAGGGCCGGAGCGTGAGACTGCGAATCGTGGGGGATGGTCCGGACCGGAATTCCCTGGAAGCGGCGGTCCGCGCCGCCGGCCTCGAACGCGCCGTGCTGTTTGAAGGCTCCGTCAATCAGGACCGTATTCGGGACTTTTACCGCTCCGCTCACCTTTTCGCCCTCGCCAGTTTCGCCGAAGGGATCCCCGTGGTGCTGATGGAGGCGATGGCGATGGAAATCCCGTGCGTCACCACCTGGATCACGGGTCATCCGGAACTGATCCGCAACGGGGTGGATGGCCTACTCGTCGCCCCCTCCGATCAGGACGGCCTGGCGGGAGCCATCGCCCGCCTGATGGACGATGCCCCGCTGCGCCGCCAGCTGGGCGAGGCGGGCCGCGTGCGTGTCATCGACAAATACCACCTCAGCCGGAACGTCGCCCGCCTGGCCGGGGTGTTCCGGGATCACCTCGCGGATACAGCCGGGGGGCAGTCATGATTCTGCTTTCCCTTGCCGGTCTGGTGGCCGCCATTCTGTCTCTGCCGGGCAGCGTGGAACTTCTTCTGCTGACTCTGGCCGGCCTGCTGCGCCCGCGCGAGCGGCAGGCATCGAACCTCGGGCAGCTGCGCCTCGCCATCGTCGTGCCGTCGCATAACGAGGAATTGAATATTGCCCGTTGCGTGAAGAGCCTCGCTTCCGCCCCGCGCGGCGGCGCGGACCTGACTATTGTGGTTATCGCCGATAACTGCAGCGATTCCACCGCCGAAGTGGCTCGCGCTGCCGGCGCGCGAGTGCTGGTGCGATTTAACGACCAGGAACGCGGCAAGGGCTACGCCCTCGACTTTGCCTTCCTCACTCTGCTGCGCGAAGGCTTCGACGCCTTCGTCATCGTGGACGCCGACAGCGAGGTCTCCCCGAATTTTGTGGAGGCCATGGTGGAAGCCTTCCGCTCCGGCGTGGATGCCGCCCAGTGCCGCTACATTGTCCGGAACAGCGCGGATTCTGTGCGGACGCGACTCATGAATGTCGCCCTCTACGGCTTCAACGTCCTGCGCCCCCGGGGCCGGGACCGTCTGGGTCTCTCGGTCGGAATTTACGGAAATGGGTTCGCTCTTTCGTCCGACACTCTGCTCGAAGTGCCCTATACCGCATCCTCCGTGGTGGAAGATCTGGAGTACCATCTGGCGCTGGTGCGCGCCGGCCGCCGCGTGGAGTTTATTGACGGAGCCGCGGTCTACGGCGATATGCCGGTGGCCGGGGCCGGGGTCGGGACGCAACGTGCCCGCTGGGAAGGCGGTCGTTTCCGCATGATGGCGGAGAAAATCCCCATCCTGCTGCGCGAAGTGCTGGCCGGCAACACCTTGCTGATCGAGCCCTGTCTTGATCTGTTACTGCTGCCCCTCGCTTTTCACGTGGTGCTGCTGCTGGTGGCCGTTGCGGCTGGTTCGGGTTGGGTGCGAGAGTTGGGCCTTGCCGGCCTTCTGGTGGTGTTTGTGCACCTGATGGCGGCCATTCGCGTGGGCGGCGGCGGGCTCCGTGACGCCGGTATCCTCTTCTTCGCGCCCTTCTACGTTATCTGGAAAATACTGCTGATTCCACGGCTGATCCGCACCTCCCGTTCCGGAGCCGCATGGGTTCGTACCGAACGGGAACCGGACGCGGGCAGTGCCGATGCCGGAAAGGGAAAGTCATGAAACCCGATGTTTCCATCGTCATTGTTTCCTTCAATACGAGGGATCTGCTCCGGGAGTGCCTCAACAGCCTGCTGGCGGAGTGCGCCGGCATCAGCCACGAAATCTTTGTTGTCGACAACATCTCGCGCGACGGTTCCGCGGATATGGTGGAGCAGGAGTTTCCCCAGGTCCGCCTGATTCGCAGCCAGGTCAATCTGGGGTTTGCAGCCGCGAACAACAAAGCCTTCCCGCTGGCGCAGGGCCGCTATGTGGTGCTGCTGAATTCCGATGCGTTTCTGAAGCCCCAGGCTCTCCGGCGCGCCATTGACCATATGGATGCCGAGCCCGGTGTGGGCCTCGGGGGCGCGCGTCTGGTCGGGCGTGACGGCTCCTGGCAGCCCTCCTCGCGGCTCTTCCCGTCGCTGCTCAACGATTTCCTTACGCTCTCCGGCCTCTCCACCAAATACCCGAAGTCGCGCTTCTTCGGCCAATTTGACCGTACCTGGGCGGACCAGGACGTGGAGGCCTATGTTGACTGGGTGCCCGGCGCCTTCTCCATCATTCGGGGTTCCGTCCTCCAGCGGGTCGGGTATTTCGACGAAGCGTTCTTCCTGTATTACGAGGAGGTCGATCTCTGCCGCCGCATCGTCCATGCCGGATACGGCGTGCACTACTGGCCGGATGTGGAGGTGATTCATCTGGGCGGAGAGTCATCAAAAACGGTGCAAAGTCTGACGATGTCGAAGTCCGGTTCGCAGTTGGCGTTATGGCGCATGCGCGCGGAGTTTCTGTATTACCGTAAACATCATGGAAGCGTCGCGTGGCTGGCGAAGGAACTGGAGGCCACCTGGCACCGGCTGCGGGCCAGGAAGAACCGCGCCAGGCCGGAACCGGGCGGCAAGGCGGAAGAATCCCTGGCACTTGTGCGCTTACTCGAACAGGCATGGAAAGAGACTTCGGGGGGGCGCGTTTCTCCGCCGCGGCCATGGTAAAAACAGGGTGAGCAGAACGTGAGAAAACCGGGGTTGCCGCATGTTTGAAAACATCCGCGAAGACTGGAAAACCTACCACGGCGCGCTCTCCCGGCAGGGCCTCTGGGTCATGCTCGTCTATCGTTTCGGCCGCTGGCGTTACACCGTGAAGCCGCGCCTGCTGCGCCTGCCGCTCTCCATGATTTACCGGGTTCTCAAGCTCTGGAGCCAGATACTGACCGGCATTGATCTGCCTTGCGAGGCAACGGTCGGGCGGCGGTTCACCATCGAGCATTTTGGCGGCATCATCGTCAGTGGCGACGCGGTTTTCGGGGACGATTGTGTGATTCGCAACGGCGTCACGGTCGGCCTTCGGCGCACGAACGAGCGTGGCGCGCCCGTGTTTGGAAACCGCGTGGATATCGGCGCGGGGGCGGTGATTCTGGGCAGTATTCATATCGGGGATGACGTCAGCATCGGCGCAAACGCCGTTGTATTGCAGGACGTGCCGCCGAATTCCATCGCTGTCGGCGTCCCGGCAAAAATCCGCCCGAAGGCTCGGGCATGAAGCGCGTACTCCTGACCTTGTTCCTGGCACTCGTCAGCGCGCCGGCGCAGGATCCGCAACATGATTTCAAGGTCCGCTCCAAAGAAAACAACATCAGTCCGGAAGAGGTGATTCGCGGGTTTGAAGCTCCGCC
>CAIUOG010000112.1 GCA_903900705.1 uncultured Acidobacteriia bacterium
GGGGACGAATCGGGCTGGTGGAGCGCGGTATTTGCCGTTTGGGGAGGAGTTGACGGCTACGGCCGGGGACAGGGTGAAGTTCGGGACTTATACGCGGGATTCGTTTACGGGATTGGATTATGCGGATCAGCGCTTCTATGCCAGTTCGCTGGGAAGGTTTAATACGGCCGATCCGTATATGGCGAGCGGTGGCGCGAAGGATCCCGGGAGCTGGAACAGATATTCTTACGCCGGTGGGGATCCGATCAACTACAATGATCCGCGTGGATTGGCCCGGTGCCATGTCGTTGGGACCTTTACGACAAATTCCAATCCGGACAATGGATTGGAGCCAGTGACGACGGCCGAGGTTCAGTGCACAAGTAACGGCGGAAGCCTTTTGGTTACCTTGAATTCAATCCTCACAGGTACCCGCGCTCAGCTGGAAAAGGAGTGGGAGAACGCCATTGGCGAAACTTTGGATCGGCTTGATCCAGGCGATTGTCCGCTCTATCACGTTACGGGCAACTACATCGTCCAGGCCGGTGTCGATGCTGAATTTGCGCCCGACATAGCGGCCAAGATTGACGTCGCATTCGCGGTCCTCAACCTTGAGGGGATAGTTCCAACCATAACTTCCGGGTTTCGGACCGCAGCCAAGCAGCAGGGCGTAGAGGACTCGCCTTACGGGGCTGCTCCCGTAGGGAAATCTCCGCATGAGATCGGGGAGGCTATTGACATTCAATACCGCGGGGTACCAGCGGCGACATGGGACAAGATTCTCTTTGCGATGAAGAACCAGGGTTTGACGTGGGGCGGAACGTGGAATACGCCGGACTACGTGCATTTCGAGAATGTCCATGTTCCTGATCCTGACCAAGTAGCCAATTGCAGGCGCGAGCATCCCTAGCCTCGGAGGAACGATGTCTGCTCAGTTCACAATGATCCTTTCGTGTTGTTTGTGCTTGTTAGTTCCCAAACACTTAGATTCACAGGCTGCGCAGCGGACCATGTACTTTCTGAGGGACGACACGCGTCACCAGTGGTGCGGCTACAAAAGTCAGACCGAATGGAAGACGCGGCTGAACGAAACCCGATCCGATGTGTACGGTGGTGTCGAGTACCGAGGTGAAAGTGCTGATAAGATTTTCGTTACGGAAGATGACAGCACTGGAGATTGGGCGATTATTGATGAATATGGCCTGAATCAAAAAGCGGAAGTTGAGTCGCTAAAACGCACGATCAATTACATCCCAGAAAACGAGAGCGAGGAACAGATATTTCGTATACGTTCTGGTCAAGCGACTAGAATTCGCAGTGTCCTTCGGACTCTCCGAACGGGAGAGGTTGCTCCCATTCAGCATGAAATCTATGAGTTTGCTGCCAAGTCTTTTCCGACTAGTGTTCACGGGTTGAAATTCTTCCCGCTAATGAACATGCACCAAGCTGTGTGGGCAAGTGGACAGCTCTGCCTGATAGATCCGCAATAAGTCAACGACGCGCTGTGGGGCAGCCTTAGCACCTCTCCGCGCGTATTGCTTCAGGCCCGCCTGGCCCTTTGGGCCGGGCGGGCTCTGAAGCAGCGCGGCAATCAAGCGGTGACGGCAGGCGCGGGACGCGCCGGCGGCACTTCCCCGGGAGGGGGACAAAGGGGGCGATCAAGGTTCTTCAGTCCGCGTGCCGGTTCACTGAACCGGGGTCCGTGGTTCACCCGGAGCCCCCCCAGAGGAGCGGCAAGCGCGCTTGCGCGCACTGAATGCCGCGGGGTGAGGCCCTTCCCCTCTTTGGGGATTCGATTGTGGCCGGGGGAGCGGGATGGGGGGAGCCCTGACCCTGAATGAAGCCGCACAGGTCTCTTATCGAGGGGATAAGTTGAGGCGTACGTCTGCGTTGAGCGTCAGCGAAGGGCCGGCGGGGGTGCGCAGGGCGGTGCGCGTTTCCTGTAAGTGGCTGCCGGAGCGTCTGTCAGCGCCAGTGCACACATCCCGATAATGCCGGTTGAAAAATGTACCACGTCCGGAGGTGCTAACCCGCACCGATTCTGGAAACAGAGGAGGGCCGGCTGCGGAATCTCCGCGATTCCGATCACCTGTTCTCCTCTGAAGACGATCACTGATTCTCCTCCGGAGTCGATCACCCCTTCTCCTGATGTCGATCAGGCCGCAGGATTTCTTGTCATGGGCTTTGCGTTCCGGGCAAATTGCTTCAGCCTTGCTCCGGGGCCGCTATTTTCACCCGTTTGCAATGTTTAGCGCCGATCCTTGGGTTTACATGGGACGCATACGCTCCTCGCGTCATTCTCCTCTGATCCTGATCACCGTTCTCCATCCTGATCACCTCCGGCCCGACGGCACGAAGGGTGATCGGAATCGGGGAGAATCCGCTTTCCTGTCCGGACCAAGCTGAAGGTCGTTCTATTTAGTCACAGGTGCTGAGAATTTCTTTTCGGGCCGACGGGGTATTGTTTTCAGGCGGTTAGGAAAGGCGGCGCGGCGGGAGGGCGCATGTGACTACGTTTGTCGTGTTAGGTGGTGGTTGTGGCTGACATTCTTTACGACGACATTTTTTATAACTATGATGAACGGCCGGTCCGGTGGCAGGGCCGGGTGACCGAGCGGGTGGAGACGGACGCGGTGACGTTTGCGCGGGAGAGGCTGGGGTTTGAGCCGGACGAGCGGCAGGCGGCGGTGTTGCGGAGCGGCGCGCGGCGGGGGATTCTGAATTGTTCGAGGCAATGGGGGAAGTCGACGGTGACGGCGGCGAAAGCGGTACACCGGGCTTACACGAGGCCGGGGTCGCTGGTGCTGGTGGCGAGCCCATCGGAAAGACAGTCGGCGGGTTTTGTGCGGAAGGCGGCGGAGATGGTGGGACGGCTGGGGATTGCGGCGCGCGGGGACGGGGACAACCCGATGTCGCTGCTGCTGCCGAACGGGAGCCGTATTGTGGGCTTGCCGGGGACGGAGGCGACGGTGCGGGGATTCTCAGCAGTGTCGATGATCGTGATCGACGAGGCCTCGCGGGTGGAGGATTCGATGTATAAGGCGTTGCTGCCGATGCTGGCGGTGGGCAACGGGGATTTGTGGCTGATGAGCACGCCGTGCGGCAAGAGAGGGTTCTTTTACGAGACGTGGGAGTTCGGCGGGCCGACGTGGGAAAAGGTGGCGGTGCGGGCGACGGAGTGCCCGAGGATACCGATGGCATTTCTGGAAGAGCAACTGGCGGAGATGGGGCAGGCGTGGTTCGAACAGGAGTTTTTGTGCGGGTTTGTGGAGAACGGGACGAACGTGTTTGCGCGGGAGATGGTGGAGCGAGCGCTGGACGACACGGTGAAGCCGCTGTTTCCGGGATCAGGCTGGTGAGGCGGGGATGTTTTACATAGGACTGGATCTGGGGAAGGAGCAGGATCCCTCGGCGGTGGCGGTGGTGGAGAAGCTGGAACTGATCCGGGGGTATCAGACGCCGGCGTTCGGAGGGTTGCTGGTGCGGCATGTGGGGCGGCTGCCGCTGGGCACGCCGTATCCGAAAGTGGTGGAGAAGGTGCGGGAACTGGTGGGGCATGCGGAGTTGCGGGGGCGGTGTTCGCTGGTGGTGGACGCGACGGGGGTGGGGATGCCGGTGGTGGACATGCTGGAGCGGGCGCGGCTGGGGTGCGACCTGAGCGCGGTGAAGATGACGGCGGGGGAGAAGGAGGTACGGAGCGGGTCGGGGCCGGGAGTGGAGCACTGGAATGTGCCGAAGCGGGATCTGGTGGCGGGGGTGCAGGTGCTGCTGGAGCGGGACGAACTGCGGATTGCGAAGAAGATGCCGGGGGCGGCGGAGCTGGTGCGGGAGCTGATGGAGGTGAAGGGGAAGCGGCGGGAAAACGGGCGGGTGCGGTTGGGGGCGGATGGGTGCGGGGAGCATGACGATCTGGTGATTGCGCTGGCGCTGGCGGTGTGGAAGGGGCGGAGGGTGAAACAGATGATCGGGCCGCAGGGCGGGAAGTTGTATTGCTGAAAGGCGGCGAGTTTACAGGGAGGGAAGGGAGACGAGGCCATGAGTTCGGTTGGATATTTTTCGGTGAATCATGATGGGACGCAGGAGAGCCCGGTGCGGCGACTGATGCGACTGCAGGAGGAGCGGGTGGCGCTGGCGCAGGCGCTGCAGGCTCGGGAGGCGGGGGTGAAGCGGCCGGAGCGGTATGAGGGGGTGGAGGAGTATGATTCCGTGTTGCGGTGGCATTGCCGGGTTTGAGGGCGTGGGTGAGGGACGGCCGGGGGGGCCTCCTCCTCCATGTACGGATATGCACGTTTTCTAATGGCGGGATTCCCTTCTTTCGGTCTTTGGCAACGGCGACTTTGGGTAGTTGAACGTCTCCAGGGTCTGGAAAGGCGCGGCGCCCGCCGTATTTGAGATGGGTTCAAGTGCAGGGGGTTCGGATTGCGGGGAAAGAGGTGCCATTTCCAGCGGTTATCAGCGCGCTAAAATGATGCCGCCAGCCGGTGGTATGGACTTGATCCGGAACGGAACATGCTGACAAGCTGCCTGGGAACCTACTATCAGGAGCAGTTTCGGCGTAGATATCCGAATCTTCGACATTGATACCAAACAAAAAGCCCCTGCCGGCGCATTCGCGCGGCAGGGGCTTTTACTTTCTGATTCCCGCGATTTCTCAGAACTTATAAGAAAGCGAGAACTGGATCAGCCGGCGACCGAAGAAGGTGCTGGTGATCTTGCCGAAGGTGGTGGAGTTGATGTTCTGATCGCCCACCGAGAAGCTGGCATGGTTGTAGATGTTGGTCGCGTCCATGCGGAGCTGAATGGTGTGGCGTTCGAAGATCTTCGTGTCCTTCATGAGCGCGAAGTCCTGGTTGAACTCGTTCGGCCCATGGAAGCTCCGGCGCTGCAGTGACCCGATGGCGCCCGCCGACGGGTTGGCGAAGAGCTGACCGGTGAAGGGAGCGGAACCGTCGGCGGCGACCGCGCGACCGTCCGCGCCGATGGCGGAAGCGTTCACGAAGTAGGGGCCGTTGGGCGTTTCCCGGAAGACGAAGTTGTCATAGAGAGCGCTGCCCGCGGCGAGCGGCACCGCCGTGTTGTAGGTGGACCGGGCCGCACGGTTGAGAGTGCCGCGCGCGCCGGTGTAGATGGAGAAAGGCGCGCCGGACTGCCAGGTGAGAATGCTGCCCATGGACCAGCCGCCGAGAACGCGGCCGAGGTGCTTCGGATTGAAGTTGTGGCCGGGGCCCATTGGCAGGTCATAGATGCCGTTGGCCTTGAAGATCTGCCGCAGATCGAAGGGCGCCGGGGCGCGTTCCGCCTGCGGGTTGGCGTTGTCGAGGAAGGGTTCGAAGTTGGTCTGGGTGTCGCCCAGGGTGTTCGAGAGGACCTTCGACCAGGTGTAGTTGGCCTGCAGCGTGAGGCCGTGGGCGTAGCGCTTGCGGGCATCGAGCTGGAGGCTGTTGTAGGTGGAATCCGCGCCGTTCGAGGTGTAGTTCGCACCGAGGGCGTTCGGGTTCGGGAAGAAGCTGGTGCTGCCGTTCAGGCCGTTGGTCTGGTAGAGGGAAGCGAGTTCGCCCACCTGGCCGGTCTGGATGTCGGACAGCACGGTCGAGTTGGTGAGAAGACCGCCGCTGGGCAAGCTGGGGAAGAAGGTCAGCGGCTGGCTGCCGGCAATGGCGGCGTTGTAGGTGGGGGTGAATTTGCCGGTGGAGGCAAGGGCGAGGAAGCCGTTGCTCCGGGCGCGCTGGAAGTCAGAGAGCAGGCCGCTGGGCTGGATCTGAACCTGGTTGTAATCGGTGCCGCGCAGCAGTTTGGTGCCGTGGTTGCCGATGTAAGCGACGGAGAAGATGGTGCCCTTGTATTCATGCTGCAGGGTGAGGCTGTACTGGCTCACGTAGGGCGTCTTCAGGTAGGGGTTGGTGATGCCGATGGCGTTGCTGACGCTGAGGGCGTAGTTATCCACGGTGGTGCGGGGGACTTTGAAGGTCGGCACGGGCAGCGCGGGGGCGGCATTGGCGAACTGAGTCAGGCCGCTCTGGGTCGCCGTGGAGGAAAGGCCCGGGTTGGTTTCGAGGCTGTTCCGGACGCTGGTGATGACTTCGTCGTTGACGTAGTAGATGCCATAGCCGCCGCGCAGGGAGGTTTTGTTGTTGCCGAAAACGTTCCAGGCGAAACCGATGCGGGGGCCGAAGTCCTTCTTATCGGCATGGTAGAAACCGCCGTTGACGAAGTTGAAGGAGCCGGTGGGGCTGAGCAGCGTCGCGGCGACGTTGTTGTTCAGAAGCTGGGCGGCGAGTTCCAGATTGTCGGTCTCGCGCAGGGGAACGTAGAGTTCGTAGCGGAGGCCGGCTTCGATGGTGAGGTTGTTGCGGACGCGCCAGTTGTCCTGAATGTAGCCCGCGTAGTTGTCGTAAACGAAGTGGCGCAGGTTGGTGGCGCCGTTGACAAAGCCGGAGTTCTGGCTCTTCACGTTGAAGGTCTGGCTGCTGCTGGAAAGCGCGCCGGTGAGGGTGGCGAGCAGGTTGTTGGCAGTGGTCAGATCGCTGGCGCTGATGCCGGGGAGCTGGCTGGCCACCAGACCGGTGTGGCCGGTGCCGATGCCGATGGTGTAGGTGGGGTTGATGCCCGCGTCATTGTAGGGCGCGGTGTGAATCGACTGGTAAGCGAAGCCGAATTTCACGTAGTGTTTGCCCTTCACCCAGGTGGCGTTGTCGTTGATGTTGTAGGTGTTGGTGTTGCGGCCCTGAGCGCGGAAGGTGTTGACCGGGTTGGTGAAGATGAGGCCGGAAATGATGGCGCCCGGGAACTGCTGCGAGGTGGCGAAGACGGCCGGGGCGAGGTTCAGGCCGCCGCGGAGTTCGTTGGTGATGTTGGCGGTGGGGGTGAAGCGCCAGGAGCCGCTGGTGAATTTGGTGACGTCGTCATTGGAGACTTTGGGCACCAGGGAGTAGTCGGTGGCGGCGTCCGGACGGTCAAGGAGGTCGCTGTTCCAGCTGAAGGAGGCGCTGACCTGCTGGCGGGACGAGATGACGTAGTCGGAAGTGCCGGTGACGTTGTTGCGGGTGCGATTGTTGCGGCCGAGGAACGAGTAGCCGGCGGTGTTGCGCAGCAGCGAAGAAGAGCTGTCACCGATGGTGAGGTTGTTGATCTTGTCCGCGGTGGGCACCTGCGAAAGCAGCGGGGCGATGGCGGGATCGATGGAGTTGCCGGTCAGCGTGAGAAGGTTGACCTTCTGCACCGCGCCACCCGCGACGTAAGTGAAGACGCCGTTGCGCGCGTCCGAGGTGAGAATGGTGGTGTTGACGGTGGTCTGCTGGCGAAGCCGGAAGGCTTCATAGTTGGCATAGAAGAACCACTTGTCTTTGATGATGCGGCCGGAACCGGAGGCGCCCAGCTGGTTCTGATTCAGAAACGGCCGGCTGATGTGGTTGAAGTTGTTGAACCAGGTATTGGCCGCGAAATAGTTGTTGCGGTTCGACCAGTAGGCGGTTCCGTGATAGGCGTTGCCACCCGAAGGGGTGATGAAGGTAACGGCGGAGGCGGCGGTCTGCGACGCGTCCATGTTGGAGGTGGAAACGGTGAACTCGGCAACCTGCCCGGAGAGCAGAAGGTTCGGCAGGAAGTCCAGATCGTTGGTGCGAATGAAGTTGTCCTGGATGTTGATGCCGTTCATGGTGATGTTGGTGAAGCTGCTGCGCTGGCCGTTGATGGTGGTGGAGTCACTACCGGTCTGCAGCACGCCGGCCTGGGTGCCGATGAGAGTGAGCGGGCTGCGGTTGACCACGGGCAGCGAGGCGGTCTGCTGCATGGTGACGGTGTTGCTGACTTCCACGTTGGCCGTCTGCACGCCTTCGGCCTCGGTGCTGACTTCGATGGCCGAAGACACGGTGCCCAGCTGGAGCTTGAAAGCGGGCAGCGAGGTTTCGCGGGCCGGATCGACCACGACGTTGCTCAGCGAGTACGGGGAGAACCCGGTCGCGACGATTTTGATCTGATAAGTCTCAGCGCGCACGCCGCTGATGGTGAAATGCCCGTCCGAGCCCGTTTTTGAGGCGATGACCGGCTTGACGCCGTCCGTCAGGTACAATTCGACGGTTGCTCCCGGTACGGAAGCTCCGGCGGGATCGACCACGGATCCGTTGATGGTGCCGGCAACCTGAGCCATCGCATGTGTCGCGAGAGTGGCCGCAAGAATGCCGATGATTGCAATTCTGCTGTTCATTTCGTCCTTTTCTGGTGTGTGGATTCCGTGGCGCTCCGTTAATCAGAGAGCCCCGGGCTACTTTCGGGAGGGTGTGTCGGCCTTCGTTTTTGGATCCAAAGTTATGGATGCGCAGGGAAGGTGTCAGCTAGCCGGAGAGTAGTAATACCGTTGGTTCTAAAACAGATACCTATCATTATATTCTATTTACGCCGACGGACAAACTTAAGACAAAACGCGCGGGAGGCGGCCCGGTAAACTGTTACTTTGTCGCGTCTGATACAGTTAACGCCGAAAGACGTTCCCGGACTTAAAGACCATCAGGAGATTTCCATCATTTGAAGCGGGCTTTTTTCTACCGCGAGGTCAGGCGACTCTTCCTGTTCTCCGCCCTGTGCGCCGTCATGGGCATGGTCCCCCCTCCAGCCGCCGCGCAGGATGAGCCGCTGCCGCTGTTTTCGCTGCGCACGACCGACCCGCTGACGGCGCAGTTGCGATCGCTCGCCCGGGCGCGGATGCTGTCGGGATGCAAGGTTGCGCCGCTGCCGGAGATTGAGGGCGAGGAAGCGCTGGCATTTGAAAAGAACGCGGAAGTCGCGGCGGCGGATGTGGAGGGCCTCGCGCCGGACGCGGCGCAGGCGCTTGCAGCGCTGCGGGAGATGGTGACGTCGCTCGGTGGAACGTTTGTGCTGAAATCCGCCTACCGCCCGCCGGCTTATCAGGCGCATCTGCATGAGGTGTGGATGAAGTGGGTGAAGCAGCTTCGGGGCAACCGGTCGGCCGGGTGCAGTGCGCTGCGCGAGGAAGTGGGCGCGGAGTTCGCGCGGCATCAGTTGCTGCTGCGGCAGCAGCCGGTGCCGTCTTCCGACCACACTTCGGGCGTGGCTTTCGATGCGGCGGTGAGCATGCCGCGGGTTGCCCGCCTGAACGGCAAACGCGTCACCGTGGACAGGCTGGCGGCGATGGCCGGGATCCGGCGGCCGAACAGCCGACGGGATCCGGTGCACTTCAAGGTTCTGGTGGAGCCCAGGGTTCTGACAGACCCGAAGGCTGTGCCGGAAAGGCCGGCAACGGTGAGCCTTGCGCAGTCTTCCAATTTCCTTCCCTGACCGGGGCAACGCTGATGGCTGAAAAGATCCGGATCCTGCTGGCGGACGACCATACGGTACTTCGGGACGGTCTGCGCGCGCTGCTGGAGCGGCAGGCGGATATGACGGTGGTGGGCGAGGCGGGCGACGGGCGGGAGTGTGTGCGGCTGGCGGCGGAGTTGTCGCCGGACGTGATTATGATGGACGTCGCGATGCCGGAGATGAACGGCATTGAGGCGGCGCGGCGGATTCTGGGGAGCGCGGCGGAGATCGGGATCGTGATGCTGAGCATGCACCAGGACGAGAGCTATGTGCTGCGTTCGCTGCGGGCGGGTGCGCGGGGTTATCTGCTGAAGGATTCGCCGCGGGAGGACGTGCTGGCGGCGATTCGCGCGGCGGCGGCGGGGCGGTCATTCGTGAGCAGCCGGATCAGCCAGATGCTGCAGAGCGAGTACGTGCAGCAGCTGGAATCGAAGGGCCTCGAAGACAGCTACGAACTGCTGACGGACCGGGAGCGGGAGATTCTGCAGCTTCTGGCCGAGGGCAAGGCGAATAAGGAAGTGGCGTCACTGCTGAATATCAGTCTGACGACGGTGGAGACACACCGGGGCCATATTCTGCAGAAGCTTTCGCTGCACAGCACGGCGGATCTGATTCTGTATGCGGTCCGGAAACGCATCATCAACTGAGGCATTCCCCGAAATTCATCCATCTGCAATAATGAGGGGTTCATGTGGACCTCGCCATGCCCTATCGCATAATCCACAACGAGCGCGTGGCACAGGGCCTGCGTCGCATTGCGACGGAGGAACTGGAAGCCGCCATTGCGCAGTTGCGGGAGGAAGACGAGTCGCGGCGCGATGAGGGGATTCACCAGGCGCGGAAGAGCATCAAGAAGCTTCGCGGCATTGTGAAGCTGCTGTCGCCCTGTCTGGGGGAAGACGGCGGGAAGGACGACGCGGCGCTGCGTGACACCGGGCGGGCGCTTTCGAAACTGCGGGACGCGGCGGCCCTGATCGAAACGGTGGAAGCGCTCAGCGAGCGGTATTTTTCAGACCCTGCGATGGAGCAACTGGCGGTGGTGCGGTCCGCGTTGCGACGCCGGCTGGAAGATACGGTGCGGGGTGAGGATTGCCGCACGGTATCCGGCGGGGCCGTGGCGTCGCTCAAGCTGCTGAAGCGCCGGGTGCATCGCTGGCAGGCGCCGGACAGTGAATTCCTGACGATCGCACAGGGCTTTGAGCGCACCTACCGGCATGGCCGCAAAGCGCTGAAGCGGGCGGTGGCGGAACCTGACGTGGACAATCTGCACTCGCTGCGAAAACGGGTAAAGGAACACTGGTACCACGTGCGACTGCTGGATGGCGCGCTGCGCGTGTCACCGGAGCCACGCGAAAAGGCGCTCGGCGAACTGCAGGAACTGCTGGGCGATCACCATAATCTGGCGGTGTTGCGGGACGTGCTGTCGCGCGACCCGGCGGCATTCGGCGCCAAAAAGACCGTGCCGGCAGTGCTGGACCTGATTGGGCGCGCGCAGAAAGAACTGCAGCGCACGGCCTTCGCGGCGGCGGGAATTCTTTACGCGGCGAAACCGGGCGAACATATACGCCAGGTGGCGGCGGCGTGGCAGGCCTGGCGAGGCGAAGCGGAAGCGGCAAAACCGGCGGGGCGCGCGGTTGCCAAACATCGCACTTCCGCGGCATAATTCCCGCACGTGACCGATTCCCAACCGAGAGCCGTGATCGCCCATGGCGGTGGCCCCACGGCCGTTCTGAACGCGAGCCTCGCGGGGGCGATTGAGGGGTCGGCAGGCCGTTTCTCCGCCCTCTTTGCCGCGCGATTCGGGCTGGGCGGACTGTTCGCGGATGAACTGACAGACCTGCTGCGGGTACCGGCGGGCGAGGTGGCCGCTGTGGGGCGGACCCCGGGTTCGGCCATTGGTTCCAGCAGAAAACAATTCGCGGAAGCGGACTATGACCGGCTGCTCGAAGCCCTGCGGAAGCGGGATATCCGGGTGGTGTTTTACACGGGGGGCAACGGGTCTATGCAAACCGCCCTGGAGTTGGATCAGGCCGGCAGGGCGGCGGGCTACGAACTCCAGGTGATCGGCATTCCGAAGACCATCGACAACGATCTGCTGGTGACGCACCATACGCCGGGCTATGCCTCGACCGGATATTTTTTCGCGTGCGCGGCGCGCGATGCCGGGGCCGACTGCCGTTCCCTGCCCTCGCCGATCTGCATTCTGGAAACGCTGGGCCGCAACGCCGGCTGGATTGTGGCGGCCACGGCACTGGGGCGGCAACAGGCCGACGATCCGCCACACCTGATCTATTTCCCGGAACGGAAACTGAGCCTGGAACGGATTGTGACCGACGTGGAGGCGGTCTACCGGCGGCTGGGGTACTGCGTGGTTTCGATCTGCGAGGGGCAACTGGATGAAAACGGTACACCGTTTGGGGCGGTGGTGGACCGGGCGGGCAGCGCGGTCCATCAACTGGCATCCAACCTGGGCCATACGCTGGCGGGGCGGATTGCGGAGCGGACCGGATTGCGGGCGCGGGCGGAGAAACCGGGGTTGGTGGGAAGATCCTGCGGGCCCTTCGCGAGGGAACGGGACCGGCGGGAAGCGTTCGATTGCGGGTTTGCCGCGGCGCTGGCGGCGGCGCGCGGGGAGACGGGGGTGATGGTGGCCTTAGACGCCGAGGGGCGAACGTTTCTGACGCCGCTGGCGAACGTGGCGCGGCGGGAACGGCTGTTGCCCCCGGAGTTCATTTCGGCGGAGGCGAACGATGTGACCGAGGCCTTTGTGGGCTACGCGAGGCCTCTGGTTGGCGAGGTCGACAGCTACATCCGGATGTAAAATTATCGAATTCAAAGGTGACATTCAGTACCAGGACCGGACCCGTTGGGCCAGGACAAATAGGACTGCGACACTGGTCCTACGTCGTCAAAATCGACGTTTACGGAGGAAAAGTGAATAAGAATTCCTGCAGAGTGGCCCTCGCCATTCTTGCTCTCGCCTTGCCGGCTTCGACCATGGCGGGCACCATCGTTTCAGAAACCCTGACCGGGACTTTCAACAGTGGCACGTTCGACACGGGCAATTACTTCGGACAGGGCGCCGGCGCGAACCTGTCGGGGCAGACCGTCACCGTCAGCGTTTCGTACGACGTGACGAGCCTGCTGGCCCATGCCGGCCAGAGCGGCGCCCCCTTATGTGCGGATACCACCTGGGGTTTTGCTTCGAACGACGCGAATGGCTGTACGTCGAACAGCTATGGAGATGTCGGTTATTGGTCCGCCTCCGGTGACGAATCGTGGACCTCGATTCACCCCACTTCGCCGTCAACCGTCGGCGTCAGCTATACCGTGGGCGGCACCACCATCGCCATCAACAACGACTCCACCGTCGACCCCAACCGCCAGTCGGATATTGACCTCGGCGGCTCGAGCTTTCAGTACAACACTTACGATCACAACCGGGAAACGGGCAGCTACGGCAACGGGAATAACTACAGACTGTTCCTGAACGGTTCTTATACATTTGCCACCGGCGTGGTGCAGAGCCCCAGCCTGATGGACGCCTTCGCGGCGACTGTGACCACCGGCCTCGTATGGCTGAACGACGGAACCAACGGGACCGAAATCCTGCAATTCAGCAATGCCCATTCTGACTCAGCGGCAACGCCGGAGCCGGGTTCGATCCTGTTGTTTGGCACGGGTCTGGCTGGTCTGGTTGCGGTGGTTCGCCGCAAGCGCGCTTAATCGGGATACAACTATCAAATAAAAGCCCCGCTCGTCCGACTGGCGAAGCGGGGCTTTTTGTTTTTTGCGGGGCGGCGTCAGGCGCTGGTGACGCGGGCGATGCGCTCGATGGCTTCGTCGATCTGCCACGTGGCGGTAAAGCCGATGGTCACGGAATCGACGACGCCGAGGTCCATGGCGAACTTCATGGCTTTGTCGCGATCTTCAAATGAGGTGAAGCGCCCTTCGCCACAGAGCTTCATGCTGATCACGCCCATACCCTCCGAGTGCACCTTGCGGGTGTGCGCCACCACTTCTTCCACATTGCCGGGTTCGGGAGCATCGGGAACCGGGGTATCCATGCGGGTGCCGTTGTGGTTCATGCGGATCATGGCGAGATCGAGCCATTTGTTGCCGGGCAGCGTCCGCAGGGCCGGCAGACCGTGCACCGAAGCGCCGTGGGAGAGGATGACTTTCTTGTCTTTTGCTTCCGAGAGACCGTCTTTCAGGGGTGCATAATCGGCCTCCCAGGAGGCGGGACGCAGGCAGTGCAGCAGCAGAATATCGATGTATTCAGTCTGCAGCTGGCGGCGGAACATGTCGATTTTGGCCGGGGGCGGATCGCCA
>CAIUOG010000113.1 GCA_903900705.1 uncultured Acidobacteriia bacterium
GCGGATTGGTTTCGAGAAGGGCACGTTGGGCCGGAACTCGATGTTCCCCGCATTCAGACGGGACCGGTAGTCCGGCGGCGCAACCGGCGGATCGTGCGGGGGCTGCACGGAACAGACGGCGAAGAACGGCTTGCCGTTCCCTTGCCGCTGCGCCTCCACCTGCTCTCGGATGTACCCGATCAACAGGTCCGTCAGCGCGTCCGTCTCGTAACCCCGCAGCCGGTAATGGAAGGCGTCTTTCCCTTCGCCGCCGTGCACCCAGGAGTCGTACTGCGAGTTGTTGTTCTCGTACCCCACCCACTTATCGAAGCCGCCGCGCTTCTTCGGGTCCGTAATGAAATGCGCGGCGCGCCCCGTGCTTTCATGGAAGCCGCCCAGATGCCATTTGCCGAAGTACGCCGTTTGATAGCCCGCCGCCTTCAGCGGTTCCGTCAGCGTCGGCTGGCCATCGGGAAGCGGATACTCGTGGCCCACCACACAATGGTGCGGGTACTTGCCCGTCAGCATCGAACCGCGAAACGGGCAGCACAGTGGAAAGCCGGATACGGCCTGGGTGAACTGCACGCCCATGGCCTGCATATTGTCCAGATTCGGGGTGCGGACGTTCGGATCGCCATTGATTCCCAGCGCCTGCGCGCGGTGCTGGTCGCCCAGAAACCAGATGACATTCGGCTTCGGGGCTGGTCTGGCCTGTCCGGCTGGAAGCTGTGCCCCGGCCATCTGTCCGGCGGCGAGCGAACTGGAAATCAGGAATTGACGTCGATTCATATGGTGGACCCGGCTTCTGCTTTTGTATCACCCTGCTTTTGTATCACCCATGGAATTCTGAATCTCCACCGGCGCCTGGCTGATCCAAACCAGTGTCGGTGACCAATGGCGTTTGAATACTACATCCACGATGGTTCGAAGTCCTTCCGTTTTCGTTTGCTGGGGCAGCTTTCCGCCGTCAGCGCACGGGATCTCGAACTGGCGTGGGAGACTGCCCATTCCACCATTGGCAATCGCGACATCGTGTTCGATGTCACCCGTCTGACCGGGATTGATGCCACCGGCCACGAACTCCTGCGGGACTGGAAAATGCGGGGCGCGAAGTTCGTGGTTGCCGATTGTGGGGCTCACGCGAGATTGCAGTCGATGACGGATCAGCCCATCGCTCTCGCCACGCCGCGCAAGCCGTCACTCATTGCCTCCGTCCGTCAATTCCTGAGCGGCGCGTCTCTGCCTGCTTTGCGTTGTCCGGAAAGCCGCTAGCTAGCCCGCGAGTTCCAGAATCAGTAACGCCGCCCGGGGCAGATGAAACGGATCTTTCACCGGCAGCGCCACCACTTCCGTCACTGGTTCCCCGCGCCGGTTCAGGCGCTGCCGCCACTCACCCACCCCGGGCATGGAAAAGTGCGTGAACGCCCATTCGTGCACCCGTTGATACCAATCCAGGCACCATCGCTCGCCGGTTAGGTGATGCGCCAGCAGCAGGGCGTACAGCGCTTCGGTGTGCGGCCACCAGAGTTTCTTGTCCGAATGCGGCAGGAATGGCTCGCCGGCATCTCCGTCAGCGCCCCCAGCGTCAATCCCCAGAAAGATCCCGCCGTATTCCGGATCCCAGCCGGCTTCCAGATGCCACCGGACCACCTCGGACGCTCGCGCGATCATCTGCCGGTCACCCCGGCGGCGTGCCCAGCGCATCACGAACCACATGGATTCAATCGCATGGCCGGGGTTCACGAAGCGACCCTCTGCGCCGGGCAGTTCCCGATAATCCCGTGTCAGATATTCGAGCAGGACTTTCCGCTCCGGGCGCACGAAACGGTCCATCACCAGCCGCGGATACACATCCTCCCCGGTGACCTCGGTCAAAATCATCGGCACCCCGTGCGCGCGCCGTTCCGGCGGGAGCGCGTAGGGTGCGGTTTCGCTGAAATCCGGCTCCTCCACGCGGTGCTTGACCCGTTCCAGAATCTCCGCCGCCACCCGGGCCAGCGCGGCATCCGGCACGGCGCGGCAATATTCCTGAATGCCGTAGGCGACAAAGCAATCCGCATAAATGCTGGTTGCCCCTTCGAGGTGCTCGCCCTCCCGCGTCGTGCGGTAGACGAAACGCCCCTGTTCATCCCGCGCCCGGGCCAGCAGAAAATCGATCGTTTTCCGGGCATGTTCCAGGAACTCCGGCCGGCGCTCGAACCGGTTCCAGAGCGCGGAGAGAGTCCAGACCAGCCGCGCCTGTGACCATGTGTACTTCTCGGTGGAAACCACCGCGCCTTCTTCCGTCATGCAGGAAAAGACGCCGCCGTATTCGCGATCCAGCGCGCGCAGCCAGAATGGGATAATTCCTTCCTCCAGCAGCGCGCGGTACTGTTCCCGAATCTGCAAACTAGCCAAGGCCCGGAACCGACCAGCCTGCGCGATACTTGCGCTGCAGGTACTGATTCGCTTCCGGCATATTGGTGAACTTTGCCTTGTGGCCGTTCCACTGCAGCGTCGTATTCGGGAACCGCGTCGCCAGTGGACCCAGCAGCACCGATTCCGTCAGCGCACCCGAATAATCAAACGGCGTGGACGTCTTCCCAATACCCAGTACCGCATCGGCGAACTCGAAGTAGTGGTCGGTGGTCTTGTCGTCCGGCATTGCAAAGCCCGTGAAATCCTTCTGCGGCAGCAGCGTCGGTACCGCAATATGCGGTAGCAGCATCTGGCCTTTGGTGCCGATGAACATGGAACCCTGGCCCGGGAATTTCACGCCGTCCGCCAGCGCGCGAATCTCCGGCGGCGGCAGACGGTCACCGTCATACCAGGTGAGGTTCATGGTCTTTTCCGCAGTCAGGGAATTGCCCGGAAAGACGTACCGGATCAGCGTATCGAGCGCCCAGCTTTCGCCATTGGGGGCCGCGCCTTCGCTGCGGACGGAGAGGGGCGAACCCAGTTGCATCGCACTGAACACGGGGTCCAGAATGTGGCAGCCCATATCCCCAAACGTGGCCGTACCGAAATCCAGCCGCTTGCGCCAGTTGCCTGGATGATAAACCTCTTTGATGAACGGGCGGTCCGCCGCCACGCCCAGCCAGTGATCCCAGTTGAAGCCGCTCGGCGCCGGGTCCGTTGTGGTGGGCAGTTTGGCTGCGTCGCCCCACTTCTTCTCGCTCCAGGTGTGGACTTCCTTCACCTTGCCGATCGCCCCGCTCTGAATCAGCTTCACCGCAATCTTGTACTCGCGCCAGGAGTGAATCTGAATGCCCATCTGGGTCGGCAGATTTTTCTTCTTCGCCAGCTTCATCATAGTGCGGATTTCGTGGATGTCGTGCGCCAGCGGTTTCTGCACATACACGGGAAGATTCATGTGCATGGAAGTGATCGCCTGCGGTGCATGCATATGATCCGGCGTGCCCACGCAGGCGGCGTCGATCTGCCCTTTTTCTTTGTGCAGCATTTCACGCCAGTCGGCATAGATGCGGGCGTCGGGATACTTTTTCTTTACCCGATCCAACCGGTTCGCGTCCACTTCCGCCACGCAGGCCAGCTTGACTTTCGGATGCGAGGCGATGCCGTCGAGCGTGGAATACGCCATTCCGGAAGCGCCGAAGGCCGCGAGGCGCAGGGTTCCCGACGGCGGCTTCGAGAGCAGTTCCCGAACGAAGAAGGGAGCGGAAACGGCCGCACCGGCGGCATTCCGCAGGAAAGATCGACGATCAGTCATCACGGCACCATTCTACCCAGTCCACGGTTACGGGCGGGGAGTATTCTGGGAACCATGGATTCCAGACTGGCCCTTGTACTGATGGCCTTGCTGTCCGCCCTGCCCGTTGCCGCGCAATCGACCCTCTACACCTGCGCCAGCGCGGCCAAAGAATATGTCGTCGGCGCGAAGCTTCCGCCCAGCGGGCTCTTCCGCAAGACCGCCAGTGGTCCCTGGGAGCATGTCGGCTTCAACCTGCCCTTTCTCTTCTCGCTCGATTTCGACCCCGCCGACCCCTCCATCCTCTATCTCGCCGCCGGCAACGGACTGTTTCGCGCCACCGGTCGCGGCAGCAAATGGACGCTGCTCACCGGCAGCGATGTGACCGAACTGCGCGATGTGGCGGTCGATCCGCATTCGCCCGGCACCATCTACTTCGCCTACAGCCATGGCATTCGCGTGACGCATGACAACGGGGTCACCTGGAAGGAGCTTGCCGGTGGACTCCATCGCAAATTTACGGAATCCATTCGGGTGGACCGCACAAAATCCGGCACACTTCTCGCGGGCGGCGAAGAGGGCGTTTTTCGCAGTGAGGATGACGGGCAGACCTGGCGCATCGCCGGCGCGGCCGGTTGGCAGATTCTGCACCTGGAACAATCCCCGCACGATGCCTGCTTCTGGCTCGCCACCACACAGGGCGGCGGGCTCTTCGGCTCCCGCGATTGCGGCAAAACCTTCGAGAGCATAGGCCATGCCGGCGTGGACCGCAGTCTCTACGACGTCGCCTTTGACCCCACCACTCCCGGTCGTATCGGACTTGCGGGCTGGGGCCCGGGCGTTCTGATTTCCGAAGATTCCGGCAAGACCTGGCAGGCTCGCAACAGTGGCCTGCCGCGCACGGACGTGCTCACCCTCGCGTTTGATCCCTCCAAACCCGAACGTCTCTACGCCAGCGTTCACGAAGAAGCCATCTATGTTTCCGAAGACGCCGGTAAGACCTGGACCGTGTCCGGTATCGACGGCAGTGCCGCGGCGCGCATGAAATTTATTCCGGAGAGTGCAAAGTGAAGACTCTGTTTCTGACGTTCCTTGCCCTGCCGCTCTGTGCTCTGCATCTGGGGGCGCAATCCGCGCCGCCTTTTGAGGCCCGCAAGCTTGCCATGATTGATGCCTACGCCCACTATGCCGGTCCGGGTGATCAGGGTTACGGGCAGATTGCGGCGCGTCTCTGGAAGCATGAAGAGCCCGCCTGGTGCTCGCAGAAGCTCGAAACCCTGCTGGCGGCCGGTCCCAGCGGCGATATGTTCTGGATGTTCCCTGTCACCGCCATCGCGCATCTCGATCAGGGCCAGCTCACACCCTCGGCGCGCAAGGCCCTGCGCAATGCCTGGCGCACTTACATGCCCTATCGCGGCGATACCGAAAATCACTTCCTGCTGTACTACACGTCGCTTTATCTGATGAGTCAGCTCTGGCCGAATGAGCCGGGCGACCAGTGGTATACGGGTAAGTCCTCCGCCGCAAACATGGAGGAAGCCCGGCAGTGGATTGAAAGCTGGGTAAAGCTCACCACCACGCGTGGCCAGGGGGAGTATGATTCCCCGCATTACATGGGCGTCTATCTGCTGCCCATCTCTTATCTTGCCCAATGGGCCAAAGATCCCGCCATGAAAAAACGCGCGACCATGATGCTGGATTATCTGATTGCCGACTATGCGCCGGAAAACCTGGACGGCTTATTCGTGGGCGCCCATGCCCGGGTTTATGAGGATCAGCTGGTGGAAAAGTGGAAGGGGGTTTCGAGCGATTTCGGCTACCTCTGGTTTGGCGTGGGCCGTCCGATGCCGTTCCCCAATAACTACACGCTCTATTACCTGCTTGCCAGCGGCTATGAGCCGCCGGAGATTCTGAAGAAGATCGCGACGGATCGCACCCAGCCTTACACCCACTATGAACGCAAGCGCACACGCAACCGCTGGCGTTTTAATGACGATCTGCATGGCCCGGTTTATAAGACCACTTACGTGAGGAAGGAATACGCGGTCAGTTCCGATCAGGGTGGCATCCTGCAGCCGATTCAGGAGCATTCGTGGGATATCACCTGGTCCGTGCCGGATCCGCGAGGCGTGCAGAATACCCTGTTCTTCACGCATCCGTTTGCCTCCGTTCATGAGTTGCAGACTTATTTCGTATTTGGCCCCGACAGCGCGGTCGAAGGCGTGGCGCGCTCCAAGAAGACGTATGACTCACCCGATAAGCTTCTGGGTGGTTCGCCCTATGAAAAGATCTTTCAGGATCAGGACACTCTGATCGCGATCTATTCCATCCCGCCCGGAACCCGGTTCCCGCACATCAATGGGTTCTTCTCGAAAGATACAGGGGAAGTACGTGAAGACGCCTCGGGCTGGCTGTTCCTGCGTGGCGGGACCTCCACGTATATCGCGGTCCGGCCCCTGCAACCGTGGTCGTGGAAGCCCATTGCGGATGGAGGCCGTCGGCTTTTCAGCCCATTTCTGAACAACGGCGTCATCGTGCAGGCCGCCGCGGCATCGGAATATCCAAGTCTCGAAGCCTTCGCCGCAGCCATCCGGAAACTCCCTCTGGAGTTCCAGCTCAACCCCGTGCCGACCGTACATTTCCGCTCGCTGCGCGGGAAGCAGATGGACTTCACCTGGGGTAAAGACCCGCTCGACTACTCAAAGTGGCCACTGTTCGGCGGCCCGTTTCTCGAAGCCGGTGTCGATTCCGAAGAGCTGATTCTGAAGTATAAAAACATGCGGCGCTCGCTCGATTTCAAAACGCTGACAGTTACCGATCAGCCCTGATGCTCCGCGTGCGTGCACTGCGGCGCGGCCATCAGGTGCTGATTGCCCTCGTACCGCAGTTCGTCGGTGATGCCGGTCTTCGACGTGTAATACCCGTCGATGGTCATCCGCTTCAGTTCCACAAAAAACCGGCCCAGTTCGGTTTTCGGGGATTCCTCCTCGCCGGCCGCGGCAGCCAGTACCTCATCCGGTGAACCGTGCGCATTCCGGAAGGCGGCCAGGCCACTGCGCCAGACACCGCGCGTTCGCTCCGAACCTCGCGACAGCATCATGTCGGCGAAGGCCGGAACCCGCGCCGCCAGCGCGCCAGGGGAGTGGTCGTCGGCGGGGATGATCATTTCCATCAGCCGGCCCGCCAGAGCCTGTTCTTCGGGCGTGAAGAAGGCAAAGGAATAGTTCTCAAACTCGGTGCCCGTGCCGGGGGAACAATGAGTGGCCGCGCTCAGCACCGCGCCGGGTGCGACGGCGCCCGCCGAAAGAACCTTGAGTAATGTGCGGCGTTCCAGGCTCACAGTTCCCTCCGTTTGCGCTTTTCTTTGATGTAATCCGCGGCGCGCAGCGATTGCGCCATAATCGTCAGCGTCGGGTTTTTCTCGCTTGACGTGGGGAACGTGCTGCCATCCGTCACGAAGAGATTCTTCACGTCATGGGACTGGCAGTAGCCATTCAGCACCGAAGTCTTCGGGTCCGTGCCCATCCGGACCGTGCCGTTCTCATGGCTGGCGAAACCGGCAAGCGTGGCGGGCGGCATCGCCGTCACGTCGGCCTGCATCAGGCCGGTCATTTCGCCGGCGGCCGCGCGCATGGAGGCATAGATTTCCTTGTCCATGTCGTGGAACCGGAACTGCACCACCGGTATCGGTATCCCGTGGGCGTCCTTCGTGTTCGGGTCCACCGTCACGCGGTTGTCCGGATGCGCCGTCACCTTGCAATAGCCGCCCATCATCAGGAAGCCCGGCTCCATCTCCCGCACGCGCTTCTTGAAGGCCGACCCGTAGCCCCGCACGGACTTCGCCTGGAACGGGAACATATACCCCTGATAATTCACCTGAAAGCCGAACGTACCCTTGTACGATTTCGTATCCCAGCGGGGAATGATGCACTGGTCCAGCGCGCCATCCTGATTGCCCAACGCCCTGCCCTGCAATTCTTTGAGATACATCTGCATCTGGCCAGTGGCGTGGCCGTGCAGATAGCGGCCCACCGCGCCGCTCGAATTGGCGACGTTCGAATTCAGCAGCAGACGCGCCGATTCGATGGTGGCGCAGCACACCACCACGATCTTCGCGCGGATCTCCTCTTCCTGGCCGGTCTCCCGGTCGACGATGGAAACGCCGCGCGCAAGCCCCGCTTTATCGAGCAGAATCTGTCTCGCGAGCGCGTTCTGCCGCAGCGTCAGATTGCCCGTGCGTCGCGCTTTGGGCAGCATGCTGCCCGGCGTGGAGTAGATGGCGGAAACATCGCAGCCATCCATGCAGTGGCCGCAATAGTGGCAGGCGGGCCGATTGTCATAGTCCCTGGTGAGCAGGGCTTTGCGGACAGAGACAACGCTCGCGCCCATGCGCTTGATATCACGCTTCAGAATCTGCTCGCTGCAGCGCAGGGGCAGCGGCGGAAGGTAGTGCTTCCCGGCGGGCAGTGTATCGATCCCGTCGTCATTGCCGCACACGCCGATCATTTTCTCGATGCGGTCATAATACGGGGCGATTTCCTCGTAGCTGAACGGCCAGTCCGCTTCGATGCCGTTGAGCGTGCGCTCGCGGAAATCCGTGGGGGAATAGCGGAGAACGACGGCGTTCCAGTGCACGGTTCGCCCGCCCAGCACCCGGATGCGGTCGACGCTCACGTTATCGGACTGCTCGTAGCGAATGGAGGAGCGAACGTCGCCGGGGTAGAAGAGGTCCTGCTTTTCGGAGCGGTAGCCCCGGTTTTCGAGTTCGTAAGGCCAGCAGTGTGTCCGGAACTGGTGCGGTTTCACCTCGGCGCCCGCTTCGAGCAGGATTACCTTGGCGCCGCCCTCGCAGAGTTCCTTCGTGACAATGCCGCCGGCGGCCCCGGAGCCAACCACGCAGACGTCATAAATCGGTGTGGGCATAGATCGGTGTGGGTAAAGATCGGTTTGGGTAAAGATCGGATTGGGTAAAGCGAAGGGCCAGTATATCCCCAAACCGTGTCAGGCGTGAGTTTCCATGACGCTGTGCTTGCGACCGAAGATCGCATAGAGCACCAGACCGATTACCAGCCAGGCGAAAAAGCGAAGCCACGTGAGCAGCGGCAGACCCGCCATCAGCAACGCGCAACAGGCGATGGACAGAATCGGAACCAGCGGCACAAAGGGTACCCGGAAGCCTCTCGGGCGTTCGGGTTGTTTCTTCCGCAGCACGATCACGCCGGCCGAGACCACCACGAACGCAAAGAGTGTCCCGATGTTCGAGAGTTCGGCGAAGGTGTCGATATCCCAGATACCGGCCGGGATGCCGACCACGAAGCCTGCAATCCACGTACTCACATGCGGCGTCTTGAAGACCGAATGGACCCGTGAGAACATCTTCGGCAACAGACCGTCCCGGGACATCGCGAACCAGACGCGGGCCTGGCCGTACTGATAGACCAGCAGGGACGAGATCATGCCCATCAACGCCCCGAATGTCACCACCACCCGGAGTTTGTTGTAGCCCAGCAGTTTCAGCGCATTCGCCACCGGCGCATCGTTGTTGAGCGTGTCGAATTTCACGATCCCGGTCAGCACCAGCGCCACGGCGCCGTAGAGCAGCGTGCAGGCGATCAGGGTGGCGATAATGCCGAAGGGCAGATCCCTCTGGGGGTTCTTACACTCTTCGGCAGCCGTCGAGATTGAGTCGAAGCCGATGTAGGTGAAGAAGACGATGGACGCGCCGGTCAGGATGCCGGGGAAGCCGTGCGGCGCAAACGGTTTCCAGTTCTCCACGTTGATGGAGCGGGCCGCACCGGCGCAGAAAATGACAATGGCCGCGATCTTGATCGCAACCATTGTGGTATTCGCGTCCGCGCTTTCCTTCACGCCGCGCACCAGGATGAAAGTGACGGCGAGGGTGATCAGCAGCGCGGGAATGTTAAACACTCCGCTGGGTTGTCCGGAAGCCGCGAACATCGGGTAAGCGATGGACGCGGGGAGGTGGATTCCGAAGAGGTTGTCCCCTAGATCCTGCAGGTAGGCGGAGAAGCCCACCGCTACGGACATATTCGAAACGGCGTACTCGAGAATCAGATCCCAGCCGATAATCCAGGCGACAATTTCACCCAGAATCGCGTAGGCGTACGTGTACGCACTTCCAGCGATCGGAATCATGCTGGCCAGTTCCGCATAGCAAAGCCCTGCGAAAAGACACGCGATTGCAACCAGGATAAATGACAACGTGATCGCCGGACCAGCGCCCGGCCGCCCCATCATGGAGCCGGCGTGGGTGCCGTTCATCGCGAGGTCGAGGACGGTGGCGTGAAAGATCGATTCGATCTTCTCCACCTTCCCGGCCGCCGCGGTGCCGGTGAGGGTAAAAATGCCGGAGCCGATGACGGCTCCGATTCCAAGCGCGGTCAGGCTCCACGGACCCAGGGTCTTGCGCAGCCGGTTTTCGGGTTCTTCCGAGGTGGCGATCAGCGCGTCGATGCTCTTCGTTCGGAAGAGGCTGCTGGTTCGATGGAGCCTGTTCAAGATCAGCGCTTCCGGGTCTGACCCTTGGCCATGACTTTGACCTTTTTCTTCATGGAGCCACGTGCGACGGTGGCCGGACGCTTGGCTTTGGCGGGCGCTTCTTTCCTTGCGGCGCGCTTCGCGGCTTTGCGTTCTTCGGGTGCTTCAATAGTCTTTGTGTTCATCTGTTCCTGAGACCTGCGTATTTCTCTACTAATTTTTTCAACCCATGGCGCTGGAAACTGACGACAAGTTTCGCATCGTCTCCCTCGCCTTCACGCCGGACAATTGTACCGGTTCCGTACTTGGGGTGTTCTACTATCGTACCTGTTTGTGGTGGACGTTTGGCGGCAGGGGGTACTTTGGGTAATTCAGTACGTGGTTTGACGGCCGGAATCATGCTCGCCGGACGGGTCGTCGAATAGGGCAGCGGGGGAGTGGACGGGGCTCCGAAAAGTCCTCCCTGACGGGGTGCGGCGGGACGCGCCACCGGCGGCGCTGGTCTCGGCGCAGGCGCAGCCACCGGCGGCGTTGGACGGGGCGCAGGCGCTGAAACGGGACGGTTTAGCGGGATCGATGGCACGTCATCCCACGGCATCCGTTCGTCCTCGATCAGCGGCGCGGGCTGTTTCACGACGGGTAGTACGGGCGGTGTGGGACGGCTCAGCGGCGACCGGAGCGGGGCGTTGACACCGCGGTCCTTAAAAAACTGCTGCACGTTCTCGACGGAGTTATACGTCTTGCCGGGGTAAGCGATTTTCCGTGCCTCCGGTTGCCGGACCTGATAGCGGTCACTCGGGTAGTCCTGGTCCCGATCCTCACTCTCGTCAACGCCCAGGTTGACCACCAGATTCGAAGGCACCTCTTTGAGGAAGCGGGACTTGATCGTCTTCTCCTGCTCGCCGCCGCCAAAGCGGCGGCGATACCGCGCCCACGTCATCACCAGACGCTTTTCCGCGCGCGTCATCCCTACGTAGCAGAGGCGGCGCTCCTCTTCCATGGCGGCTTCGCTCAGCAGGGAGCGGCTGTGCGGGAACAGTCCTTCTTCCATGCCCGCGAGGAAGACCATCGGGAATTCGAGGCCTTTCGCGTTGTGAATGGTCATCAGGGTGACTTGCGCCCCATCTTCAATGTCGTCCGACTGGGCGACGAGAGCCGCATGGTCCAGAAAATCGGTGATGGTTTCGCCGCGCTCCACCGCCTCGGCCGCCGCGTTCATCAGTTCGTCCAGATTCTCGAGGCGGGCTTCGGATTCCGGCGTGCTGTCCGTCTCCAGCATCCTGCGGTAGCCCGTGCGGTCCTCAATGAACTTCAGTGCCTCGTTCAGGGGCGCTGTCTGGACCACTTCGGCCAGATCCTGGATCAGATGCCGGAAGAGCAGGACGGCGGAATGCGCGCGCGTGCCGAAGGCGTTGGTTTCGAGCAGTTTCGCGATGGCGTCCCAAAGGTTCAGGTTGTTCTCGGCGGCGAACTTTTCCGCCTGTTCGAGAGTCGTTTTGCCGATGCCGCGGGCCGGCACGTTGATAATGCGCGTGAGGCTGATGGAATCGGACGGCGTGTGGGCCAGCTTCAGATACGCGATGATATCTTTGACTTCAGCGCGCTGGTAGTAGCTGGTGCCGCCCACCACGTTGTACTTGCGGCCATACCGCCGCATCGCTTCTTCAATCTGACGGGACTGCGAGTTGGTGCGGTACAGAACCGCCACCCGCCAGTCCTTATGTTGGCGGAGCACCTTGTCGGTCTGATCCGCGATGAAGAGCGCCTCGTTCTCCGCGTCATGACCGGGATAGATCGTGATCTCGTCGCCCTGATCCGCTTCCGTCCAGAGCCACTTGCCTTTGCGTTCCTTGTTGTTGGCGATGACGACGCTGGAAGCTTCGAGAATATTCTTCGTGGAGCGGTAGTTCTGTTCGAGGCGGATGACTTTCGCGTTCGGGAAATCCTTCTCGAAATCCAGAATATTGCGGATGTCCGCCCCGCGCCAGCTGTAGATCGACTGGTCTTCGTCACCCACCACGCAGATGTTGTCATGCCGCTGCGAGAGCAGGCGCATCAGCTCATACTGGCTGCGGTTGGTGTCCTGATACTCGTCGATCATGATGTGACTCAGGCGGCGATTCCAGGCGTCCCGCACCTCCTCGCTGTGATAAAGAAGGCGAACCGTTTCGAGCAGCAGGTCATCGAAGTCGAGCGCGTTGCCCTGGCGCAGGGCCTTTTCGTATTCCTCGTAAACGGCGGCGATTTTGGTGGTTTTGGGGTCGACGGACTTGCTGTAGAGTTCGTCGGGCGTTTCCTTGTTGCTCTTGGCCTCGCTGATGCGCGAGAGGGCGGTGCGGTGGGGAATGGCTTTGTCGTCCAGACCCATGCGTTTGTAGGCCGCCTTGACGATGGCGAGCTGATCGTCCGCATCCATGATGTTGAAGGTGCGGGTGAAGCCGGGGCGAATGGAGGCCAGAGCGTCGCCATCGCGGCGCAGCAGGCGCACGCAGAAGGAGTGGAAGGTGGCGAGGTTGGGGCTGGAGGTCAGTTCGTAGCCTTCGAGCAGCCTCGACACGCGTTCCCGCATCTCCGCGGCGGCCTTGTTCGTGAACGTCACCGCGAGAATGGCGCCCGGCGGCACATGTTTTGCCGTGATCAGATGGGCGATGCGCGCCGTAATGGCTTTGGTTTTGCCCGAACCCGCGCCGGCGAGGATCAGGACCGGTCCTTCGGTCGTTTCGACTGCTTCGCGTTGTTGGGGATTGAGGCCGGAAAGGAAGTCCACTGAAACTCTATTTTCGCATCCGGCTGTTTCCGGGGGCCGACTCGTGGGAATGCGGCAGCCCGTCCTGTCTAATGAAAAGATGGCCTGGACCAAACTGGCGGTTCTGAAAGAGTTGCCACCGGGGTCGCTGATGGAAGTGGAGCATGGCGACGACCTGGTGGCTTTGTGCAATGTGGAGGGCGAGGTGCGCGCGATCCACGGCGTTTGCCCCCACCACGGCGGGCCGCTCGGCGAAGGGGCTCTGCACGGCGAACTGATCGCCTGTCCCTGGCATATGTGGGAGTTTCACTCGGGCACGGGGGCCTGTGCCTTCAATGCCTCGCTCAAAGTACCCACCTTCCCGGTGCGCGTTGAGGACGGGGACATCCTGGTGGACCTTGCCTGAGTTACCCGAAGTGGAAACCGTGGTCCGGACGCTGCGCCCCGCGATTGTGGGGCGTCGGATCCTGAATGCCGAGTTCGGCCAGTTGCGCGTACTGCGGGGGCTGCCGGCGGATACGGCGCAGGCGCTGGCCGGGCAGAAGGTCCTGTCGATTGACCGGCACGGCAAGTTCATCGCGATCCGCCTGGAGCGCGGTTTCCTCGTGGTGCATCTGGGTATGACCGGAAAGCTGCTGGTGGGGGTGGAGCGCACGAAGTGGGCCCATGCCATCTTCACGCTGGATGATGGCGTGATGCTGTTTGACGATCCGCGCCAGTTCGGGCGGATTGAGTACGGGGCGGAACTGCCGGAACGTGTGACGGCCCTCGGTCCGGAACCGCTGGAGGTATCGCTCGAAGAGTTTACCCGCCGTGTGAAAGAACGCGGGTCGCCGGTCAAGGCCGTGCTGCTGAACCAGGCCGTGGTGCGCGGCGTGGGGAATATCTATGCGGATGAAGCCCTGTTCCGCGCCGGCGTGAAGCCGATGCGCGCGGCGGCCTCGCTGAGCAAAGAACGCGTGGCAAAGATCTTTCAGGCGATGCGGGAGGTGCTGACGGAAGCGATCGACAGCCGCGGTTCCTCAGTTTCGAACTATGTGGACGCCGAAGGCCGCAAAGGCAGCTTTCAGGATTCGCATCGCGTTTACCAAAGAACCGGTGAACCCTGCGTGAACTGCGGGCAGCCAATCAAACGCATCGTGCTGGCGCAGCGTGGCACGCACTACTGCCCGAACTGCCAGAAATAGAGTGGGCGTAGACGCAAAAAAGGGGGACGGTCCCGGTCAGGACCGCCCCCTTTCTGTTTTGCCTTGCCTCGCGCCTTAGTCGAAGAACAGCGGCTTGATGTGACGGTCGAAAAGGTTCTCGCTCACATTGCGCTGGATGGATTCTTCGCTCTGGCGCAACATGCTGAGGTAACGCTCACCCATTTTGGCGGCCACCTTGTAGCCCACGTGCAGAAGCTGGCGGACGTTGAGGTTGAAGCCGGGGTTCGACTGAACATGGCGAAGCGCGTCGGTGTACTGCGCGGCGGTCCAGTTATTGACCTCGGACGGCAGCGGGAGCTTCGCATAATCGATATCGATCACGGAAGCGTACGGGGCGCAGAGTTCTTCCTTGTGGTCGTAGGCTTCCGAGTAGACCTCTTTGGCGAGCGCGAGGCCTTCGGGGCCGGCTTCGGCCAGGCCGATCAGTTCTTCCAGCCAGGTGGTGCCGGCGGTCTTGAGGTGCAGCCCGGCGCCGGTGCGCTTGATGGCTTCGCGGATCACCCCGTAGATGGAAAACTTGTCGCTGCCGGAGTGCACGCTGAGCTTGAGCGTCTCGGGCAGGCCATAATGCTTCACGGCGTACGCAATCACTTCCAGATCGTCTGAGAATTCCTGGGTGAACTGTGCGACGTCGCCCACATAGTCCACGCCCTTGTTGAAGCGGCCCGTGAATTTGGGGGCGATGGTCTGGATGGGGATCTTCTCGTCGGCAATCAGGACGAGGATGACCAGCAGTTCCGGGGGCGTCTGCGGAGCGTCGGTTTCATCCATGGAAACTTCGGTGATGAAGTTGTCCGCGCCCTTGATCGCTTCGATGTGGCGGTAGATCTTGCCGGCTTCGCGGACCGCGACAAGGTATTTCGAGGCGGCGGTGGCAATGGATTCGGCGGTCAGACCGAAGACGCCGATGAGTTCGGGGTGCTTCGCGGCAAACGCGGCCAGGTCTTCAGGGGAAGCGGGCTGGCCGATGAAGTGGGCCACGTCGAGGGTGTAGAAATCGCTCGGTGCGATGAAACGATCCACGGTGTCGAGATTGATGTGATCGGCATCCACGTGCCACGGTTTATTCCAGCCGGCTTCGGCGACGGCCTTTTCGGCGGCGGCCTTCACGCTGGAAGGTTCGGAGCCGACAATGAGATGTTCGCGGTTGGACTTGTTCCAGACGGGAACAATGTCCACACCCTTTTCCGCCGCGAGTTGGAAGGCGTGCAACTGGGCCTTTGCCTGATGGGCGAAACGGTCGCCCACGCCGATGGTGTACTTCTCGATTTTCATCATGATTGTTTACTCGAAAGAGATCTGAACCTTCACGTAAGCGCCCGGATCGTCGCTCCAGGCTTTGAGTGCCTCTCCCGCTTCTTCGAGCGGAACGACTCTCGAAATGATGGCGTCCACCGGGAAGCGGCCGCCGCGCAGCGCGTCAATCACCGTGCCGAATTCATCGAGGGCATTGCGGGAGCCGAGGATGTCGATTTCCTTCATCACGAACAGGCGCGTTTCGTAATCGACCGGCTCTTTGGCGTAACCGATGTAAACCACGCGCCCGGTGAAGGCGACTTCCTCCACGGCCATGCGGAAGGTGGCGGGCATGCCCACGGCCTCGATGATGACGTCCGGGCCAAGATTGCCGGTCAGCGCGGCCAGTTCATCGTGAACGTTCGCACTGCGGCTGTTGATGGTGTGGGCCGCGCCGGCCTGCCGGGCGACGGCAAGCTTGCGGTCATCCACATCAATCGCGATCACTTTGGCGTTCTTGTAGGCCGAGGCGGCGATAGCGCCCAGGCCGACCACGCCACAGCCGATCACAGCGACCGTGTCTTCGGCGGTCACACGTCCGCGCGAGGCGGCGTGAAAGCCCACCGAAAGCGGTTCCACGACGCTGAGCTCCGGGATGGTGAGGCCTTCGGCCACGTAGAGCTTGCTCCAGTGAGCCGTGAAGTAATCCTTCATGGCTCCTTCGCGCTGCACTCCAAGCGTCTGGTTGAACTGGCAGGCATTGACGCGTCCGCGTTTGCAGGAGGCGCACTTGCCACAACTGGTGTAGGGCGAGAGGGTGACGTTCAGGCCCGGCCGAAGGTGTTCGGGCACGCCGCTGCCGGCTTCCACGATGGTGGCCGCGATTTCGTGGCCGGGGATGCGGGGATAGCTGACCAGCGGGTTCTTGCCGCGGAACGTGCTGAGGTCCGTGCCGCACATGCCGACGACGCGGGTGCGGAGCAGAACCTCTTCCGGACCGGGAACGGGCTGTTCGAGTTCCGCGACGCGGGTGCGGCCGGGTTCGTCGATGACGAAGGCTCTCATTTTTACTGGTTGACTCCGGAGCAGAGGAAGCCGCCATCCACGGAGATGCACTGGCCCGTGATGTAGCTGGCGGCGTCGGAAGCCAGCAAAACGGCTGCGCCCACCAGTTCGTCGGTCTGGCCGAAGCGGCCCATCGGGGTGCGCATGAGCAGTTCCTTGCCGCGCGGTGTGCCGTCGAGCAGGGCGGCGTTCAGGTCCGTGCGGAAAACGCCGGGCGCGATGGCATTCACGTTGATGCCGTGGCGTGACCATTCCACCGCGAGGGAGCGCGTCAGCGAGAGCACGGCCGATTTCGAGGCCGCGTAGGCCGCGACCTCATAGAAGGCGACGTATGAATTGAGGGAGGCGATGTTGATGATGCGGCCCTTGCCGGAGATTTTGAGCGCTTCGTAGAAAGCCTGGCAGGCGCGCAGGGTACCGGTGAGGTTGGTGTCGATGATGCCGGTCCATTCCTCTTCGGAGATGTCTTTCGTGGGGGTTCGCTTGATGCGTCCGGCGACGTTGAGCAGAATATCGACGCGGCCGAATTTCGCGACGACGGCGTCGCGGAGGGAATCGATGGAAGCGCGGTCGGCCACGTCGACGGTGTGGGCAAGCGTTTCGCGGCCTTCGGCGCGGACCAGTTCGCAGACTTCGGCGACATTGGCTTCGCGGCGGCCCGTGGGAACGACATCGGCTCCGGCGGCCGCGAAGCCGAGGGCCATGGATTTACCGATTCCGGAGGTGCCTCCGATTACGACGGCGACTTTGCCGGAGAGGTCAGTGAAGTTTTTAGGCATGTTGATCAGGAGTCCTGGGTTTTAGTTGACAAGACGGAACTGGAAAAGGTTGCGGTTGACAAATTGAGGTTATCAAACGTGAGTGCCATCTCCGGGAGTTAACGTTTACGAGCCGCGGGGCCGCTGGCGGCGGCCAAATTGTTGAAACACGGTGACCGGGAATCTGTACGATTCCGAATGTATCGGGGACTCGGCGGGTAGTCAAACGCGGCTGGATGAAGGGAATGTTCAGGAGTACTGAACGATGGGGGGACCTGCTATCGGCCTGGTATATACTTTCGACCGGCATGAAAATGAACGGACTTGCGTCACTGACCATAGCGGCGGCTCTGATTTGTGGAGCCGCCCGGCCCGCCGCCGCGCAGCGGTATACGGCAAAAAAGGATGGCGACGTGGTGGCGCTCGCGGACAATACCGTGAAGATGAATGTCGCCGTGGTCTCCAGTCTGGGGAAGGCCTGGCAGATCCAGGTGAAAGGGCAGAACCTGGTGCGCACTTCCGCCTCCCTCGAAGCGTTTCTGGAGAATTCCGGGCTGAACGGGATGCCATTGCTGGCGCCGTTTGCGAACCGGCTCGATGAGACGGCGTTCTATGCCAACGGGAAGAAGTATAACTTCGACATGGAACTCGGCAATGTACGGGGGCCGATTCCCTCGACGGGCTATGTGAACGGCTCGAAGGCGTGGCAGTTGGTCGAATACCATGCCGACGCGAAGAGTGCGTGGGTGACCTGCCGGCTCGACTTTTATAAAATCCCCGAATTTATGAAGCAATTTCCGTTCGCGCACACCATCACGGTTACGTACCGCGTGTCGGACGGGACTCTGGAGGTCCGGACCCGGCTGGACAACCTGAGCCTGGAACCCATGCCGGCCGTGATCGGCTACCATCCGATCTACGAACTGCCGGAAGGGAACCGGAATGACTGGACCGTCTCGGTGGACGCGAAGACGCACTGGATCGAAATCCCGCAGCGGCTGCCCACGGGCGAGACGCAGCCTATCGAGAACTTCTTCAGCGCGGACAAGGACCGTACGGCCATCCATCTGAAGAACTACGCCCTGATCGATGATGTGTTTACTGATCTGGTACGGGATGCCAACGGGCGGTCCACTATGAAGCTCATGTACAACGGTAAGGAACTGCACGAGACCCTCGGACCAAAGTACCGGACCGTGCTGCTGTGGTCGACGCCTCTGCCGGCGGGCGGTGGCGGTGCGGGTCGCGGCGGCCGGGGTTTTGGACCGGGCCGCGGTGTGGTTCCGGCCGCGACTGCGCCGAGTGGTCCATTCCCCGTGGACCCGGCGCAGGGTGTGCGGATCGCACCGCCGGCTGTACCGCCTGCGGAAGGTGTCGCTCCGTCCCCGGCGAAAGGTTTTATCGCGTTTGAACCAATGGTGGGAATTACGAATGCTCTCAACCTGGCGAAGAAGGGCGTCTACAAAGACCTCCAGGTGATCCCGGCGGGCGGAAGTTGGGAAGAGAGTTTCTGGGTGACAACGAAAGGCTATTGACCCCGACTCGCACCAGGACCGCGCTCTGGTCAGAACATGACGGACGGCAGCCACGCCCCCGCGGGTTTGTTGTAAAGGCCGGCGCTCATCAGAGTCATCGGCTGCACGACGCGAAGCCCGTTGGCAAGGCACCACCGAAAGAGCGAGGTGTTCCGCGTGGGCACCAGAATTCCGGGGCCGGCGAAGGATTCCGCGGACGTGATCAGCGCCTCAAGATCCACATTGGTTTCCGCGGTGGAATGGCCGAAGAATGCAAGGTGTGTGGTGTACCCGGTGATGCGGTCTTCGCGCTCCACCACGAGCGCTGTGCCCCGCTGGATGGCGCCGGACAACTCGACGCCGCGGCTGAAGCCGTGTACCCGTCGCGAGAGGGCTTCACATGCGGCAAGATCGGAAGCCTGTGCTGCGTGGACGGAGCATCCCGGCACGCTTCGCCCCGGAGTCCGGCCCTGCATGCAGGCAAGCGGCTCCCGGATGTCAAAGCCGAGACTGGCGTAGAGTGAGAGCGACCGGTTGTGGAATGCCGCCTGAACGAGTCGGACACCGGCTGCGCCCTGGCTGTGCGCGCGGTCAATCACCGCCTGCATGAGTTTTCGTCCGATGCCGGAATTCTGCGCTCCCGGGTCCACCGTGATGGGGCCGACGCCGGAGATCACGGATCGTTCGTCGAGGCAATTGCTGCCCACGATCCGCCCGCCCTGTTCGGCCACCACACAGTAGTGATCGGGCGCGGAGAACATGCCGGCCAGAACTCCCGCCGCTGCCTCCGGTGAGGGGAAGTCGGGTGGAAAGCCGTGCCGCGGATTCAGCGTGGCAAATGCGTCGAACAGGATCTGGCCGCATGCCGGTACATCGGCCGGAGTGGCCAGCCGGATGATCACGAGGGACGGTTCACGGGACATGCCTCAAAATACCAGCTCCAGGCAGTCCAGCTTGCGAAGACTCAAACAGCGGAAAACGCTGCTCCTCCGAAACGTGTGTCCCGCCGGAGGCAAGGCCATGGCGCTGGCGGATGGCGCGGAGGCGTTCGCGGAGCATATCGCGGTAAGGGCCTTTCAGATAAGCGTCCGATTCGTAGCGCTCCTGATAGCGGCGCAGCAGATGGGGGAAGTGCTGTTCCACGAACGGGAGAAAGACCCGGCGGGAGGAGGGCATCAGGAAAAGCAGTCCGCCGCCAAAGTAGCTGGCGCCGTGCTCGCGGGCCGCCTTCGCCAGCGCGTCCAGCCGAGCTTCCTGATCGGTGATCAGTGGCATCACCGGGTTGGGAAAGACTCCCGTGGGGATTCCGGCGTCGGTAAGGGCGCGCACAGTTTGCAGGCGCAGGTCCGGACGCGGCGCGCGGGGTTCCAGAGCGCGCGCCAGCGACGCGTCCAGCGTGGTGATGGTGACGTTCACGGAGAGCCGGTTGCGGCTCGCGATGCTCCGCAGCAGCGGAATGTCGCGGCGGATCAGGTCAGACTTCGTCGTGATGGAGAGTGAGAGCCCGGACTGGCCGGCAAAAACTTCCAGCAGCGAACGTGTCCGCAGGAAGCGGCGTTCGGCAGGCTGGTAGGGATCGGTCGCGGTGCCGATGGCGATGGAGTCCGTGGCGCGCACCCGCTTCAGTTCACGGCGCAGAATGGGCGGCAGATTGGATTTGGCATAGATTCTGTCCTCGAACTCATGGCTTTCATGGAGTTCCATGAATTCGTGTGTGTAACGGGCATAGCAGTAGCGGCAGGCGAACTCGCAGCCCCGGTAGGGGTTGATGGTCCACGTGAACGGCAGACCGGGCCTGGTCCGGTTCAGCACGCTGCGGCAGTCAATTTCAAAGTAGCGGACGGTGCGTTTGGATTCCAGTACTTCGCTTTGAGCGGCGAGGCGCGCGATTCCGGCCAGACCCGGCAGGGGAGAATCGCCGAACAACATTCCCGTATATTCGCCTTTTATTCGCCAATTGTCAAGCCTGTTCCCGCGGCGTGGCTCCCGCAGGAAAAGGACTCCACTCCCACAACCTCGCGCATCGTTTCCGAAACGTTGTAGTTCACGGTCACAATCTGTGGGCAGCGGTGGCACGCGGCCGCGCCTTCCTGCCGGAACCAGCGGCAGTCATGACGGATCCCGCACGCCGGCAGCGTGGAAACCACCGCCGGCAGGATTTGCACGATCCGAGTGGCGAGACGGCAATCCGCCCCGTCGAAATGCGGGCATTTATCGCTCTGGCATTGGGCCGCCAGGCGAAATACCTCAGTGGGTTGGGCCGGAGCGGCAAGATCCAGCACCTCCCGTGTAACGGGGAGGTGCTGATTGAGATACGCGACCTCGGGTGCGCCGCCATTCTCACCGGGTTGGACTACGCCGAGTACGCGGCATTCCTCGAAGCCCGGCTGTGAACTGGGGCATAACAGCGCTTCCTGCATCGCCTGTTCTCCTGACGTTATTCGCCCAGTACCGCGCCGACGCCGGTCACGCCCGCGAAGCTCTGCCCGCCGGTGCTGTAGACGGCCGCCTGCACTGCGCCGGCTTCTCCCAGACCCGCGATGGCCGGGTTCTGGCTCAGGTGCTCCGCGAACATTGCGGCGAACTTCAACTGCGGCTCGCCCAGCGTTTCGAGTGGCCACGGCACCGGGATGCCGCAGATCCAGTACGGGATATGAATCAGATTCTCCGTGGGCGGAACCGGCACTCCCGGATGAATGCGGGAGGCCGCTCCCAGAGCGGTTGCGACAGCTCCGTGAAGCTGTTTGATTGAAATCGTTTTAGCCCGATGTGGGGAACTATTTGACATAAGACAAAGCACTCCTTCTCTTTCTTCGGGCCGCCGCGCAATGCTGTGCGGCGAGTCCCTTCGCGGCTAAGTGAAAGGCCCGCGGGGAGCGTTACAAAAAGGAATTAGCGGACTGTGAGGATTCTTGTATAAAGCTGAAAAGGCGCCCAGTAATACGGCTTATGAAACGGAGTTTCCAGCATGTCCAGCTTGGCTTCGCGCAGCGCCGCCGCGTAGGCGTGACCTGCCTGCAGCTTTGCATAGAACCGGTCCATCAGTTCGGATGTGGAGCGATCATTCACATCCCAGAGCCCGGCCACAACGTTCCTTGCGCCCGCGTGAAAAAAAGCCCATTCGAAGCCGACCGGGCCTTCGCCGGAGAGCGTCCGCGCACCCGCGCTGCGGCACGCGGAGATTGTGACCAGATCAGCCGTGAGCGGGATCTCCATGATGTCGCGCGCATAGAGTCGAAAGCCATTGCTCTGAGGTGTGAGAATGATGGCGGATTCCAGAGGACTCTGCTCATTGGCCTCGGCGTGAGCGGCAAAATGGATGGCCGCGTAGCGGCGCGGCCCGGCATTCTCATACGCCGCCGCCGTGGCCTGCGCGGCCCGCTGCACGGTGACCGCGGTGGCGGGAAAATGACTGCGAATTTTCTCGATTTCCGCTCCGGCATCCGGAAGTTTACTGAAACCCGTGCCGCCCGTGTCCGGATCTCCGATGAGCAACAGCGATTGTGTCCGCTTCGTTGTCACCGCCTCCGCGGCCAGCACGCTGAGCGAGGGTGCGATGGACACGGTGACGTCCTCCAGCCAGTAATGGGGTCTCGGCTCACGGCTCACAAGAGCTTCGAAGTTCAGGCTGTGCAGGGCATCATCCGGGATAATGACGACCTGCGAGCCTTTCGGAATCCACCGCAGCGCCGGCGCGACGAGCGTCGTGAACAGTTCGGCGGGAAGCTTCGCGGAAGCCGTGAGCGGGTCGATCTTCTCGCGTTCGATCAGATAACGGTATGAGCGCACCTGGTCGGCGAGTTGATGTCCATCGGGCAGCGGAACGATGTTGACGCCGGCTTCGGAGATGACCCAAAGCCACGAGCGCCGGGGCGCCAGCCAGTAAAAAAGAAACACGCTGTGCGTGCGGCCGGCCATGCGGCGTAGCGCGGGCGCCAGAACGGGCTGAGAACGCCGCTGCAGGTCGCGAAGATCCTGCGTGAGCACGGCGGCACGGCTGGAATCGGCAACTTCCAGGGCGCGCGCGGAGTCGCCTTCGCGGACGAGCAGGTCCACGTACTCCTGATACAGGCGGATCAGCCGCGAGAGAAAAGTGATTTTGTATTTGCTCTGCAGTTGTTCGGCGCGATTGGCGTCGATCGTCCGAATGGCCGCTTCGAAGTTGGCGCGGGCTTCGGAGGACTGGCCCAGCGCCGCATAGACGGAGCCCAGGGCGGCATAGCCGGACCACATTAAAGACGGGCTTCCGGCGCTCAGCCGCAAAGCTTTGCGGTAACCTTCGATGGCGGCATCGTGCATTCCCCTGTCCTCCGCGATGGCGGCCTCATTCATCTCCAGCGCGGCGGCAACCTCCGGGTCCGCGGCGGTGGAGACCGCGAGGGCTTTGCGGTTGAACTGTCCGGCTTCATCCAGCGCGCCGGAGGCTTCGAGTGCGCTGGCCAGGTAGCCGGCGATCATGGAATAGCGGGCCGGGGAATCCGCCGCGTTGACCAGGGACAAGGCCTCCCGCAGACTCACGATCGCGTCTTTCGAATTGCCCTGGAGCGACTGGCTGAGTCCCAGTTCCAGATAGCTGTCGCGCAGTGGTGTTTTGAGTCCCGCCTTCTTCTGCGCTTCAATGGCTTTGAGGCGCATGCCCTGCGCGCGGTCGAAATCGCCAAGGTTGTAATAGCAGGTGGCCAGGTCGCCGGCCGCGATCGAATAAAGCAGCGTCGCGCCCGCCTGCGAGGCCGTTTGCAGGGATTGTTCAAAGTACGGGATGGCTTCAGCGAAACGCGACTGGCGAATGCGCAGCATGCCGTAATCGAGCCATGCGGCGGCCGCCTGATAGTTCAGTCCGTGATCTTTGCCCAGTTGCAGGATGCGGGAGAGGCGCTTTTCGGTCTCCGCCGCTTCACCCGCCGAACCGTAGTTGGCGCGCAGCAGTTCGCAATCGGCTTCCAGTTCGAAATCCGCGCGGGCGTGGGCCGCTGCCGCGGCGTTTTGCAGCATGGCTTCGGCATTCGGCGCCTTGCCTTCGCGGTAAGCCACGTAACCACGCAGCATGGTGTAGCGGGGCAGCAGCGCCGCTGCGGAGGCGGGTGGCGCATCCGCCAGCAGCGAGCTGGCCGCGCGCGTGTCGCTGTTCAGCAGCAGCAATTCGGCGTAGAGCAGACGGAACTTCCAGTGCCACGCTGCTTGTGGCCGCGACTGCCAGTTCGCAAACGCGCGTGCCGCGTCTTTGTTGGCGAGCGAAAAATCTCCGCGACGGGCTTCCGTGCGGATGGCTTCAAACGCGGTATCGGGTGACGGCGCGGGGGGCTGGCATCCCTGCAGCACCGCGCACCCGATCATCAAAACAAAAGATGCGGCGCCTTCAGCCCTGCGGAGGCCAGCCCGTTCCGTTACTCTGCACGTCGATTGCCGAGCCGTCGCCACCATCCGGGGATCCAAGCTGAAAGCGTAGCATCGTGATGCGCCGGTAGCCTTCCATAATCATGATTTCGCCGAAGTGGACGGAGCCAAAGCCGTCGATGGTGACCTTGTTGCCCGTGATGTGGGTGTTTGCCGGCGCGGGGCCGCGCCACTGCAGTTCCGTGGCGAAGGTGCCCAGGAACACGCCGTTCCGGATTTCGCGGGAATCGCTCAGGCTCCGCAGCGTGGGGTGCTCATTGAAGAAGTGGCACTGGTTGACCAGGACAAGTTCCACGCCGTCCACCGTGATGCCCTGAAAGCTGCTGCTGTGCGCGCGGAACTCGGCTGGCTTCACGCGGTCACACACGCTTTCGAGCCGGGCTTCCATTTCCCGGACTGCAAGCACGCGCCCGCCGTTGGTAATGCGAAGGCCGGTGATTCTTCCCTCGGCAAACGTGGTGGTGGGCAACATGTTGCTGCCATAGTTGCCGTGGCTGAACTCAACCGCCGCAACCGGATCCTGAAAGTCGCCGAAGACGCGCGTGGCTGCCTCGTCGTAGCCGATCATGCCGTGAAAATCTTCCCCATGCGCCACAGCGGTCCCCAGACCGCCGGTCACCGGAAGGCAGGAACTCGCGATGGCGGGAACGAAGAAATCCTCACGACGCCGCATGTGGGCCGCCAGCGCCACGGCATTTGCATGAAACAGGAAACGTTTTTCAATATCGGAATGGGTCAATCGGAGCCTCCGCTCTGGACTGTGAAATTGTATCGCTCGACAACTACTGAAGGTTCAGACGCGGGCCGGATTGTCAGGGAATACCTGCCGTCGGGAAACTTCTCACCGGGCAGCAGGACGCCGAGCGTGAAAGACGAGACGTCGCGCGCTCCGGAATGCAGATCCAGCACAGTGGTGCCACCGTCCTGCCAGGTAAATGTGCAGACGTAGTCGGGGTACACGCGCGGAGCGTCCACGGCGAAATTGATGTTGAACAGGGGGTGGCTGCGGTCCACGTGGACTACCGGCCCGGAGTCGCGCGCCATGGGGGCGATCACTACAGCGGAGAGTAACTGCGGCTGGCGGAGCGCGGGCAGCGTTACCAGGTTCTGATAGCCGACCACCACGAGCAGCGCGAGCGCCGCGAACGAGGGGATCAGCGTCGCCGGCCGGAGCCAGGCGAACCAGTCACGCGTTGCCGTGGGCTCCGGCGCGCGAAAAGATGCCTGAGCCGCGGCGCGTTCCTCTCTGACTACCGCCTTGCCATTTTCAAAAAAGATCACTCCCGTGCGGATCTCTTCCGCGCAAACCGGGCAATCGAAGAAGTGCGCCTCAAAGGCCGCCTGCTCCCCGGGTTCGAATTCCCCCAGCAGATAGCGCTCCACGGCGCCTGTTTTCTCCGCTGTTTCGTGGTCCATGATGCTGCTCAATGCAGACCTCCCGCGCTAAAAGTCTTCGGTGGCCCCGTCCGCTCCAGGGCAGTGCGAAACTTGGCCATGGCGCGGTGCAGCCGAACCCGCAGATTAGTCCTTTCAATCCGCAGTTCGTCGCAGAGCTCGCCCCGGTCCCGCTCTTCCAGGAAGACGCCCCGAATCAGTTTCCGGTCGGCCTCGGACAACCGGGCCAGCGTCTCTTTCACCAGGTGTTTCCGTTCCTCGGTGATCAGTTCCAGTTCCGTGCTGAGCTTTTCATCCACCGGGTCCGGGGTGTTCGGTGGAATCTGCGCCGCCCGTCCTTCAGACCGGTAGAGTTCCAGCACCACGTGATCGCAGACGGAATTGACGAAGCCACCCAGGCGTTCCGGGTGCAGAATCGTACCTTGCCTGCGAAGGGCGGTGAAGACTCGCAGAAAGGTCTCCTGGCGGGCGTCCGCCACCAGTTGGGGCGAGCGCAGGCGAAAGCGCAGCTTGACCAGCAACAGATGGCCGAAATAGCCGATAAAATGGCTCTCCACCTCCGGATCTCCCTGAGTCAGACGGTCCAGATACTCCTGATCGAATACACGACGCTCCACGGCACCTCGGTAAGAGTGTACCGTCAGCGACTTTAGGCCACAAGCGAGCGGTGATGCAACGGAGGTCAAGACAAAAGTTTCCCTGGGGCGCACCCTGGCGCGCCCTTCGAAAGCTTAATGAAGTGAGCCTTCGTACCGTTACAGTTATTTCGGGGCTTTACGCTTCCAGGTGTAGCTGGGGTAGTCGAAGTCGTAAGCGGGTCGCTCCGGCGCCGGCGCGGCGCTCTTCGCCGGCATGGCCCGGGCGAGCCGCTGCTTCACCGCCGCGTACTGGGGATTGCCCGCCAGATTGTGGAACTCATTCCCATCTTTTTCCTCATCGAAGAGTTCTTCGCTGCCGTCTTTGTAGCGGGTGTAGCGCCACTTCTCGTCGCGGACAGAATGGTTGTCCGGCCAGTACGTGGTCACTACCGGCGGGTGGCTGGCACCGGTGCTTTCAAGCAGCGGACGCAGGCTCATGCCGTCGTTGGCGGGGTTTGCGGGCAGGCCGCAGAGGTCCACCAGGGTGGGGTAGAGGTCCAGCAGGCTCACCGGCTGCATCCGCGCCTGGCCATTCTGACGGGTGGGCGGGCCCGCCACAATCAGCGGTACATGCGTGGAGCGCTGCCAGAGCGTGGATTTATGCACGTGGCGCTTTTCGCCCAGATGCCAGCCGTTGTCAGACCAGAAGACCACAATGGTGTTCTTCGCGTAAGGGCTGTTTTGGAGGAAGTCCAGCACCTGGCCCACCATCTGATCCGCGAAGCTGATGCAGGCGAGGTAGGCCTGCACCAGATCCCGCCACTTGCCCTCTTTCACGATCGTTTCGAACTCGTCGCGGCGCGCGGCGGCGAAGGTCTGGCCCTGCGGCGGCACGTCGGAAAGATCGTCTTCCGGCGTCACCGGCAGATTGACCTTGTCCTTCGGATAGAGATCGAAGTACTTCTGCGGCGCGAACATCGGGATGTGCGGATGCCACAGGCCCACAGCCGCGAAGAACGGCTTGTCGTGCTGCTTTTGCAGGAATTTCCCTGCCCAGTCGACCGCGCGCATGTCGCCATACTCGGCTTCGTTCTTCGGCAGAACACCCCAGTCGAACTCGCCCTGGAAGTTTTTGATCCCGTTGTAGGGATAGGCGGCGGGAGTCGGTTCCTTTTTCACCCACGGATACCACTCGGCGCGCCGGTACCAGGGGTCGTCAAAGACCTGCAGCTGAAACTCGTCCCACTGGTCCGGGGGATTGAAGCCCGCCACATGGTGCAGCACCTTACCGGCGCCAGCCACGTAATAGCCGTTCTTCCGGAAATATTCGGGCAGCGTCAGCACCCCGGGCAGCGCGGGACGCCAGTATTGCTCGTTGTCATAGACCCCGGATGACGAAGGGTGTTTGCCCGTGAACAGTGCGGTGCGCGACGGATTGCAGACCGGCGCGGCGCAGTGCGCGTTGTGGAACAGCACGCCCCGTTTCGCCAGGCGGTCGATGTTTGGCGTCTGCACGCCGGGGTAGCCGCCGAGGCAGCCCACCCAGTCATTCATGTCATCCACCCCGATCATCAGGACGTTCGGGCGATTGGGTGTGGAGGCGGACGCGGTGAATGCCGCGGCGCCGGCGGTGGCGAGAAATTCGCGTCGGTTCATTTGTCTTTACAAAAGCCTGTCTTTACGAGCGCAGTTCCAGACCGCGCATCGTCCCGGTCGACGAAGCGAATTTGTCTTCCTCAATGCCCAGGCGGTGCAGCGCGGAGACAAACAGATTCGGCAACGGATAGTTGCGCTCTTTATCGAAAACCAGGTGTCGGCCATGGTGGAAGCCGCCGCCCGCGAACAGCACCGGCAGGTTCGTGGTGACGTGCGTATTGGCATTGCCCATGTTGCTGCCGTAGAGGATCATCGTGCGGTCCAGCAATGTCTCGCCGCCTTCGCCGCGCGCCTTCAGATCACCAAACAACTGCGCCAGCAGCTTCATGTGACCTCGGTCGATCAATTCCAGTTGCTTGAGCTTTTCCGGCTTCTTGCCATGGTGGGAAAGGTTGTGATAACCGTCATCCGTGGGCTGGTTATCCACCGTGATGGCCGGTGAATTCACGCTGTCCAGCATCAGGGCTATAAAGCGGGTGGAATCGGTTTCAAAAGCCAGGCGCGCCATGTCATACATCAGGCGGACCTTCTCCATGTAAGCGCGGGGATCGGTTGGATCCACCGGCGCGGCTTCCTTCACCACGGGCTTCGGCTTCGTTTCCCATTCGGAAGCGTTCGACAGGCGATGTTCCAGATCACGCACGCCGGTAAGGTATTGATCAAGGCGGGCGCGGTCCGTTGCGCCGATGTTCTTTTCGAGCGCGCGCGTCTGGTCGGCCACTGTGTCCATAATGCTTTGGCCGAGGGCGAGGCGTCGCGTCTGTGCCTGAATCTCTTCGGGCGTACCCGTGATGAACATCCGCCGGAAGACGGTTGCCGCTTTTTCTTCTGAGGGAATCAGCACGCCGCCGCGCGTCCAGGACAGGCTGCGCTGCGACTGCTGCACGTTCACCCCGAGCGTCAGGGAAGGGAAGCGCGTCTGGTTGCCGAGGCGTTCCGCCGCATATTGATCGAAGGATATGGTGTTGCGGAAGCCACCGCTGCTGGGGCGCGGGGCCGCCGTCAGAAAGCAGTTGTCCGCCGGATGTCCGCTGTCCACATCGGGATGCCAGACGCCGGACATCACCGTGAAGTCATCGCGAAAGGCCGCCAGATGTTCGAGGTATGGCGAGAGCCGGTAGCCCGTTCCGTTCGATTCCGCGGCTGGAAAAAACAGGTCCGGCAGTAAGCCGAGGTTGTTGCAGATGCCGAAGAAACGGCGCGGCGCCGGCGTGGTGGCGGCCCGGGCCAAAGCGGGCGTCATGGCGTCCAGCAGCGGCAGAGCGAGGGCCACGCCTGCTCCGCGCAGAAAGTGGCGGCGGTGAAGAGTGCGCTGGGTCACGATGGATGGCATGGGCTGTGGGCTCCGGAATGGCTTTGATTTTATCGCAGTTCCTGTGGCTCTACTTCGACCGGAATAACTCACTCGCAATGATGGCGTCAATCAGTGACGTGACGCCGTACTGCGAGGGCTTCGCCTGATCGAGGATCGCCTCCAGGCGGGGGCGGTCGCCGAAGCGCACGGGCGCGCCGGTGGAATACGTGATCAACTGAGACGCGAGGTTGCGCGCCAGTTGCCGTTCATCGGCGAGCAGCAGCGTCTTCAACGCGCGCACATCGGCGAAGCTTCGGCCATCCGGCAGGGTTCCGGAAGAGTCCACCGGCAGCGCATAGTGAAAATCGAAGTCATGCCCGCCCTTGCCGATCCCGGGGGCCTTCGCGCCATCCCCCAGGGCGCGGTATTTCTCACGCCACCCACCGGCAATGTCGAAGCTTTCGAGCGCGAAACCGGCGGGGTCGATCTTCGCGTGGCAGGACCGGCAGAAGGTCTGGCTGCGGTGTTTCGCCAGTTGGTCGCGAATCGTAGCCGTGCCGCGGATATCCGGCTCCACGGGCGGCACCCCGGCCGGCGGAGGAGGCACGGGATGCCCCAGAATCCTTTCGGAAATCCAGACGCCGCGCAGCACCGGCGAAGTGGTGGAGCCGTTGGCGGTCACCTTCAGAATGCTGGCCTGGGTGAGCAACCCGCCGCGCGGTGAGTCGGCCGGCAGCGCCACGGCGCGAATGGCGGTTCCGGTTACGCCCGGAATCCCGTAGTGCGCGGCCAGGCGTTCGTTGAGCATGGCGAAGTCCGACGCGGCCACGGTGCGCGCCGGCAGATTCTTCTTCAGCATTTCGGTGAAGAAGGCGCGGGTTTCATCGCCGGCCGATTCCACCAGCAGGTCGTCGAGGTAGTAATCGGGATAGAGAAACTCATCCGGCGAAGTGTTGTTCAGTTTGCGGAGGTCCAGCCAGTAATCGAGAAACGCATTCACGAAGCGCTGCGATTTCGGGTCTTCCAGCATGCGCTTCGTCTGGGCGCGCAGCACGGCGGAGTCCTGCAGGCGATTGGCGCCGGCAAGTTCGCGCAGCATGGCATCCGGCGGAGAGTTCCAAAGGAAGTAAGACAGGCGCGTGGCCAGCGCGAAATTATCAAGCCGCCCGGGTTTCTCTTCCAGAGTCACAAAGGCTGGTGAAACCAGCACCGCGGAATAGGCGGAAATCATGGCGTCCGTAAAAGAGTAGCCGGAGTCCATCGCCTTTTTCGCGAGGGCCGCAAAACGGTCCACATCGGCGGGCGGCACGGGACGGCGGTATGCGGCGCGCAGGAACTGTTCGAGCAGGCGGCGGCTATCGGCCACGGGGTCTTTGGGTTTGTACTCCACGGCGCCTTTTGCGCCGGCGGCGAAGGGCAGATCGCCGAACAGAAGCCGCATTCCCCGCGTGGGCCATTCGTCCATTTCCGGCCCCGTGACTTCCAGCCAGTGGAACGTCACGCCCGGTTGCCCTTCCGGTGTGGCCAGAGGGTTCCGCCAGTTGCCCGGCGGCCGGGAACGGAAGAAACGCGCCGCGTCCACGCGAATGGTCTCGCCTTTCAGGAGGTAGACCTCCATCTCATTTTCGGTGGGTTCCGGATGGACGTCCACACTACCCAGACGGCGCATCTGGCGCGGCGGCAGTTCCGAATAGAGCGTTACCGGTTCGTGCGTCCGTCCGGCCGAAATATCCTCGGGATTGGGCTTCCACCACTTCTCGCCTTTATCCGGCCCCACCCACATGGTGCGAGCGCTCAGCCGCAGTTTGTAACGCCCCGCCACCGGCGCGGTGAACTTGTTGAAGCGCAGTTCGGTGGGTTCATAGCTGCTGCACACCACCCCGATGCCTTCCTGGTCGCGCACCTCCGGTTTGCCCACCGATGCCGTTCGCGGGCCGGTCTTCTTCAGCAGTTCGATATCGGCCGCGTTGCCGATGGTGGGGAACGTGTCCCGCTCGTTCGTTTTCGGGTAGTTGATCTTGCCGAAGAATGAATTCTGCTCCCGCGTGTAATAGCGTTTCGTCACGGCCACGGGCTTGCCTGACGTCTTCGGCAGCACCTCGCGCAGCGCGTATTCCGCGGCCGAAAGGTACTGGTTCATGTGGACGTGCGAGACATCCAGCGCATCGCCCACTTTGTTGAACTTGAAGGCCTCGCCATCCTCCGGCAGCATTTCCTTCACCTGCAGCCAGGGCGCGCCCAGAAGGTCGCGCAGCGTGTTCTCGTACTCGTAGCGATTCATTCGCCGCCACGTGGAACGGCCTCCGGCGGCGTAACGGGCGCGGTCCGCGGCGATCAGGGGAGTGGCGAGCGCGGTGAGGAAGGCGTCCCGCTTCGCCGTGGTTAACGCGGTGGATTTCACCGGAGGCATCTCGCCGTCGCGCACCCGGTCATGGACTTTCGTCCAGACGGCGAAGTTCGTTTTATCCGCTGGCCGGAACGGCAGACTGGTCAGATCCAGATTGCCCTGGCGGGCGGTCGCATTGTGGCAGGCGGAACAGTGGGCGGCAAGAAACGCACGGACCGGCGGCGGCGTTTGGGCGGCAAGTGTGGCCGGGATCAGAAGGATCAGAACGATCAGCGCAAAACGCTTCATGATGATTTCTGATCTTATCTGTTGCCGGTTCTTTTCCGCGAGTCGCACTTCAGGTATTCAGGCTGACCAGGCTCCCGAGCGCGAAGGTCGAGGTATTCTCCAGTACCTGTACAGTGTGGCGATAGCCCGCTTCCACAATGCGGTCAAAGTCATCAAAATCGGTGACCTTGAACTTCTGCACCGGAGGCTGAATCAGCAGGTCTGTCCGGTCCCGCCAGATCCTGGCCTGGCGCTGACTGCTCAGGACCGCCGAGCGGAACATCACTTCCATGATGCTGGGATGCGCGTGTTTCTCACTGAATGGATTGATGCGGTCCAGCAGCAGTTCAAAGCCACCCGGACACTGAGCTTCGTATTTGTCGCCAAAATGAATCTCACTGTTGGCGATCACGTCCACGGCCAGCAGCGCCCCGGAGAAGTGTTCGCTCATCACGTCCACGGGCAGGTTGTTGAGAACGCCGCCGTCTACCAGAATCCTCCCCTGGCTCAGCAAAGGAGGGGCAATGCCAGGCAATGCGCAACTGGACCGCAGGGCGGTCCAGAGGGAGCCATCAAAGTGCTTCACCAGTTCCGCCGCTTTCAGGTCCGCTGACAGGCAGAAATACCGGTAGGGCAGGTCTTCGATCCGCCATTTCTCGCACACGGCGGTGGCCACGGCGGCGAGGCGTTTACCGGAAAGAAACGAAAGCAGGGGCAGCGTGAAATCTCTGGCGGGCCGGCTGCGCATGAACTCGCCACGGGTCTGCTGAACAATGGTTTCCAGATCCGCCCCGTAACAGTGAAGCGCGGCCATGAATGCGCCCATGCTCGATCCGCCTGCCCGGTCAATCGGAATTCCCGCTTCCGCGAAGGCCCGCAGGGAACCAATCTGGGAAAACGACTTGGCGCCCCCGCCGCTCAGCACCAGATTGTTGGCCGTGCCCAGAATGATGCGTGCCAGGCGCGCGCTGTCATCACTGTTGCCCGCCCGCAGATGGTGATGCTCGGTGGGGGCGGTGCGGTCGAGCCACAGCGCCGTGCCGCAGTCGCGCACCCAATCCGGGCCATGCACCAGCAGCAGATCGATCCGGCCAAGCAGTTCGCGGTCCGCCCTGCCAAACACGGTTTCGGCGCTGAGGCCCGGCTCGGGCTGCGACCCCGCTGTCGCCGCCAGCAACACCAGGTCACAGCGCAGCAGGCACTCGCGGCTCCACGCATCGGTCAGGCCGGAAGCGGCGTACACCACGTAATCATGGCTGCATTCGATTCGTTCGAAACGCGAGCCATGCCCGGCTTCCGTGTCCGCATCGGCGAACTCATCCCGCGGAATGGCTGCACTACTGCCCACCGCACTCAACTGGTGGGCGAGATCCCGCGCGATCATCTCGCAATCAAGTCCCGGGCCAAGCGGGATGATGGCGATGGTGGAAAGGCGCTCCCGCCGCTGCCGCGCTTTGTACTGGTCCTGTAAGCGCCGGATGGTCATGCGCGCCATCGCCATCGCGGCGACCGGGTGTGTTTCCACCAGGTTCAGAAAGCTCTTTTGCGGAAACTTTACCAGTTCGCAGTCGAGGCGCGCCACCACGGTGGCGGTGCGCGGTTCGCTCATCAGCAGCGCCATCTCTCCCACGCCTTCCCCGGGCCTTACAAAGCCTGTGGCGACCACCTGACCGTGCGTGTTCCGGACAAACACTTTCAGCTGTCCGCTGATCAGAACGTAGTAGTCCGAATCCGTGTCGCCCTGCCGGATCAGTGTCTCGCCCGCCAGCAGCCGGATCACCTCCGGAGCGGGGTCAATGCGCATCAGGTCCTCTTCACTGACCTCGGAGAGCAGCGCCGACTTCCGCAGTTGCGCGATGGACCGCCGCAGCGGCGTCAAATCCGTCATCCGGCAAAGTGCCTTTCCGCCAGCGTCACCGCGTACTCCGCCGTCAGATCCACGCTGGAGAAATTCATAATCTCGCCCGCATAGAACGTGTGCCGCATTCCCTGCCTGGCTTCCAGACGCTGGTAGAAACCAGCGGCAAGATCGTCGGCGGAGACTCTCGGAAAGTAACTCCAGCTTTCCGTTGCTTCCACCCGGCCGATGGTTCCGCCCAGGCGTCGCGTGGTTTCGCGGATGGCTTCATGTACCTCGCTCGCCGGTGTTTCTTCATCCGAAATCGCCTATAGCGTATGCAGATTCTTCTCTTTCCAGCGGTGGTACCAGCAAAGCAGTCCGCTCTTGCGGTGCTCCCGGAAATGACCGGGCACGAAGGCAATCCGCACCGGCAGCCCCGTCACTTCCGCGACCATCACATGGTAGCGATGGCTGCGTATCTTCGAGATCAGTTCCGCCTCTTCCGGATCCGTATCGAGTGCCGGGGCGATGGCTCGCAGGTCACACGCCATCACCACTTTGTCGAACTCATGTTCTGCGGCCCCGGTCCGTATGATGACGCGCTCCCCCCGGGTGATGGAGGAAACGCGATGATTCAGCCGGACGTCGAGTTCCGCGGCGACTCGCGTCCAGAGGTTCTGGTAGCCCTCCGTGAAGCAGCGTCCACCTTTCAGGAAGAAGATTCGCCAAAGCATGGCGGGATGGCAGAATTTCAAGCCGTACGCCGCGGGAATCCGACTGTTCGGGCCATAACCGAAACCAGAGGTCCAGCAGGCGAACAGGGGCTCCAATTCGGCGACGTTGTGTTTCGCCAGCCACTCGTCGAAGGGCATGGCGAGATGCGCCGCCATGTTGTGGTGCCCCGGGTCGAAAAGTCCCGGATATTGCTTCCGGAGTCTCGCATAGCGGAAGGCGGACCGCAGCAGCCCCGGAATCTTCGGGTTCGGCAACAGGCGCGGGGACTCTGTATCGAAAAGAGGCACTCCGCGCCGCTCTCTGGGCTGCACCGTTCCCTGCATGGTGCGGATTCCCAGACGCTTCACCATTTGCTCCACGGGCTGGGCGCCGCGCAGGTGAAAAATGGCCCCCATTTCGTAGGAAAGGCCATCCACCAGAAGCGTGCGGCACTTGCCGCCCGCCTGCGCTTCTTTTTCAAAAACAACAACGGTACGGAAACCCTGATCGCGAAGTCGCCACGCAAGGCTGAGGCCGGCCGCGCCGGCCCCGATAATGGCGATTCGAGTGTTTGTATTCAACGGGAAATGCCCTATTATAGACTCTTGACCGCCAGCGATCAGGGTAGTACTACACGAATCTGCGTCGTCGGCGCAGGCGCCGCGGGCCTTTCCGCCGCCTGGTATCTCCGGAAGCGGGGGTTCAGCCATGTGACCCTGCTTGAGCGATCCGGCCAGGCGGGAGGCAAATGCCTTTCGCTCGAACAGGCGGGCGGGACCATCGATCTGGGGGCCGCCCTGCTCATGCCGAACTATAAGAAAGTTCTGGCGATCGCCGCCGAGGCAGGCGCTGCCACTGTCCCTGTGGCGGCTTTTCGGGGGTTGCGGCTGCGCGACGGCAAGCCTGTTACGCAAACCGTGGGCCAGATGGTCCTCGAACGCTACTCTCTGCTGGAAATGCTTCGTGCCGGCTCTCGTTATCTGGCGGCTTATCGCAAACATCGGGCCGTCCTGCGACGTCCTGGCTTCGCCGGCATGGCGGCGGACGCTCCGCATTCCGATCTTTCGAAGCCGTTCCGCCAGTGGGTCTCGGAAAACGGCATGGAACCCCTGCTCACGCAGTTGGTGCTGCCGTTCGCGGCCTTTGGCTACGGTGACGTGGGCGCGCTGTCCGTGGCCTACGTGATGCGCTATATCCCGCCCGCCTTCTACCTGACCATGAGTTTCCGGAAGTTCTTTCGGGCCGCCGGGCAGGACTGGCCCCGTCGCTTTGCGCGGGGTTTCGGCCCCTTCTGGCAGCAGATCGCCAAACGTTTCGACGTGCGTATGCACGCGCTGGTGGAATTTGTGGAATGCGACCGGCAGGTCACTGTCGCCTGGTCGGAAGGTTCGCACGGGAATCGCGTTCACCACCGGGAGCAGTTTGACGCGCTGATACTGGCCTGTGATCCGCGCGTGGCGGGCGGGTTCGCGGACTGGTCCGCCGATGAAGCGGCGCTCTTCGCGAAGATCCGAACCAAACCCTATTCCGTCACAGTCTGCGAGGCGGAGGGGTTGCCCGCGTCGGTTTCCTTTGTCGCCGAGATGCCTGGCCCCGGCCGGCTGATTCAGTTCTGGAAGCCGGAGCCAGGTCGGGGTCCCTGTGCGTTTTATACCTGCCCGGCTGACGGAATATCGCCCGAGGAAATCATGACTCAGGTGCGGGACGACCTGCGGCTCTTCCACCCGCGGGCAAGCGTGGGGCGGATTCTGCGCCATGCCTCCTGGGACTACTTTCCGCATGTGACGCCGGAGGACTTCGCGGACGGTTTTTATGACCGCTTTGAGGCCCTGCAGGGCCGCCGGAATGTCTGGTACTGCGGCGCTCTGGCGGCTTTTGAGAGCATCGAAAACGTCGTGGCTTACTCGGAAAGCCTGGCGGATCGATTGGTCGATCACCTGCTCGGCAACTCCACCGAAAGCCTGGGACGCCCGGGTGCTTCGAAACTACAGCCTACGTCACCGGTCCGGGATTAAAAAGCGTCAGCGCGTTGTGCAGTTTCCACTTCTCCGCCCACGTCTGTTTCCTGCCGCTCGCCACATCCAGCAGAAGCCGGAAAAGATCCCAGCCCACGTCTCCGATCGTCGCCGTCCCGGTGGCAATCCTGCCCGCGTCCAGATCAATCAGATCCGGCCACTTTTCGGCCAGCGTGGTGCGTGATGACACTTTCACCACCGGCGCCAGCGCCAGACCGTAAGGGCTGCCCTCGCCCGTCGTGAAGACATGCATGTTCATCGACGCCAACTGCAGCGTGCCGCACATGAAATCCCCCGCTGGAGTGGCCGCGAAAACCAGGCCCTTGGCCGTCACCTTCTCGCCATGCGACGCCACAGCCGAAAGTACGCTGGTGCCCGCCTTCGCCACGGAGCCCAGCGACTTCTCCACGATGTTGTTCAGCCCGCCCCGCTTGTTCCCGGGCGTCGTATTGGCGGAGCGGTCGGATCGCCCCTGCGCCAGGTATTCGTCATACCAGCGCATCTCGCGGATCAGATCCAGCGCCACTTCCTTTGTGGCCGCGCGCGCCGTCAGCAGGTGCACTGCGTCGCGTACTTCGGTGACCTCGCTGAACAGCACCGTCGCCCCGGCGCGCACCAGAAGATCCGCCGCAAAACCGACCGCCGGGTTGCACGTCACGCCGGAAAACGCATCGCTCCCTCCGCACTGCAGGCCGACAATCAGATCGGCCGCCGGACAGGTCACGCGCCGCCGTTTGTCGAGTTCCGCGAGCCGCTTCTCCGCCGCGCGCAGGATGGCCTCCACGGTGGCCGCAAAGCCCATCTCATCCTGCAGGCGCACCACGCCACGTTCTTCCAGCACCGGCAGATCATTTGAAAACAGCCGCGCCGGCTGCAGCTTCTCGCAGCCCAGACTCACCACCAGGGGCGCGCCGCCGAAGTTCGGGTTGTGGCTGATGTTCCGGATGGTCCGGATGGGGATCGCCGCGCCAGGCGCATCAATCGCCACGCCGCAGCCGTAGGTGTGCGTGATCGCCACCACGTCATCCACATGCGGAAAGCGCGGCAGCAATTCAGCGCGAATCCGCTGTACCGCGTAATCCACTGTTGGCGCAACGCACTGCACGGTTGTGGTGATGCCCAGAATGTTTCGGGTTCCCACCGTGCCATCGGCGTTGCGGTAGCCCTCAAACGTATAGCCTTCGAGTGGAGGCGGCGCGGCCGGAACCGCCGTCGCGAGCGGCAGTTCATCCAAAGGTGGCGCGGCCGGCATATCCAGCAGTTCTTCCCGCACCCAGCTGCCGCGGGGAATCGCGCGCTTCGCATGGCCGATCACCGCGCCATATCGCAGCACCGCCTCACCGGCCGCAAGGTCGCTCAGCGTGATCTTGTGAGACTGCGGCACCATCTCCGCCGCCACCAGACCATCGGCAAATACCGCGCCGGGCTTCACGCCCTCCGCGTTGACAATTATGCCGACGTTGTCCTGGCCGGAAATCTGAACGTAACGGGGCTGCGGATCAGCCGTGGAGCTTTTTATAGGCATCGAGACATTTCTGCGCGGTCTCGAATTCGGAGAAGTCGCTGCCTTCCTGTTCAATCAGGTAGAACTCGACTCCGCCCACCTTCTCGGCTGCCGCGAAGATCTGTTTTAACGGTACCGCGCCCTCACCCACCAGGACTTTGTAGCCACGTTCCCTGCTCCAGTCCTTCAGGTGCAGCGAATTGATGCGGCCCGGATTCTGATTGATCCACGCCACCGGGTCGGAACCCATTTCGACGCAGGTGCCGAGGTCGAACTGCAGCATGAAATCCTTCGGTGTGTTCGCCGCAATCACTTCAATCGGGCGCTTGCCTTCCAGCGGCGTGAACTCCGCCTGATGATTGTGATAACCCCCGCGCAGCCCCGCCGCCCGCAGCTTTGTATGGCCTTCCGCAAGCGTGTCGGCGATCTTCTTCCAGTCATCCAGCGTCTGCGCCTTGCCCGAACTCGCGATCACCACGAAATGCGTGCCCAGGATGTGGTTGTAATCAATCGACTTCTGAATGTTCTCAGCCTTGTAGTTCGTGAAGGAATTATGCGTCGAGAGGCACTTGATGCCCAGGTCGTCTATGAGCTTGCGGACGTCCTTCGCCTGCGCTTCAGTCCAGCTGAAATAGGGCGAAAAGAACTCCACATCCTCATAGCCCAGGGCCGCGACTTTCTTCACGGTCCCCATCAGATCTTCCTGCAGCGCCTTGCGGACGCTGAAGAGTTCCAGGCCCACCGGAAGCTTCTTCTTACTCTGTGCCAGAGCGGCTGCGACGGGCGAAAGGGCTGCTGTGCCCAGGAGTTGGCGACGGGTCATCGACATGGTTGTTCGCCCAAACATTATCACGTCCTTTACGCTGGAGGCGAGGGCTTTCCTGATTCTACCTGTCGTGCTACCTGTCGTGCCACCCGTCGTGCTGCCTGTCGATCTCATTCTTCCCGATATTCTCGCCAGCCTGCGCCGCGCCCCCAATCTGGTGGTCGAAGCCGCGCCCGGCGCCGGTAAAACCACCCGTGTTCCTCCGGCCCTGCTCGCCCTTGGCGGCGATGTCCTGGTGCTCGAACCGCGCCGCATCGCTGCCCGCATGGCCGCCAGGCGCGTGGCTCAGGAACTGGGCGAACGCATCGGGGAAACAGTGGGCTATCAGGTCCGCTTTGAGGAAGTGGCTGGTCCCAAAACCCGCCTCCGCTTTCTCACCGAAGGTGTACTGACCCGGCGCATGATGTCAGATCGCCAACTCCGCGGCGTGGGCACCGTGATTCTGGATGAATTTCACGAGCGCCATCTCGAAACCGACCTCGCGCTTGCGCTCCTCCGCCAATTGCAGAAGACCCAACGGCCGGAACTCCGGATTGTCGTCATGTCCGCCACCCTCGATGCCTGGCCTGTCTCGGAATTCCTGGGCGGCTGCCCGTCGCTCAAATCGGAAGGCCGCCTCTTCGACCTCGACATCAGCCACACGCCCTATTCCGCCGCCCCGCTCGAAGAGCAGGTCGCTGCCGCGGTCGAAAAGGTGGTTGACGCCGGTGACGTCCTCGTCTTCCTGCCAGGCGCGGCGGAAATTCGCCGCGCCGCCCGCGCCTGCGAGCCCCTCGCCCGGCGTCTCGACCTGCTGCTCACCCCACTCTACGGTGATCTTTCCCCAGCCGAGCAGGACCTCGCCGTGGAACCCGCCGCGAAACGTAAGGTCATCCTCTCCACCAACCTCGCCGAAAGCTCCATCACCATCGAAGGCGTGCGCGCCGTCGTCGATTCCGGCCTCGCCCGCATCGCCAGTGACAATCCCTGGACCGGTCTCGCATCCCTCGAAGTCAAACGCATCAGCAAGGCCTCCGCGCGCCAGCGGGCGGGCCGCGCGGGGCGTACCGGGCCCGGCCGCGTGATCCGGCTTTACACCGCGGAAGACTTCCACCGCCGCCCCGATCATGACGAGCCCGAACTGCTGCGCCGCGAACTCTCCCAACTCTGCCTGCAACTCGAAACGGCGGGAATTCACAACCCGCTCATGCTCGACTGGCTGAACCCGCCACCCACACTCGCACTCGAAGCCGCGGAGGCGCTGCTGGACCGGCTCCGTGCCCGCGACGCCGAAGCCATCCGCATGTCGAAGCTCCCCGTACATCCCCGCCTCGCGCGCCTGCTTCTCGACGCCGAAGCCGCCGGGGCGGGCGATCACGGCTGTCGCGTGGCGGCGCTCCTCTCCAGTGGCCAGCGCATTCGGACTCTGGATGACGAGCCCGACCAGCGCACCCGCAACGTTTGCGACCAGCTGCGCCGCTTCGTGAAGCGGGGCCGTTCGCGCGACGACGAGGCTATCGCCAAAGCTCTGCTCGCCGCCTTTCCTGACCGCGTCGGCAAAAGGAGTTCCGGGGATACGGTGCTGCTTTCCAATGGCACTGCCGCCACCACCCGCAACCCGCCCGGTGATTTCCTGGTTGCCCTGGATGTGGCCGCCGGCGACGTGGGCGACGTGAACAGGGGTGCTCTGAATATCGGTGCGCCGGTCATCCGTCTCGCCAGCCCGATTCAGCCCGAATGGCTGCTCGATCTGTTTCCTGACCGCATGGCCGACCGCGGCGGCGTCGAGTGGCATCGCCAGGGCGAGCGCGTCGAATCCGTCAGCGCTCTGGTCTACGACGAACTGGTCATCGAAGAAAGCCGGGGCGGTCGCGTGGATGACGAAGCCGCTGCGCGCCTGCTCGCCGCCAAAGCCATCGAAGCCGGTATCGCGCGCTTTGTGGACCCCGCCGAGCTCAATGAATTTCTCTCTCGCGTGGAGTTCGCGGCCGGGTATTCCGCCATCACTCCGCTCACTGATGCTGATGTACTCGCGGCACTCTCCGAGCTTTGCTACGGGCTGCGCCGCTTCTCAGAACTGGAGAAACATGCGGCGGGTCTGATCGCTTCCCTGGAACGGCGTCTGGACAATGTCCTGCTGGAACAGGTCGCGCCCGCGAGGCTGAGGCTGCCTTCCGGACGCCAGGCCAGGGTGCGTTACGAACGCGGCAAGCCACCCTGGGTGGCGTCGCGTCTGCAGGATTTCTTTGGGATGATGGAGAGCCCGCGCGTGGCGCGCGGCAAGGTGCCACTGGTGGTGCATCTGCTCGCCCCGAACCAGCGACCCGTACAGACCACCACAGACCTTGCGGGCTTCTGGGAACGCCTCTATCCGCAGCTCCGCAGAGAACTCGGGCGGCGTTACCCCCGGCACGCCTGGCCGGAGAATCCCGCCGCCCGAATCATCGATTGAAACTATCCCGCCTAGAACTTCGGAATCGCCACCGGAGCCGGCATCTTGTCCTTCGCGAAACGCGGCAACATCTCGTCCCGCTGCGACACATGCCAGACTTCCGCCGCCAGAATTGCCGCCGCCTTTTTCACGTCATCCGGGATAATCCGTTCGTACGTGTCGAGGTTGGTGTGATGTGTCATCGTCCCGTATTCAATGGGGTCCTGACCCATCCCGATACCCGGCAGTCCCGCATTGTTGAAGGAAGTGCTGTCCGTCCCGGCCACCACGCGGCTGCTGTTGGGCAACGCGCCGTAGATGCCGAAATCTTCGAACTGTTTCAGCACCGGGCGCAGCGCCGCCGCTGCTTCCGGAGGCCCGAAAACACTGGCTCCGCGCAAACGTCCGGTACCCGAATCCACGTTGAAATAAGCGTCGAGCTTGTACCACTCCGGCTTCGGATCTTCCGCCGTGCCGAAGTGCGCTTTCACATAGGCCAGTGAGCCGAGCAGCCCTTCTTCCTCGCCGGACCACAGGGCCACGCGGATGGTGCGCCGCGGCTTCAGGCCGGCATTCTGAATCAGCCGCGCGGCCTCCATCATCATGGAGCAGCCAATCGCGTTGTCCGTCGCGCCCGTCGCGCTGTGCCAGGAATCGAGGTGCCCGCCCAGCATCACCACTTCATCGGCTTTATCGGAGCCGGGAATCTCGGCAATCACGTTGTAGCTGGTCTTGCCTTCCGGGTAAATGTGGTTCACGATGTCGAGTTCCAGCTTCACGTCTTCGCCGTCGTCCAGCAGTCGTTCCATGCGGCCGAAATCATCGTTGCGGACCACAATCGTCGGCGCCGCGGTCGCAACGTCATAACCGCGATGACCCTGCGCCACAATGATGCCTTCGCCCCGCGCCGCGTCATTCACGCGGGCCATCGCGCCGCTCGTCGCCAACATGGCGTCAATCTGTTCGGCCATATCGTTCGCGGTCATACGCATCGGGTCCGGCGTGGGCGCGGCGCCGCGTCCCCCGCCACGTCCCCCGCGTCCGCCATTCGGATTCGCCGGGTCATACTGGGCCTTCACGCGGTCATCGGGCTGGCGCTTCTGGGGCGGGTCGAAATTCACCGGAATCACCGCCGCTTTCCCCACCAGCACAATCTTGCCCTTCACTTTGCTCTTCGTCTCCGCCAGCCATTTCGCGAATTCTTCTTTGGTGGGAGGCAGCCGGGTCGGCCCGCCGCGGCCGCCTCCAAATGCGGCGGCCGCCGCGGCCTGTGCCGGGTCCGGCGCGGGCGGCATCGGACCTTGCGGCGGAATCACCTGAATGGCGGAACCAGTAACTTTGCCTCTGGTGGACGGCGTCCACGCGATCACTTCAAACTTCAGATTCTGGTGCACCGGCGCGACAATTTTCGCCGTGGCCGATTCATTCAGCCAGCCCGGATGCCCGAACTCCCACGGTTCCAGATGGACGTTCTTAAACCCCCACTTCGTCATCTCCGCCGCCGCCCATTTCGCGGCCATTTCATGATTCGGAGACCCGGTCACGCGCGGACCATAACGGTCCGTCAGCATATGGAGCGTGTGCATGATCTGCGAGTGCTCCAGTTCCTCGCTGCGCATCTTCGCGGAGTTCGCCTCATCGACTTTCTCCTGCGCAATCAGAAGAGCCGAAATGGAAAAGGCTGCCAGAAGCTTTTTCATAATTGCTACAGAATAGCCCAGAAGCGCTGGTCAGCGGAAGCGGACGTCGCCAGTCGTCACGCCCGCGGCTTCGAATTGACATTCCCGCCGCTGCGGGTTACCCTTCAAAGAACTCTCTGTCCCCCGCAGTTTCCTCGTAGTCACTGCACCTGCAAGTCCCCCGTCTGTCGTCGCGCTTTCTCACATTTCCCGACCGAGGAGACTCCTGATGTCCTGCCGCCGTTCTCTGCACACTGTTTTTCTATTCGCACTCCTTGCCTTCAGCGCTCTCGCGCAGACCTTCCGCGGTGATATCGCCGGCACCGTAACCGATTCCAGCGGCGCTGCGCTCCCCAATGCGGTCATCAAACTGGAGAACCCGGCGACAGGCTTCACCCGCTCCACAGTTTCGGGCGCCGGCGGCGATTTCCTCTTCGCGGAACTCTCGGTCGGCACCTACAAGGTCACGGCAACCGTTGCGGGTTTCGAAGTCAAGGAAGTCGGCAACATCGTGGTGAACGTCGCGAAAACCACCAATATTCCGATTCAGCTCGGCGTGGCGCGCCAGCAGTCGGTCGTGGAAGTCTCCGCCACCGCGGTCTCTCTGGAAACAACCTCCACCTCGCTCGTCGCCGTGGTTGACGACAAGGCCGTCCAGGAAATGCCCATGAATGGACGCGATTTCAAACAGATGGTTAAGCTGGCGCCCGGCGTCACGCCCTCCGGTTACTCTGTCAACGGCATGCGCACTAACGGCGCGAACTACCAGATTGACGGCGCGGATAACAACGATGCCTACTCAAACGCAGTCGCCGTGAATCAGGGCGGCGTCTCCGGCATCGCGGGAGCGCTCGTGCCGATTGAGGCCCTCGACCAGTTCTCGGTGGAATCAAACGCCAGCGCTGATACCGGCCGCAACGGCGGCGCATCGGTCCAGATGGTTATCAAGTCCGGCACCAACAATCTACACGGCAGTCTCTTCTTCTTCGACCGCAATGAGGCGCTCGCGGGCCTTTCTCCGCTGCAGTCGCCCGGCAGTAAGAAGCAGGAAATCCGCAATAACCAGTTCGGTTTCGCCGTTGGCGGACCCATCATCAAAAACAAGACCTTCTTCTTCCTCACAGGCGAGGTGCAGCTTGCCGTGGCGGGCCTCTCCCTTCTCGATACTTCCCCTTCCGCCGCCTGGGTTTCGTCCGCTCAGACCGTGCTGAACAAATACCAGATCCCGGTCAGTCAGGTTTCTCTCAACCTGCTGAACATCTGGCCCGCCGCCAGTCGCACCGGCGCCGCCACCGCCAATAACTACCTTGCCAACGCGCTCAATACTTACAACAGCTACAACGGCATCATCAAAATCGACCACCGCTTCAGTGAGAAGCACTCCATCGCCGCGCGTTATCTCGGCGGCACAGGCACGCAGGTGGCGGACGTGGGGTCGCACTTCAAAGACTTCTTCCAGGCCGCTCCCATGCACGTCCACAACTACTCGGTTGTGGAGAGCGATACCTGGTCGCCGAAAATGGTCAACCAGATTACGGCCGCCACCAACTACTTTCTGCAGACCTTTGATGATGCCAATATCGGCTTCAACCCCCTGTCCTACGGCCTGAACACGGGTGTCACGGACCCGAACTATATCGGTTCGCCCACCATCAAAATCAGCGGCTTCGACTATGTGGGCGCAACCCCGCCCCTCGGCCGTACCGACGTCACCGGACACCTCACCGATAACCTCTCCTACTCCGCCGGTAAGCACCAGTTGAAGATCGGTGGCGAGTTCCGCCGCGCCGTCGTGGACGTTCGCTATTACAGCAACTCCCGCGGCACCTTCTCCTTCGATGGTTCCCGCGGACCGTGGGCCACAGACCCCGCCGTTTCCGGCACCCTGCGGGCCATGGCGGACTTCCTGGCAGGCGAACCGACGAACTCCAACGGCGCAACCATCATCCGGGGCAATCCGCAGCGCGAGTATCATGTCAACTCGGGCGATGGCTGGATTCATGACACCTATCAGTTCAGCCCCACGCTGACCCTCAACTTCGGCACCCGGTACACCTACCAGGGTGTACCGCACGCCGCCGATAATCCCATCTACAACTTCAACCCTGCCACCGGCTTCACCAATACCCCGCTCTATACGCCGAGCAAGCTCGATTTCGCCCCCCGCGTCGGTTTCGCGTGGACGCCGAAAAAGGCCGGCAAGTGGGTGGTTCGCGGCGGCTGGGGGATCTTCTATGACGTGCCGGCGGTCAGCGAATTCACCGCAGGTGGCGGCACCGGCAATGGCGGCGCATCCGGCGCGGCTTACAATCCGGCCGGCGCGAATCCCGTCTTTACCCTCAACGTGAAGAACGTGGTCTTCTCGCCCGGCGCATCCATCTTCGGCGCCGCGGCGGCCACTCCTCCCTTCGGCGCATACTCGGTGAACCCGAACTTCGCCATGCCGCACATTCAGAACTTCAACCTGAACCTGCAGCGCCAGCTGACTTCCACCACGCTGCTGCAGTTCGGCTACGTCGGCAGCGCGGGCCGCAAGCTGGCGGCTGTTCTCGATATCAACCAGATTGTGAATGGCGTGCGTCCCCTCGCCGCCACTTATCCCAACCTCACCGCCATCAATCAGCTCAACTCCATTGCGGATTCCAGCTACAACTCATTCCAGATGAGCCTCCGCCAGCAGGTCTGGAAGGGCCTCACCGCGAACGTCAACTACACCTGGAGCCACTCTCTCGATGACGCGTCCTCAGTCGGTACCCCTGCCAATAGCTACAACCTGAAGAATGATTGGGGCAGCAGCACCTTCGATGCCCGCCATATCCTTACCAGTTTTGTGAGCTATGACCTGCCGAAGGTGACGAAGCTGCTGCCGGCCATCACCAGTGGCTGGCAGGCCAATGCCCTGGTGACCTTCACCACCGGCTCGCCCATCAATCTGCTCGCGGGCACCAACGTCAGCGCCACCAGTGAAGGCAAAGACCGCGTGGATCTTGTCGGCAACCCCTACGCCAACGTCCCCGTGCTTTCGAACACGCTCGCCGTGCAGTACTTCAATCCGGCGGCCTTCGCCAAACCCGCCGCCGGCACCTTCGGGAACCTCGGCCGCGACGTTCTCTACGGTCCGGGCTTCGGCTCCATCGATTTCTCGATGTTCAAGAAGATTCCCATCACCGAGAAGATCGCGGGCCAGTTCCGGGTGGAAATCTTTAACCTGACCAACCGGCTGAACTGGGCGAATCCCGGCACAACGCTGACCAGCGCGACGTTCGGACAGCTCACTGCCACGAAGAACGGCTCCTCGGCCCCCGGCCTCGGCTTCGGTGAACCGCGCAATATTCAGCTGGCGTTCAAGATCAACTTCTGATGCGCCACGCACTGATTGTTCTCATTGCGGCTGGCCGGCTGGCCGCCGCCGATCTGTCGGGCGTCTGGGTCGCGGAGATCGCCGGACCCGGCGATCCCCAGTATGCCCGCGTTGTTCTGAAATCGGAGGGCCCGAAACTCACTGGCACGTGGGGCTCGGGCACGCTGGAAGGCACAGAGGATGGAGGTCATCTGCGCCTTGCTCTGCGGCGGGGCGGCGCTCTGAAGGGTACTCTTTCGGGCGTCGCCTACGTTGGTGATGGCGAGATCGCCGGTGGTCGCGGCGGCCAGATGCAGCACGTCTCGTGGAAGCTCACCAGAATGCCCCTGCACTCCGGCGGCCCGAAGACTGTCGACTTCGAACCAAAGGAGTTTTCCGGCTACTATTCCGCAGCCGTGCCGCCCGTCCTGCGCGTCTTCCCAGGCGACACCATCAAAACCCGCACCTACGACGGCGGTGGCGCGGATAAAGACAAACACTCGCCGGGAGCGAATCCGGAAACCGGGCCTTTCTATATAGAAGGCGCGCTGCCCGGTGATACGCTCGTGGTCCGCCTCACCCGTGTGCGCGTCAATCGTGATTCCGCGCGCCAGGGCAATCGCATCAACGGCCGCACCGTCACCCCCGCCTTCGTCGCCGCGGCTCATTACGATCCCGCTTTCGACAGCGAGTGGAAACTCGATCTCGAAAAGAACATCGCCATGCTCGCGCACCCCACCGAGCGCATGAAGAACTTCCGCGTGCCCATTCTGCCTATGATCGGCTGTATCGCCACCGCGCCCGCCGGCCGACTCTCCTACCGCGGCACCGATCTTGGTCCGTATGGCGGCAACATGGACTACAACCAGATGGTGGAAGGCGCAACCCTCTACCTGCCCGTCTCTCATCCCGGCGCACTGCTGTTCCTCGGTGACGGACACGCCGCCATGGGCGATGGTGAACTCACCGGCAGCGCCCTCGAAACCTCTCTTAACGTCGAACTCACCGTCGACGTCGTGAAAGACATGCAGACCGTGAATCCGCGCCTCGAAAACGCCGATTACCTCATGTCCATGGGTGTCGCCGGCTCCGTGCCGGACTCCATCCAGCTCGCCACTTCCCAGCTGGCCGACTGGCTGAAGGCCGACTATAAACTCAACGACAACGAAGTGGCCGTTCTGCTCGGCGCAATTCTGAAATACGACATCACCGAAATGGTCGATTCCCAGTTCAACGTGGTGGCCAAGGTGCCGAAGAGCGCGCTCGCGGGACTACGGTAACGGGATTCCGGGCTTCGAAAGATCAGACAGCTTCGTGCCGTTCTCCATGTTGCCCAGATCGCGCGGGTGCTGTTTGTTGCTCGTCAGCTTCGGAACCTCGGTCGTGACGTAGTCGATCAGTTCCCCCGCGGTCACAAAGCCATCGTGATCCGCGTCCGCCGCTCCGGAGAGCCCTTTCAGCACCGAATAGGTAAACGCTCCGTGGCCGCCTCCGAACTCCGGACCTTCCAGGGACAGTTCCTTCGGGCGCGCCGCCATCAGCCCCAGCATCTCCCCCGGCGCTTCGCCGATCTCCGCGACGGTCGCTCCCAGCGATGTCGTCTTCTGCCCCGCGATCGTCGCGGCGCGACAGACGTCCGCCAGAAAGACCACGCGGCCGGCGCGCGTTAATTCCTGTTCCACCAGGTTGTGCAGTTCCGCCATCGGCAGCGCCGATTTGGCAAGGTCCGCCGTATCACTGTTGTAGAGCAGCACGTAAGCGCCCGAAGCGTCCACCGTGCCGTGCCCGGCAATCAGGATATACACCGTATCGTCCTTCCCGGGCGTCTTCAGAAAGTTCTGAAAGGCATCCCGCACCGCCTGGGTAGTGGCGTTCCGGTTCGTCAGGATGCGGAGTTGCGCTTCCGGCACAGCCCCGCCCTGCGGGCTCCGGAGGAATTTCGCAAATGTATCCGCGTCGGAATCCGGATATTGCAGCCAGAGATCTTTCGGCAGGCTGCCGTATTCTGAAACGCCGACAATCAGTGCGTACGTCTTACCCTGAAGCGGCAGCAGCCCGCACAGGGCCAGGAACAAAAGAGTGAGCGGACGACAGTTCACTCTTTCACGGTAGCGGAATTATTCACCCTGTGCCACACGCCGCCCCGTAGCGTAGGATATTGCAGAGCGGCAATAATCAAAGCAGAGGAAAAAATGAAGCCAATTGTCAGAGGAGACCGCGTCTCCGTCCCCGATTCCCCGGAACCCCTGATTGCGTCCCGCGATGAGTTCAACAGCCGCGTGTTCCTGATGACCGAGGCCGATTTTAAGCTCCATGAAACCCCGGGTCAGCACGACGTCGAAGAACAGCCTTACCTGATCCTCCCGGACCGCACCCTGATGCGCCATTACGAACACGGGTTCTCTGACCAGAAGTACGAGAAGAAGTAACGGACTCCAACCCGCCTCCCCGGCGTCTGGCCGGATGCCACAATGAGGGTAATGCCCCAATTTGAGGTGTCCACACCCCAGCGCACCTATGCCGCGGTGGTGGAACGTGGCGCAATCGGTCGCCTTCCGGATTTTCTGCCTGCCAGACACGGCAAGCTCTTTGTCGTCACCACGGAGGATGTCTGGCTGCTGCATGCGGATCGCGTCCGCGACGCCCTCGGCGCGAGGCCCTTTGAAGTCCTGTTTTTCGCTGGCGGTGAAGGCAATAAACGGATGGCGCACGTCGAGGCGCTGGCCGAACAAATGGCCGAACTCGGCGCGGACCGCTCCAGCATCGTCATCGCCTTCGGCGGCGGCATCGTCACGGATCTCGCCGGCTTCCTCGCCGCCATCTTCATGCGCGGCATCCCCGTCATCCAGATCGCCACCACCCTCCTGGCGCAGGTTGACGCCGCGGTGGGCGGCAAGACCGGTTCGAACCTGGTGGCGGGCAAGAACCTCGTCGGCTGTTTCCACCAGCCCCTGGCCGTGCTGATCGACCCCGCCGTCCTGCTCACCCTGCCCGAGCGCGAATACCGCGCGGGTCTCTACGAAATCATCAAGACCGGCGTCATCGCCTCCGAACCTCTCTTCCGCCTGCTGGCCGGGGAGCGCGATGCCGTGCTGGCGCAGCACCATCATGTGGTCGATCACATCATCGCCGAATCGGTCCGCGTGAAAGCCGAGGTGGTTTCCGAAGACGAGCGCGAATCCGGCCGCCGGAAGATTCTCAACTTCGGCCATACCTTCGGCCATTCCCTCGAAGCGGAAACGCATTACACCGGCTTCCTGCACGGTGAAGCCGTGTCCTGGGGCATGCGCGCCGCAACTTATCTGGCCCATCATCTGGGCATGCTCGAAGCCGTCGACTTCCAGTCGATTCTGGCCGTGCTCGATCGCTACGGCCCCATCCCTTCGGTCCACGGCATCAGCGCCGAAGCTCTCCAGTCCCGACTCGTCAAAGACAAGAAAACCATTCAGACGAAGGTGCATTTCGTGCTGCCCGTCCGCATCGGCGAAGTCGTCGTCCGGGCGGACGTGCCGCCGGAACCGGTCCTGAAAGCCATCGAACTGGCACTGGCGGATTGCCGGTGAGCGCCGCCGGTACCACGCCGGAAGGCGCCCGCAATGAGCAGGAGGCCTCGCGCTGGGTCCGCTCCATGTTTGGCCGGGTGGCGCACCGCTATGACCTCGCCAATCACCTGCTTTCCGCCAATATCGACAAGCACTGGCGCAACCATACGGTCCGCCGCGTCCGCGACATTCTGCGCCGTCCCGATTCCCGCGTGATGGATCTCGCCTGCGGCACCGGCGACCTTCTCGTCGCCCTCGAACGCGAGGCCGGTCGCAAACTCATCGGCAGTGACTTCTGTCATCCCATGCTCGCCGGCGCGGCGCAAAAGCTCCGGCGCATGAACCTGAAGTCCGCGCTCGTCGAAGCCGACGGCCTTTCACTGCCCCTGGGCGATGCCAGTCTCGACCTCATCACCATCGCTTTCGGCTTCCGGAACTTCTCCAATTACCGCGGCGGCCTCGTCGAAATGCGGCGCGTTCTCCGCCCCGGCGGCGCGCTCGCGATTCTCGAATTCACGCAGCCCCCCAACGCGCTCTTCGCCGCTTTTTACAACTGGTACACGCGGAAAATTCTGCCCATCATCGGCGGCCTGATCTCCGGCGCGCCGGAGGCTTACAAGTACCTTCCCGAATCCGTGAGAAAATTTCCAGAGGCCCCGGGGCTGGCGGATCTCATGCGGGAGTCCGGCTTCGAAAAGGTCGAATGGGAATACCTCACCTTCGGCATCGTGGCCCTTCATATCGGACGGGTTTAAATTCATGCTTCCGGTTTTGCTGCTCCTTCTCGCGGTCACCGCTTCCGCAGCCGACTACGCGGGCTCAGTCGCCTGTCAGAAATGCCATGCCGCCGTTTACGCCCGCTGGTCGAAAACGCGCATGGCGAACGTCGTCCGCGACCCCCACAAGAATCCCGCCATCATCGTGGGCGATTTCTCCAAACCCAACCCCCTCGTCACCTTCAAACCCGCCGACGTCGATTTCGTCTACGGCGACAAATGGAAGCAGCGTTACTTCTACAAAAAGGGCAACGACTACTTCGTCTACCCCGTTCAGTGGGACATTCAGAACAAGGTCTGGCGCGCCTACCATCCCGCCAAAGGCACCGACTGGTGGACCGCCGTCTACCCGGAAGATCAGGCGCAGCGCCCCACCGGACCCCTCTGCGATGGCTGCCATTCCGTGAATTACAACCTCTCCACGCATGAGGTCACGGAGTGGAACGTCGGCTGCGAAAAGTGCCACGGCCCCGGCAGTGATCACGTAAAGAAACCGCTCGCCTCGAACATCGTCAACCCGAAGAAGCTCGATAACACGCGCGGCAACGACGTCTGCCTCCAGTGCCACACCCAGGGTCAGCCGCTCCACAATCCCTTCGAAGGCCGCCACTACGACTGGCCCGTTGGCTACAAGGCCGGCGACCGTCTGGCCGACTACTGGAAGCTCGAAGAGCACAGGCTCGGCGAAACTTCCTTCACGCATTTCCCCGATGGCACCGCCCACAAGAACCGCATGCAGGGCAATGACTTCGTGCAGAGCGTGATGTACGAACACGGCATCGCCTGCTATTCCTGCCACGACGTCCACGGCACGGCCAACAACGCCGATACACTGCGCCCCGGCAACGCCCTCTGCCAGACCTGTCACACCGCTCTGAACACGCCGGCGAAGGTGGCCGCCCACTCCCATCACGCCGCCGGCAGCGCCGGAGCCGAATGCGTCGGCTGCCACATGCCAAAGATCGAACAGACCATCGCCGACCAGAACGTCCGCGCCCACACCTTCAAATTCGCTCCGTCAAACTGCAACGTTTGCCACAAGGACAAAGACGCCGCCTGGACGAAGGAAGCCCTGGGGAAGTGGACGAACTTCTCACCCTGGCGCTTTCAATAAAAGACCGCCAGAGCATTCCCCTCATTCCCGCATTTTGATCTTGCAGCCCGGGTGGGGCGGGAGAGGCGCGACCGGTTTTGATGGGTAAAAACCGTGCAAAAACGGGGTGAAACGGAGTATAAAAGGCCCGAAACGGTGCGGAAAGCGAGCGTTCCTGGCTTGGTGTTTTGTTGCGTCGGCCTTTGTAATCAATCACCTGGCAGGTTCGTTCTGCAAATTTTTCATTTTTTGCGGCAGAAAGGGGGAGAGAGGTGGGGTGGGCGGTTTGGCCGGCGCGGAGAAGTGGATAAGAGTGGGTCACGAGAGGGTTATCGCATGGCGAGCGCGGGCGGACGCGGGCCAGCCAGGGTAAGTTGATGAGCGGACAGGGGATATTTTTTTAGAATGCGAGGGAACGGCTTCAGCCGGGTGCCGCGGCCCCTGGAGTGTGCCGATCTGCACATATTGACTGCGGTGCGATGGCAGTTTTTGAATTTTGGTATGTTTTTTCTTGAATTTCCAGGATCGGCATATTACGATCCAGTTCTATGCCTTTCCGCGCCCGGTTTCTGGCGGCTGTTCTGCTTCTTTTTCCTTTGATTTCTCCCGCGCAGCGGGCGGTACCTCCGGAGGCGCGGTA
>CAIUOG010000114.1 GCA_903900705.1 uncultured Acidobacteriia bacterium
GCGAAGCCGAAGTTGATTCTGGCCATCGTGATCGACCAGTTCCGTTATGATTACCTGCTGAAATACCGTGCTTCTTATACCGCCGGGCTGAAGCGCCTGCTGAATGATGGGGCGTTTTTCGAAAACGCGCACTACCCGCATGCGCTCACCGTCACCGCCATCGGCCACTCCACGTTTCTGAGCGGCGCGACGCCCAACATCAGCGGCATCATCGGCAATGACTGGTTTGATCGGGAAACGAATCAGAGCGTGACCAGCGTCTTTGATCCCGCCACCAAGGTGGTCGGTGGTGTTCCCGGAGCGCCCGGTTCCTCGCCCCGACGTCTTCTTGTGAGCACGCTGGGCGACGAGATTCGCATGTCCGGCTTGAAGAACAAGGTGATCGGGATCTCGATTAAGGACCGCAGCGCGATCCTTCCGGTGGGCCACATGGCCGATGCGGCCTACTGGTTCGAAGGCGACTCGAACCATTGGGTGACCAGTGATTACTACATGCCCGCTCTGCCAAAGTGGGTGGAGGAAATCAATGACTCGCAGCCGCACCTGAAATCGATTGGCGCGGAGTGGCTGCCGCTGAACGCGAAGCCAGGCGAGAAGCCGTTTTGCAGTATGGTGGCCGGCTTGGAGGGGACGCGCTACTGTGGTTCGCTTGAAGCCAGCCCGTGGGGCAACGAAATGATTGAAGCCATGGCGGAGAAAGCTCTGGTGGCGGAACAGATGGGCAGCCACGAAGGGACCGACATTCTTGCGGTCAGCTATTCCTCGAACGATTATGTGGGGCATGCGCGCGGTCCGGACTCGCCGGAGGCGCGCGATATCTCGCTTCGAACGGACCTTCTGCTGGGGAAGTTGTTTGATCTGGCGGACAAACAAGTGGGGCGGGGGAACTACGTGGTTGTTCTGACGGCCGACCATGGCGTTTCTCCGGTGCCTGAGGTCAACAGCAAACGGAAGATGCCGGGGGGACGCCTCGCTCCGGAGAAATTGGCCGCCACGCTGCAGGACACGCTGCAGAAGAAATATGGCCCCGGGAAGTGGGTGATCGGGACCTCAGGCTCCACGCCCTATTTCAACAGCGAACTGATCCGGAAGTACCGGCTGACCGAGGCGGACGTGGAAAGTACAGCAGCGGAAGCGGTTCGCGCCATGCCGCATCTGTTCCGCGTTTACACGGCAGACCAGATCAAAAACGGCAAAATGCAGGCGGATTCGATCAGTGCGGCAGTGACCGCCAACTTCTATGCCGGGCGTTCCGGCAACCTGATCATCCTGCCGGAAAACTATTACTTGTATGATGCTACTGGGACTTCACACGGGACGCCGTTCAATTACGACACGCACGTACCGGTGATTTTCATGGGATCCGGCCTCAAAAAAGGGCACTACTACGAACGGATCATGCCCAACGACATTGCGCCCACACTGGCCGCAATCGTCGGCGTGCAGGAGCCGAGCGGCTCGGTCGGACGCGTCTTACAGGAGATGTGGCAATAGAGTGTTTAAAGGCTTTTTCGACTTCATGGCGAAGATGGGTTTGTCGGTCCGGGACGATCCTCCAAAGGTTGTGGACCTCACCATCCGATCCTGGGGCGAAATTGAGGGAGGCCTCGTGCTTTCCATCGCAGACATAGCGCGAGACGATTCCGAAGCGCTGCCGCGCATTTCCGTGCTGGTCCGGAACGTGAGTCAGGAACGCCAGGACTTTGTTGCGCCGGGCTGGCTCTTCTTCTTCCAGGTGGATGTGCGTCTTCCCGATGGGGCCGCGCAGCCTCTGGGGCCATTCGGACGGGGTCTGCTGAGTCCGGAGCGACGCACGGAGCGGATACCGGTTTCGCTTGCGCCCGGTGAGTTTTATGAGATGGAGATCCCGATCGGCTCGCTTTTCAATCTGCGGGCGAACGGCCGCTACGATGTGACGGTATCCGCCGAACCGGTGGACGGAGTCCGGCTTCTCTCCAACCGCATCCGGATCGGGTAGTTTCGCTATTACAGAATCCTTACAAATGTCGCAAGCCCGGGCTGTTACTTTGGGGTGAGGGGTAAGCGTTTTACTCCTCACCCCTCCCAACGTCAGGGTTCAATCGTCAGGATTCCATGAACAATCAAAGCGTGCCATTCGTGAAACGGGATGGCATTAACTGGACCAGCGTCATTACTTTCGCTCTTTTTCATTGCGGTGCGGTGGCGGCCCTCTTCTTCTTCTCCTGGCCGGCATTCTTCACCGCCGTTTTGCTTTACTGGGTCTCGCTGAGCTTCGGCATTGGTATGGGCTACCACCGGCTGCTCACCCACAGATCCTACAAGGTGCCGAAGCCTGTGGAGTACTTCCTCGCCGTTTGTGGCACGCTGGCGCTGGAAGGCGGTCCGATCCCGTGGGTGGCCACGCACCGGATTCACCACAAGTACTCTGATCAGGATGGCGATCCTCACACTCCGCGCGACGGTAAGTGGTGGTCTCATCTGATCTGGATGCTGGTGGGTGATGCCAGTAACGCCAACATTGAACAGTGCTCGCGGTATGTGCCGGATCTGATGCGCGATCCCTTTCACCGTGCGCTTTCGAAATACCACTGGGTTCCGCTGGCCGTGGTGAGTCTGCTGCTGTGTCTGGGGGGCCTGCCGTTTGTTCTCTGGGGCCTGTGCATGCGGGTCACGCTTGGCTACCATGCGACGTGGATGATTAACTCCCTGACGCACATTCAGGGCGCCCGCCGCTTCGAAACCCGTGACGATTCCCGCAACAACTGGCTGGTGGCGCTGTTCACGTTTGGCGAAGGCTGGCACAACAACCACCACGCTTATCCCACCTCCGCGCGCCATGGTCTGGCGTGGTACGAAATCGACATCACCTGGATGACGATCCGTTTGTTGCAGGCAGTGGGTCTTGCAAAAGCCGTCAAGACAGCGCCGGCCGTGATGGAACCGGCGCTGCATGTCCCCGGAACAACTAACGCCTAAGCCGCTTTCGCACCGCAACGGCGAGAGGCGTCAGTAAAAGAACAAACGAAGCCGGTTCGGGAGCCGTATTGACTTCGTCGAGTCCAAACGTGTTCGGAACACCACTGAACCCGCCGGGCAGGTCGGGGTCTACTGTGAAGATTCCGTGCACCGTGTAGTCATTTGTGATCGAGTAGCCAACCGGGCTTGAGGAAAATCCGTGAAGCTGGGAAGTTCCGCCGATGATCGAAATGGTCAACTGTCCTGTGGACGCCTGGTTCGGATCGAGGGTCAGGCTGAATGTGTGGCCGAGCGCTGAGTAGGAGAAATCGTCGCGTGTGATAACGGCGTCCCACTGCCCTGTGCCATCGGAGGAGCTTCCGATGAATTCGAAGTCGACGTAACCTGTCGCGGAATAGCTTCCGAGGTAGGTTTGGCCGGCAGGATCGTAGAGATCCCCCGAAAACGTGGCGTGGAGTTGAGCGTACTCATTGCCGTTCGATGAGAACGTCTTGCTGTCATAAACATAATCCCGGGAAATGTTGTTGGCAGAGCAAACCGTGGGGAAGCAGATCATGGTCTGTCCGCCGATTCCAAAGCCGTTATCTCCCAGGCCGAACGGATCTGCCGTTGGTGAAAGTGCGCCTGCCTGTAGCGCTTCCGTGAATGCACCCGCCAGCAGTATTGCCGCCAGCGTTTGCCGCACCAGTTTTGTAGCTGTTTTTTGTATTTGAGCCTTTCGTTGAACGATGATTTGGAACCCTGAGCGGGGCTCCGTTTTCACCTACGCAAAACGCGCCTGAAATGGCTCATTCCATTTAGAACAGGACTTCAAAATCGAAACGGTAGCGGCGGTGATAGTTGCCGAAGTAGACGCCGTACTGCGGATCCGCGATGTTGTTGTGGATCGCCAGCGCGTTGAAGTGATTGGTGAGGTTGAAGCCGGTCACCGAAAGCCGGAGCGTGTACTTCGAGCTGACCTTAAAATCGCGCATCAGACGGGCATCGCCGGAAAAGAAGCGAGGGAAGCGTGTCGCA
>CAIUOG010000115.1 GCA_903900705.1 uncultured Acidobacteriia bacterium
CCCCGCGCCCAGCCCGATCACGCCCACCTTCAGCGGGCCGCTCATATCCAGCGTCTGAATCGTCAGGCCAATGCCCGACTTCTTCGCGTAATACGTCGTCGGAAAGCGCGAATTCTGCGGCCAGAGAAACTGCTCGCCATGGTCAATCGTGCCGTGCCGAAGAATCCGCGTCGGCCCCATCTTGCCATCCGTCTCCTGGTCATAAACCACCAGCGCGCCATAGAAATTGCGCGTCAGCAAACGGGCATGGCCAACCGACTTCCACGTATCCCGCACCAGGAATCCCGTAATGCCGAACGTCAGTCCGGCCGCCACGGCAAACACCACCAGCCGGGACTCCACCGAATCCTGCGAACGCCACAGCATATAGAGCGCCAGCGCGCCCGTCAGCGACAGCAGCACCACCGGATCGTACGACGCGCTCAGAAACGCATGATCTCCCAGCGGCAGACTGCGCAGAAACTTACCCGCGACAAACCGGTAGGCCGAATAGCCCATCAGCCCGCCCACCAGCGCAAACACAACCGCCTTGTCGAGCCCCGATTCCAGGAAGCCCGCGGACTCCACCGGCGCCGGTGCGGGCTTTGACTTCTGCCCTTCCAGCCAGATCAGATACAGGAACAGGAACGACGTGAGCGACAGCACCACGGCAAGGTCATACAGCGCGTTAAACAGGTACGGCGCGGCGAAGCCAATCAGCAACCCGCCAATCGCGCCGCCCACCGAAACCATCAGGTAGAACGACGTCAGATATGCCGGCGCGGGCCTGCGTCTCGCCAGTTCTCCATGGCAGACCATGAACAGCACGAACAGCGCCGTACAGAAGAAGCCAACCGCCAGCTTCAGGTCAGAAATCCCGCCGTCATCGGAAATCGCATACGCAATCCCCGGCAGCGCGATCACGCCCAGCCGCACAAAGATCCAGCGGTTGTACCAGCGGTCGCTGTCAAAGCAGAGAATGAAACTCAGCAGGTACAGGCTCAGCGGCACCACCCACAGGAACGGAATCGCGGCCACATTCTGTGTCAGGTGATTCGTCAGCGCCAGCAGCAATGCGGAGGCGGCGGCCGCCAGCCCCATCCAGACCAGACGGTCTTTCATCGTCGGCGCGGGGCCGGCTTCCTGCGCCACCGCGGCGGTCTCCACATGCGCCGCGCGGGACCGGAACGCCACCGTCATACACACCAGTGCGAACGCGCCATAGCTGATCGACCACATCCACGCCTGCTGCTTGTTCGTCAGATACGGCTCCACCAGCACCGGATACGCCAGCAATCCGACCATGGACCCAAAATTCGAAAGTGCGAAAAACCGGTACGGCATCGCCCCGCCATTCGACCGCGAATACCAGGTCTGCAGCAGCGGACTCGTCGACGACAACAGAAAGTACGGCAGTCCGACCGTCGCGGTCAGCAGCCCCAGAATTCCCAGCAGCGGGTCTGAAGAACCCGACGGCTTCCACCACACCGAGGGCAGAATCGGCAGCGAAAGAAAGCTCACCACCAGCAGCGCCGTGTGAATCAGCGCCTGCCGCGAACCCTTCTGCCCGTTCAGCCAGTGCGCGTAGCCGTACCCGCCCAGCAGCGCCATCTGAAAGAACAGCATGCAACTCGTCCACACCGCGGCGGACCCGCCAAACCACGGCAGAATCAGTTTCGCGATCAGCGGCTGCACCTGAAACAGCAGGAAAGCGCTCAGCAGAATCGTTGCGCCGAAAAACACGGCGGGGACGCGGGGTGAGGGGTTATTTGTAAGCGGCAATTCCTGTGACCCGCTCACCGATGACGAGGGCATGTATGTGATCGGTTCCTTCGTAAGTCTTGACTGTCTCTAAATTGCACAGATGTCGCATTATAGGATACTCGTCCATAATGCCGTTCGCGCCGAGCAGGTCACGGCTCAGCCGCGCACAGTCGAGCGCGATCGAAACGTTGTTTCTCTTCAACATGGAAATATGCGCGGGATCGAGCTTCCCGGCATCCTTCAGACGCCCGCAGTGCAGCGCCAGCAACTGCGCCTTGGTGATCTCCGTGATCATCTCCGCCAGTTTTTCCTGCACCATCTGATGGCTCGCCAGCGGCTTGTCGTCAAACTGCTTCCGCAGCGTCACATAGCTCCGCGCGGTTTCATAGCAATCCATCGCCGCGCCGATCACGCCCCAACCGATCCCGTACCGCGCCTGCGACAGGCAGCTCAGCGGGCCCTTCAGCCCCTTCGCGCCCGGCAGCATCGCCGAATCCGGCACGCGGCAATCCGACAGCGACAGGCTCGACGTCACCGAAGCCCGCATCGAGAGCTTCCCGTGTATGTCCGAAGCCGTGAAACCCGGCGTCCCGCGCTCCACTAAGAAACCGCGAATGCCTTCTTCAGCGCGCGCCCACACAATCGCCACGTCCGCCACAGACCCGTTCGTAATCCAGGTCTTCTCGCCATTCAGAATCCAGCCCGCGCCATCGCGCACCGCGCGCGTCCGCATCCCCGCCGGGTTCGAACCAAAATCCGGTTCCGTCAGACCGAAACACCCCACCGCCTGTCCCGATTGCAGCAGCGGCAGCCACTTGTGCTTCTGCTCGTCGGACCCGTAAGCGTGAATCGGATACATCACCAGCGCGCCCTGCACGCTGACGAAACTGCGCAGCCCGGAATCGGCGCGCTCAATCTCCTGCATCACCAGGCCGTACTCCACGTTGCTCATGCCCGCGCAGCCGTACCCGGAAAGATTCGCGCCCAGGAAGCCCATTTCCGCAATCTCCGGAATCAGTTCCTTCGGAAAACGCCCGTCCCGGAAGCAGTCCCGCATCAGCGGCTGCACGCGTTCGTCCACGAACCGCCGCGCCGCCTGGCGGACAAGAAGTTCCTGCCCGGATAGTTGCGAATCGATGAGTAAGTAGTCGACGCCCCGGAATGCCATAGCTCTTCCAAGTCTAGCGGCTTTGCTCTGATCACCGGGTCGCGTCGGTTCGTGCGTCAAAATAGCAGAAGCCCATGGAAAATCAGATTCCCCCCGCGCAGTGCGGCAACCTCGATGAAATCCGCGCCGGTATGGACGCGATTGACCGCGAGCTTGTGGCACTGATCTCGCAGCGCGTGGCCTACGTCCGCGCCGCCGCAAAATTCAAGACCAGTTCAGCCAACGTCGCCGCGCCCGAACGCGTCGCCGCGGTTTTGAAGACCCGCCGCGAATGGGCCGAATCGGCCGGGCTCAGCGGGGACGTGATCGAAGGCCTCTACCGCGATCTGGTGGCTTACTGCGTTTCCGAAGAACACAGGCAATGGCTGGCGCTCCACACCGAACAGGACCAATTATGAAAAGACACCTCACCGCTTTCGCGCTTGCGGTATCAATGCTTCTCATCCCCGCCGCGTCAGCCGGGAAGAAAAAGCCCACCACCATGGAGATCCCGCCCACCCAGGCCGAAATCCAGCAATCCGCCGCCCAGGGGCTGGTCTGGGCCAACACGGCAAACAAGACCTACCACAAGCCCGGCTCGAAGAACTACGGCCTCAGCCGGCACGGTAAATTCATGACCGAAGCGGAGGCCAGGGCCGCCGGGTACACCACGAAATCCGCGATCAGGGGCAAGTAATCGCCGGCGTCCCCAAAGCGGTTTGCTTCAGGGCGCAATCAGGAAGCGGCGTCATGGAAGATGATCCCCGCCGTATGCCGTTGCCCGGAACGCACCCGGCTGACCCCATGCCGCATATTCACGCGATACCTGCCGCGTGTCCCCTCCACAGGCCTGTGGCGCACCGCGAATACCACCGCGTCTCCCTGCCGCAGAGGCGCCACTTCAACGCGTGACCGCATGCGCGGGCGCTGTTCGGTCATCACAAACTCCCCGCCCGCGAAATCACGGCCCGGTTCCGAAAGAAGGCTCGCCACCTGCAATGCGTTGCGGGGAACGGGGCCCTGCTCCAGTCGTTGGCGACAGCTGCAGCAGCCGGTACAAGTGCGTCCGCAGCTTTTGAATCAACGGCGGCAGAGGATACCCGAAGTACTTGTACTCACCGCGCCCGAACCCGTGCCGTGCCATAACCACCTTGCTCCGAAACGGTTCGTCTTTCGCATAAAGAGAGACCAGTTCGCCGCACTCCTCCGGCGTGATCAGCTTCGGCAGCACCGCACAGCCATAGCGATTCAGGTCTTCCGTCACGCCGGCCTCCCCGCCCGTTCCGTATCGATCAGAACCCGCTTTCTCTCCAGCCCCCAGCGATACCCGCCCAGTTCGCCGTTGCTCCGAATCACCCGGTGGCAGGGAATCAGCACACCCACCGTATTGCGGGCGCAAGCCGTAGCTACCGCTCGCACGGCCTTCGGCTCTCCGATACCCGCCGCAACTTCGGAATATGACCGCGCCTCGCCATACGGAATCGACTGCAGGTACTTCCACACCCGCATCTGAAACGCCGTCCCCCGCACATCCAGAGGCAGATCGAGACTCGTCCGTATCCCCGCCAGATAGCCATTCAACGCCTCAATCCAGCCGTCGAAATCCGGATGCCGCGGTTCCGCCATGGGCTCCAGACCGGCCAGAGGATACTCTTTTCTCAGCTTCGACAGCAGATCCGCGTCGCTCTCGCCAAACTGCAGGAAACACAGTCCGCGGGACGTCGCGCCCAGCATCATCCGACCCAGCGGAGACGCCACCTCGGCGTAGGTGATCGAGACTCCCCGACCACCCGCGCGGTACTGCGCCGGCGTCATTCCCAGTTCGCTGCCCGCCCTCTCATAAACCCGGCTCGCCGACCCGTAACCGCTGGCATAAATCGTCTCCGTGACATCTTTACCCGCCGCCAGTCCGGCCTTGAGCTTTCGCATCCGGACGGAATCCAGATACTGCTTCGGCGAAAGCCCCACCAGCCTCCGGAAAGTCTTCTGAAAGTACGCCGCGCTCAACCCGGACCGCCTTGCCAGTTCACCGAGCGAAGGCGCTTCGCCACTGTGCTCTTCGAGGAACCGCACCGCATCCTGAATCTCCGCCGCGGCGGGGTCGGCGCGCCGCTCAGCCTTCGGATCACACCGCAGACACGCGCGCAGCCCGTCCCGTTCCGCCTCGTCCGGCGTCGCATAAAACCGGACGTTTTTCCGCAGGGGACGACGCGACGAACACGACGGCCGGCAGTACACCCCGGTTGTCATCACGCCATAGAAAAACCGCGCCTCCGCATCCCGGCTCGCCACGGCCTTCCAGGCCACTTCCGGATCAATCTCTCCCGCCCCGGCACTCGCTCGAAATGACTTCATAACCCGAGTCTCGCGGTTTCCCTCCGCCGCCCGAAATCCGATTCCTGCGGCCCAATTCTATTTTTCCCCGCTCTCCATTACGATAAATTGAGGACTTCCGAAGGCCATAAGCTGATGGATCCCATCGGCTTCGCGCCTGAAAACTTCGACTGGATGTGCCGCTGGCGGGACAAGGAAACCAACGGCAAGCCGCTCGACATTTCCGGCGTCGTGCCCTCCGGGGAACGCCGCCAGCCGCACATGAACCCGCGCCGAAACGCGCCAGGCCGATGATTACAAAGTAGAAAAACGCCACCCTAAACCTTTCAGCCCAACCTGCCGATCTCTCCTGACAGAGATGCTTCCACTCATCGGCATGGTCGTGGTCGTCACGGCAGTCCTGGGCGGCTATATGCTGGAGAGCGGCCATCTCCTCTCCCTCGTCCAGCCGGCCGAAGGAGTCATCATCGTCGGCGCTGCCATCGGCACGCTCATCGCGGCTAACTCTCCGCAACAGTTACGCTGCGCGTGGGCTGGAGTTGTGACCGTTTTCCGCAACCCCACCCCCACCAAACAGTTCTACATTTCCACCCTTTTGATGCTCCATTCCCTCTTCGAGTACGCCCGCCGCAATGGTGCGACAAAGCTCGAAGACCAGCTCGACCACCCCGAACAATTCGTCGTCTTTCGCCGCCACGCGAAGGCAATTCATGACCCGGTGACCGTCGATTTTATCTGCGACACGCTGCGGCTCACCACGCTCGGCCAGGTGAATCGCTTCGAACTCGACGAGCTTCTGGAGCAGGATAGCGACATGCGGGAACGGCTGCTGCGGGAGTCCGCCACTACGCTGGTCATGCTCGCGGACGCACTGCCCGGACTGGGAATTCTCTCGGCCGTTCTCGGAGTCGTCATCACGATGAACTCCCTTCGGGAAATCCCAAAGACAATCGGGATGAAGGTCGCTTCCGCGCTGGTCGGCACGTTCCTCGGCATCTTTCTTTCCTATGGCTTCGCCGCACCCATCGCGGCCCACCTGGAGCGCATCCAGGAGGCGGAACTGATTTACTATCAAACACTTCGGGTCGCCATCGCCGCCTTCGCACGCGGCCTGCCGATTGCTATCTCCCTTGAGTTTGCGCGTCGCGGCATCCCACCGGATCTGCGCCCGGGATTTGTCGAACTGGAGCGGGCCTGCCGCCAAACCTCAGGAAAAATCGTGGAAATGCCGCCTTAGAGTGAGAATTTTCCGCGCTCGCGCCACTAACATCTTGAAATGAAGTCGCTCGGAGAAGAGCTCCCCACAGGTTTTTTAGGTCGATCAGCCCGTATCGTTCAGTTGCGCGCACAGATCGAAAGGATCGGTGCGGGCCGGGCGCCCGTGCTGATACAGGGTGAAAGCGGGACCGGCAAAGAGGTGGTGGCTCGTTCCCTCTTCAACGCCAACCCGCGCGGACAGTTTGTCCCCATCGATTGCGGCTCCATGGTGGGGCCGCTCATGGAGAGCGAACTGTTCGGCCATACGCGGCACGCCTTCACCGGCGCCGGAGAGACCAAACGCGGCCTGCTCGAACTGGCCAATGGCGGCACCGCATTCTTCGACGAAATCGGGGACCTGCCGCTGGAACTCCAGGTGAAACTGCTCCGCGTTTTGCAGGAACGCGAGTTCCGTCCCGTCGGATCCTTGCAGCGGATCCGCATCGACGTACGCATTGTCGCCGCCACGCATCGGAATCTCGAACGCGAAGTAGCCGGAGGCAATTTTCGCGAGGATCTCTTCCACCGGCTCAACGTCATCCGGCTGACCCTGCCTCCGCTGCGCGAGCGCAAAGAGGATATTCCGTTGCTGATTGAACGGTTCCTCGCGCACCCCGGCACCCGCTACACCATTACCAACGAAGCCATGGACGCCATGCTTCGCTATGACTGGCCCGGCAACATTCGCGAGCTGAAGAACTGCATTGACAGGATGATGGCGCTCAATACCGGCCCCCTGCTCCACTTTGCCGATCTGCCCTCAAACGTGATTTACCACGTTCGGTCAGGCAGTGGAAACGAGGTCGTCGCGGCTGCCGCCGGAGTGGGCATGGCCAGATCGATCGCTCTGCCGGGACCGGTCATTTCCCTGAACGGTGTCGTACCGCTCGTGGAACTGGAGCGGCGCGCCATCGAACATGCTCTCAAGCAGACCCGGGGGGACCGCACGGAAGCCGCGTTGCTGCTGGGCATCGGGCGCACCACCCTCTACCGGAAAATCAAGGAATACCAGATGGCGGAAAACTGATTACCGCAGACGGATCGTCTTGGCGCCGCATCGGCGGCAGAATCCACGCGGAATCAGGCCGAACAAAGGTTTCGCCCTCGCAAAACGGTCCAGCGGAAACCGACACCGCCAGCATTTCCGGGAAAGCAGACAGCGCCACGCCACAAACGCGACCGCACAGATTGCCAGTATGAGCAACAACGGCTCAGCGGTATCAAAGAAATCTTCCAAATAGACGAGACCTGACCCTAGTGTATCGCCTGATACGGTAATGCCTGATAGTCTCGATCTTTGAGGGTCGCGCTCGACGCCACTTACAGCCTGGGGGACGCCTTGTCCGGCGTCGGTGTCTACTCGCGCGAAATTCTGGAAGGGCTTGCCGCCCTCCACCCGGACGCCGCATGGGACTGGTTCTACCGCTCCAAACGCTACTGGCCCGCCCGGAAACTTCCTAAACCCGCCAATGTCACCCGCCGGTTCCTGGCCGATTCCTTCGGCAACCGCGGCGCCGACCTCTTCCACGGCCTGAACCAGCGACTTCCCCGCCACCGCTTCCGCAAACAGGTAGCCACCTTCCACGACCTGTTCGTCATCTCAGGCAACTACAGCACCCCGGAGTTCCGCGCCCGCTTCACCGCCCAGGCGCGCGATGCCGCAGCCGGCGCGGATCTTCTGATCGCGGTCTCCGCCTTCACCGCCGGTCAGATCGAAGAGCACCTTCGCGTCCCGGCGTCCCGCATCCGCGTCGTGCATCACGGAGTGCTGCCCCGCGCCATTCCGCGGCAGACCCGCGAGAATGTGGTTCTCTGCGTTGGAGCCATCCAGAAACGCAAAAATCAGGCCGGCCTGGTGCGTGCCTTCCGGGCGATGCCGGCCGATTGGCGGCTGATCCTCGCCGGTTCCGAGGGCTTCGGCGCAGAGGAAACTCGGGCGGAGATCGGTCGCAGCCCCTGCGCCGGCCGTATCCACGTTACCGGCTATCTGACGGAAGCGGAAATCTCCGCCTGGTACGGGCGCGCCTCCATCTTCGCGTTTCCGTCGTTCGATGAAGGTTTCGGAATGCCAGTTCTGGAGGCAATGGCGGCGGGGATTCCCGTGATCACCAGCAACCGATCCTCGCTGCCGGAAGTGGCGGGCGGCGCGGCTGTGCTGGTCTCGCCCGGGGACGACCACGAACTGGAGACAGCCCTGTTACAACTGACGGACCCGGTCGCCCGGCAAACCTTGATCGAAGCGGGCAGGCAACACGCGACTCAGTTTACGTGGAGCCGTGCCGTCGGCCAAACGCTGGCCGTCTATCGCGAACTGCTTTAGGCTGCTGTGCTTCAGGCTTCTTCGTCAACCGCGATGCGAAGGGCTTTCAGGAAACGCTGGTCCTGCGTGGTGAAACGAACTTTCCCGTTCGTTTCGATCTCGTGCGGCTCCGCCAGCATCTCGCTGTCATCATCCGCATCTTCACCCTCTTCACGCTTGTTGAACCCGATGGTCGCTTCCAGAACAAGGAAGACGTCGTAGCCCGCGCGTTTGATCTCGCCAATCGCTTCCGCGATTCGTTCAGAGTCGGAAAGCGACTCATTAATCGCGTTGCCCAGGTCCTGCATCAAAGTCTTCAGACGTTCTTCCACTTTTTTGCCCCTTTCATTGGGCGCCCGCTACTTGCTCAGATGCAAGTTTAGTGCCAAGGGTTTCCAAACGTTGCCCGAGGTTTCCTTGATTGTACAGTCCGGTGACGGAGGGTTCAAGGCTGAGTTTTGTTAGTATGGAGGGCGTGGGTACAGACCAGCAAATCGCCCGCGCCGCAGGCCGGTTCGCGAAGAAGTGGCTGCCCGTCGCGAAAAAGTCCGGCCAGATCGCCAAAAACCAGATCGAAAAGCAGTGGCTGCCCACGGCGAAGCAGTCCGGCATGTTCGTCAAACACGTCCTGCCAGCCGCGGCCAAACCCGTCCACTCGCTCTGGCACGAGATCCTGGGCTTTGTTTTTCTTGTATTTGCAGGCTCCGCCGCATTCAAGGTCTGGCAGCATCCGGGCACACTGCCCCCGTCGCAACTCGCCATCGTCTCCATCTTCATAGTGGTCATGGCCTGCTACGGCGTTTCGTCC
>CAIUOG010000116.1 GCA_903900705.1 uncultured Acidobacteriia bacterium
CGCATGGTACTCGGCGTTTTCGCTCAGGTCACCGTGGAGGCGGGCTTTCAGAATCTCTTTGGGCAGTTCGTTGCGCAGTTCGTACTCAAGCGCGGTGATCTCTTCTTCGAGTTTTTTGCGGATATCCTGCATGTACGGGGTTTCGCCCCTAACTGGGTATTATACCGATATTCCACGCGGTGGATCAGAATAGAGTCAGTGCCGCCTTCTCCGCCAGCTTTGCGTCTGAGTGTTCTCGATCAATCGCCCATTCCGGAAGGGCAGGGCATCGGCGACGCGCTGCGCCACACGCTGGATCTGGCGCAACTGACGGACCGGCTGGGCTTTACGCGTTACTGGCTGGCGGAGCACCATGGCGCGGCGTCGCTGGCCTGCGCGAGTCCGGAAGTGATGATCGGGCCGGTGGCGGGGGTGACCCGGCGGATCCGTGTGGGCAGCGGCGGCGTGATGCTGCCGCATTACAGCGCACTCAAAGTAGCGGAATCGTTCAGCATGCTGAGCGGGCTGTATCCGGACCGGATCGATCTGGGGATCGGGCGGGCGGCGGGCACGAGTCAGCGGGTGTCGCGAGCGCTGCAGCGGGACGCGAACGCGCAACTGCCGGACGACTTTCCGGAGCAGATGGCGGAACTGCGGCAGTACCTGCGGAACGAACATCCGCTGTTGCCCGATCACTTTGAGAGCCCGGAACTGTGGCTGCTGGGCTCGTCCGGCCAGAGCGCCGACTGGGCCGCGCAATGGGGCCTGCCGTACACGTTTGCGGATTTCATCAATCCGGAGGGCGCGGGCTTTGCGGCGTATTACCGGCGGTACTTCCGGCCTTCGGACCTGCTGGCGGAGCCGAAGGTGGCGGTGGCGGTGAGCGTGATCTGCGCGGAGACGGATGCGGAGGCGATGCGGCTTTCGGCGAGTGTCCGGATGCTGCTGCTGCATCTGTTTCGAGGGCGGACCATTCCGATGCCGCCGGTGGAGAAGGCCGAGGCGTTTCAGGCGGGCGAGGGGATTCCGTCTGCGCTGCTGCCGGTGGGGCGGCGGTTCATTACGGGGTCACCGGCTACGGTGCGCGCGGGGATTGAGAAGGTGGCGGCGGAGTATGGCGCGGACGAGATTCTGATTGTGACGAATGTATTTGAGCATGCGCTGCGACGGCGGTCTTATGAGTTGATTGCGGGGGAGTTTGGACTGGCGGCGTAGGTCGCCGGGAGGACCGCGCCGCAGCCGTTGACAATTGGCGCGCTCATTGGCGCTTTTCGAACTTCTGCAACGGAGTGCTGCAGCAGGGTCATCGCGGGCGATGGTTGGGGGGCGCGCATGATGCCTACTTACCAGCTCTGCGACACAGGAATTTCGTCCGAGAAGGGCCTCAGAGCGTCCGGTGACGGCAAAGTTTTGGGCGCATCGCCCGCGAAGGCATAAACTTCAAGACCGGCAAGAACGCCGCTTTGCTCCCAAACAATGGTGCCGCTTATATCCTCGTGCGTGCCGAATAGGAATTCCGCCAGGAAGTTCATTCCCCCGGATGGCTTGGGAAGACCGTCGATTAACGGAGTAGCCAACGGAGTGCCACAGCCTGAGCTAAATCATATCGAATACCGTGGCACGTGTTGGTTTCGCAAACGGCGGGTTTTGAGACGAAGGCGGATATCGACGAGGCATGTCAGACGGTAGAGCCTCCTAATCTGCACGTTTTCGTATCGCCCGGGCGGTCAGCCTGTGTTAGCCTGGCGTTTATGGCTACCGCAGCAGAAATTGTTGTTGGCACAGTTGTCGAACTTTTCTTCGCCACTTGCGCGATGGCTGTTCTCTATCGGGTCTACGGGTGGTTCTTCCCAGTCCCCAAAAGGCAAGTTGTCTCAGCTTTCCAACGTGGCGTGGTCCTCGTGGATGGTCGAGCGGAAAAAGTGCTGGGGCCGGGGGCTTACTGGATTTCACCCAAGCGCAGGATGCTACTTTGTGACGTTCGGCCAACGCCGTTTCAAGTGCCTTCCCACGAACTGGTGACGTCAGATGGCATGGCGGTTCGGATAAGTCTGGGAGGTGAGTATCGGATTTCCAGTCCAGCTCAGTTTGTTACAGAGAGCAGCGATGCTTTTGGGACATTCTATCTTGAAGTGAGGCAAACGCTTCGGGCAGCAACGGGAGAGCTGACAAGCAATGGTCTTCTCACTGGCCAATCGCTGCTGTCCAATCGCGTCAAGGAACTTTTGATCCCGACTGCGACGCAGCTTGGTATTGAAGTCGCCAGACTCGAGGTTTACGAAGCTGTGCCAGTCGGTTGGTTGCGCCCTATTTAGAAAAACATTGTGAGCGTTGTAATGAGGTGTTGCGCAAACGACCCTTCTGTTAGACACACGAACTGGTAACCGACTCGCCCACGCCCTTTCGCAGCCCAGCCCACCATCTCGGCCATCGGCAGACCATCTGTACCGCCGGATCTCAGTCCACCCGGCCATCGCCTCAATCCGCGCCGCATAATTGGAAGTTGACAAACCCAACAGAATTCGACCTCAGAGAGTCCATCCCGCATTTGGCCTTCGAGTTTTATCATTTCGATCTTTTCGCCCGTCGAGGTTTTCAACCCCTCTTTTTGGATCGCGTTTGTTCGCAAGCGTTCGGCTACGCTTTTTTGATTCACCTCCGCACACTCCTCGAATTCTTCTACAGCACCAAACCCCGCCCCGACGACCTCTTAGCCGCCGACTTCCGCACCGTGTTTCAAAGGTTCCCCGAAGTGCAGTGGCCGACAGACTGGAACGTTGAGGATGTAAAAAGGGAATTGGCGAAGCGGCTCGCGCACCTCACAGCGCACCGGTGGCGGCAGAACATTCGACCTGAGATGGACTTCTACGACAGATGCGTTCCTGCGGTCAGTAGTCTCATCACAGTCTTCCGGGATGCTTTACCGCCTGAGTTTCAGGCACTGCTGAACGACGAAATAAGCAGACTTGCCGCCGGCCCGTCGGTCCAAATCTGACGTAAACCCGGGCAGCGGAAGCCGCTGCGCTGGGGCAGCTAAGTCCCGGAAAATCCCCAGCGGCGCTGCGCGCCGATTCAGTGTTTCCCGAGTGAAGGGGAGTTCGTCAAAAAATCGGTCACGACGTTGTCCACCAGCTCTGCACTTCGGCGTCCGGTGTCTCGCGCCATCTGTTCCCGTATCGCAAAATGAGAGCCCCACATCCAATGCGACAATAAGGAGGGAAACGGATCGAAGAATGCACGCTTCCACAATCATCACCACTCTGCGCGAGCACGAACCGGAATTGCGCGCAGTCGGCGTTGAGCACCTTTCTTTGTTTGGCTCCTGGGCGCGGGGCACTGCGATCCCGGAACTCTCGGATATCGATCTCATCGCCGACTTCGACGCGAACCGGGAGTATTCATTGCTGGACCGGGTGCGCCTGGAGAACCGCCTCGCAGACATACTGGGGACCAAAGTGGATCTGGTGCCGGCCCGCGCGCTCAAGGATGGTATCCGCGAACGTGCGGTCCGTGAGGCAGTGAGTGCCTTTTAAAGATTTTAAAAGGGCATTTCGGGACATTTCCGATGCGATCAGCCTGATCGAGGAATTCACCTGCGGAATGGATTCCTGGGAATTCCGTGAAGATCCCAGAACCATCGCCGCGGTTGAGCGCAAGCTGCTCATTATCAGCGAAGCTGCGATTCGACTGGGCCAGGAGGCGGAACTCCGTTGTCCCGGTCCACCCTGGAACGAGATCAGGGGTATCGGTAATTGGCTGCGTCACCAATATGACGCCGTCGAGCTACCTGTCGTATGGAAGACCGTGTGTGACGACCTTCCGCCTCTCAAGGCTGCTGTGCTTCGCACGCTGGCACAAGGTTGACAGTCGGTAAATCTGACGCCATCTTTAAATCGCGTCGCACAGCAGGACCGTATAGTCCTTCGTCACAAGCGTGTTCTCAATCGTCGGCCAGGCCATCTGGTGATCTGCCGACGCTATCCATTTCTGGCGGAGTTCTTCGCTTTCGTAGGTCAGCTGGAAGCGGTAGTTCATGTGGGCGGGCGCTTTGCCGAGCAGGGCGGTGCGCAGCTTCAGGATTTTCACGTCGATGAAGCCTTTGTGCTTCATGGCGGTGGGCCGGAAGATGGAGTGGTAGTTGCGGATCATCTCCTGCTCTTTGGCGGGGTCCACCTGCATGTCGAGATAGAGGACAATGGGGTTCTTTGCGGCTGATGCGGGCTGGGCGACGGCAGTGGTGGTGGCTGTGCTGACGGCGGTGGCGGCGGCCAGCGTGGACCGGAGCCAGGTTCTTCGCTGCATTTTCATTGGCATGCCTGAGCACTATATAACAATCTCGGATATAATTCCGGTCGCATGAAGAGAAAAATCCTGCTGTTGATCGCGCCCTGCCTGCTGCTGTGGGCAAGAGAGCCGCTTGCGAAACGGATTGGCCACAGCGATCCGGCGAAGTACCGGCATCTGACGGCGGTGCACGATGGCGCGGGGACCATGGACTTCGCGCCGGTGATGACGTATGACGCCTTCAACACGAACCTGTTCTTCCTGCACCGGGGCGTGATCAACGCGAAGAGCGGCATCGGGGCGCACTTCCATAACCAGTGCGAAGAGATGTTTGTGATTCTCGATGGCGAGGCGCAGTTCACGGTGGACGGGCGGACGTCCACGCTCAAAGCGCCGGCGGGCGCGCTGTGCCGCGCCGGGCACATGCACGGGATCTATAACGCGACCGACAAGCCGGTCCAGTGGATGAACATCAACGTCACCAGCGTAAAGGGCAAGTATGACGCGTTCAATCTGGGGGACACGCGGGTGGGCGCGGCGCTGGACGAGATTCCGGTGTTCATGACGATGCGGCTCGACCAGACCTTACTGAAGGCGGCGGGCGGTGTGCGGAGCAGGCGCGCTCTGCCGCCCGAAGTGTTTCTGACGAATTGGTCTTACGTGGATCATGTGGCGATTCCGGCGGGGAAGAGTGGCGCGAAGGAGCGCCATGAGGGCGTGGAAGAGCTGTATTACGTGATGAATGGCGAGGGCACGGCGCACGTGGGCAATGAGACGGCCGCGATTCACAAGGGCGACGCCGTGCCGGTGCTGCTGAATGAGGTGCACAGCTTCACGAGCGGGGCGGGCGGGGAACTGGAACTGATGGTGATCGGGGTGGCGCGGACCAAGTGGGCGCTGGATACGCAGGTGATTCCATAGCGAGGTGCCATAGTGGTTTGAAACGCATTGGTTTCAAACATGGACTGCGCCGGATTTCCCGAGGAGGACTACGCCTTTTACGCGCTGGGCGCGCTGGCGGAAGCTCAGGCGCGGGAAGTGGACGAACATCTGGCGGCGGGTTGCGGCGTGTGCCGGGAAGGCGTAAGAAAAGCACGGGAGGTGTGGAGTTCCGTAGCGGCCTCCACACCTCCCGCGGAGCCTTCGAAAGGGCTCCGGAAGCGGTTACTTGATTTGCTCGATTAGTTTTTATTGGTAGTTGAGGGTCTTGACGGCTTCCACGGTCGCCAGAGCAACGCCGATATCGAGGCCGCTGGCGGTGAAGTTTTTCGCGTTCGTGGCGGTGGCCAGAATCATCGAGCCGGTGGGAACGCCCTGCACAACGGCGCTGACCGGCAGGCTCAGGAGGACGGCGGGCGGGATGGTGAACTGGCCGTCGCTGGCTTTGGCCGAGCAGTTGAAGGTTGCGCCGACGGAGTCCGCCGCGCTGCCGCTGGAGGCGGTGCCGAGGATCATGACGGTGCCGGTGGGGTCGCCGCCGGTCCAGGTGACGAGCTGGCCCTGGGCGCGGTTGACGTTGACGACGCTGTCCATGTTGGTCCATTTGAGAACGGCGGGCACGGTCAGGGTGGTCTGGAATGCGCCGACGTTTGCGCCGCCGGGTCCGGTGATGGTGAAGGTGCCGGGTTCGAGGAAGGCCGGACCGGCGCCGGTGAGGCTGGTAAAGAGGCCGGAATAGGTGGTGAGGCCGGCGCTGACCGCTTTGGTGAGTTGCTTGCTGCCACCGGCTCCGGCCACGGTGATGGCTGCGCCGGCGTCCAGCAGGGTGGGCAGCGTGGGGTCGGTCTGGCCGGAGGAAGAACCGCCCCGGAAGGTGGAGACGGTGCAGGCGCCGATGGTGCTGGTGTTAAACGGGTTGATGGACGTGTTGAGCTGGGCGGCGGAATATTTGTAGAACGCCGCCGCGCCGGTGTCCACATTGGTGGTGATGGAGCCGAGGATGGGCACGGTGATGCTGGTGTTGACGCGGATCAGCGCCACCGCGCCGATGGTTGCGCCGTTGACGCTGAAGCGCTGCAGGTCGGATGCGGAGGGGCCGTTCGGGTCACTGCAGGTGCGGGTTCCGGCGGGGGCGATGGGCATGGAGGTGAAGTTGCTCACCACGTTGTTGATTTTGAGAGTGACGGGAACGCGGCAGCCCGGCACGTTGGGCACGGTAAAGGTGATCTGGTCGATGCCGGCGCAGCAGCCGGAGCGGCCGCGGTAAGTGACGGCGGCCTTCTGGCTGCCCACGTAGACTTCCACGGGGACACTGCTCATGTCGCCCGGCAGGGGTCCGGCGGCTTCGTTGCCGCTGACCGCGCCCAGGCCGGTGCCCCAGATGACGGCGGCTTCACCGGGGTTGGCGGCGGAGTTGAGTCCAAAAACCTGGGAAGAGGCGTTGGCGATGATGCCGGGGCCGCTGCCGCCCTGGTTGGCGGCGAAGATGCCGAAGCTGTTGGGAACCACTTTGAAGGCGGCGGGCGCGCTGGCTTTTCCGTTATACGTGACGGTGAGGGTGGCGCTGCCGGCCGGGGTGGCGGACGGGATAATGGCGGCGATCTGTCCGGCGGAGGTGTAGGAAATGATGGCGTCCGTGGTGGTGGAGCCGGAAGTTACTTTCACGGAGGTGCCGGCAAGGGAGGTCGGGAGCGGGTAGCTGGCGGCCTGCTGCAGGGTGGCCGGGCCGAGGTTGCTGCCGAAGATCACGACCATGGAACCGGGTGCGATGTCACCGTTGGGGAGCCCGGCAAAGGCGAAACTGGCGACGTTCACCACGCCGTTGGTATTGACGGCGGGCGTTTGGGCCGCGGCGATTCCGGCCAGGGCGAGTGCGATAAAAATGCTCTGCTTCAAGTTGTACTGCCTCCTGTAATGCCCGGGAGGATGCGGAAACAGCGGCGGGATTACCAGCGGCCCGTTATTTTTTTCGCAGGCTGAGCAGCAGGTGTTCCGCGAGGGGGGAGCCGGGGTTGTCGCGCGCAAGATCGCGCAGGGCGTTTTCGGCTTCTTGGCGGAGACCGAGGCGAGCGGCGGCGACGGCGATTTCGAGCCGCGAAGCGGGTTGGCGCGCCTGAACAGCGGCGAACTCCTGTGCGCTCGCGGCGTCCAGGACGCGGAAGCGGGCTTCGGGTTCAGGCGGCTGCGGGGCGGAAACGCGCTGGCCGCCGAGGGAGGCGGAGATGGTCCAGAGGTAGATGGCGTCGCGGGGGAGCGGCGTCGCGGGAGTCCACGAAGAGGTGTCGCCGAGATCGGGGCTCCGGGCGATTTCCGCGAAGTTCAGATTGTAGACGGTGACGCGGAAGTGCGTCGCACCGGGGGGCGCGGTCCAGCGGAAGGTGGGGCGATCAGAGAGGACCATATTCCCGGCGGGTGCGAGGGGTTGCACGGCTTTTGGAGCGGCCGCGGGGGGCGCGTCACCGAGCAGGGTCTCGCGGGGGCGGATGAGATCGGAAGGGGCGGGGAGGGGGGGAAGTTCGCCGGTCCGGAGCGCCTGGGCCAGGGGGGCGCGCTGCGCGGGTGTGAGGTTTGGCAGACCGCGCAGTTCACCGGTCTGGTCGAGCGCAATCACTCCGGCGGCATCGTGAAGCGTGGCCAGGGTTTGGGTGGAAAGGGTTTGGGTGGAAAGCGTTTGGGTGGAAAGCGTTTGGGTGGCCTGGGACTGAGTTTTCTGTGTGGCGGCGGGGCGGAACCAAAGGAAGGCGCCGATCAGCAGCGCGGCCGCGGCCAGAGCGGGCAGCCAGAGGCGCGGGGCGAGCCGGCGTGCGGGAGCGGGCCGCAGAGATTGGCGAAAGGAACGCAGGTCGGCCAGTTCGGTGGCGCAGAGCGGGCAGACGCCGATGTGGTCGAGGCCCCGGGAGCCACCGTTGGCGAGGGCTTCCAGCGCTTCGTAGTCGAGATGCTCTCCCGCCAGAGATTCGAGCAGGCGGAAACCCTCCCCTGTGGGATGGGCGGCGAGGCGGCAGGCTTCGCAGCCGGCGAGGTGATGGGCGACGCCTTCGACGAGTTCGGGCGGCAACTGGCGGGTCCGCCAGGCCGTGATCTGGCCAGGCGTGAGGTGGCCGGGAGTGAAATCGTTGCTCATGATCAGGCGTTCCCGCCCCGGAAGAGGGCCTGGATTCTGCTGCCCAGGCGCGCTCCCACCGAAGAAGACGCGGAGCGGGTGCTGGTATTACTATCCGCTCTATTCTGTCTGCGAAGCAGGCGTTCCCGTGCTGATTTTCGCAGATTGATGACCTGCTGGCGGGTGAGGCCGAGGATTTCGGCGATGCGGGCGTCTTCGAGCGGCAGCTCCGGCCAGAGTTCGGCGAGGCGGGCGGGGGGCATGTTCAGGAGTTCAGCCAGTTGGCGGAAGTCGGCGAGGCCGGTGGAGGGGATGAGCTCGATGACGCCATTGCCGGCGGCGTCGCGAAGGTTGAGGAGGAGGGCGGCGCGCTGTGCGGCGGGGAGCAGGAGCACTTCGCTCCAGAGCGCGGCGAGGGACTGGCGCTCGATGAGGGCGAAATCAGCGGGGCGCTCGGTGGAGGGATGTTCGGGGTCCAGAAGGGTGGCGGGGGTGTCGGCAATGCCGAGGGCCTCGGCGGCGGCGCTGACGAGTTCGCCAAGGCGGAGGGGGGCGGCGGCCATTTGAAAGAGGGCCAGCAGCCAGGGGCGAAGCGGGCCGGGCAGGGGCGAAGCGGGCCGGGCAGGGGCGGCGAGGGCGGTACGGTGGTGTGGTCATCGCGGTCCTGCCAGGCGCGGAGGCCGGCGAGGGGTTCGCCGGAAGCGGGGGTCCAGAGAGCGAAGGTGGAATCGTTGCGGAGCAGGTAGCGCAGGCGGTTGCGGAGGCGGGCGTAGTGGGGGCAGCGGGTCCGGACGCGTGCGAAACAGGCGTTATAGACGGCGCTGACGGCATAGGCGCGGAGGTTGACGATGGGGGGCGCGGCGGTGCGGCGCAGTTCCTGCAGGCGGGTGGTGAGGTGCAGCAGCACTTCGGCGGTGATTTCGGACTGGTCGTCGAACTGGTCGCCGCCACGGAGGCCGTGGTTCCGGAGCACGCGGTGGGCGGTGACGGAACACCACGGGGCGAGATACTGCTCGAAAAGCTGGTTGAGGAGGGCGGTCGCGGCGGGTCCGGAGGGCTCGGATAGATAGTCCTTCAGGAGTTCGTCGGCGGCGGCGGTGTGCGCCGGATTGAAGGAGGAATCCAAAGGGCTGTTGTATCAAGTTTATTATTCCAATATGGATTTGAGGGGATTGGCTGGTTGGTGCGCGGTACTGGTTGTACTGGCGGCGGGCCGGGACGGGCGCGCGCAGACGACGGCGGAACAGATTGATCAGGCCGCCGATGCGGGGGAAGCGCTGCAGAAGAAGGGGGATTACCAGGGGGCGCTGGAGCGGTTCCGGTGGTGCGAGGCGGAGTCCCGCAGGGGCGACGATGAGAAGCGGCTGGCCTCGGCGCTGCAACTCCTGGGTGGAACGGAGCGGCTGCTGGGTGAGTATCCGGATGCCGAGGCGCACTATCGCGAGGGGCTGGAGCACGCGCTGCGGGCCCGGGACTTTCAGCGCGAGGCCTATATTCTGAACAATCTGGCGAATCTGTTCGGGGCGCAGGGGCGGTATTCGGAAACGATCTCCATGCTGCGGGAGGCGCTCGCGATCAACACGCGGGAGGGCTACCGGGTGGACGCGGCCCCCTGGCAGAATCTGGCGATTACCTATGCGCTGCAGGGCGATCATGCCCGGGCGCTGGACGCCTTTCTGCAGGCGCTGAAGATTTACGAAGCGGCGGGGAATACGTCGAAGCTGGCGCTGCTGCATTACAACCTGGGCGTGCTGCAGGTGAAGCAGAGCAACTACGCGGCGGCAAAGCGGGAACTGCTGGAGGCGCAGACGCTGGCGCAGAAGACCGGCGACCAGATCGTCGCGGCGCAGGCGCTGGGGGACCTGGGGAGTGTGCAGGCGCTGGAAGGCCATGCGGCGGAAGCGGAGGCAAGTCTGCGGAAGGCTCTGGAACTGTGCCGTCAGTTCGGGCACAAGGTCTGCATCGGGGAGAATGAGACGGCGCTGGGGAATTTCTATCTGCGGGGGCGCGATACGCAGGCGGCGGGCGCGGCGTTTGAGCGCGCGCGGGTGATCTTTGAGCCGCTGAATGACGTCTACAACCTGGGTCTGGCGCTGCGCGGACTGGGGTATGTGGCGCGGGTGCGCGCCGATTATAAAGGCGCCGCGGAATATGCGGAACGGGCCGGAGCGCTGGCGAAGCGGATTGGGGATCCGGAGGGGGAATGGCAGGCGGAGGCGCTGCGGGGGCTGGTGGCGCGGGACGCGGGCGAGAGGGCGGTGGCGCGGTCGGCGTTCCGGAACGCGGTCGGCGTGATTGAAGGGCAGCGGGGCAAGGTGGGCGGGGCGGAACCGGAGAAGCAGCGCTTCTTTGAGAAAGCGGTGTATCCGTATCAGCAGCTTGCTTTTCTGGAGGCGGAGGACGGGCGGCCGATGGAGGCGCTGGTGGCTGCCGAGCGCGCCCATGCGCGCGTGCTGGTGGACATGCTCGCGGCGGGGCCGGAGAAGGTGGAAGTCCGGATGACGGACGCGGAACGGGCGGAGGAGACTCGTTTGCTGGCGGCGGTGGCGGGGCTGAACGCGCGGGCGCGGCGGGTGAAGGCGGCGGAGGCGGACGGTGCGCGCCGTCGTTATGAAGATGCCTGGGGGAAGTACGAGGCGTTTCGGGCCGGGCTGTATGTGACGCACCCGGAACTTCGCACCTGGCGCGGGGAATCCCCGGTGGTGAGTGGCGGGGACCTGGCGGCGCTGGTCAGGGACCGGCGGACCGCGGTGATCGAATATGTTTGCGCGAATGACCGGACGCTGTTGCTGGTGGTGACGGCGGGCGCGGCGGGTCCGGTGATTTCCACGTTTCCGATTGCCATTGCGCGGGAGGAACTGGGGCGGCGGACGGAGCGGTTCCGGAGCATGCTGGAAAAGCGCGACCCGGCATTTCGCGCCGAGGCCGCGGCGCTTTACCGGCTGCTGCTGGGCCCGGCGGCGGGCGTGTTGCGCGGCCGGGGGGCGATTGATCTGGTGGCGGACGGGCCGTTGTGGGAATTGCCGTTTCAGGCACTGGTGGACCCGGCCGGGAAGTACTGGGTGGAATCGGTAGCGCTGCGCTGGACGCCGTCGCTCAGTTTCCTGCGGGATCGGGCGCGGGGGCAGACCGGGCCGCGGCCCGCGATGGACCTGGCGGCGTTCGGGGATCCGGCAAACGCGGGGAGTCCGGCGGTGCCGCTGCTGCGGGAACAGGTGATCCGGATCGCGAGCCTGTACGGGGCGGAGAAGCGGACGGTGGTGGTAGGGGAGAAGGCGGATGAGGCGGCGTTCCGGGAACTGGCGCCGGGTGCGCGGATTCTGCATCTGGCGACGCACGGGATTGCGGATCGGGACAATGCGATGCGTTCGCGCGTGCTGCTGGCGGCCGGGGCTTCGGGCGGGACGGGGAATGACGGCTGGCTGGAGGCCTGGGAACTGATGCGGCTGGAACTGCATGCGGAGGTGGCGGTGCTGAGCGCGTGCGAGACGGGGCGGGGAACGTCGGCGGAGGGCGAAGGTCTGGTGGGGCTGACGTGGGCGCTGTTCGCGGCGGGGGTACGGAATGTGGTGGTGAGCCAGTGGCGGGTGGAATCGGAAAGTACGACGGCGCTGATGACGGGGCTGCATCGGGGGCTGCGGGGCGGCGCGGATCCGGCGGAGGCTTTGCGGGGCGCGGCGCTGGCGCTGATGAAGGATCCGCGCTACCGGCATCCGTTCTACTGGGGTGCGTTTATCGCGTCGGGATCATGAGCGGGGGAGTCCGGCGCCCGCGACGAGGATGGCTACGCAGGCGCCTTGTTTCGTCGGGTGTTTGGCGGGGTGCCGAGTGGAGCGGAATTCGAGAGAGGCGGCTGCGCCGAGCAGGCTTTCAAGGCGGCGGCGGACGAGATCGAGCCCCTGACCAGGCTTGAGGCTGGTGGAAGGTTCGAAGCCGGGGCCGTCGTCTTCGACTTCGATGCGGAGTTTGCCGCCGGTCTGGTGCGCGAGGATGCGGATGTTGCGTTCGCCGGAGGAATGCCGGACGCTGTTTTCGACCAGCGTGAGCACGGAAAGTGCCGGGACTTCGTGGTCGCCCACGCCCTCCTGCAGGTCGATGCTGAAGCGCAGCGCATCCGGCAGACGGAGTTGTTCGAGCGCGAGGAATTCCCGGACGATGCGAATTTCCTCCCAGAGCGGCACCAGACCGGTGGATTCGCTGCCGATGGAGTAGCGCAGCACGGTTTCGAGGCGTTCGAGAACCTGGGCCGCGGCCTCCGGATCGCGGCGCAGCAGCGTGGCGGCGGAACGGAGGGTGCCAAAGAGAAAGTGAGGCTGGACGCGGGCTTCGAGCGAGGCGAAGCGTGTCTCAGCGGCGAGTTTGCCGAGCCTTTCCGTTTCGAGGGTGCGGTGATGCAGTTCCAGTTCGGTGGAGGTGAGGCGCATGCGCATCAGAGTCAGCATGCAGGCGAGTGAGCCGAAAGTGAACGTGACGGCGAGGCAGAGCCGGAGCGACCAGAAAAAGATGGGCAGGAACTGCGCGACGGTCACGCGGCCGAGCGCGAGCAGAACCACGTTGCCGGCGAGGCAGCCCGCCAGTCCGAACACCGCGAGCAGCGCGGCGGCCAGCAGGATGCGGGTTCCCGGAGGGCGCGCCATGGCCCGGGCATAGACTTCCGGGATGATCAGCCAGCAGGGCAGGCCGATGCAGAACGAATAAATGTTGCCCTGGAAGACCCATTCGCCGAGCAGGCGGGGCGTCATGCCGTCGAAGGCGACCAGAATGATGCCGGGGACCGCGCCCAGAAAGATGAGGGACGGGATGATATAGGCGAGCCGGGACCAGCGAAAGTGCATGGTCAGAGCACCGGGCTGTCATTACCCAGCAGGGCGCGGCGCATGAGTTTGATGGGGCCCATGCCCTGGCTGAGCAGTTTGTTGTGGAACTCTTCGAGCGTGAAATCGCGGCCACGGAGGGCTTTGTAGTCCTCGCGCAGTTTCAGAATCTGGAGTTTGCCGAGGGTGTAGTAAAGGTAGGTCGGATCGGAGGCTCCGCGTTTGGTTTCGCGTTTGCCGTTGGTGCGGGTCTGGAAGCCTTCTTTGACGAAGAAATCGACGCCCTGTTCGTAGGTCATTTTGCCGGTGTGCAGCTGGATGCCGACGATGTAGCGGGCGTTGCGGAGCAGGGCATCCTGCAACTGGCCGAGGCGGAGGGAAAGGTCGCCATCGCCGTAGCCTTCGTCGAGCATCATCTGCTCGCAATAGTGCGCCCAGCCTTCAATGAAGGTGTTTGCGCCGATGAGCAGGCGCGCCTTCGATTGCGGCGTGGCGTTGAGCCAGAGGGCCTGCAGATAGTGGCCGGGGTAGGCTTCGTGGATGGCGGTGCTGGTGATGACGCCGCGATTGAAGGCCGCCATGTGCTCTTCCACCTCTTTGGCAGGCCAGTTCTTTTCGGGCAGGGTGACGTTGAAAAAGGCATCTTTGGCGACCTTTTCGTAGGGCCCGGCGGTGTCCATGGAAGCGAAGGTGAGAGCCCGCATGAAGGGCGGCGTTTCTTCCACGGTGGGCAGCACCTGCGAGGGGATGCCTGCGATGTGTCGGGAACTGATGAACTGCCTTAAGCCATCGAGCGTATCCGTAAAAGATTGCAGGAGTTTATCGGGCGCGGGGTGGTCTTTTTCCGCGGCTTCGAGAATCTGTTCGGGTGTCTTCGAGGGGTCGATGCGGCGGGCGGTTTCGCGGAAGGCCTGCTGGTTTTTGCGAAGGTCGCTCATGCCGATTTCGAGCAGCCGGTCGAGCGGGAGGTCGACCATGTCGTCGTACTTCAGTTTGTTGCGGTAGTTTTCCGCGCCGATGCGGTAGTCGCCTTTGGAGCGGGGCAGAAGGCTGGTCTTGAGCCAGGCTTCGTAGTCGCGGAGTTCGCGAATGACGGTGGCGTTGGAGGCGTTGAAGTCGCGGAGCAGGTCGGGGTCGCGCACGTCTTTGAAGGCGAGCGGGACATCCTTTTCAAAAAAGCTCACAATGCCGGGGAGTTGTTCGATGGCGACCTCGGTGTAGAGGCGGGGCGGATTTTTCAGGTTCGCGCGGGCGTCCTGAAACAGCTTCGGCATCTGCTTTTCGCGGGCGATGAGGGCGCGCAGACGAACGTCCGGTGGCGCGAAGGCGCGGCTCATGATGACGAAGGCTGCGCTGCTGGCGGCGCTGGAATACTGGTCGGGATTCTTCTCCCACATCCGGATGGATTGGAGGGCGAAGCGGGTGGAGCGGATGTTGGCGAGGACGAGGTCGCGGTCGGGCTGCGAGGCCGGGAACGCGGCGACCTGTTTTTCGAACTGATTGAGCAGCGTGGTCTGGCGGGCGACGGCGGCGGCCGAGAAATCTTCGAGCTGCTGATCCCACTGGTGGATGCCGTTCTGGGTGGCCCCGCTGGGGTTGAAGGGGAAGACGGCCTGGTCGAAGTAGCGATCGATAAGTTGATCCCAGTTGGTGGTTTGGGCATTCAGCATGGTTAGAGCGGAGAGGAAAAGGACGACTTCTTTCATTTGAGTTCCGGGAGCATGGCCAGCAGTTCGGTTTCGCCGATGACGGGGATTTCCAGTTGCCTTGCCTTATCGAGTTTGGAACCGGCATCCTCGCCGGCGACAACGAAGGTGGTCTTTTTGCTGACCGAGCCGGCAACTTTGCCGCCGGCGGCTTCGATGCGGAATTTGGCCTCGTCGCGTTTGAGCGTGGGCAAGGTTCCGGTGAGCACGAACGTGAAGCCGGCGAGCGGGCCATCCGGGCGGCGGCGGACCATGTGTTCGAACATCAGCCCGGCGGCGCGGAGGCGCTCAATGAGCTCCTGGTTCTGCGGTTCCCGGAAGAATTCCGCAATGCTCTCGGCTACCTTCGGACCGACTTCCTGGGCCTCCTGGAGCTGTTCCACGGTGGCGGTGGCGATGCGTTCCATGGTTCCGAAGTGTTCCGCGAGGAGTTCGGCGGTGCGCTCACCGACGAAGCGAATGCCGAGAGAGCCAAGGACGCGCGGCAGCGGCATGAAACGGGACCGATCAATATTCAGAACAATATTGGCGGCCGATTTGGGGCCCATGCGTTCGAGCGCCGTGAGCTGTCCGGCGGTGAGGGTGTAGAGGTCGGCAACGCTTTTGACGAGGCCGCCGTCGACGAGTTGTTCGATGAGCGCGTCGCCGAGTCCGTCAATACTCATGACGCCGCGGGAGGCGAAGTGCCGGATGGATTCCTTCAGGCGGGCGGGGCAGTTGACGTTGATGCAGCGGGAGGCGGCTTCCCCTTCCTCCCGAACGACGCGTCCGCCGCAGACCGGGCATTCGGCGGGCATCTGGAAGAGGCGACGCCGCGAGCCCTGCATTTTGACTCGAACCACTTTCGGGATGACGTCGCCGCTGCGTTCCACGATGACGGTATCGCCGATCTGGAGGCCGAGGCGGCCGATTTCATCCTCATTGTGCAGCGTGGCGCGCGAAACCATGACGCCGCTGACGACCTTGGGGGCGAGGACGGCCACCGGGGTGAGCGCGCCGGTGCGGCCCACCTGGACGAGAATGTCCTCGACCTCCGTCTCGACCTGGCGGGCGGCGTATTTGAAGGCGATGGCCCAGCGGGGCGCGCGGGCGGTGTAGCCGAGTTGCACCTGCTGGGCGATGCTGTCGATCTTGATCACAACGCCGTCGATCTCGTAGGGGAGTTCTTCGCGCTGCGCCTCGTATTTGTTGCAGAAGGAGATGACTTCCTCCACATCGCGGCAGAGGGCGCGTTTGGGATTGACTTTGAAGTGGTGGGCGGCCATCCAGTCGAGGGATTCCCAGTGGCTGGGGAAGATGGGCTGACCGGCGGCGTCCAGCAGGAAATAGGCGTAGAAATCGAGGCGGCGGGAGGCGGTGACGCCGGGTTCGAGCAGCCGGAGGGAGCCGGCTGCGGCGTTGCGGGGGTTGGCGAAGCGGCTGAGGCCCTGTTCTTCGCGCTGAGCGTTCAGGCGGTCAAAGGCTTTGTGGTGCATGACGGCCTCGCCGCGGGCTTCGAAGGCGGGGTCGGCGGTGGGGGAAGCGCCGGTCCGGAGGGGCAGGGAGCGGATGGTGCGGGCGTTTTCGGTGACGTCTTCGCCGATGGCGCCGTCGCCGCGCGTGATGGCCTGTTCGAAAATGCCGTCGCGGTAGCGGGCGGCGAGAGAAAGGCCGTCCATCTTGAGTTCGGCGACGTAGCGATATTCCGCGCCGCCCAGCAGTTCGCGGACGCGGTTATCGAAGGCGCGGAGTTCGGCCTCATCGAGCGCATTGTCCAGGCTGAGCATGGGCGAACTGTGGCCGGCCTTCTGAAAGCCCTCGCGGGGCTTGCCGCCGACGCGCCGGGTGGGCGAGTCCGGGGTGATGACGTCCGGGTGTTCGGCTTCGATGGCCTGGAGGCGGCGGATGAGATCGTCGTACTCGGCATCACTGATTTCGGGGTGATCGAGAACGTAGTACTGGTGTTCGTGATGCCGCAGGGTTTCGCGTAGGTCTGCTGCCTGTTGGGCCGGAGTCTGGTGCATGTTGGGCGCGTTGGCGGACATGGTTTCAAAAAGCGGGTTCGTTATACTGAAGTTTTTCCCCGACTGGCTCTAAAATTATCTCGCACTCACCTCATCGCACAGGTATCATCTTCAATCCTTTCGCCGGCGGCCTGAAGGGCTCAAAGCGCGCGCGTCTGGACGCCGCCGCCGAAGTGTTTCGCAAGGCCGGACATGTGGTGGAACTGATCCCCACCACCGGACCGAACATGGCGGGCGAACTGGCGGCCAGGGCCGCCGCGCAGGGTTTCGATCTGGTGATGGCGGCGGGCGGGGATGGGACCATCAACGAGGCGATCAACGGCCTGGTGGGGTCGCGGGTGGTGTTTGGCGCGCTGCCGGCGGGTACGGCGAACGTGCTGGCGAATGAGCTGGGCATGAGCAACCGTCCGGACGTGGCGGCGGGGCAACTGCTGCAGGCGGTGCCGCAGCGGATTTCCCTGGGCGCTTATGACCGGGAGGGCCATGCGCGGCGGCATTTCATCCTGATGGCGGGGGTGGGCCTGGATGCGCGGATTGTTTACGAACTGGACCTGAGCCTGAAGGCGCGGCTGGGGAAGCTGGCGTATTGGCAGGGCGGCTTCCGGCAACTGGGACGCGCGGTGCCGCGATTTACGATTCAGGTGAACGGGGCGAGCCATGTGGCGAGTTTCGCGCTGATCACGCGGGTGCGGAACTATGGCGGGGATTTTGAGATCGCGAAGAGGGTCCGGCTGACGGATGAGGACTTCGAGATTGTGGTTTTTCAGAACCACGAATGGCATGATTATCTGCGGTTTTTCTTTTCCGTGGTGACGAACCGGCTGTACAGTACTCCGGGCGTTTCGATTTATCGGGCGCGGGAGGCGAGGGTGGGGTCGCCGGAGGACAACCGGATTTATGCGCAGACGGATGGGGAGGCGGTGGGTGCGATTCCGGCGACGATCAGTACGGTTCCGGATGCGTTGACGCTGCTGGTGCCGAAGGGGTATTTGGGCGGCAGGTAGTGGCGAAACCGTTACTCTGGTGAAAGTTTCCTCCTGATCGATCATCCAGATCGATGGACTGGAGGGGACAAATCCGGAGTACCCCGTCGGATTCCGGAAAAAGCGCCCGAAGCGCCGCCGCGACCGGCATACCCAGTGCTGGGGCTATTTCAGATGCATGAACACTAGCAGGATGTCTTCCTCCCCCTGTTCACCCGCCTGCACACCTTCCGCCGTGACACGGTCCCATTCGCGTCCTGGCTAACCCTGCTCACCAGCCACGTGCTGATCGACCACTACCGGCGCGTCCGCACTGAACGCCGCCTCACCACCGTGGATGACAATCTCATCCGCTTCGAAGCTCCTCGCGGCCACACCGCTTTTCCCGGCGCGCCGCTCCGCCACCTCATCGTGCTCTCCGACCTCCCGGAGCGCCCCTGCCACCAGATTGCGCTCATGCTCCGGATCCCTGTCCGCACCACCGCCACCTGGTCCGCCGAAAACCGGCCGCCTGAATGCTGCCTTCCGGCCTTCACGCCCCCCGCAGTACTTCCTCAATCCGCTGACTCAGTTCTCCGACCGTAAAGGGCTTCTGAATGAAAAACACGCCCGGCTTCAAAATCCCGTGTTTCACAATTACGTTGGCCGTGTAGCCCGACATAAACAAAACCCGCATTCCCGGGTTCACCTCGCGGATCTTCTCCCGCAGTTCCATCCCGTTCATCCCAGGCATCACCACATCCGTCAGTACCATCCGGATCGACGCTCCCTGTACCCCCGAGCAAATCTCAATCGCGGCCTCCGGACTCGCCGCCACCAGCGGTGTATACCCGATCCGCTCCAGTGACGATGTCACCAACTCCCGCACCAGGTCGTCATCTTCCACCACCAGTACAGTTCCGCTGCCCGGAGTAGTCGCCACCAACGGCACAACATCTTCTTCCTCACCAGGCTCGCTGGTCAGCCGAGGGAAATAAATGCGAAATGTGGTGCCGCGCCCGACTTCGCTGTACACATTCACGAACCCGCCATTCTGCTTGACCATGCCGTAAATCATTGCCAGGCCCAGCCCGGTGCCCTCGTTCTTCCCCTTCGTCGTGAAGAACGGTTCAAAAATCTTCGGCAGTACGTCCTCCGCGATGCCCGTGCCTGTGTCGCTCACCGCCAGCATCACAAAGCTCCCGGGCACGGCATCCGGGCGCGTCAAGCTGTAATCTTCCGACACCTCTGTATTCGAGGTCTCAATCGTTAGCTTGCCTCCGTTCGGCATCGCGTCGCGCGCATTCACTACCAGATTCAGCAGGATCTGGTTCACCTGCGAGGGGTCCAGCACCACCGTCCAGAGTGCCGCCCCCGGCTCAAAGCTGAGGTCAATATCCTCCCCGATCAGCCGCCCCAGAGGCCCCATCAGGTCCGCCAGCAGTTCGTTCAGCCGCACCGGCTTCGGGGCAATAATCTGCTGTCGGGAGAAGCCCAGTAACTGCTGCGTAATATCTTTCGAACGGTTGCCCGCCTTCTCAATCTCAGATACACACTTCATCTGGGTCGGCGTCAACGCGCTGTTCTTCATCATCGACGAATAGCCCAGAATCACCGTCAGCATGTTATTGAAATCGTGCGCCACGCCTCCCGCCAGCCGGCCCACCGACTCCAGTTGTTGCGACTGACGCAGCCTTGCCTCCAGTTGTGTCTTCTCTGCCTCCGCCCGCTTGCGGTCATCGATATCATGCGCCAGTACCACCAGTCGGTCCCGATCGGCCACGCGGCCCCGCTGCATCGTAATCTCGAACCAGGTCTTGCCGCCCAGGTGAAACTCAAAGGTCTGCGAGCATCCGCCGCTGGCCAGTTCCAGACGCCAAAGAAACTCTCTCTTGCTATCCTCCCCGGAACTGTCCGCCAAGCTCCGCACGGAGACACCCCGGCACTCGGCCAGTTCCTTTCCCATCATTTTGGCGGCCCGAATATTTAACTCCACAATTTCCAGGGACTCCGTGTCACAAATGAAGACAGAGTTGTTAATCGCGTCCACAATCTTGCGAAACCGCTGTTCACTCATGCTGAGCGCCGCCACCTGCCGTCGCAGTGCCTCCAGTACGCCCAGAATCGGGTTGATCGTCAGCAGCACGATCAGGATCTGCCCGTTCCAGACGGTCATCGGCGAACTCCGAACACCTGGCGCAAGCAGCCCGCTGGCTTCCAGCATTGCCTCGGCAAAGGAGATCGCCAGCGTCAGCGCCGCGCACGCGATGGCCGCGTTACGCCCCAGCAGCCAGGCTGCATTCAGACTCAGCGCCAGCGCCAGATAGATGCCGTTCGCCCCCACCCCGCCATTGAAGCTTGAAACGCCAACTCCCACACCCCACATCAGGCTCAGAAAGAGGCCCGCCGCGGCCCGCTCCTTACCCGCCCTCAACCAGCCCAGTGCCACCAGCGTTGCCACCAGCATGGTGATATAAATGCTCGCCCCGACCTCTTTGCGAACGGCGTACAGCGGCACAATAACGAACAACTGGAACCCTACCCAGAACAACGTGCAGACCAGCATCAGGTGGAAAACCCGCAGTGAAAGCTCGTCCTTCCGCCCGTCCAGGCGATGCCCACCCTGCATGTAAAACAGTGCCCCCCGCGTTGCCGGGCCACTCTGCGTCATCTGTCCGTTCCCCCGAGTTTCAAGCCTTGATAATAAGCGATTCTATCTATTGACGTAGTTGCCCCTGTTCGGCAGCCCCTTCGGGTGGGTTTACGTGTTTTTGGCAGGCTGAGCTCAGTGTCCATTCGCGAGGCGCACTCAGTAGACGAATACCTATCCATTGTGAAAGAACTGCGCAGGCAATGGCGAGTTCCTCATCGCGTTGAACTGTGGTTTCGCGCAGAAGACGCAAAGCATCAAGGCACGTGCTTGCAGCCCGGTCTTTACCGCCCTCGTGCGGGCGGAAAGCGAAATGCGATCAAGTCCTTACTGAAACTCCGGAATGAGTTATACGAGGAGTTCGAACGCTGTGCGACGCAGCTTTCGGATGTAAGGCCCGGTGAAGACTGGGAGTGGGAATGGTACTTTCTGGCACAGCATCATGGCGTGCCCACTCGTCTGCTCGACTGGTCAGACGGCGCGCTGATAGCTTTACATTTTGCTGTGCGAGACAAATCATCTCGTCCAATTAGTGCTTCAGTCATACACGTTCTGGATCCGTATCACTATTCGCGTGATCTGGAGCGACACCCAGATCGGAAAGCCGCAATAGAACGGTGCAAGCAGTACTGCACGACCGATCCATATCGGCTGGAAGATTTCATTAATAACGTATAAGAATCTTTCGCGGGTCTCGTGTTTTTCTTCTTCGACCCCAACGGGAATTCGAACGAACGGCGAAGCGGCAGCCCTCCCAGGAGCTTACTAATGCTGCCATCTCGTCCGAAGTGACCACGCCCAGGCGACTACGCAGGCGCTCCTTAGACACCGCTCGAATCTGGTCACTCACGGCGACTGCGGGGCGACCGTCACAGGAGATCGGGATCAGTATGGGCGGACTGGCATTGGGCGAACTCGATAATGGGATCACGATCACGGTCCTTCGCCGTTCGTTGAGCACCTTCACGGAAACCACAACGCAGGGACGTGTCTTGCGAATCTCCGAGCCGAGCATCGGATCCAGCGCTACCCACCAGATATCGCCGCGCTCCGGGATCACTTCCACGACTCTGCCAATTCGTCAGCAATCCCGGCAAACTCTTTCTCGATGGATCGTTTGGTCCCGATTGCTGGTGCATTGAGCGGAGAGCCAACGGTGCCCGCACGTCGTTGGGCGTCCGCAACGCCTTCCCCGTATCTCACCTGTCCTCAGGGACTCCGAAGTTCGGGCCGGACGAAATTGAGGCGGCTGCCTTTACTGAACAGCCCTTCACCCCGGATGTTAGCCTGAAACAATGCGTGCAAGCTTGACTCTTCTATTGGCCGTAGCGTGGTTGCCGGCATTGCTTTCGGCCCAGACACCCGCCGCGACGCCGGCGACACCCGCGAAACCGGCTGCTGTGAAACCGGCTGCGGTGAAGCCTGTGACGACGGGGACCACCGGGCAGGCGAAAGCTCCGGGTTCTGCGTCCACCGGCGCGGCGAAACCCGCGGCGGCGAAAGCCCCGGTGAAGCCGGCCGCACCCAAACCTCCTGTGGCATTGGTACCTATGACTGACGACGAAAAAATCATTTACTCACTGGGTCTCTCCATCAGCCGTTCGCTCGGCCAGTTTGACCTCTCGCCCGCCGAACTCGAATTTGTGAAGCAGGCGCTCACTGATGCCGCCGCCGGGAAACCGGCCGTGGAACTGGAGACCTGGGGGCCGAAGATTCAGGGCCTCGCAACGGCCCGGGCGGAACGGATTACGCAGAAGCAGAAAGAAGCGTCGGCGGATTTTCTGAAGAAGGCGGCCACGGAAGCGGGCGCGTCGAAGACGGAAAGCGGGCTCATTTACCGTGAACTGACGCCGGGCTCGGGCAAGTCGCCGGTGGCTTCGGACACGGTGAAGGTGCACTATCGCGGCACGCTGGTGGACGGCACGGAATTCGACAGTTCTTACAAACGCAATGAACCGGCGGAGTTCCCGCTGGGCAATGTGATTAAGTGCTGGACGGAAGGCGTGCAGAAGATGAAGGTCGGCGGAAAGTCCCTGCTGGTCTGCCCGTCGGATCTGGCGTATGGCGATCAGGGCCGTCCGGGAATTCCGGGTGGCGCGACGCTGGTGTTTACGATCGAACTGCTGGATATCCCCGGCGCGAAGTAGTTTGTTTTATGGTTGACGGGGAGTCGCGGCTTTGAGCGCGAGCCCCCGCGCGACGGACGTGAACTCGTTGCCGGCGCGGATCTTTTCCCTCCCGAATCGCACCTCAAAAATATCTCTCACGGCGGGTACGAAGGATGTACCGCCGGTGAGAAAGACCCGGTCCACCTGGGCCGCGGCCACTCCGGAAGTTTCCAGCAAACCATCGATGCAGCGCTCGATCTGACCGAGTTCGTCGGTGATCCACGTCTCGAAATCGATGCGGCGGACGTCGGTATCGAGATCGACATCGCCATCGGTGAAGCGGAAGCGGGCGACGTACTGATCGGAAAGTTCGATTTTGAGCCGCTGCACGGCGCGGTGCAACTGGTAGCCGAGATCCTCCTCAATCAGATGAATGAGGGCTTCAATGCGTTCGGGCTCGAAGGCATGGCCGCGCACGCTGGTGAGCATGTTCATGGTGTCTTTCGCTTTGAGGAAAGACAGGTGGTGCCAGTGTTCGAGCTTCGAGTAGACCCAGGTGGGGACGGGCAGGATTTTGTCCATGGAGCGCATCTGGGAGCCCGCGCCGAGGGCGGGGGAGACCAGGTGGCGGACGATTTTGGAATCGAAGGCGTCGCCCGCGAGACCGACGCCGGCGTTGCCGATGAGGTCGTGCGGGGTGCGTCCCCGGCGGAGGATGGAGGGGCCGACGTGGACGAGGGAGAAGTCGCTGGTGCCGCCCCCGAAGTCGCCGATGAGGATGAGTTCGTCGCGATCGAGGGTGGATTCGTAGTAATGGGCCGCGGCGACCGGCTCCATCTCGAAGCGGACATTTTCAAAGCCGGCGAGGCGGAAGGCTTCGGCGAGGCGGCGTTCGGCTAAGGCGTTGTGGTCCTCGCGTTCGGCGCCGACGAAGTGGACGGGGCGGCCGACGGTGGCGGAATGGATTTTGCCGCCGAAGTGGTGCTCGGCCTTTTCGCGGAGATCGCGGAGGATGCGGGCGATGAGGTCTTCGAGGGTGCGGCGGCGACCGAAGACTTCCGTGCTTTTGAGGCTTTCGCTGGTGAGGAAGGATTTGAGCGACTGGATGAGGCGTCCGCGCGTTTCGGCGCCGAGGTACCGTTCGATGCCTTCGGGGCCGCTCCAGCCTTTGACGGTCCTGGTTGCGCCTTCCTGCACCTGTTCGAGGTAGAGCAGGGAGCGGTAGGCTTCGGTGAGGCCGGTGGCGGTGGGGAAGCGGACGACCTCCACCTCGGAAGGGGAGATGGCGCGGGCGATGGAACTGTTGGTAGTCCCGAAATCGATACCGACGTGAAGGCCGGTTTGGTTGTGAGGCCGGGTGGGGTTGTGAGGCCCGGTGGGGTTGTGAGGCAAGGTTACCAGGTTAGCAAACGCGCGGGATAATCGGAGGGGAATGCGGAGCGAAATGCGGATTGAGATCGTGAAGCAGTCGGATGGCGCGGGCGTGCTCCGCTGCATTCGCGCGGATGGTTCGGTCACCTGGCAGAAGCAGGCGCGGCATGCGGCGCACTTTGCGCTGCATGACCTGACGCACTTTGCGGTGGAGACGGCGCTGGATTATCAGCAGGGCTTCTTTGGGCTGGTGGCGGCGGGCTGGGAGGTGGAAGACACGACCGGCCAGAGCGGCCGGGTGCTGCCCGACGAGGCGTTGGAGGTGGAGAAGATGGTGGGGCTCTTCGATGCCGAACGGGCTTCCGGC
>CAIUOG010000117.1 GCA_903900705.1 uncultured Acidobacteriia bacterium
ATTCCGGCCGCACCGGATCGCCCCTTTTCCCCGATCCCGTCAAATGAACCAGACAAATCAACCGGAAATACCGCGCCTCCGGAGGTACCGCCCGCTGCGCGGGAGAAATCAAAGGAAAAAGAAGCAGAACAGCCGCCAGAAGCCGGGCGCGGAAAGGCATAGAACTGGATCGTAATATGCCGATCCTGGAAATTCAAGAAAAAAGAGAAGAGTAACGAAAAAAATAAGGCGGCCATTAGAACGCGTGTATATCAGTACATTTAAGGCGGGATGGTGTCCCCCCGACCCACCGCCCTCACAACCGGCAATGCCACTGCAATACCGGATCATATTCCTCCACTCCCTCATATCGCTCCGGCCGCTTCACCCCCTCGTCCCGCGCCTTCATCGCCACCGCCGCCGCCACCCGGTCACAAAAATCTCGCGGCAAAATAAGCCCCCCAACCAAAACAAAAGAAAGGAACTCCTCCCGGGGCCGCCCGCCGCCCCGCCTCCACCCTGTGTCACTCTCAAACCGCATATGAACACCCAAAAAACAGCAACTTCCGAAAAACAAAACGAAGCCAGACGTCGCAACGGAGCACTCTCAAAAGGTCCCGTCACCGAGACCGGCAAGCGCAACTCCTCCCGCAACTCCCTGCGTCACGGCCTTCTCGCCCGGACCGTCACCCTTGATAGCGAATCCCAGCCCCAGTTCGCCCGGCTCGCCGAGTCCATGCGGAACCTGTTCCATCCCACCAACCAGGTCGAGTGCGACCTCGTCGAGAATATGACCGTCTGCCGCTGGCGTCTCCGCCGCATCTGGAACATCGAACGCACCAACATCTCCATTGAGGAAAACCGCCTCGGCGTCAGTCCTGACCTCCAGTCCCTCGATCCCGCCGCCATCACCGGCCTCGCCTTCCGTCACCTCGCCGACAACTCCCGCTGCCTCGATCTCCTCAATCGCTACGAAACCCGTTTCGACCGTCAGTACAATCGCTCCCTCGCCCGACTCGATCTTTTGCGCCAAAATACTGAAAAAATGCGGAACGAACCTGCTAGGTGATTGAAAACAAAGAGCCGGCTCCAAAATACGACTTTGGATGTATCCTCAAAACGGAGGTCTCTGACTATGCGAAGGCTCTTTTTTGTCGTATTTTTACTCGTTTTTGCATCACTCTGTTTCGCCCAGCGCTCCGGCGGCGTCCGGTCCGGGGGCGGTGGCGGTGGCAGCAGGGGCTTCAGCTCCGGCGGTTACCGCGGCGGCGGTTCGAACGGGGGTTCGAACGGTGGTTACAGAGGTGGTTACAGAGGTGGTTACAGCGGTGGTTATAGAGGTGGCTATCGGGGCGGTTTCGGTGGTGGTTATGGCGGCGGTTATAGAAGAGGTTATCCAGGCGGCTATGGCTTTCGTGGTGGCTACTTCGGTTTCGGTTTCGGCTACGGAGGCTATTACCCTTACCTCGGCTGGTCCGATGAGTGGCCTGCCTATGACTACGGCTACACCAACTACCCGTACGTCTACGCCCCGCCCCTGGTCGCTGCCCCGGCCTACGTCTACGCCCCGCCCGCGCCGGTCGTTGTCATCCAGCAGCGCTACCTGAATGACGGTCGCTGGCACCGCTTCGGTCGTTGATCCCGCGCCAAATCGTGGCGTCAATTTCGGTTGACGCCACGACGAATCGGGAGCTATCCTGAATACAGGACCAAAAGTGTCCTGATTCAAATTGCTCAAGCTAACCAAGAAAGCCGACTACGGTCTGATCGCCCTCCGCCACCTGGCCTCCGTGCCCGGCGCGACGGCCAGCACCAAGGACATTGCGGACGCCTACCACCTGCCCGTCCCGCTCCTGGCCAAGGTTCTGCAACTGCTCACCAAGGCCAAAATCCTCCGGTCGGTCGCCGGCACCAACGGTGGCTACAAGCTCGCCCGTGACGCGGGCCGCATCAACGCTCTCGAAGTGGTCCGGGCCATCGACGGCCCCGTGATCCTCACGCACTGCTTTACTGAACTCGGCACCTGTGATCAGTCCGATAACTGTACCGTCCGCGAGCCCCTTCGCAAGGTTCACGAAGCCATTCTGAACCTGCTTGAAAACTTCACCATCGCCGATCTGGTGGATGAGGCTCCCGTCGTGAAACTGACGCAACTGCAGGTGCCCCTGCGTGTCGCGGAATTGAATCCCCCGGCGCAAACGGCTCATCACGTTTTATAAAGAACAGGCTTAAGAAATGAAGACGCCCATCTATCTCGACAATCACGCGACGACCCGCATGGACCCCCGTGTTCTCGACGCCATGCTGCCCTACTTCACTGACCTCTACGGCAACGCCGCCAGCCGCAATCACGAATTCGGCTGGGTCGCCGAACAGGCCGTCGACAAGGCTCGCAAGCAGATCGCCGACCTGATCGGCGCATCCGCCAGGGAAATCATCTTCACCAGCGGCGCCACCGAATCGAACAACCTCGCCATCAAGGGCGTCGCCGAGATGTATGCCGAAAAGGGCAACCACATCATCACCGCCGCCACTGAACACAAGGCGGTTCTCGATACCTGCAAGAAGCTCGAAAAGAATGGCTGCCGCGTCACTTACCTTCCGCTGAAGGGCGATGGCCTTATCGACCTGGACATGCTGAAGGAAGCGTTCACCGATAAGACGATCCTCGTCTCCATCATGTACGCCAACAACGAAATCGGCGTCATCCAGCCCATCGCCGAAATCGGCAAAATGTGCCGCGAGCGCGGCGTCCTGTTCCACACCGATGGCGTCCAGGCCATCGGCAAAGTCCCGGTCAACGTCAACACGGACAACATCGACATCATGTCGATCACCGGCCACAAACTCTACGGCCCCAAAGGCGTCGGCGCGCTCTACGTTCGTCGTAAAGCCCCGCGCGTCCAGATCACGGCCCAGATGGATGGCGGCGGTCACGAACGCGGCATGCGCTCCGGCACCCTCAACGTCCCCGGCATCGTCGGTCTTGGCGAAGCGTGCGCCATCGCCCACCGTGACATGCCCGTCGAAATGGCCCGCCTCCGCGCCATGCGCGACCGCCTGAAATCCAGGCTTGAAGCCGGCCTCGACGAAGTCTTCATCAACGGATCCATGGAGCATCGCCTGCCCCACAACCTCAACATGAGCTTCCTGTACGTCGAAGGCGAATCGCTGCTCATGGGCATCAATGACGTTGCTGTTTCGAGCGGTTCCGCCTGCACCTCGGCCACCCTCGAACCCAGCTACGTCCTCAAGGCTCTCGGCCTCGGCGACGACCTCGCCCACTCGTCCATCCGCTTCGGCATCGGTCGCTTCAATACCGACGAAGAGATTGACTACGTGGCCGACAAGCTCATCGAAGTCGTCAGCAAGCTGCGCGAACTTTCGCCCCTTTACGAGATGGTGAAGGAAGGCATTGACCTCAGCACCGTCCAGTGGGCCGCTCACTAAATAACCAACCAATCGAACGAATTCAGAGGAGAGATCAAAATGGCATATTCCGATAAAGTACTCGACCACTACAACAATCCCCGGAACGTGGGCTCTCTCGACAAGAGTTCCGCCAGCGTCGGCACCGGCATGGTGGGCGCGCCCGAATGTGGCGACGTCATGAAACTCCAGATCAGGGTCAACGACGAAAACGGCATCATCGAAGACGCCAAGTTCAAAACCTTCGGCTGCGGCAGCGCCATCGCCAGTTCCTCCCTCGCCACCGAATGGCTCAAGGGCAAGACTGTCGATGAAGCTCTGCAGATCAAGAACACCGATATCGTGAACGAACTGGCCCTTCCGCCCGTGAAGATTCACTGCTCCGTGCTCGCCGAAGACGCCATCAAGGCAGCCATTTCCGATTACCGCAACAAGCAGGCATCGAAGGTTGCCGCTCCGGCGGCACAGCCCGAAGCAGTGAAAGAACAGACGGTAGCGTAATGTCCGAAGCAGTCGCGGCAATACCCACAACCGATATCGCTGTCACCCCGAAGGCGCTGGGCAAAATCCGGCACACCTTCGAAAAGATGGGTGTCCAGGGTGGGCTGCGTCTGGGCGTGCTGGGTGGAGGCTGTTCCGGCTTGAGCTACCAGTTCAAGTTCGATACGCAGCCTCGTCCCAAAGACAAGGTGTTCGACTTCGATGGCGTGCAGATCTTCATCGACCCCAAGAGCATCCTCTACCTGCACGGTCTCACGCTCGATTACAAGGAAACGCTCATGCAGTCCGGCTTCGTGTTCGAAAATCCGAATGCGAAGAAAAGCTGTGGCTGCGGCACGTCATTCTCCTCGTAATGTCAGCCGATTACTTCGCGTTCTTCGAACTCCCGCGCTCGCTCGCGCTCGATTTGAAAGATCTTGAAAAGCGGTTCTATAAACTCAGCCGCCAGTGGCATCCCGATCTTTTCGCCCGCAAAAGCCCCGCCGAACAGGAACAGGCGCTCGAAGCTACGGCCGTCCTCAATGACGGTTACCGGGTCCTCCGGGACCCCATCGCCCGAGCCCTCTACGTCCTGAAGCAGGAAGGCTTTGACGTGGGCGAGCAGGGCACGAAGGACGTTCCGCCCGAGCTGCTCGAAGAAGTCTTCGAACTCAACATGGCCCTCGAAGAACTTCGCATGGGCGATACAGACGCGCTGCCGCAGCTGGCCGCCGCCCGCACCCGGTTTGAAGCCATGCGCGCCGCGCTCGATGCGGACCTCGGTACAAAGTTCGCCGCCTGGGACGCCGTTCACACCCCCGGCACGCTGACGGAAATCCGCGCCCTGCTCAACCGTCGCAAGTACATAACAAATCTCATCGACAAAGCCTCTAATGTTCCAGATCGAATTTGAGAACCAGGACAAAGTAGTCGGCATCGACCTCGGCACCACCAACAGCCTGGTGGCCTGGATGAACCTCACGAAGCCCGAAGTCATCCTCGGCGCGGACGGCGATAAGCTCGTCCCCAGCATCGTCTCCCTCGCGGCCGATGGCCAGATCATCGTCGGCAACGCCGCCCGCCAGGAATTGATCGACCACCCCGAGCGCTCCATCTACTCGGTCAAACGCCTCATGGGCCGCGGCGTCGGCGACGTGCGGGAAGAGTTAAAGCTCTTCCCCTTCCGCATTGCCGAAGGCAGCGAGTCCGTCATCCGCGTGGTCCTCGGGGAGAAGACTTTCACGCCCCCGGAAGTCTCGGCTCTCATCCTGCGCCAGCTGAAAAAGAACGCCGAGGACGCCCTCGGCTGCAATGTCACGAAGGCCGTTATCACCGTGCCCGCGTACTTTAATGACGCGCAGCGCCAGGCCACGCGGGACGCCGGACGCATCGCCGGGCTCGATGTCCTCCGCCTCGTGAATGAGCCCACCGCCGCCGCGCTGGCCTACGGGCTCGATAAGCGGCGCGAAGGCATCATCGCTGTCTATGATCTGGGCGGCGGCACCTTCGATATCTCCATCCTGAAACTGATGGACGGTATCTTCGAAGTCCTCGCCACCAATGGCGACACGCACCTCGGCGGCGACGATATCGACAACCGCCTGCTCCGAATCGCGCTCGAGGACGTGAAGTCCGAGTGGGGTGACGACCTCGCCCATATCGGTGAGGCCGTGCAGACCCTGCGCCAGTGCGTCATCCGCGCCAAGGAAGCGCTCTCCTTCGCGACCTCGGCCGTCATCGAATTTGACTGGCACGGCAAACAGTACCGCCGCGAAATCACCCGCGAGCTCTTTGAAAATCTGATTACCGACATCGTCGACCGCACCCTCGGCCCCTGCCGCGACTGCATGCGCGACGCCGGTGTCACGCCGGAACAAATCGATGAAGTCGTGCTCGTCGGTGGCTCCACCCGCATTCCGCTCGTGCGCGGCGCCGTCGAAGTCCTCTTCCGCGCCCGGCCCCACACCGAACTGAATCCGGATGAAGTCGTCGCCCTCGGCGCGGCCGTGCAGGCCGGCATTCTCTCCGGCGCCGTCGAGAACCAGCTGCTTCTCGACGTCACCCCGCTCTCGCTCGGCATCGAGATGTACGGTGGTGTGGTTTCAAAAATCATCCACCGCAACTCCACCATCCCGGCCAGCGCCGGCGAAACCTTCACCACCGGCGTCGACGGCCAGACCAACGTGCTCATCCACGTCGTCCAGGGTGAACGCGAACTCGCGAAGGACTGCCGCAGCCTCGCCCGCTTCGATCTCAAAGGCATTGAACCGATGTCCGCCGGCTTCGCCCGCATCGAAGTGCGCTTCCTGATCGACGCCAACGGCATCCTCCAGGTCACCGCCCGCGACGCCCGCACCGGCCGCGAACAATCCATCGAAGTGAAGCCCTCCTACGGGCTGACCGACGAACAGGTCGAGGCCATGATCGAAGCTTCCATCGACTACGCCGAAGCCGACTACGCCGCCGCCCAGGTCGCCGGAGCCCGCGTCGAAGCCGACGCCATCCTCGCCGCCACCGAAAAAGCAAAACGCAGCGACGCCTGGCACGAACTCGCCAGCGATGAGCGCCAGGCCATCACTGACGCCATGAACCGCCTCCGGCAGGCCTGCCACTCCGAGGACCACGCCCTCATCAAAGCCGAAATCGAGCACCTCAACGAAGCCACCCACACCCTCGCTGAGAACATGATGAACACCGCCGTCCGCGGCGCGCTCAAGGGCACGAAGGTCTGAGGCCCGCGTCCCCGGGGCGGGGACCTGCGATGGGCAGTGGGTTTGATATGCTCACGCTTAGTTTATGAAGAGATTCGTAGTCTTCGCGTTGGCCCTTGTACCTCTTGTTCTGCTGTTTTCGCAGCAGCCTCCCGCCGGGCGCGGAGGCCGCGGTCCGGCGCCCGCGCAGGCGAAGCCGGAAGACCTGGCGGCTCTCAAAGCGAAGAGCGAACAGATCGAAGCCATTGTCCGCGAACTGCGCGCGAAGAAGGCGGACGCCACCCTGATCGGTGACGTGGAAGTCTACGCCAAAGCGGGGCGCTTCCTCATCGAATTCCCGGAACTGTTCGGGACGCAGGCGGCGATTGATCATTCGATGACGGTGCTCGATCATGGCATCGAACGCGCGAAGCAGTTGCAGGCCGGCACTTCACTCTGGGTCGATGGCAACAGCCGCCTGTATGCGTATTACTCGGAGATGGATGGCTCCGTGCAGCCTTATCACGTCTCGCTGCCGGCCAACTATGACCCTGCAAAGCCCACGCGCCTCTATGTGTGGATGCACGGCCGCCAGAACAACACCACGGAATCGGAGTTCATTTACAGTTTCGAACGCCCCCGCGCGCCGGGCAATGCCCCGGTAGCCGATCAGGGGCAGATTCAGCTCGATCTCTTTGGCCGCATCAACAGCGCGGGCTGGCACTGGGGTGGGGAGGCCGATGTCTTCGAAGCCATCGCGGCCGTGAAAAAGCGGTTTAAGATCGACGACAAACGCATCCTGCTGCGTGGCTTCTCGATGGGCGGTGAAGGCGCCTGGCACATTGCCCTGCACTATCCGGACCGCTTCGCCGCGGCCGAGATCGGCGCGGGCACGTGGTCCAGTCGCACGCAGGTCGATAAGACTCTCACGGACTGGCAACTCGCCACTCTCAACATCTGGGAGCACATGGAGCAGTGGGCGCTCAATGCTTTTAATCTGCCGCTGGCCGGGCACGATGGCGATAACGATACGCAGACGCCCACGGTCCCCGTAGCGCCGCCGGGCAGTAAGAACCGGGGGCAGCTGGAGTCTTCGCTCAAAGCCCGCGCGCAGCTCGAAAAAGAAGGGTTTGCGGCGGAAGGCGAGCCCGACAACCTGCACATGAAGGGGACGCCGGATATCTTTCTCATCTCGCAGAACACCGGGCATGGCACCAGCCCGCTGGTCCGCCGGCGTCTCGATGCGTTCCTGAAAGAGTGGGGCGACCGGGGGCAGGTTTCTCCGGATCACATCCGCTTCCTGACTTACACCACCCGCTACAACCAGGACTATTGGGTGTCGGTCGAGGGCCTTGGCGTCTTATATGAACGCGGCGACATCGACGCAACCCGCGCCGATGGTGGTAAAGCCTATGAGATCCGGACGAATAATATCTCCCGCCTGGTGCTGCGCGAGACGGAACACGCGAAAACCATCAGGATCGATGGCCAGGATTTGAAGGTCAAAGCGGGTCCGGAAATTACGCTGGCTAAGACCGGCGCCGTCTGGAAGTTGGATAAGAAGGGCCCGTTAAGCGGGCTGCATAAGACGCACGCATTGCAGGGTCCGATTGATGATGCGTTTCTCGATCCGTTCCTGCTGGTGCGCCCCACCGGCAAACCCTGGAACGATGCCGTGAATCAGCAGGCACTCCGCACCATGGCCCGATTCGACCGGCTCTGGGCGAAGTTCTTCCGCGGTCACCCGTATGTGAAAGACGACAGGGATGTCACCGAGGCCGATTTCGCGAAATATCACGTCGTCCTTTTTGGCGATCCGGGCAGTAATAAATGGATCGCGAAGATCAACGGTAAGCTCCCGGTGAAATGGACCAAAGAAACCGTTACGCTCGGTACTCAGTCTTACTCGGCGAAAGACAGCTTCCCGGCGCTGGTTTATCCGAATCCTCTGCAACCCTCGAAGTACGTGGTGATCAATACCGGGCTCACCATTATTGACCGGGAATATAACGGTGATTACGGCATGGCGCAGATGGGCGACTATGCCATCGTGAAGGCAAAAGAAGGCTCGGACCTGCCCGACATCACGGTCACCGGTCTGTTCGATCTGAACTGGCAACTGAAGAAGTAGGCACATGCAATCCACACTGACCCGCCGGATCTTGCTGACCGGCGGGCTTGTGTTTCTGACCGTCATTTTCGGCACCACCGGTTTCATGGGGGTGGAAGGCTATTCAGCCTTTGACGCCTTCTACATGACGCTGATTACGATCTCCACCGTCGGCTACCAGGAGGTCCATCCGCTCAGTCACGCGGGCCGGGTATTCAACTCGGTGCTGATTCTGTTCGGCGTCAGCGTTATGTTTTTCGCGGTGGGCGCGGTCACGCAGACCATCATCGAACTGGAACTACGGGAGCATTTTGGGGAACGCAGGAGAAAACGGGTGATCGACAAACTGCGAAATCACTTCATTGTGTGCGGCTATGGCCGGGTGGGCCGGCATGCGGCGCTCGAACTGATGCGAACGGGCGCGCCTTTCTTGGTAGTGGACCGCAACGAAGCGCGGGTGCAGCAGGCGCGACAGGCCGGAATGATTGCGATGGCGGGCGATTCCACGCGCGACGCCACGCTGCGCAGCGCCGGCATCGAACGCGCGAAAGGCCTGGTCTCCGCTCTTGCGACTGACGCCGATAATCTCTTCGTGATTCTCTCCGCGAAGACTCTCAACCCGGCGCTGACCGTGGTCACGCGGGCGGGTGAGGAAGAGGCGGAACAGAAGCTGAAAATTGCCGGCGCCGACACGGTTTTCGCGCCCTTCAGCATGGCCGGGCATCGCCTCGCGCATGCGCTGCTGCGGCCCCATGTTTCGAGCTTTCTCGATTCGGCCACTTCCGCGATGGGCCTTGATGTCTCCATCGAACAGGTGCAGGTTGCGCCGGGCACGGAGGTGGTTTCGAAAAGCCTGCGGGACCTGCACGTTCGGCGGGAACTGGGCGTAATCGTGCTTGCCATTAGCAAGCCGCAGGGCCGGATGATCTTCAACCCGCCCGCTGAAACGGAGATTCTCGCCGGCGACTATCTCATCGTGATGGGGGCTGCGCCGAAGCTGCGGGATCTGGAACGTCTGGTTCGCGGGGAGTAAGCCCGGCGCGTTTCGCAATCAGCCGCAACAGTTCGTCGCGGCCATCGATCTCAATCCCGATTTCCAGCCAGAACATTCGCAGCGGCTTGATCATGCTGCCAAACGACTCGCACATGTTGACGGCGTCCTTCGCCGTGGTCAGCAGCGCCTCCGCGCCAAGGTCACGGGCATGCTGTGCCAGACGGCGGATCTCGGATGGCTTATAGCGGTGGTGGTCGCCATACTCGAAGCGCTCCAGAACGTTGGCGCCCAGCTGATCGAGCGACTTCCAGTACGACTGGTGATTGCCCAGTCCGCAGAAGGCGATGGCCTTCAGATGAGACATGCCTGCGGGGCTGAACGTCTCGCCTGCCTCATTGGTCCAGCGGCGCGCGACCACCCGGGATCGGAAGATCGGGGCGTTCGGATTGTAGTGGCGCAGGGTGGCTTCGATGGCGCGAATCGCAATGGCCTCGTTTTCGCGGGTGATCAGAAACGCGTCGGCGCGCCGGAGGCCTTCGAGCGGCTCCCGCAGCAGACCCAGCGGCAGCATATGCCCGCCGCCGAACGGGTTCAGCGAATCGATCAGCACCAGATTGAAATCCCGGGCCAGTTGTTCATGCTGAAAGCCATCATCGAGAAAGAACAGGCCGACCTCGGTTTCCTTCAGCAACTGTTGCGCGGCCTCATAGCGCTCCCCGCCAATCGCAATGGGAACGCCCGCGCCGCGAATGTAGAGCTGCGCTTCGTCGCCTGTCAGGCCCACCGGAAGGCGTTCATTGCCCTTCGGGAGCAGCACGATTTCGCTGGTGCTGCGGCCATGGCCGCGCGTCAGCAGCGCCGGCTTGTGCCGGGGGAAATCCCGCAGCAGTTCGATGGTGACCGGGGTTTTGCCGGTGCCGCCCGCCGTGATGTTGCCGATGCTGACCACGGGCACGGGCAGCTTCCTCGTGCGCGCGCGCTTCCGGCGTCGATCCATCGCACTCCCCCAGGCCCAGAGCGTCTCGAAGGCCCTGAGAAACAGCCAGTCGGGTTGCGCGGGACGCTTGGTGGGGTAGTGAGAATCATAGACGGCCAGCACGGCGGTGGCAATGCGATGGGCCGCGCCACGCTGCATGTCGGCTGCCCGGAGGGCGCGTGGGCCGAGGTCCGGATCCGCCGCCGCGCGCTGCACTGCATTGGCAAGTTCCGTGCCGGAGGCAATGCGCAGCACCGCGCGCTGTTCCTCGAAGTGCCGCTCAATGTCACGGAAGTTTTCAAGGTGCGGCCCCGCGATAACGGGCTTGCCGAACAGTGCCGGTTCGAGGATGTTGTGGCCGCCCTTTTCGGCCAGGGTGCCGCCCATGAAGACGACGTCCGCGTGGGCAAACAGGCCGCTCAGCTCCCCGATGGAATCGAGCAGCAGCACGTCAGCTTCGAAATCGGTCAACGCCGTCCGTCGCGTCCAGCGGAGGCCGGAGCTTTCAAGTTTGCGCGCCACGGTATCGAAGCGCTCGGGCTTACGGGGGGCGATGATCAGCCGCCAGTCGCTGAGCCCGGCCTGGGCGGAGAGAACCGCGTCTTCCTCCTCCATGGAATCGTCCGCGGACGTGCTGGCGGCGATCCACAGGGGCTTCCTCGCTGCGTTCATAAACAGCAGCGCGGGTGAATCCGGCGGGACAACGCCCGGCTGGAAATCGTACTTCAGATTGCCGGCCACCTCCACGTTGCCGGCGGGCGCGCCGGCAACCACGTAGCGACCCCGCATCTCTTCGGATTGCACCAGAATCCGGTCGGCCAGCGACAGCACGGTGGAGAACAGGCCTGCATATTTGCGGTAGCGCGGCAAAGCGCGGTCGCTGATGCGGCCGTTGACGATCATCAGACCGCACCCCACGCGCCGGTTTTCGCGGAACAGGTTCGGCCAGATTTCGGTCTCGAGAATCACCACCACGGAGGGCCGCAGAAATCGCAGGACGCGCCGAACCACCCAGACGAAGTCGAGCGGCGCGTAGAAGATTCCTTCCACCAGACCGGGGAGCCGTTTCTCCGCCGTAGCGCGCCCGGCGAGCGTGGTGGTGCTGAGAAAGACCGGCGCGGCGGGCCGGCGTCGCCGCAGTTCTTCAATCAGCGGCAACGCGGCCAGAACCTCACCCACGGAAACCGCATGCAACCAGATCGCGCCGGGAGCGGTCTTTTGCCATAATGCTGGAAGTTCCCCAAAACGTTCCCGCAGGGTGCCGAAGTAGGCCCGGTTGCGCACACCGCGGTACAAAAGCCACAACACAATGGCGGGGGATGCGAGAACGAGCAGGACGCGGTAGAGGAGGAAAATCGCTTTGCGCTTCACTGGTTTTAAGGAGACGGCAATGACAGGGACGCGCTTCGGTTTGCGGCTGCTCCTGCTTGCCAGTATAGCGATTGTGGTCGGTTCCGCGGCCGAGAAGACCACTTTTCAGGCGAAGCCCGCGGCCGAGTATCCGCATAGGCAGACCAGCGAAAAAGTGACCATCGCGGCGGAACAGTTCATCACGGATGAACAGACGAAAGACGCGTTCGGCAAGACCAATCCCTGGCGCATGGGTATTTTGCCGGTGCTGGTGGTGATTCAGAATGACAGCACGGCGGCGGTCCGCGTGGACCGGATCCGCTTCATCTACGTGCTGCCGGACCGTACGCGGGTGGAATCGACGCCCGCTTCCGATCTGCGGTATCTGAAGGGCGCGAAGACGCCCACCACCGGGCCCGCGATGCCGAAGCTCCCCGGCGTCAGCAGGAATAACAAGAACCCGCTGGGCGAGTGGGAGATCGAAGGCCGGGCGTTCACGGCGAAGATGATTCCGCCGGGGCAATCGGCCAGCGGTTTCGTCTATTTTCAGGTGCCGGAGAGCAGCAATGCGGCCACCCTGTATGTGTCCGGCCTTATCAACGCCGCTACCAGTAATGAACTGTTCTATTTCGAAGTGCCGCTTTCCGGGAACTGACTCAGCTGCGCGAGCGCCTGGCAGCCATCGCGATACCCCAGGTCGATCCATCGCTCAATGTTTTCGCGCTTCCAGAAGACGGCGGAATTGACGTCCCCGAGTGGCTCCGAAGGCGACAGGCGCACCACTTCCACACCTGCCGGAATCTTCTGGCTCCGCCCAAAGGCGCGGGCCACTTTTACTGCCAGGCGCAGCCACCACACGCTGCTTTCGCGGAGCGCATCCAGCACAATCAGGCGTGTCGCGCCCATCTCCAGAGCGCCGTGAATGGGAGCCTTCTCCAGGATGCCGCCATCCACATAACGGACGCCATTGATCCGGATGGCCGGCAGCACCACGGGAATCGCGCAGCTGGCCTGCAGATGGAGTGCGGTGACATTTGGATAAGTCATCGTCACGGTGCGGAAGCGGGGCAGTTCGACCAGCGCCACGCCGAAGGGAATGCGCGGCTGGAACTCGCGAAAAATGCGCTCGGTCTGGGCACGCAGCAGGTCCGCGCCGAAGAAGCCGCGCGTCAGGCCGGGGTTGGGCAGTAGTCGCAGCAGGTCGCTGGTGTCAGGGTCCAGCCAGCGGGAGATCAGGTCATCCGGCGCGCAGCCTCCGGCGATGGGCCAGCCGTTGAGTGCCCCGCCGGAAGCGCCCGCGATGAGATCGATGCGGATCTTTGGCGCGAGGGCCTTGTAAACGCCCGCCTGCCAGGCGCAATAGAGACCGCCGGCGGAGAGTACGAGCCCGGTCTGATCGCCGCCGTTTGACATTCTTCGATTATGGATGCCGGGCTGTTCCAGGCCCTGATTCGATATGTTAGTAAGCGTGGATTTCCGTTCCCCGGATTACGGTGAAAATGTCGCCCGCCTCCTCGCACTGGATGGCGACGGAACTCGCGCGATGCCGCTGGCGGCGGCGCGCTGCAGTTCAGAAGCGGCCCGGACGGAACTGAAGAAGTGGAAGGCTCGGGAGCTTTTTCCCGCCTCGCGTTCGCCGGAAGGCGCGCTGGCCGGGCTCTTTCTGTACTTTTCGTGTTTGGAGGAAGCGCATGCCATCGCGCAGGATCTGAACACGGCGGAGGGCAGCTTCTGGCATGGCATTCTGCACCGTCAGGAGCCCGATGCCTTCAATGCGGGCTACTGGTTCCGGCAGGTGGGGCGGCATCCGGTGTATCCGGCACTGGGGGAGGCGGCCCGGCAGGCGGGTTATGACGCGGGTGCGCCGTGGGACCCGCGGGCGTTCATTGACTTCTGTGAATCCGCGCGCAAACGCCCGGGATCCGATGAAGAAGACCGGGCGATGCGTCTGCAACTCGCCGAATGGCAGTTACTGTTTAATTACTGCGCGAGTGGCGCGGGGGAGAAGAAGCGTTGAAGCAAGTGAAAGCGGCGGTACTGGAAGCGTTTGAAAAGCCCCTGGCCATCCGGGAGTTCCCGGATCCGGGTGATCCCGGGCCGGGCGAAGCGCTGGTATCGATCGAAATCGCGGGTATCTGCGGCACAGACGTCCATCTGTGGCTGGGCCAGCTGGCGATTCCCCTGCCCAACATCATGGGTCATGAGTCCGCTGGGCGGATTGAGCGGCTGGGGCCTGGCCTGCTGAAAGACTGGCGCGGCGAAACTCTGCGCGTGGGCGACCGCGTGACCTGGGCCAGTTCCATCTCCTGCGGTGAATGCTATTACTGCCGGGTAAAGAAGCAGGCAACGCGATGCCTGACCCGCAAGGCCTACGGCATTTCCTACTGTTCCACCGACGCCCCGCATCTGCGCGGCGGCTATGCCGAGAAGATTCTGCTGCGGGCGAACACGGCCATTTTCCGGATTCCGGACAGTGTTCCGGGCGAGGCGCTGATCGGCGCGGGCTGCGCGCTCACCACCGCGATACATGCCTCTGAACGGGCTCCCCTCGAATGGGGCGATACCGTCGTGGTGCAGGGCACCGGCCCGGTTGGCCTGGCGGCGATCGCCGTCGCCAAAGCGGCCGGGGCGGGGAAGATCGTGGCCATTGGCGGGCCGCCGCACCGTCTGGAACTGGCGCGCGGCTTCGGGGCGGAGGTTTGCATCGACATCGCGCAGGTGACCGACGTGGAGTCGCGACGCCGGCTGGTGCATGAGGCGGTGGGCCCCTACGGCGCCGATCAGGTAATCGAATGCGTCGGGTATCCCCTCGCGGTGAATGAAGGCATCCTGCTGTGCCGTGATGGCGGGCAGTTTGTGGTGCTGGGCCAGTACGCGGACGCCGGAAATATTGATTTCAATCCGCACACCATCACGCGGAAGCAGTTGCGCGTGATCGGGTCCTGGGGCTTTGAGCCGAGGCATGTGGATCGCGCCATCCGGCTGCTGGAACGCGATGCCACGCTGCGGGAGAAGTTTGCCGCCGGCATCACGCATTCGTTTTCGCTGGCGCAGGCGGACCAGGCGCTGCAGACGGCGCGGAGTCTGGCGGGCGGCAAGACTGTGATTCGCCCCAATCAGGTGGCCGGCGCTTGAAGAAAGTACTGATTGCTCTGATTCTGATTGCCGGTCTGGTGGCGGCGGCACTGGTGTGGAGAAAGCAGTCGGACGCGCCTTCCGTGCCGTTCGCCAAAGTGCTCCGCGAGAAGATTTCCAACACGCTTTCGACCAACGCCAAAGTGGAGCCGAGCGAGTATGTGGACGTTCGCGTCGACACGCAGGGCCTGCTGAAGCGGCTGCTGGTGCGGCAGGGCGACGCCGTAAAACAGGGCCAGTTGCTGGCGGAACTGAGTCAGCCCGGCACGGCGGAAGAACTGGCGTCCGCCGAGGCGAGGGCCGCGCAGGCGCGGGCGGAACTGCAGACGCTGCAGGCAGGCGGGCGCAGTGTGGAACTGGCCGAGATTGAAGGCAGCGTGAATCGTTTGCGCGCGCAGCGCGATGCGGCGCAGAAGAATCTGGATGCGCTGGAGCGTCTTGTGAAAGCGAACGCCGCAACGAAGTTTGAGGCCGATCAGGCGCGGCAGTCGCTCAATGATCTGGATACGCAGCTGCAATCGCTCGCGCAGCGCAGAGCGTCGCTGGTGGGCAAGGGAGATCTGGCGGCGGCGCAGGCGCGGGTCCGTGATGCAGAGACGGCCATCCGGCTGGCTAAGGTGCATGCCGCGCAGAATCTGATCTACGCGCCCATGGCCGGAGTGGTCTACGATCTGCCGGCGCGGGCGGGTTCCTATCTGAATCCCGGTGACGCGATCTGCAGTATCGGAACAGTTGACCCGGCGCGCGTGCGCGTTTTGGTGGACGAGCCCGAACTGGGGCGTGTGGCGCTGGGCCAGCCGCTGCGGATCACCTGGGATGCGACGCCGGGCAAAGAGTGGACCGGCACGGTGGCGCAGAAACCGACCGAGATCGTGGCGCTCGGCACGCGGCAGGTGGGCGAGGTGCTGTGTTCGGTGGCGAATCCGGCGCACGAACTGCTGCCCGGGACGAATGTGAATGCGTTCATTCTCACGCAGGTGGTGGAAAATGCGCTGACCATCCCGAAGGTCTCCGTGCGCCGGGAAAGCGGCGTCGGCGTGTATGTGCTCGATCCGGCGGCGGGTACGGTGCGCTGGCAGCTGATCCAGACCGGCGCTTCCGATGCGCTGCGCGTGGAAGTGGTGCGCGGCCTGAAAGAAGGGGATGTGGTGGCCCAGAGTTCGGATCTGGCCCTCAAAGATGGCGCGCGGGTGACGCCGGTGATTCAGTAGTTTGACGTTGTATTATACAAGTCATACTATGGAGCTATGACGAAAGTAGCCGACGAATGCTGGGTTGCGCTCGCCAGGCTGCATCGTGAGAACCCGGGCCGCGAAGGGTTCCGGCCTACGGAGATTCTGCGACGCGTGGAGGCATGCGCGAGCGGCCCGGTTCGTCCGGGAGTTCAGCCCCATATCGCGTTGCACAACATCGCGAATGCCAAGCCGAGCCCGGCCGGTTACAGGATGTTCTTCCGCCTGTCCTCCGGTGAGATCCGGTTGTTTCGCCCAGGGGATCCGGCTCACCCGGCACGCAGGGGTAAGACGCGGCCCGATCCTGATGACCTGCCCTCCGAACTGCGGGAACTGACCGTCTGGTATGACACGGAGTACTCGGTCAACGGGTCACGTGCGGAGGCGGATCCCGTTTTGGCTATGATCGGTGTCGGCAAACATTTGTGGGCGGGAGAGGACGGGGATACTTTTGTCCGGAGACTCAGGGCCGAATCGGCATCGAAAACACCATCGGAGCCGCAAGCGGCGAATCTGGAGCCACTTAGTACCGAAGATCTGCTCTGGGGGCGTATGTTGCAAAACCAGGGCGCCGTCTTTCACACGGTTACGGGGCTCCCCTTCAGCTACCGGGCTGAGGGTAACGGCATCTGGTTTCTGCGCAACGGCCGGGAGGTGAACCGCAAGTTGCCCCGCTCGCACTTCTCGAAAGCGGTGTCGCGCCTTCCGCTCAGCAAGACCACCGAGATTAGTGACTGTCTTGACTACGCGTACCTGTTTGCCCTGCTGACCGACAGCCGCATCGTTACGGTACCGGACCTTGCAGCGTGAGGCGCGTCTTCTGGGATTCCAACCTGTTCATCTATCTGTTTGAGGAGAACCCCCGATTTGTGGAAGTTGTGCGCGCACTCCGGATCCGGATGGCCGCAAGAGGAGACGTTCTCTATACCGGGGCGCTTACGGTGGGGGAAATTCTGGTGAAGCCATTTCAGGAAGGGGACCTGCGGATGGTGGAGCGGTATCGGACCTTCTTCAGAAACTCATCCGCAGTCACCGTCATGCCCATGGATGTAGTGGCTGCGGAGCATTACGCCGCCATTCGCGCTGATCGCGGGATATCGCACGCGGACGCTATGCAACTGGCCTGTGCCGCCTCGGCCAACGTGGACCTCTTCATCACCAACGATGAGCGCCTGCACGGAAAAGAGATCGACGGGATCAAATTCGTCACCAGTCTTTCGCGCTCGCCGCTTTGAATTGTGGAAAGTCACCGGCAGGCGACTGGACCCGATCCGCCTGCCGGGACGAAATGCGTTACAGCTGCAAAAACGGTTTAGAGACCCTTGAACTTGTTGCCGTCGCGATAGACCGCGTGGCAGCCCTGGCAGTTCGCGCCCACTTTGCTGACGGCGGCTTTGGCATCGTCGAGCGAACCGGCGGCAACGCCTGCCTTGAAGGCATCGCTGGCGGCCATGGAGAACTTCACGGCGTCGTCCTTACCCTTGGCTTTGAAGAAAGCGCTGATCTTGTCGAAGTTTTCCGAAGCTTCCTTCGCCTTGGCGTCGAAAGCGGCTTTGTCCGCGGCCTGGCGGGTGGCGCCGTTGGCTCCCGCGGCGGCCTTCATGGCGGTCTGGAAGGTGGCGAGTTCGTCCTGGGCAAACAGCCCGAACGCACTGAAAGCGAGAATGGAGATGAGAATTGTAGCTTTACGCATGGAGTCCAGCATATCGCGTTCCGGGCGGTACGGTGTACATCCAGGGGCAAGATGAAGCTGTAATAATCTGTAAGCGCTTCTCTTCAGCAAGTCTGTATCGCTACAATTGCGGGAATGGCAAGGCGCAAGTCCTCGCAGGTCCCCGATACGCCGGCTCCGGTCGTCAACGAGAAGTATGCCTGTTTCAAGCTGGAAATCCGCCCCTCGAAAATCCACCGCTGGGGCATTTATGCGGCCGAGGATATTCCGCCGCGGCGCAAGGTCATCGAATATGCCGGCGAGCGCATCAGCCGCCGGGAAACCAAGCGGCGCGCCGATGAAACGCCACACCTGATTTACCTGTTCACGCTCGATTCTTACTGGACTCTCGATGGCTCGGTCGGCGGCAGCGGCGCGGAATACATCAACCACTGCTGCGATCCGAACATCGTGACGCGGATCGTGAGCGGTCACATCCTCTACTTCTCCCGGAAAGCCATCAAAAAGGGCGAGGAACTCACCGTCGATTACCACTTTTCGAAGGACGTGGAACGTGTGCCGTGCAAGTGCGGCGCCGCCAACTGCCGGGGCAGCATCAATCTGCTTTAGGCAGTTCCCACTTTTCGATTTCGAGCAGTCGGTTGTACTTGGCCAGGCGCTCGGAGCGCGTGATCGACCCGATCTTGATGCGGCCCGCGCCGGAGGCCACCGCCAGATCGGCAAGAAACGAATCCTCGGTCTCCCCGCTCCGCGCCGAGATAACCGCCGTGTAGCCCGCCTCGCAAGCCCGGTCGATTACGCCGAAGGTTTCCGTCAGCGTGCCAATCTGATTCATCTTCACCAGCACCGCATTCGCCACGCCTGTTTCAATGCCCCGGTTCAGGCGGTCGATATTGGTGACGAAGAGGTCGTCACCCACCAGCGCGACGGATTTGCCGAGGCGGGCGGTGAGCGTCCGCCAGCCCTCCCAGTCATCCTCCGCGAGCGCGTCTTCGATGGACGCGATGCCGTAGCGGGGGATCCACTCTTCGAGCACACTGGTCATCTCCGCGGCCGTTCGCTTGCGGCCTTCGAGCGTGTAGAAGCCATCTTCGTGGAAGTGAGTGGAGGCCACGTCGAGCGCGATATCCATGTCGGCGTTCGCCTCCTCAATAGCTTCCCGGAGCAACGCCACTGCCTGTTCGTTTGATTCGAGGCGCGGCCCCCACCCGCCCTCATCGGCCACGCCCGTCAGCGTGTAGCCGCGTGAGTGAAGCAGTTTCGCGGTGGTGGCATGGACACGCACGATGGCTTCCAGCATGTCGCCGAGGCCATCCACGCCGCGCGGCAGAACCAGAAAATCCTGGAATTCCAGGTTCCGCCCGGCATGCAGACCGCCGGAGAGGATATTGACCATCGGCACGGGAAGCAGAGGCGTCCGATCCCCGGCCAGGTGCCGCCACAGCGGAATGCCGCGGCTCATGGCGGCCGCGCGGGCGACCGCGCAGGAGATCGCCAGGATCGCGTTCGCGCCGAGGCGGCTCTTATCGGGTGTGCCGTCGGTCTCCCGCAGACGGCGGTCAATGCCCGCCTGATCCGCGGCATTCATTTGCAGCACGGCCGGGCCAAGCGTTTCCTCCACGTTCCGGACCGCCTGCCGCACGCCCTGGCCGGCATAGCGGGCCTCGCCATCACGCAGTTCGAGCGCCTCATGGCGGCCGGTGGAAGCGCCGGAGGGTACCTGGGCGACGGCGCGGGTGCCATCGGACAGGCGAACCTCTGCCTGTAGCGTGGGCTTGCCGCGCGAATCGAGAATTTCGAGCGCGCGGATCTGTTGGATTTTCATGCCTCGAAAGCCTCGGTGATATCGGTAATGGGGTTGCGGATCATGGAAAGGGCCCGCCGGCGCGCCGTGGTGGCCATCGCGGCGTCCAAATATTCGGCCGGGGATTTGCCATCCACGCGGGCGAGCAGCAGGGCGGGGAGGTGCTCGAAGGCCGCCGTCCCGATCCATCGGGCATCCGGCGGGAGCGCGGTTTCAAGGGCGCGGAGAAACTCTACCGCCAGCCGCCGCAGTCCGTCGCGATACTGTGGCAGCGCAATGCTCTTGAGCAGCAGGTGATTCAGCAGAAAGGCGACGTCATAGGCGGGGTCGCCGAAGTGGATGACCTCCCAGTCGATCACCCAAAGTTCCCCTGTGATGTCGATGAGCAGGTTTTTCGGGCTCCAGTCGCCATGCACCAGGCTTACGCGTCGTGCGGCGGAGCGGGCGATCAGGGCATCGAACCAGTCGGCTGTGTCCGGGTTGCGGCGCGCGGCGGCGCGATAGTAAGGGTCGATGCGGAGTTGATCGAAGACGGTCTGGTCCCCGAAGAGGCTCTCCGCTTCCGGATGATGCCAGGAGGCTGCGATGATGGAGCCGAGCATCGTGCCGGCGGCGCGTGCGGCGGCTGGATCAAGTTCGCCGCGGAACAGCCGCGTTTTCCACATCTCCGCTGAGCGGGGAGCGGCTTCCATGGCAATGATGTAATCGGCGCGGTCCTCAGCCAGCAGACGCGGGACGCGACCTCCCTGCAGACTGCTGCTCCGCGACGGATCGTTAAGCCAGCGCATGATTTCGGCTTCGCGGAAAATGCGGTCGCGGTCCGACAGCCATTCCTGCTCGACGCGAAGCTTTCCGAGGGACTGTTTCAAAACGGCTCGACCGTGCGGCCCTTCGGTGAGAATGACTTTGTTCGAAACCCCGCCGCCCAGTTCCTCCGAACGGGAGGGCTCCGGAGGCAGTCCGGTGTTCCGCGGCAGGTTGGCTGCCCAGTCGGCGGCGTTCAATGGTGTCAGTTCCCGCACTCTGGTCAATCGTATCGCGCAAAAGTTTTTATGAGAAAAACCTCCCGGCGCGGCACTAAACTTTTTAGAACATTTGGCCGATTGTAATTACGAGGTTATTTGAATGAACAGTTATCCCGACGTCCACGAAGCAACCGAAGCCAGAGCGAAAACCATCCTGATCTGCGATACGCAGCCGGTTGCCATGGAGGGACTCCGGGCGCTGCTCGAAAACAGCGGGGATCTGACTTGCATCGGCGCGGTTGCCAGTCTGGAGGCTGCTTTGGAACTGACCACCGCGATCTCACCGGCGGCAATCATTCTGGATAAAGGGCTTGGCATGCATTCCCTGATGGACTGGCTGCACCACCTGGGCACCTCGCTGGGTTCGGCGGCAGTCGCGCCGGCGCCGGTGGTCTGGGGCACGGGCATCACGGAGGCGGAAGCGCTGCGTCTGCTGCAGGCCGGTGCGCGCGGAATCGTGCGGCGGACCTCGGCGCCGGAAGTCCTGCTGACCTGTCTGCGGGCGGTGACGAACGGCACCACTTGGATGGAAGAGGGCATTTTCGGCAATACCGAACGGCTGATGAAGCCTCGCCGGTCTGAGCTGACGCCTCGGGAACGGGAGATCGTTACGCTGGTCGAGCGCGGCTTGCGGAACCGGGACATCGGGCGGCAATTAGGCATTCAGACGGGTACCGTGAAAATCCACCTGAAGCATATCTTCGAGAAGACGGGTGTGCGCGGGCGTTATGGTCTGGCTCTCACGGGTTTGCGTGGCAAGGGTGCGTTGCCGCTGCCGCCCATGTAAAGCCGCCTACCTAGTTTGAGCGATTTCGCCCGTGGTCGCCTGGACCACGCGAATGTAGTCCTCGGGTTTCAGCAGAATCTGTGTGCCGCGAACCCCGGCGGAGACGGTGATCAGGTCGAAGAGAATCGCCGTCTCATCCACGTAAACCGGGTAGTCCTTTTTGCAGGCCAGGGCGGTGACCCCGCCACGGATATAACCGGTCAGCGGGAGCACTTCCTTCAGCGAGGCCAGTTCCATTTTCCGGTTGCCGGAGAGCTTCGCCAGCGCTTTCAGGTCCAGTTCCGTGTTGCCGGGAATCACTGCCAGGCAAACGCCGTTCCGGTCGCCGTGGACCACCAGCGTCTTAAACACCTGTTCCGCCGGAAGCCCCACTTTGGCGGCAACGGTCTCTGCGCTCAGATCGTCGGGATCCACCTCATATTCCCGCAGCGAATAAGAGATGCCCGCGGAATCCAGAATTCTGACGGCGTTGGTCTTCAAAACACCATGTTACTTGTGCCTGTAGAATCTACCATGTGACCAGACGAACGTTTCAGACAGCCCTTGCTACTGGTGCGCTGGCCCGCGCCGCCGCTCCGCCCGACGCTGCCGCCGGGCCAAAGATGTTGTGGGGCGATGACTCGCGACTGGGGCGTCCCTTCGCCAAAGATCCTTCGGTGATCCGGTTTGGCGGTCGCTACCTGCTCTACTACTCCGTCCCGGGGGCGGGTGGCGATTCCGGCGGTATGAGCGGCTGGGGTATCGGCATTGCCGAAAGCCGCAATCTGACGGATTGGCGGAAGGTCGGGGAACTGGCCTCCGATCGGCCCTATGAGGGCAAAGGCGTGGCCGCGCCTTGCGCCCGGGTGATTGCCAGCGAGGTTCACCTCTTTTACCAGACCTACGGAAATATGGCGCACGACGCCATCTGTCATGCGGTGTCCAAAGACGGCCTCCGGTTTGTAAAGGACGCGGAAAACCCCGTGTTCCATCCGGTCGGCGCATGGTCGGCGGGTCGGGCCATTGACGCGGAAGTCGTTCCTTTTCAGGGGAAATGGTTCCTGTATGCGGCGACGCGCGATCCTCAGATGAAGGTCCAGATGATTACGGGCGCCGTAGCGGAAAGCGGGAAGGGCTTCGGGCGGGACGCCTGGAAGATGACCTCGGACGGGCCGTTGCTCAAGCCCGAACTGCCCTGGGAGAAGGATTGCATCGAGGCGCCGTCGGTGGTGCAGCGTGGGGACTCGCTGGTGATGTTCTACGCCGGCGCCTACAACAACGCGCCCCAGCAGATTGGCGTCGCGCGGAGCAAAGACGGCGTCCACTGGGAGCGGCTGAGCAAGGAACCGTTCCTGCCGGTGGGCAAGCCGGGGTCGTGGAATTCCTCGGAATCCGGCCATCCGGGCGCGTTTGTCGATGACGACGGGCAGACGTACCTCTTTTATCAGGGGAATCCCGACAAGGGCAAGACGTGGCTGCTTTCGTATGTGCGGGTCGGCTGGCACGGCGATGTTCCGTATTTAATGGACTGATTCCGTGGAATTGCTCAGGGTCCGCGATCTCAGCATTCGCTATGGGGACCGGGAAGTTCTTCATTCTGTGAACCTTGCGCTCGGCGCCGAAGAGTTCGCCGGCCTTGCCGGGCCGTCCGGTTCCGGTAAATCCACGCTCGCCCTCGCAATTCTGAACGCGCTGCCCGCCGGGGCGTTACTCTCCGGTGAAGTCGCGTTTTCGGGCGTCGCCATGGCCCCGGTTTTTCAGGAGGCCACCGGGGCGCTGCACCCCCTGATGCGGGTCGGCAGACAGGTGGAAGAAGTGCTGCGGGCCCGTCGCCGGCCGGGGCGTGCGTTCGCGGAAGCGGCCCTCGAAAGCGTCGGCCTGCGTTCCAAAGAGTACTACCAGGCTTATCCGCACGAGTTGAGCGGCGGCGAAAAGCAACGCGTGCTGCTCGCCCAGGCGATCGCCGCGCAGCCGGACCTGCTCATCGCCGATGAACCCACGGCATCCCTCGATGCAGCCACCGGGCAGACCATCCTGGACCTTCTGCTCGACCTGCGCGCGCGGCGTGGCATGGCAATGCTGCTGATTTCGCATTCCCCCGAGCTTCTGGCGCGCTTCGGCGACCGAATCCTGACCATGCGGGATGGCGCCCTTGTCTGAAGCAGAAACTCCGGACGTGATGGTCTCGGCGCGCGGGCTTTGCGTGGACTTTACCGGCAGGCGCGCGGTCCGTGCCGTGGATGCGGTCTCACTCGATATCCCGCGCGGAGCAATCACCGGCTTGACCGGCCCATCGGGTTGTGGCAAATCGACTCTGGCGCGCTGTCTGGCAGGGTGGCAGATGCCCACAACGGGTTCGATTCTTCGAGGTGGCCCGGTGCAACTGGTGATGCAGGACCCCGGCATCAGCCTGAATCCCCGATTTTCAGCGTTTGAGGTGGTGGAGGAGCCGCTGCGGCTTGCCGGGCGCAGCGCGCCGGTTCCTGCCCTGCTGGAAAGGGTAGGCCTCGCCCCGGCGCACGGGCGCAGGAAATCTTCTGAATTCAGTGGCGGTGAAAAGGCCCGACTGGCGATAGCGCGTGCCTTCGCGGCGATGCCGGAGCCCGGGCTTCTGATCCTGGACGAATCGCTGAGCGGCCTCGACCCGGCCACCCGGGAGGCAATTCTGGGCCTGCTGCGGGATTTTGCCCGCGACGGCGCGGTCCTGCTGATCAGCCATGACCGGAAGCTGCTCGATTCCGTCTGCGCGGCGGTCCTGGTAATGGACCAGGGGCAGATTCAACGGGAGACGTCCGCATGAGGGTCGCGTGGCTGTTGCGCCGCCTGCTGCATTCCGTGGCGCTCCTATTTGCGGTATCGGTGTTCTCCTTCCTGCTCGCCCACTTTGCGCCAGGCGGATTCTTCGACGACCTGCAACTGAACCCGCAGATCTCGCCCGAAACCGTCTGGCAACTGCGTCATCGTTATGGCCTGGACCGCCCTCTTCCCCTTCAATACGCGAAATGGGCGGCGTCGGCGGCGCGCGGGGATTTCGGCGCTTCCCTCGCCTGGCAGCAGCCTGTGGCTCCGATTCTGCTTCCCCGATTGCGCCACACTCTGCAACTGACCGGAACGGCGGCTGCGCTGGCCTGGCTCTGCGGTCTTCCCCTCGGGCTGCTGGCGGCGCGAAAGCGGCGCGGGTTGCTGAGCCGTTTGGGCGTGACCATCAGTTCGATGCTGCTGGTAACGCCCGAACTGCTCCTCATTCTGGTACTCATGCTGGCCGCGATCCGCCTCGGCTTCCCCGGTCTGCTCACCAGCTTCGCGCTCCCTCTGGGTGTGCTGGTGGCGGGCATGTTCCCGTTGGTGTTCCTGCATACGCGGTCGGCCACGCTCGAAGTCCTCGACGCCGCGTTCATCCGTTCCGCCCGGGCGCACGGCATCCGGGGGACGCGTTTGTGGCTGGTCTACATTCTGCCGGCGGCGGGGAATCCGCTCATTTCTCTGTTCGGCCTGTCTCTGGGGGGCCTTGTCGGGGCTTCTCTGGTGGTGGAAACAGTTCTCAGCCGGCCCGGATTGGGTTCGCTTTTTCTGGACGCGATTGCGAACCGGGATCTGGATGTCGTCACAGCCGTGATGCTGCTTTCCGCCACCTGCCTGATTGGGGGAAATCTGCTGGCGGACGCGATTCTGGCCTGGAATGACCCTCGGATTGCGTCCGGAGGCTCCCGTGAATAAGCCGGTCCGCCTCCTCCTCGCTATCCTGCTGATTCTGCTGGCGATTCCCTGGAGCGACGGCGCCCGGCAGGATCGTGCGATACCCTTTCACCCGCCCGACGGCGCGCACTGGCTCGGTACGGACGGGTTCGGTCGGGACGTACTGACCCGGCTGGTGGCCGGCACGCGCGCCTCTCTTGCCGCCGGTCTGCTGGCCACCGCCCTCGCGCTCGCCGTCGCCACCGTTCTGGGCGCTCTGGCGGGCTACTACCCGGGTTGGCGTGATGAGTTCGCCATGCGCCTGGCGGAACTCTTCCAGTCGCTGCCATGGCTATATCTGGTGCTGGGGATTCGTTCGGTCCTGCCACTGTCCCTGCCGCCTTCCCTCGCGCTCCTCGGCATTGCTCTGGTTTCCGGTCTCACTGGCTGGACCCGCCCGGCGCGATTGGTCCGCGGCGTGGTCCTGAGCGCCCGGACCCGTGATTACGTTCTGGCCGCCAGGGCGTTCGGGGCGGGTGACCTGTACCTTTTGCGCCGTCACATCCTGCCGGAAACCTTCCCGGTCCTCGCTGTGCAGGCCTCTGTCCTGCTGCCTCAGTTCATTCTGGCTGAGGTCACGCTGTCCTTTCTGGGGCTCGGAATCGGGGAACCGGCGCCCAGCCTGGGCGGGATGCTGAGTGCGCTGCGGGATCTTTCTGTCCTGAGCACTTATCCATGGATGTTGTCACCAGCAGTTGTACTGTTACTCACTTTGACTGGCTGTAACTGGCTGACAAGGCATTCGAACCGCTAAACTGATGCCTGTGGGTGTTCCCTGGCACCAGCTACTACTCGTGTGTTTGTCGCCATCCCTGCTGCCCGCCGCTACCCCCTGGGAACCCGGCCGGTTTGGCGGGCAGATCACGATTGCGGAACGCGGTGAGCCAAAAACCCTGAATCCGGTGCTGGCTCTCGATGCCCCGTCCCGCGATGTCATCCGCCGCATGATGGGCGATCTGATTTCCATCAACCGCGCGACCCAGCAGACGGAACCGGGTCTCGCCGAGTCCTGGCGGGTTTCGAAGGATCATCTCCATTACACGCTCACCCTGCGCGAAGGCGTGAAGTTTTCCGATGGGCACCCGTTTACGGCCGACGACGTCGTGTTCTCCTTCGCCGTCTATCTGGACGAAAAGCTCGGCTCGCCCCAGCGCGATCTGCTGATGCCCGGCGATAAGCCAATTCAGGTGGTGAAGCTGGATGCCCGGCATCTGCGTTTCGATCTGGCGATGCCCTATGCCGCCGCCGAACGGCTTTTTGACAGCGTGGCCATGCTGCCAAAGCACTTATTGGAGACACCGTGGCGCGAAGGCCGATTTGCGCAGATGTGGAATGCGGGCACCCCTCCGGCGCAGCTTGCCGGCCTCGGCCCGTTCCGCCTGAAGGAATACAAACCGGGCGAGAGTATCGTGCTCGAACGGAACCCGTTTTACTGGAAGAAGGACGCGGCGGGAAAGCAGTTGCCCTATCTCGATTCGCTCCGGTTTCTCTTTGTGGCCAACGAAGATGCCCAGGTGCTGCGGTTCGGGGCCGGAGAAACGCAGTTGCTGAATCGCTTCGCCGCACGGTCGGCGGTCCTGCTTCCCGCGGATCTGCTGACCGACCTCGGGCCCGGCCTCGAATACAGCTTTCTGTTCTTCAATCTGGGGGAGACGGGCAGGCCCTGGTTCCGTGACGCGGCGTTTCGGCAGGCGGTCTCCGCTGCCATCGACCGCGATGCGATGGTCCGCCTGGTGTTTTCCGGACGCGCGGCAGCGCTGGCGACCCACGTTCCGCCCGGCAATGCCCACTGGATGAACACGGCGGTTCCGCGTCCGAAACGTTCGCTCGAACAGGCTCGCGCCCTGCTGCAAAAGGCCGGCTTCCACTGGGCTGCCGATCAGTCGTTGCTGGATAACACGGGCCACCGGGTGGAATTCTCGCTCGTCACCAGCGCAGCCAACGAAGAGCGGCTCAAAATGGCGACGATCCTTCAGGAAGACCTGCGGCAACTGGGGATGGACGTTCACGTCGCACCGCTCGAAGCCCGCAGTCTGATCGACCGGGTCACACGGACCAGGCAGTTCGATGCCTGTATCATGGCTCTCGGCGGGGGCGACGCGGACCCGAACTCGGAGATGAACGTGTGGATGTCTGATGCGGCCATGCACCTCTGGAATCCGTCGCAAAAAAAACCGGCAACGCCGTGGGAGGCGGAACTGGATGATCTGATGCGGCGTCAGATGGTTACATCCGTGCCCACTGTGAGAAAGCAACTTTTTGATCGCGTTCAGCAGATTGAAGCGCAGCAGCTGCCGCTCATCAGTCTGGTGAGCCCTCACATTCTGGTGGCGGCGTCGAAGCAGGTGGGCAACTTCCGTCCGGCGGTGCTCGACCATTACACGCTCTGGAATGCGGAGTATCTTTATCTCAGGGACTCCGGCAGAAAGTGAACTCTCCTTCTGATGAAGCGCTGGTCGAGGCCTGCCTGGCCGGCGATCAGACCGCCTGGTCGGCGCTGATTGCGCGCTACAAGAACCTGGTGTATTCGGTTCCCGCGCGTTACCGGATGACGCCCGATGATGCGGCGGACGTCTTTCAGCAGGTCTGGCTGGCCCTGTTTTCCGAACTGCCGAATCTTCGCCAGACCGGAGCCCTGCGTTCCTGGCTGCTGACGGTGGCCGCGCATAAGTGCTTCCATCTGCGCCGGAGGCAGTTGCTGCGGGAAGGGAAGGAAGAGTCGTTCGCGTTCGAAATGCCGGCGGAGGCGCTGCCGAGCGATTGGCAGCGGCATTCCGAAAAGGAACAGGTCTTTCGCGAGGCGATCGCGCGGTTGCCGGAGCGCTGCCAGAAACTGGTCCGCATGCTGTTTTATGAGGACCCGCCAATGCCTTATGCGGAGGCGGCGCGGCGGCTTGGCCTCGCGGAAGGTTCCATCGGGTTCATTCGCGGGCGGTGTCTGAACAAGCTGCGGGCGCAGCTGGAAAAGATGGGGTTCTAGCGAATGTCTGACTGGATTCGCGAACTCCTGGCATCGACCGTCAGCCCGGTGGATCTCGCTGTCTGGGCGGATGCGCATCCGGAACTGCAGGGGCGTCACCACATCGAGGAACTGCACCGGGACGTGCTGTCGATTATCCATGTCGACCGTCCGGCGGCGCTGCGGCTGGGGGAGGCGGCGCTCGCTCTGGCGAAGGTGTCCGGTAATCCGGAATCGCTTGCGCTGGCATGGAGGATCTCCGGTAACGCGCTGTATGCGAATGACGATTACGCGCGCGCGGTGGAAAGCTACACGAGCGCGTTGTACCTGTTTGAAGCGCTGGGCAACGAGCGCGAAGCGGGCCGGACGCTGAGCAGTGCGCTGCAGTCTCTGGGTTATCTGGGGCAGTACGAACAGGCGCTCGAATGGGCCTCGCGCGCCCGCCGCATCTTCGAAAAGCTTTCTGACGACCTCCGTCTGGCTCGCCTGAACAGTAACACCGGGAACCTGCTCTATCGGCAGGATCGGCACGGCGAGGCCGTTGAACTCTACGAACGCGCGCTCACCGCCTTCCGGCGCGTGGGCGCGCCTTCCGACGTTGCCGCCGTGCTGAGCAATATCGCCGTCTGCCGCACCAGCCTGGGGGATTTCACCGCGGCGCTGGCCGCGCATGAGGCCGCGCGAAAACACTGCGAGGAGCATGGGCTCACCTTGCTGGTGGCGGAGGCCGACTACAACATCGCCTGGCTCTACTACCTGCGTGGCGACTATGTGCGCGCCATGGACCTCTACGCGCTCACGAGGAAGCACTGCCTGGTGGCCTCTGACCAGTACCGGCTGGCGCTTTGCGACCTCGACGAAGCTGAGATGTATCTCGAACTCAACCTGGTGGCCGAGGGCCGGGAACTGGCGCGCCTCGCCGCGGAGCAGTTCGGGCGGTTGGGCATGGCCTACGAACAGGCGAAAGCGCTGGTGAGCCAGGCGCTGGCGGAAGCGCACCTGGTGGGCGCGGCGGCGTCGGCATCCCTGTTCCGCCGTTCGCGGGGACTGTTCCTGGAGCAGGGGAATCAGATCTGGCCGGCTCTGATCGACCTCTACGAATCGATGCTGGCGCGCCGTCGCGGCAATTCCCGCACAGCGCTGCGGCTTTGCCGCCGGGCCGGACGCGTTCTCGCCGGTTCGCCGCTGCCGGGCAAGAGCGCGCTTTGCGAACTGCTGGAATCCCAGTTGCTGCTGGACCGCGGGGAACTGGTGCGGAGCCGCGAACTTTCGCTTGCCGCGCTGGGGCGTCTGCAACTCTCCGAAACGCGGGCGCAACGCGTGGAAGCCTACTCGCTGCTGGCCCGGATTGAAGAGGAAGCGGGCCGCGAACATGCGGCCTTCGAGTTCTGGCAGCGGGCCCGGCTGGAGATCGAGGCTCTCCGGAGCCGCCTTTGGGGGGAGAGCGTTCGGATTTCCTTTCTCAAAGACAAGCTGGCCGTCTACGAGGCGCTGGCCTGGCTGTATCTGCGGCGCGGCGACTTTGAAAATGCGTTCCATGTGATTGAGCAGGCGAAGTCGCGCAGTATGGCGGAGATGCTGACTGCGCCGGAACTGTTGCCGGCCGATCCGGAAACCAGCGCTTTGCTGGGGGATCTGAACGCTGATTACCGGCAGCTGGAAATGCTGGGCCTGGCGGCTGAGGGTGTTCCGGAATCCCGCGCCGCGGAAACAAGGGCCAGGGAACTTCGCGAGCGCGTTCGGCGAAGAGAAGAAGAGATTGGCCGCCGCGTGACGGGCTCACGATCAGGAGCCGCCGCCGGCAGCGAGATGCCGGAGCCTGTCGGCGGGGCCAACTCGGTCGATCTTCGGCGCGGCATCCCGCCGGGAACCCTGCTGATCGAGTACATGGAGATCCGCGGCCTGCTGCATGCGTGTCTCATTGATCGGGAGGGAATGGAAATCCTGCCGGTCACGGAGTCGGCCGGGATCCGTCCCATTCTGCGCTATCTGCAATTGCAGGTTGCCCGGATGCGGGCGGGAGGACCCACGGCGGCGATCTTTGCTCCGGCGAGCGGAAAGGCGGCGCTGCAGCATCTGTTTGAACTGCATGAGGCGCTGATCGGGCCCATCCGGCAGGTGATTGCGCGGTACACCAGTCTGGTGGTGATGCCCTGCGGGATTCTGCATGAGGTGCCCTTCCACGCGCTTTTTGACGGGGAGCGGCATCTGATCGACACCCACGCGGTTTCCAGTGCGCCCAGTGCGCGGGTCTTTTCGCTGTGTATGTCGAGGCCGGCCTCGACATACAAGGAAAGTCTGGTGATGGGGGTGCCGGACGGCAAGGCGCCGGCCATTGAGGCGGAGGCACGGGCGGTCGCGGACGCACTGGGTTCACCGTTGTTCCTGGGGGAGGCGGCGACGGTTGCCGTCCTGCGGGAGCGCGGTCCGCGCAGCCGGTTCGTGCATGTGGCGACGCATGGGATCTTTCGGCGGGATAACCCTTTGTTTTCAGCGATCCGCCTGGGGGATTCCCGGCTGAATGTGCCGGATCTTTACCGGCTGTCGCTGCAGGCGGATCTGGTGACGCTTTCCGGTTGCAGTACCGGGCTGAACGCGGTGATCGGCGGGGATGAGCTGATGGGACTGATCCGCGGCGTGCTGTATTCGGGGGCGAGGTCTGTGCTGGCGAGCCTTTGGGACGTCCATGACCAGAGCACCACGGACTTTATGCGGAGCTTCTACACTGCGGCGGCTGCGGGAGTGGCGTTTCCCGAAGCCGTCCGAAGCGCGACAATCGCGGTACGCGGCGCATGGCCGCACCCCTATCACTGGGCGCCGTTCCTGCTGGTGGGGGCATCACATTGAAAATATTTTCAGAAAACTATATTTCCTGTCGCGGCCCGGTACCCTTACTGATTGAGTTGGTGTGGAAACCGGTATGAGCCATTATGATCTAACCGTCTGGACCGATTACGCCCGCGGCCTTGTTTCCGCCGAGGCGTCGGCACAAATGTCCCGCCACCTTGGGCAATGTACTTTGTGTGCCTATGTGGCCAATCTGCTGCAGCGTGCCTCGGAGACGGGCGCGGCTGATCGGGATTTCGAACCGCCGGTCGCCGTTGTTGCGGCCGCTGAAGGTATTTTTCCCGGCGCGGTCTCTCAGTCCGCTCCCGCCAAAAGCGGGCGTATCTGGGCGGGTTTGCGTCAACTGGCAGGCGAACTCCGCCAGGACAGCCTGGAGGGGGCTGTTCCGCAAGGTGTTCGTTCGCTGCGCCCGGATTCCCGGCACATGACGTATCAGGCCGGTCACTACTCCGTGGATCTCTGGTTCGACAGCGATCCGGCAAACAGCGCGATGACTGTTACCGGCCAGATTGCCGACGAGACCGCTCCGGACGTTCCCATGCGGGACACAAAAGCACTTCTTCTGGCCGGCAATCAGTTGCTGGCCAGTACAACTACCACGGAATTCGGCGAGTTTTCGCTGCGTTACAAACCGGGGCCGACAGTCAGGCTCTTTATGCCGGTGGAACGCAGCGGTGAGTATGTGGAGGTTTCCCTGAACCTCCCCGGAGGAGAAGTCTGATGTTGTTTTCACCCCTGGCCGGAAGGCGACCGGGTTTCAGCGCACTATTGGCGCTGGCACTCGTCTCCTTCTGTGCAGTCCCCTCAAAAGCGGCCACGTCCGGACCCCCGACGTGGATTCTGGTCACCCAACCGGGTGATCTCAATGGTGTTTTGTCGCGCCATCACCTCGCCCTGCAGCAGGTCATGCGGACCGGGATCTACCAGGTCACGTCCCTGCCTGGCAGCACCACCACGAGTTTCGTTAAAGAAGTCACGACCGACTCGAAAGTCTCCGGGTTCGAGGCGGATTCCGAAGTTCACACGCCGGAAGTAACGCCCACGGTGGCGCCGAAGCCGTCCCTGTCGCAGCTCAACGCGGCTCTGGCCGATCATTCGGTGGTCTCGTACTATGGCGCAAGGGTTCGCGGCGCTTACGTCAATCAGGCGGCGGCCATGACGGTGGAAATCCCCTCGGCGCTGAGCCGCTTCGGAGCGGGGAATACGACGGTGGCGGTAATCGATACGGGCGTCGACCCCAATCATCCGGCGCTCAGGGGATCACTGGTGACCGGGTATGACTTTATCCGGAATGTGGTGGGTTACGCCTCGGAAATGACGGACCTGAACCAGTCGACCGTGGCGATTCTGGATCAATCGACGGTGGCGATTCTGGATGGCAAGAACTTCCCCGTGCTGCTGAATCAATCGACGGTGGCGATTCTCGACCAGTCGACGGTCGCGATTCTCGATGCCACGAAGCTGCCGGGGGATTTTGGCCACGGCACCATGGTGGCTGGTCTGATTCATCTGGCTGCCCCCGGCGTGAAGATCATGCCTCTCAAAGCTTTCAATTCCGATGGTTCGTCCAACCTTTCCGACATTATTCGCGCCATTTACTACGCGGTGGACCATCAGGCGAAAGTGATCAACATGAGCTTCAGCACCACCTCCCCCTCCGCACAGTTGCAGGCGGCGATCACGTATGCGAAGCAGCATAATGTGTTCTGCATCGCCTCCGCGGGAAATGACGGCAAAAGGGAACTGGTTTATCCGGCTGGCTACAGCGGGGCGATTGGTGTGGGCAGCGTGAATCCGTCCGATCTGCGGAGCGTTTTCAGTAACTTTGATGTGGCGAGCGCGCGGACTTCGGCGCCTGGCGAGGCGTTGGTGACCACATATCCCGGCGGGAATTACGCCGGCGTCTGGGGCTCGTCGTTCAGCTCCGCGCTGGTCTCCGGCACTGTGGCGCTGATGGCCCAGCTGAATCCGCGCATCTCGGGCTCAACCGCGATGGATGCGCTCGATCACGGGAAGCACATCAATCAGGGCATGGGGGATGCGCGCCTCGATGTGCTGCTGTCCCTGTTGTACTCGATTACCAACCACGACTAGCGCCGCCGGGCCGATGGCACAAAGGATCATTTCCCGAGTGTCTTCTGCCACGCTGACAGCAATTCCCGCCTGGCCGCGTCCGAAAGCGGGCGCGGCATGGTTTCCGGCTCATACTGGCGACAGAGCGCGACGCTCTTCTTCAGGCTCTCCACAAATTCCACGCAGGGCGCGCAGCCTTCAATGTGCCGGCGCATCTGTTCGCAGGCCTGCGGAGGCAGTTCGACGTCCAGGTATTCGGAAAGCACGGCGAAGACTTCCCGGCAGTGGGCAGTGTCCTGTGGACTCATATTTGGCTCCTGTGCAGCCGAAGGTAGGTATCCAGAGTTTTGCGCAGCGCGAGGCGGCCGCGGTGCAGCCGGGTCTTGACCACGTCTGAGGTCAGGCCAAGGATTTCCGCTGTGGCGTCCGTCGAAAGGTCTTCCACATCCCGCAGCAGCACCACGGCGCGATAGGTATCGGGCAATTGCTGAATGGCTCTGGTCAGTTCGTCTTTCAGTTCGCCCTGCAGGAAGTTTTGATCGGGCAGGGCGGACCAGTCCGCGATCTCCAGTTTGCGGGTTTCGCCTTCGTGGCGGAAGGCGGGCAGGAATTCGTCGAGCGAGAGTTCCGTTTCGGGTGCGAAGCGGCTCTTCCGCCGCTTCATGAGGCATTCGTTGCGGGCAATCCGGAAAATCCAGGGACGAACCTGTTCCGGCGTTTCCAGCTGATCGAACTTCTGAAAGGCCTTCAGCATGGTCTCCTGGGAGACTTCCTCCGCGTCTTCCCGCTGGCCGCACATCAGCCAGGTGTAGCGGAAAATTTTAGCCCGGAAGTGATCCACGAAGGGCTCGAAAACGGAGGCATCCCCTGCCAGAAGCGCGCGTGCCATGGCAATTTCCTGTTCCTTATCCGCCGTGGAAGTCAAACCACATTCTAGTCTGCGTCAGGCTGCGATCGCGGCGTTCGCGGCGCGAACCACGGTTTCGATGGTGGGCAGGTTGAGCAGCGTGTTGTGCACCAGACAGGCGTGCACCGCGCGCTCGATTCCCTGGCGGTGGCGTTCATCGGTCACCGGTGCGTCGACTTCGATGCGGAACTGGTCCAGCCGGGCCGGTTTCAACGCCTTTTCCGCCGTGACCCGCACCGTGAGGCCCGCATCCGGCAGTCCCCGGGTGCGGAGGTATTCGGCCGCATAATAGCCGGCGCAGGTGCCAAGCGCGGTCAGCAGGAACTCGGGAGGCGTCATCCCGGTGTCCGTGCCGCCATTGTCCACCGGCTGATCGGAAATCACTACATTTCCCCGGGCCGAAGCTTCGAACCGCGCGCCGCCCAGGTGCTTCACAAAAACATCCATCGCATTCACCTGATCTTTAAGATGCAATTCGCCCGGTAAGGTAACAGGCGGTGCGGCTATACTCGAAAGCAAATTGCGATTTGACTTTGTTTCCCTGCGGTTCGGCTTTACGGCGCTCGAACCCGTCCATTTCCCGGCGGGCAAAGCGGCCAATGTTCTGCGCGGGGCCTTCGGAACAGCCTTCCGGGGACTCTCCTGCCGCCCGGATTGCTCCGATTCCCGGAACTGCCCGGACCGCCACGCCTGCCCGTATGCGCGTGTCTTCAGTCCTGAAGCGACGGGCCAGGGACCCAGCGGGCTGGCCGATTCGCCACGCCCGTTTGTCTTTCGGGCGCGGCATCTGGATGGCCGGATTTTTCAGGCGGGTTCGGGCGAATTGGGTTCGCTTTTTCGTTTCGGCGTGAATCTCTTCGCGGCGGATGCGGCGACCGTTGGCGCGTTTACCGACGCGTTTCGGGCGATGGGGCCGACGGGAATTGGTCCGCGGCATGGCCGGGCGGAGCTCTGCGAGGTGCTCTGCGAGCCGGTTTCGCTGGATCTTGCGCCCCGCGCGGCCGCGCCGGACCGCGTGACCGTTGCCTTTCTGACTCCAACGGAGCTGAAGCAGGAGCACAGGATTGTGGAGCGTCCGGAGTTCCCGGTGCTGTTCGGGCGCATCCGTGACCGCGTGAGTACGCTGCGCCGTCTCTATGGCCGCGGGCCTCTGGAGATGGATTACGCGGGCAGCAGCCGGCGGGCGGCGGAGGTGCGGCTGATTCGCTGCGAACTGCGGCGGGAAACGGTGGAGCGGCGCAGCAGTCGGACCGGGCAGACGCATCCGATTGGAGGTTTTGTGGGCGAACTGGAATACGAGGGGGACCTGCGTGAGTTCCTCCCGTTTCTCGAAGCCGGCCAGTGGGTGGGTGTGGGCCGCCAGGCGGTTTGGGGCAAGGGCGAGATTCAGGTGACGGTCTGAACCGGTCAGGCGGCAAATCGATCCATCCGGAGGAAAGTCTGCTCCCGCGGACGGCCACTGCCGCAAACTGTTGATATGCAACCGGCGCCGCTCCAGTGGCTGCTCTCCATTTATCAGATTCGCCGTCAACCGCCGCCGCTGCGGGATCTGCCGTTACTGCTGCTGAAGTGCGCGGTGGGCGGGCTCATCATCGGGCCGCTGCTTTCCCTGTTCTTCGTGGTTCTGAACGCCGGCAATCCGCTGCAGATCTTCCTGAAACCGGTGATCCTGCTCTGGAGCATGGCTTCCGGCGTGATCTGGTCCATGAGTTTCTTCGTCTGTTGCGGCCTGGGCACGGCGTGGGTGCGGTCGCTGGTGTGCGGCTATCCGCCGTCCATTATCGGCACGGTGCTGGTGGTGTACAACACCATCGCCAGTTCCTTTGCGGGCGTCACGGCCCTGCTGCTGACGGCCTGGCTGGGGGCCCGGCTGGGTGGCGATACGGTGCACGTGCGCGTTCCCTATCTTTGGCAGGTGCTGGTGGTGGATGGCCTGATCGGCGGTGTGCTGGCGCTGGTGATCACCGCATTTGTGAAGCTGAAACTGGAAGTGGAGCGGGCGCAGGCGGAACTGGCGGCGAAGGCGATTGAAACGGCCCGCGCGCAGTCATTGGCGCTGCAGTCGCAGATCAATCCGCACTTCTTCTTCAATACTCTGAACTCGATTTCCGCGCTGGTGGATGAGGATCCGGCAAGCGCGAAGAGCATGATCGGGAGGCTGGCGGATATGTTCCGGTATACGCTGGGTTGCACGCATACCGAATCGGTGCAGTTGGAGCAGGAGCTACAGTTTGTGCGGGATTATCTCTCGATTGAGCAGGCGCGGTTCCGGCAGCGCCTGCGGGTGGAACTGCCGGTGCCGCCGCTGCCCAACGTGCGGCTTCCGGGCCTGGTTTTGCAGCCGCTGGTGGAGAATGCCGTGAAGCACGGGATCGCGCGGCGCATTGAAGGGGGCACGATTTCCATTCAGGTAGCCCGGCGGGGGGAGTCAACGCGCGTTTCGGTGCGCAATACGGCGGACGATTCGGCACGGCCCGGCGAAGCGGCGCTTTACCGGCAGGGCCACGCGCTCGAAAATGTGCGGGCGCGGCTGCGGCTCTTCACGGGGCGTCAGGATCCGCTGCACATGGAATGGCACGAGGACTGGACGGAGTTCAGTTTCGAAATATGATCCGCACTCTGCTGGTGGATGATGAGGAACTGGCGCGCTCCACGCTGCGCCGCGCGTTTGCCGCGTTTCCCGACTTCGAAATCGTGGGGGAGGCCGCGAATGGTCCGGAAGCGCTGGAGATGATTCCGTCGCTCCGGCCGGATGTGGTCCTGCTCGATATTGAGATGCCGGGGTTGAATGGCTTCGAGGTCGTGCAGCAACTGGGTCCGGAGACGCCGGCAATCATCTTTGCGACCGCGTATGACGAGTATGCCGTGCGGGCGTTTGAGGCGAATGCGATCGATTACCTGCTGAAGCCGGTGCAGCCGGAGCGGCTGGAGCGCGCGTTGCGCCGGGTCGCCCGGAAGCAGGAGAATTCGCCGAAGCTGGCCGAGGTGGTGCTGCGCCAGGGTGGCCCGGTCCGCCGGCTGGCCGCGCGGCGGGGCAAGCGGATCGTGATTGTGCCGCTGAAGGATGTGGTGCGGGTGGAGATTGAGGAAAAACTGGTCTTCGCCTGTACGCTAACCTCAGAACGCCTGCTGGTGGAGAAGAGCATCGGGGAGTTGGAGACGCTGCTGCAGCCCGCCGGGTTCCTGCGTATCAGTCGCGGGGAACTGGTGAATCTGGACATGGTCCGGGAACTGATCCCCTGGTTTTCCGGCACATGGCGGGTGAAACTCACGACCGGCGAAGAGCGGGATGTCAGCCGGGAGCGGGCGCGGCAGTTGAAAGAAGCGATGGGGATCGAATAAGCGGTGGCCTGGCTACGCCAGCCACTTCCAGAAGTAAAACAGCATCTTCTCTGAACCCGTATTCCAGATGCCGTGGGTTTTATTGCCCGCGCAGTACATCATGGCGCCGGGGCCGACCTGATATGTGGCGCCGTCCACCAGAATCTCACCGGTGCCCTGGGTGATCAGCATGAATTCCTCTTCCGGGTGCTGGTGGGGCGGGTGCGGGCTGGCGCCGGGGTCAAGCAGCAGGCTGCCGGCGATCATGCCCTTCAGCTGGTCCGTGGGGCCGTTGAAATAGATCTTCAGCGGCATGCCGTTCTCTTCGAGCTGGGCGGCGGTGAGTGCGTCGGTGACTACATTGGGCAGCGCTACGGGAGCGGGGAGTTCAGGCATGGTCACTCCCGATCATAAAGCATGCGCTGTTGTTCGCCGATGGCGGTCCAGTCGAAGCGCAGGGCGGTTTGCCGGGCGTGGTGTTCCAGGGTCCGGCGGCGTTCCGGGTCGGCGGTGAGAGTCTGGATGGCGCCGGCCAGACCGGCGGCTGTCGCCTCCACAATCACGTCCTCGCCGGGAGTGAGTTCCAGACCGTTGACCCCGGCCGGAGTGCTCACCACTGCGCGCCCCATCGCCATGGCTTCCAGCACCTTGATGTTGGTGCCGGCGGAGGCGGTGAGGGGCGCCACCACGATTTCGGCGCGTTCATAGGCCGGGCGGACGTCTGAGACGAAGGCTTCGAGTTCGATGCCGGGCTGCGCAAGGTCCACGTGGACGCGCTGCCTGTGGAAGTCGAGGTAATAGTCGGGATCGGCCCCCGCGATGATGTGCAGGTGATAGCCGGGGCCCAGCTTTGGCCAGACCTCTTTCAGGAAAAACTCCAGCGCAAGGAGATTCGGCAGATGCCGGAAGGAGCCGATAAACAGAATCCGGCGCTCCTCAGGAGCAGCGCCGGAGGGACGGAAACGCTCGCAATCCACCCCATTCGGCAGAGTGGCCACTTCCCGTGCTTTCGCCACCACGCGGGCGTCTTTGGCGGACATGGCGACCACGCAATCCACCTCGCCCCAGACGCGGGTTTCGAAGCTGCGCCACTTCTGCGTCTGCTGTTCCAGTTCCCAGCGCGCCGCGCCGGTTTCAGTACTGCCGGCGAGCAGTTGCTCCTGCAGGTCAAAGGTGATGTCGTGCTCCACCAGCAGGTACCTGGCGCCCGGCCATGCGCCCGCATACTGGGCCATCCAGGTGAATTCCAGTTGCACCACGGCGGGCTTCCAGCGTTCGGCGGTCTGCTTCAGGCAGGCGCGGAAGGTGGGGGAATCGAACTCTTCCACCACGTCCGGACGCGTGGTGTTCCGCCGGTAGTGTGAGCCGTGACGCCGCACGAGGACCACCTCGCGGCAGAGTTCCAGCAGTTCGGCGGGCGGCTGATCGAGTTCGTCGCAGAAAGACATCAGGATCAGATCCTGTGTTTTTGCGGCCTCCCGCATCAGATTGAAGATGCGGACCGCGCCGCCGTGCGAGAGCGGAAACGGCAGGTAGGGGCTGGCGATGAGGATCTTGCGGCGGGCGCGCGGGGCGCTGCCGGGGAAACAGGCAACATCGCCATTGCCCAGCGCGAAGATCTCGGCTTCGGTGAGCAGGCCGGTGGGGGCGGCGGGGCGCGGGCCGATGCGCGGGATGTCCCGCAGGGCATCGAGCGCGGCGGCGTTGCCATGGATGGCCATCAGCTGCAGGCGGCGGATGGCCTCCAGCCAGAGCTTTTCGAAAAGGATGGGGTCGCTGATGGCGTGGATGAGGAAGCGCAGATAGTTGCGTTCGACGAAGAAATCGAGCTGCCGCGGGGTGTAGAAGCGGGCGGTGGTGGCGCGATGGCGGTGTTCGACGCGCGCGGCGGCGCAGAAGACGCTGGGCCAGCCGCGCTTCCAGGCCCGATAGCCGAAGTCCATATCTTCCACGTAGGCGGGGTCGTAGACCTCGGAAACGCCGCCCATGGCCTGGAGCTTCGGGGTGTCGAAGAGCGAACAGCCGCCGCTGCCGTAAAAGACCCAGGTGAGGTCTTCGCCGGGGTGCGGGTCATCGCAGCGCATGGGGAAGTCCAGCGAATTTTCGCGTCGCCAGACGGCTTTGCCGGTTTCCTCGCGGCGGATACCGGGCGGGAAGAAGATCTGGGCGGTGGCGCAGTAGAGGTCGGGAATCTGGTCGAAGGCGGCTTCGAGGGCGGTGAGGAAGCCGGGCTCCACCACCATGTCATTGTTCAGCAGCAGGGTTCGGGTGAAGCGCGCCTGGGCGATGCCGGCGTTCACGGCGCGGGCGAACGACAGGGGGGCGGGGAACTGCAGCACGCGGACGGCGGGCCAGTGTTCGGCGAGCCAGGCTGCGGTGCCGTCGGCCGATCCGTTATCCACCACCAGGATTTCGCCGGCGCGCAGTTGGGGCGCGAGGGCCGCAAGCATGGTGGCCAGCAGTTCTTTGCCGTCGCGGCTGGGCACCACGACGGTAACGCCTGTGGCGAGCAGGGGCTGGGTGGGGCTGTCGAGTTCCTTTTTCTCCCGGCGAATCCGGTTGGCAACCACGCCACCGGCCTGTGCGAGACGGGCGCGGACGGGGAGTTCGAGTTCGGCCGGACGGGACAGGTGGCGGGCCCAGCGGGCGGCGGGCGTCGCGATATCGGACGCGACGCTGCGCACGCCGTACCAGATCAGGCCCGCTGGCCGGACCACATGAAAGTCTTCATCGTAGGCCACGAGGCGGCTGCCCGCCATGCGCAGCGCCGCGCCGCGCATGGGGCCGTAGGCGGTGCCGTGCGCGAGGGCCATCACGGCGGAATCGATCTCGCAGCCGGCAAGCGCGGCTTTGATGCCGGCGATATTTTCACGCGCGCCGCGCAGCACGTGCCAGGGAATCCATTCGCCGCGGTGCGGCTGGAACTCGGCGACCACGTAGAGCGGCAGATGGACATGCTCCGCGGCAAAACGGTCGATCAGGATTCGGTTCTGTTCCGCCTTGCCGGAGGCGAAGGCCAGGGCAACCGGCGTCAGATGGGTGGAAGCCGGCACGGATTCTCTTCTCCGGCCTCGAAAGCCCGCCACGCTTCGAGGGCCTGAATGGCAAAGGCCGTGGAGACCGGATTCGCATGCGGCACCATTTCGCCGTTGCGACGGCCAAAGAGGAACCCGCCATCGATACGGGGGTCGCTGCTGTGGGCCTGAAATGTGGCCAGCGCGGCGGCTTCCTCGCGTCCGGCTGCGACGTCGACCGGAACGGCGCGGGCCCCTTTCACGCGGGCGCGCAGGAGTTGGGCGTGCACGTCAGACCGGGAAAACTCGGGCGAGATGTCGCGCAGATAGCGGGCGACGGCGTTCATGGTGAAGGCGTAGGCTTCCACGCATTCGGGCCGGTGCAGCAGCGGATACATCGCTTCAAGGAAATAGCTGTAGGCGTGCAGGCGGTCCATGACGCGCGGGCGCTCGACCGCGCCGGGCAGGAAGGTCCGGTAGGTGCGCAGGCCCATCCCGATCATTTCGAGGAACGCGTCTTTGAGTGGCTGCTCACCGGTGATTTCGGCGACTTCCCACCAGCCGAGCGCAGACTTGGTCTGGTAGCAGCCCGGCATGCGCGACCACTGATCTTTGCGTTCGAGCGCGGCTTTGGCGGGCAGTTCGAGGATGGGGTGGTAGTCAGACCCCGAGTGGAAGTCGGCAATCATACCGCGCGAGGCCGCCGCGGCAATGTCGATGAGCTTGTCTTCCTTTGTGACCCGCCACACGGAAACCAGCCCGCGAATGATGATGCCGCAATCGAAAAAGTAGCTGTGGTGGTCGCTCGCGCCGGAGGGCGACGGGTGTTCAAAAGGGAAGGTCTGCAGCGCATGGTCCCAGGCGTGATCGCACAGGAAATGCGCGGTCAGCCGAGCGCGATCGAGATAGACTTCCTCTTGCGTCTCGTCATAGAGGAACATGAGCGCACTGGCGGTGTAACCAGTGATCTCTGTCGAAACCGGTTTGTTTTGTTTGAGGTCCGCGCGATAGAACCGGGCGACGCCGCCAGCCGGATCCTGTATGCCGGAGTGGAGAAACCACTGTCCGGCCCGCGCGAGCGAATATGCTCCAGACAAGATGTAAGTCTAACATTCGGGATGCGGTTGCGGCACTTCGGGTGACAGTTTAGTGATACGCTGATCGACAACACCGTGAAACTGAAACTCGCCTTTTCCACCCTGACGCTGGCTGCCGCGCTGTTCGGCCAGACACCTGTTCCCGCTTCCGGCGCCCCTGAACAACGCCCGCCGCAGGGACGCGGCCCGGGACGTAACGGTCTGGGCGGCGCGGCCGCGGGCTTCGTGCAGAACGCGACTTACGACAAAGTGCGCCCGGAACTGCCCGCGGATCTGAAGCCGGGCGGCGTCCTCATCTTCGCCAAGACCAGCGGTTTTCGCGACGAGGCGGGCATTCTGGCTTCAGACGCCGCGCTGGCCGCCATTGCGCAGCAGCACGGCTGGCCGTATTTCATTACCGAAAACGGCGCGGTGATGAACGCCGAACAGCTCTCGAAATTCAAACTGGTGATCTGGAATAACGCAAGCGGGGATCCGCTCACTGAAGAGCAGCGGGCGGCCTTCAAGGCCTGGGTGGAAAACGGAGGGTCGTGGATCGGCCTGCACGGCGCGGGGGGCGACCCGGTGGAGAACCACGGCCACACCTCGCTGGCCGACTGGAAGTGGTACGTGGATACACTCGTTGGCGCGCAGTTCATCGTGCACAGCGGCATTGTGCCCGGCGACATTCATCTGGAAGACCGCAGGAGCCCGTTGCTGAAGAATCTGCCCGAGCCGTGGCGCCGGTCGGAAGAGTGGTACGCGTTCGGAGCGAGCCCGCGGGCGAAGGAGGGGTTTCACATTCTCGCCACGGTGGACGAGAAGAGCTACGACCCGGGCCGCGCCACCATGGGCGCGGACCATCCGCTGGTCTGGTGGCATTGCGTGGGCAAGGGGCACGCGCTCTATTCCGCGCTGGGGCACGCCGGCAGCATGTATTCCGAGCGCCTGATGCTGCAGTTTCTGGACAACGCGATGTCCTGGGGACTGGCGGAAAACGGCAAGGCCTGCCCCGCGAAATAGCGGCTATTTCTTCTCGACGATCCTGATATTGCGGAACTGGATGATGGAGAACTGATCGTGGAGCTGCAGCCCGATGGGCCCGGTCTTTGAGCGGGCCGGGTCGCCGGGATGTTCCGCCACCACGCGCCCGTTCAGGCGGACGGTGATGCGGTCAAAGCGCGAGGAAATATCGAGCGAATTCCACTCGTCCTGTTTCATGGCGCTGTTGGGGGCATCGTCTTTTGGCGCATCCATGAAGCCGTAGATGCTGCCGGTGGGGTGCGGGTCCGGAAAGCGGTTGTTGATCTGGATTTCGTAGCCGATTTTGGACGGCGTTTTCTTGTAGTCGGGCTGCGCCATCACGGCCCATTTCGCCCGGGAAGTATCGCGAATGGAGACGCCGCTGTTGCCGCTGGTTTTTGTCCAGAATTCAACGTGCAGGTCGAACTCGCCGAAATCGTCGCGTTTGGTGTAGAGCCAGCTTTGCGTATTCACCCAGCCGGAGAACTCGGCCGGCGTTTTGAACGGGCCGCCCGGAACGAGGAGCTTTCGCAGATCGCCGGTGCGCTGGCCCACGAGCGTGCCATCCGCCATCACGGTCCACTGGCTGTCACCGATGACCTCCCAGCCATCGAGATTTTTTCCATTAAACAGGGGTGGGTCGGCGGCAAGCGTCAGTAACAGAAGCGCGGTGGCGAGCATGGCAACAGTATAGGTCCTGGCTTACGCGCCGGGCAGAAGATCGGGGCGAAGTCGTTTGGTTTTTTCGATGGCGGACTGCTTGCGCCATTTGCGGATTTCCGCGTGGTTACCGCCCAGCAGGACGTCGGGCGCTTTCCAGCCGCGAAAGTCGGCGGGGCGCGTCCATTGGGGACAGTCGAGAATGCCGTCTTCAAAGGATTCGTTGAGAGCGGAATCCTGGTTGCCGAGCACGCCGGGCAGAAGGCGGGCCACGGCATCGATCACCACGGCCGCGGCCAGTTCGCCGCCGCTGAGGACGTAGTCGCCGATCGAAATCTCGTCATCGGCCAGATGTTCGGCCACGCGTTCATCGACGCCTTCATAGCGGCCGCAGATGAAGAGCAGTTCGTCGTAAGCGATGTACTCGCGCGCCACCTGCTGAGTGAATTTTCGCCCCTGAGCGGAAAGCAAAATCACTTTCTGTTGCGGCGTGCGTTCGGGCCAGATGGTTTCCACCGCGTCGAAGATGGGTTCCGGCTTGAGCAGCATGCCTTCGCCGCCGCCGAAAGGCCGGTCATCCACAGTGCGGTGCAGGTCGTGCGTCCAGTTCCGGAGGTCGTGAATCTGGATATCGAGCGAGCCATATTGCGCGGCGCGCGCGACCACCCCATAACGAAACGGGCCATCAAAGAAGTCCGGAAAGATGGTGAGCAGGTGGAACTTCATTACGCGTTCGGATTTACGAGTTCGGGTTTACGAGTTTAGTGTTTCGAGGCCTTCGGGCAGATCCACCAGGATGGCCTGCCGGTCCATGAGAACCTCGGTGCAGATGGCTTTGACGAAGGGCACCAGCAGTCTGCCGCAGTCGATTTCGAGCAGCGCCGGGCCGCCGAACTCTTCCCAGCCGGTGACTGTGCCGATCACGCGGTCCGTGGCGCGGTCCCGCATTTCGAACCCGAGCAGATCGGAGTGAAAGTATTCGCCCGGCTCCAGTTGCACGCGATCCTCTTTGGGGACGCGCACGTCGGCGCCGCGCAGTTTTTCCGCGTCGTTAATGGAATCGATGCCGGCGAACTTGAAGATCAGGGTGCCAGCGTGATCCCAGATCTCTTCGACTTCAAAGGTCTGATCGTGCAGACCGGCGTCGCCGCCGGAAAGGATGACGCTGGTGAGGGAGGCAAACCGTTCCGGTCTGCTCGAGAGAGAAGCGGCCGTCAACTCGCCTTTGTTGCCGCGAGGACGGCCGAGTACCGCAACAGTGACCTGTGACGGGTTATTCAAGAATTTCCAGCGAAAACCGGCGATTGGCCTTGAGTCCGGCCGCGCCCAGAATGGTGCGGATGGAACGCGCGGTCCGCCCCTGCTTACCGATCACTTTACCCAGATCTCCGGATGCGACCTTCAGCTCCAGAACGGTATTCTGGTCGCCTTCGGTACTTTTCACAGCCACGTCGTCCGGGTTGTCGACCAGAGCTTTGGCGATGTCTTCAATCAGTGTTTTCATCGACTTCCCTTGTGTTGGACCCGGCGCAATGCGGATACGCCGGGGACGGCACGCAGCGTTGGATTACGCGGCTGCGACGGGAGCCGGATTCTTCTTCACCAGTTTGGCGACCGTGTCCGACATCTGAGCGCCGCACTTCGTCCAGTGCTCAATCCGGTCATGTTCGAGCTTCACAATCGCGGGCTCGGTCAGCGGGTTGAAATGGCCCACAACTTCCAGATTGCGGCTGTCACGCGCGCGTTCCTTCTCAATCACCACGATGCGGTAAAACGGCTTCTTTTTGGCGCCGAAACGCGCCAGTCTGATCATCAGCATTGAATCTTTTTCTTTCCTTCTAACCTAAAAACTTCTGAACTGTTTAGAATCCCGGCAATCCAAGTTTACCCAATCCACCCTTGGCGAGCTTTCCCATCTTCTTGCTGAGGAAGCTGTTCCCACCCATTCCGCCCATCAGGCCACCGGATAAACTCTTCATCATTTTGCGCGCCTGCGTGTATTGCTTCAGCAGGTCGTTCACTTTTTCGACCGACGTGCCGCTGCCGCGCGCGATGCGCCGCCTGCGGCTGCCGTTGATGATCATGTGGTTGGCGCGCTCTTTGGGCGTCATCGAATCGATGATGGCCACAATGCGCGTCAACTCCTTCTCATCGGGCTGCATGTTCTGCAGATCCTTCATCATGCCGACCTTCGGCATCATTTTCAGGATCGACTCGAGCGACCCCAGTTTGCGGAGCGCCTTCAGCTGATCGCGGAAATCCTCGAGCGTGAACTCGTTGTCGATCAGCTTCCGCTGCATCTCCTCCTGCTGCTTCGAGTCAAAGGCTTCCTGCGCCTTTTCGACGAAGCTGACAATGTCGCCCATCCCGAGGATGCGCGACGCCGCACGGTCGGGATGGAACGGCTCGAATGCGTCCGATTTTTCCCCGATACCAACGAACTTGAGTGGCTGTCCGGTGACGTGGCGGATGGAAAGCGCCGCGCCACCGCGCGCATCGCCATCCATCTTCGTCAGGATCACGCCGGTGATGCCTAATTGCTTGTGGAACTCGTCGGCCGATTTGACCGCGTCCTGCCCGGTCATGGCGTCGGCCACGAACAGAATTTCGACCGGATTCAGCAGGGACTTCAGCTGCTTCAGCTCGTCCATCAGCTGGTCGTCCAGGTGCAGACGACCGGCGGTATCCACGAGCAGCACGTCCCGACCGTTGTTGACGGCTTCGCGCCGCGCCGAACGAGCCAGATCGATGACGGCGGTTTCTTCCGGAGCGCCTTCGTAAATGGGAAGCTTGTTGTCCCGGGCGATAATCGCCAGCTGTTTCCTCGCCGCCGGGCGGTAGATATCGACGGAAACGAGCTGGGGACGGTGGCCGTTTTTGGTGAGCCAGCGCGCCAGTTTACCCGTGGAAGTGGTCTTACCGGAACCCTGCAGGCCGACGATCAGGAAGACGCTGGGAGGATCGTTCGCGAACCGGAGTTTGGACTCGTGGCTGCCGAGGATCTTGACCAGTTCCTCATTGATAATGCCGATAACCTGCTGATAAGGCGAGAGCGACTGCAGAACTTCCGCGCCCATCGCGCGGGTCTTGACTGCCTCAATCAGCTGCTTAACGACTTTGAAATTGACGTCCGCTTCGAGCAGGGCCACGCGCACTTCACGCAGCGCGGCGTCCATATTCTCGGCTGTGAGGCGGCCTTCGCCGCGCATGTTCTTGAAGACACGCTGCAGTTTGTCTGAGAGGTTATCGAACATGCTGGGGTTTCGGCGTCAATGCGGGGATTCTCAAACCATTGTAGCGAAACGGTTACGGGAGCGCAAAAGGGATGGCGTTCCCGCCGCGCCCGAGGAGGTGCCGCAGCATCTCGTCCCGCCCCTTTTTCAAATCGTGCCCTGCGCCTTGCACGGGAATGAGTTCGTGTGGGGCCGGAATCAGAGCGAGCGCCGCCCGCATCTCGTCCACAGTGCCGAATTCATCTTTGGTGCCGTGCACGAACAGGCAGGGCGTTCGCAAGCCGGGAAAATGGGCCGTCCGCAATTGCGCGGGTTTGCCGGGCGGATGCAGGGGATACGAAAACAGAATCAGGCCGTCCGCGAGGCCCGGTTCTTCGGCCAGCAGAATACTCGCCTGACGCCCGCCGTAGGAATGACCGCCGAGCAACACCGGGCCGTCCCCGAATTCCCGTATTCTCAGGACGGCTTCCTTCAGCCCCGCGCGATCCGCCGCCGCGCCCGCCGGGGAAGGCGGGCCGAAGGGGCGCTTTTGCCGGAACGGCAGGTTGTACCGGACCACCGTGAAGCCGGCGGACGTGAATGCCTCATCCACCGCGACCAGCAACGGGGCATTCGCGTTCGCGCCCGCCCCGTGCGTGAGAACAAATCCGCCCTTGCGCTCCTGGCTCATGCAGATAGCATAATGGCAAGGTCACCATGTGCCGCAGCATCAAAGTTCTTCGCCGGCCTGAAGCGCCCGCCACCCCGGCGGAGGTGTCCGCCGCCGCCCTGCAGTTTGTCCGCAAGGTGAGTGGCTTCCGCGCGCCTTCCAAAGCCAATCAGGCCGCTTTCGATGCCGCCGTGCACGATATCGCCCGCACCACTGAACATCTTCTCCAGCATCTGCGCAAGGAAAAAACAATATGACGATTCTCGAAGAGAATATTGAAATCTCAACTCCCACCGGCCCCATGCGCTGCCTGCTCAGTCGCCCCGCCGCCGGGGGCCAGTATCCCGGACTGCTGCTGTTTTCCGAGATCTTCCAGATCACCGGCCCCATCCGCCGCTCGGCCAACATGCTGGCCGCCAACGGCTACGTCGTGGTGACGCCGGAGATCTATCACGAACTGGAACCCGCCGGCACGGTGCTGGCCTATGACCAGGCCGGGGCGGACGCCGGCAACGCGCACAAGATCGCGAAAGAGATTTCGGCCTATGATTCCGATGCCCGCGCCGCGCTCGACTATCTGAAAACGCGCTCCGAATGCACCGGACGGCTGGGCGTGATGGGCATTTGCATCGGCGGCCACCTGGCTTTCCGCGCCGCCATGAATCCGGATGTGCTGGCCACCACCTGCTTCTACGCGACCGACATCCACAAGGGCTCGCTCGGCAAGGGGATGCGGGATGGATCACTCGAACGCGCGGGCGATATTCAGGGTGAACTGCTGCACATCTGGGGCCGTCAGGATCCGCATATCCCGCTCGAAGGGCGCGTGAAAATCCACGCGGCGCTGGAGGCGGCGGGCGTGAAGTTCCAGTGGCTGGAAGTGAACGGCCAGCATGCGTTTCTGCGCGATGAAGGGCCGCGTTATGACCCCGTGCTGGCGCGGCTCTGCCTCAATTTCGCGCTCGAACTCTTTCACCGGCGCCTGCATGGCGGCGACGCGACCAGCGGCGGCAGCGCCAATATCGGGAACCACTAGCGCGCCCCGGCGGCGCGTGCCGGAAACGGTGGTGGCCGCGGTCAAGGAATAAAACGCCGGGAATCAGACCGTCTTGGTGGAGCCGCCGTCGGCATCGATCAGTGAGCCGTGCAGATACCGCCCGTGCGGCGAGAGTATAAACGCCACCAGCGCCGCGATATCCTCCGGCTCACCCACCTGCATGATCTTCTCTTCGCGGATGAAGATCCGCAGCGCCTCGTCGGTATCCACACCGTGCGCCGCCGCCACCGCCGCGAGTCGCTTGTCAAAGCGCGCCGTTTTTACCGGGCCTGGATTGACGCAGTTTACCTGCACGCCGTCCGTAATCCCCAGTTCCGCCAGTGCCTTGGTGAAAGACAGCAGTGCCGCATTCACGGAGCCGCCGATGGTGAACTGGGGGCCGGGCGTACGTCCGCCGGAACCCGAGATCATGACCACCGCGCCCTTCCGCGCCCGCAGATGCGGCCAGGCGGCGCGCGTCAGGCGGACGGCGCCGAACATCTTGAGCGCATAGCCATCCATCCAGTCTTCTTCGGTGAGCGTCTCAAAGTCGCCGCGCTTCGTCGCGCCGGCGTTATTGACCACAATATCGATCTGTCCGAACGCCTGCAGCGCTTCTTTCACCACGTGCTGCCCGGCATCAGGAAGACGCAGGTCGTAGGCGACCACATGGCCGCCGTTCGTTTTCGCGGAAGCCTCGGCGAGCAGCTTTTCATCGCGTCCGCACAGCACCAGGCTTGCCCCCTGGGACGCCAGTTTCACGGCGATGGCATGGCCGATGCCGCGGCTTGCGCCGGTGACAATTGCGACTCTTCCGTTCATTCGAGAACCCCTTTCAATGCGGAACGGTCGGCCTCGGAGACTCCCGCGTGTTTCGCGATATCGTTGCGCGTTTTGAGCAGCCGGCGGTAGCGCGCGAAGTATTCCACCAGATCGCCGCCATAGCGGAAGTTGTACATGATGTCCGCGAACGCCGCGGTGTGCCGCAACCCGAGCGCATGCCCGGTTTCATGCACGCAGGTGAGATAAACCATGGTCTCGCGCAGCAGCGGATCGCCGCCGGGTCGGCCCGTTTCGGGCAGCACGTAGATGATCGCGCCGGGCTTGCCATCCACCGTGATGGGCTGGGTCTCGCCATACAGGCTGCCCTGGCCGCCGGCCCAGCGGAGACGGATTTGCGCATGGGCTTCGGTGTCGCTCCGGGTGAACGTGAGCCCTCCGCCGGATTCGCGCGCCCAGGCTTCGAAGGCCCACTTCGCCAGTTCCGGATCGCCGGGCAGACAGCCGGTCGCCTGCGCCGCGCGGTCCGTGCACGGGTCCACCCAATACGTGTAATGCTGTGGCCCCGCCAGCATCAGCACAAGAATCAGAGTTGGCAACATCACTGCGGATATTCTACGAGAATGTTCCGCAAGATTCTGATCGCCAATCGCGGGGAGATCGCACTGCGCGTGATCCGGACGCTTCGTGAGATGGGCATCCGCTCGGTCGCCGTCTATTCCGATACGGACCGTGCGGCGCTGCATGTCCGCAAAGCCGATGAGGCGGTGCGCATCGAGAGCTACCTCGGCATCGAAGCGATTGTAGCCGCCGCCCGCCTGCACGAAGTGGATGCCATTCACCCGGGCTATGGCTTCCTGAGTGAAAACGCCCGTTTCGCCCAGGCCTGTGAGGACGCCGGGTTCGTCTTCATCGGCCCCTCGCCACGCTCCATTCAGCTGATGGGTTCGAAGACCGAGGCCCGGCGCGTGGCGGCCGAAGGGGGCGCGCCGATTGTTCCGGATGGCGATCAGGCCGGCTTCCCGGTGATGCTCAAAGCGGTCGCCGGCGGGGGCGGCAAGGGCATGCGCCGCGTGGACCGCGCGGAGGATCTGGCATCGGCCCGCGAAGCCGCTTCGAGCGAGGCCCTGCGCGCGTTTGGCGATGGCCGGATTTACGTCGAAAAGCTGATTGAGAACGCTCGTCACATTGAAATTCAGATTTTTGGCGATCAGCACGGCAATATGGTGCATCTGGGGGAACGCGAGTGCTCCGTGCAGCGGCGACATCAGAAGGTAATTGAGGAATCGCCCTCGCCGCTGGTGGCCCGTATGCCGGAGCTGCGGCAGCGCATGGGCGAAGCCGCCATCAAAGCGGCCCGCGCGGCTGGATATTACAACGCCGGCACCGTGGAATTTCTGGCCGATAACGACGGTAATTTCTATTTTCTGGAAATGAACACGCGGCTCCAGGTGGAGCACCCGGTGACGGAACTGGTGACCGGGCTGGATCTGGTGCGTCTGCAGATTGAAGTCGCGAATGGCGCCGTTCTGCCGTTTGCGCAGGAAGAGGTCAGTCTGCGGGGTGCGGCCATCGAGTGCCGCATTTACGCGGAAGATCCGGCCAACAATTTTTTTCCGTCACCCGGGAAAATTCTGCAACTGGCCGAGCCTTCCGGACCGGGCGTGCGCGTCGATTCGGGCATCTATCCGGGCTGGGTGGTGCCCATCGATTATGACCCGATGCTCTCCAAGCTGATCGTGTGGGCCGATACCCGCGAGCACGCCATTGAACGCATGCTGCGCGCGCTGGGCGAGTACCATGTAGGCGGCATCCGGTCGAACATCCCGCTTTTCCAGACGATTCTGAATGACCCCGCGTTCCGCCGGGGCGAACTGCACACCGGGTATCTGGACGCGCTGCTCAAATCCGGGTTGTCCTTCACCCGCCCCGCGCCGCCCGAATATGAAGCTGTGGCGAATGTGATCGCCCGCCAGCGGACGAAGCCGGCGGAAGCGCAGGCGGCCACCCCTGTGGCGTCGAACTGGCTGGCGACCGGAAGAAGGGAATTCCTGCGATGAACATCGTCGAGACCGAACCGGGTGTTTACTCAGTGATTGAAAACGGGGTTTCGTATGAGGTGCGGGCCACCGGCAGCCAGGTGACGGTCAACGGCTTCGCTTTCGAGATCACGCTCGAAGATCCCCGCCAGTGGAAGCGGTCCGGCGGGGCGGCGGGCGGGCAGGGGCGCGTCAGCATTGTCGCTCCGATGCCCGGCAAGGTGGTGCGCGTGCTGGTTGCGGCGGGCGATGAAGTTGTGGCGGGGCAGGGAATTGTGGTGGTGGAGGCAATGAAGATGCAGAATGAGCTGAAATCCCCGCGCGATGGCCGCGTCACCGTGTTGCAGGCGAAAGAGAATGACAGTGTGACCGCCGGTACGGTACTCGCGGTGATTGAGTAAACGTGATAATGGAAAAGTGATGGCCACAGCAGTTTGCCCGGAGTGCTTTGGCACGGGCTGGAAGATCGTGGAGAAGGAAGAACTGTCCGGCGCGGTGCGCTGCGGTTGTGTGGCAGCGGAGCGCGCGGGCCGCGTGATGGAAAACGCGGACATTCCGCCTCTTTACGCAAACGCCTCATTCGACAACTTCCTGCTGCCTCGCGATAACCCCATCGCTTATCGTGAACTCACCGAAGTCTTTCTTGCCGTGCGTGGCTATGCCCGCGATTTTCCGAACACCAAAAAGCCGGGACTGCTGCTGATGGGCGACCCCGGCACAGGCAAAACGCATCTGGCCGTAGCGGCACTGCGCGCCATTCTGGCCAAAGGTTTCGAAGGTCTTTTCTTCGATTACCAGAATCTGCTGGACCGCATTCGTTCCGGCTATGACGAATCCTCGAATTCGAGCGATAAGGAAGCCTACCGCGTCGCCATGGATAAGGAGATTCTGATGCTGGACGACCTGGGCGCGCACCGCGTGACCGACTGGGTGGAAGACACCGTCACGTCGATCATCACCTACCGCTGCAATAACCGGAAGCCGCTGATTGCGACCACCAACCTGATTGACGCCGATGCCGGTTATTCCACCTATGAGAAGGCCGGTTCGGGAAAAGTGGACCATCGCACGACTCTGGCGGAACGCATTGGTCCGCGCGCGCGTTCTCGTATCTTCGAGATGTGCCGCGTAATCAAGATGCCGCTCATTGAAGACTACCGAATCCGGAAACAGGGAGCGTAGGAATTGGTGTTGCGACCGGTCCTCCTGATGCTGGCCTCCGCCCTGCTGGCGCCCGCCTGGGTGGAATCGGTGGAGTTTCCGTGGAATGCCTTTCCGAGGCCCCTGTGGGAACGCGAACTGGCCTGGCTCAAGAACATCGGAATCCGTCATGTAAGTCTGCCGCCGGGGCAGGATACGGCGCTGCTGGCGGATGTAATTCGCGTAGTGCGGACGCTGGGTCTGGAAGCGGATCTGGAAGGGCCCCTGCCCGAGGGGCTGCAGCCGTTGGCGAAGGCGCATGGCGGTCCGCTGACCGAACCGCTGCCGGGCGTTGTACGCGTATCCGCGCTGGCTTCTGATGCGCTCACACGAAGCCGCAGACTGCTCACCGGCGGTACGCCGTCCATCATCTGGACTGACGTGGAAGAGACGCTGACCCCTGCAGGTATACACCACGCGGGTGCGGTCAATTTCGCCGGAACCGAGACTGCCGCCACGGTGCCCCTGCGCCGCAATGCCCAGCTTTCCCGCTATTGGGGGGAGACGTTGTCTTCCCTGCACGATTCGCCGCTGAATGCCCGCGCCGTGGCGCCGCCCACGCCTGGGGTGACCGTGCAGGAGTTTGTCTCCGATAAAGGGCCGTCGTTTGCTTCCATTGTCAACGCGACCGCGAAGCCCTGGACCGGCGAGATCCGGCTGCGCCACATCACGATTCCGAACGTCACGGTGCCCGCCCACGATTCCGCGTGGCTGCCTGTGAATGTGACGCTGCTTGCCGGGCCGCTCTGCAAGGACTGCAGCGCTTTTGCGCGGGCGAATCATCTGGTTTATGCCACGGCGGAACTCACCGCGATGGAGTATGAAAATGGCATCCTCGCCATGGAGTTCTCCGCGCCGTCGCGGGGTGAGGTGGTGCTCAGCCTGAGCCGGGAGCCGTCCGGCCCCTTTGTGGCAGGCGGCAAGCCTTCCGAGTTCGATTGGGACGAGAAGACGCAGCGCGTGCGCCTCACCATTCCCGCCGGCACGGGCGCGGGTGCGCATGTGCGCATCGGTCTGGCGATTGAAGCCCCGGACGCCACTGCTTTCTTCAGCAGCGCCAGGGTGCTGCTGATTGGCGAGACCAATCACCTGACGGCGGAGTTCTCTTCGGAAGCCATTGCGCAGCGCTCGCGCCTTCGCACCTCGCCTGAGTTCGCCTTCACGCAGGACGCGACAAAAGTGCCTCTGCAATTCGTCTACAACATCAAAGTTCCGGAGACGGCCATCCACGGCGACCATGCGGACCTTTCGATTGAGGCCGATGGCGCGCAGATGAGCCATGCCCGGCCGCAGTTGCTGCGCCCGGCGACCCTCCGTTTTACCGATGCGGTTTCCGTTCGCATGGCCGCGAACTCCACCATGCCACTCACCCCGGCCGTGGTGACGGTGAATCAGAAAGCCGGGCGGGAAATTACCGTATCTTTGCGCAATAATGCACCCGAAATCCGCACATTCCATCTGGAATTGAAGGCCGAGGGGCTCGGGTTTTCCCCGGAAGCCATGGATGTGACGGTGGGAGCTTCGGCTTCCCGGGAATTACAGTTCCGCGTATTTGCCAGTAGTGCGGAGCCCGGGCTGCACTCGGGCGAGGCCGTGCTCTCCGGCGCGGCGAGAGCAAAGGAGCCGGTTCGCTTTTTGGTGGTACCGCCGGGCGACACGGTTTCCTGGAATGCGGATGGGTTTACCTTCCTCGAAAGCAGCAGGACGCGCGCGTCATTCCTGCCGGGCCGGTGGCTCGAATTCCTGAACAAAGACAACGGCCACAACGCCATTACGCCGGGTGGCCGCGCTTTTGTGAATACGCCGCCCAAACGCCTGCAGGATCTGGAGCCGCTGCTCTCAGCGCCCCCCCGCTGAGGGCGGCAGATGCTCCAGAAAATACCGGGAAATCAGCTGGTAAACGTGCAGGGACGTACCGCGCCCTTCTGAGATGGAATGCGTCCGGTTCGGGTATTCCATAAAATCAAAAGCCTTATCCAGTTCAATCAGCCGGTTCACCAGGCGCTCGGTGCCCTGGAAGTGCACGTTGTCATCACCGCTGCCGTGAACGATCAGCAGTTTCCCCTTCAGACCCTCCGCGAAATTGATGGCCGAGCCCTTCTGATAGCCCGCCGCATTCTCATCCGGCAGCCCCATGTAGCGTTCCTGGTAGATGGTGTCGTAGAGTTTCTGATCCGGCACCGGGGCCACCGCCACGCCGACTTTGTACAAATCGGGCGACCGGAACATCAGGTTCAGGGTGTTGGTTCCGCCGCCGCTCCAGCCCCAGACGCCGATTCGTTCCGGGTCGATGTAGCTGCGCTGCGCGATGAGCTTTCGCAGGGCCTCGGCCTGTTCTTTTGACGAAAGATCGCCGACGGAACCGTAGATCACTTTCCGCCAGGCGCGGCCTTTTGGCGCGGGCGTGCCGCGGTTGTCGAAGCTGGCAATCAGATAGCCTTCGTTCGCGAGCGCGCGGTGGAACAACGCATTCCGCCCGCCCCAACGGTCGCCTACGGTGGCGGACGCGGGTTCGCCGTAGATGTGCACGATCAGCGGATACTTCTTCTTTGCGTCGAACTTCGCGGGCCGGATCAGCGAGCCATCAATCACGGTACCGTCGTCGAGTTTCACCTGAAAGAATTCCGCCGGGGCTTTCAACAGATCGCCCGCGTTCTCCTGGAGGGCGGCGTTGTCCTCCAGCAGGCGGACGCGTTTGTGATCAGGAAGGCTGATCAGGTCGATCACGGGTACATGATCGAATCGGGAATAGGTATGAAAGGCCCATTTGCAGTCGGGCGAAATGTCGTAGCTGTGGGTGCCGGGCTGATTGTTGGGCGTGAGGAGTGTGCCGGCGCCGGGCGCGCCGAGCTTCGCGCGGTAGAGATAATCCTGCGTGGCGTTCCGCGGCGAGGCCAGATAGTAGAGCCAGTTACTCTCCGGGTCAATCCGCGCGATTCCCATCACATCGCTCGGCGCGGTGGTGATCAACTGTGGCGCTGCGCCGGAACGGGGCGCGAGCCAGGCGTGCCGCCAGCCACCGCGCTCGCTCAGCCAGAGCAGTTGTTTGCCCTGGTCGACCCAGTCGAAAGCGCCGACGCGGACATCCACCCAGGCGTCGTCTTTATCTTCGAAAAAGCTGACAGGCTTGCCGGAAGCGGCATTGGCCAGCCAGACCGAGAGGTGGTTCTGCAGGCGGTTCAGTTGTCCGATCACAAGTTCGGAGGAATTGCCGGCCCAGTCCATGCGAAACAGGTAGTTGTTGCGCGGGTCGCCGGGGATCTCCATCCAGCGCGTCGGACCGCCCTCCGCGCTCACCACGCCAATGCGCGCGGCGGAATTCACGGTGCCGGTTTTTGGGTAGGGGATCTGCGTGATTTTCGGATAAAGGCTGTCGGTGTTATTGATAATGGTGTACTTTTCCACGCCCGTGGAATCGAACTGCCAGTAGGCGATGGCGCGGCTGTCCGGGCTCCAGCGGAAGCAGTCCCGCAGCGAGAGCTCTTCTTCGTAGACCCAGTCGGAAGTGCCGTTAATGGTGGTTTCCGAGCCATCTTTCGTGAGCGCCAGGACACTGCCGGAGGCGATTTCCTCCACGTAGACGTTGTTGGTCCGCACGTAGGCCACGCGTTTTCCATCGGGCGAGAACTTTGCGAACATCAGGCTGGAGGGTGGCGCGCCGGCGCCGATCTTTTTGAGGGAATGGGCGGCAGTATTGAGAATCCAGTAATCGCCGCGTGTGTTGTCGCGCCAGACCTTCTTCGTGTTGGTGAACAGGAGCAGTTGCTGTGCGTTGGCGGACCAATGGTAGTCGGAGATGGCGAGAGCGGCGGCTGCTCCCGGTGGCGTGAGCGCGGCGGCGGAGATGAGCACGGTGCGTTTGCCGGTGGCGGTTTCGTAGCGGATGATTTCGCCGCTCTCCACGGTGGTGTAGGCGGCGCCGCCGTCGATCCAGCGCGCCGGGCCGAAGCCCTTAGCCCGCAGTTCCGGGGAGGTGATGATGCGGCGCAACTGGCGGTCGAGTTCATCGGAGCCTTTCAGGCTGGTGAGGGCGAGGAGCGCGAGCGCGACGATACTGTAGACAGGACAACGCATGTTGATACAGGATACCGGAAACACCAGCCGCAGGGCATTTCTCGCCGGAAGCCTGAGCGCCGCCGCTCTTCGCGGCGCGCAGGCGCGCCCATCGGTCGCCATCACGATGGATGACATGCACTGGATGCGTCTGGCGCAACCGATGCAGGTGAATGGCCGGATTCTTTCCATCGCGGGCCGCCACAACCTGCAGTTCGCGCTCTTTGTGATCGGCCAAAACGCCGACAGCGACACGGGACGGGCGATTGTGCGCGGTTGGCAGGCGGCCGGACACCTGATCGGCAACCATACCTGGTCGCACCGGCGCTATGCGGCCGGCATGACTTTCGAAGACTTCTCCGCCGATGTGCTGCGCGGGGACGCGGTGCTCAAAGACAGCCTGAGCAGTCCGCGTCTGTTCCGCTTTCCCACGCTGGCCGAGGGCGATACCGTAGTGAAGCGCGACCAGATGCGCGAGTGTCTGCGGCAGCACGGGTATCGCAACGGGCACGTCACCATCGACGCGTCGGACTGGTATTACGATGCCCGCCTCGCCGAGCGCCTGAAGCGGGAACCGGGCTTCGATGTGAAGCGTTTCCGGCAGCCCTATCTGGACCATCTGTGGGAGCGGGCGCAGTTCTACGACGGGCTCTCGCGGCGCGTGCTGGGCCGCAGCGTGCCGCACACGCTGCTGATCCACTACAACCTGCTGAATTCACTGTTTCTGGAAGACGTGCTCGGCATGTTTATCCAGCGTGGCTGGCGTATCGCGGGCGCCGGGGAAACGTTTCAGGACGCGGTGTTTCAGCGAAGCCCGAACTCGATGCCTTCGGGCCAATCGCTGCTCTGGGCATTGGCGAAGGAATCGGGGAAGTTCGATTCGGAGTTGCGATACCCGGGTGAAGACGATGTTTATGAGAAGCCGAAGCTGGATCGTCTGGGGTTATAGGCTCCACGAAAAAGGGCCGGGATCGTGTGATCCCGGCCCTTGTTGGTTTAGAGGTGTCGTCGAACTTTACAGAATCTCTTCCGACCAGTTTTCGAGGATGGACTTCACTTTGCCGGTGAACTGATCGCCCAGCGCGCCATCGATCAGGCGATGGTCGAACGTGAGGGCGAGGAAGCACTGGGAGCGGATAGCAATCGCGTCGTCAATCACCACCGGAACCTTCTCGATGGTGCCGACGCCGAGGATGGCTACCTGCGGCTGGTTGATGACGGGCGTGGCGAAGACGCTGCCGAAGCTGCCGAAGTTGGTGATGGAGAAGGTGCCGCCCTGGATCTCATCCGGCTTCAGCTGTTTGGCGCGGGCTCGGCTGGCGAGATCGACGATCGACCGCTGGAGGCCGAGCACGTTTTTCTCATCCGCATTGCGGATCACCGGTACGATGAGGCCGCCATCGAGGGCAACGGCGATGCCGACGTTGATGTCGTTATGGAAGAGGATGTTGGCGCCGTCGATGGACGCGTTCAGCAGGGGGAAGGAACGAAGCGCTTCCACGGCGGCGCGGGTGACGAACGGCAGGAAGGTGAGCGACATGCCGTAGCGGGCCGCGAAGTCGTCCTTGTGCTTCGCGCGCATCTTCGCCACCTTCGTCATATCGACGCGGTGCACGGTGGTGACGTGGGCGGAGGTCCGCTTGCTCATCACCATGTGATCGGCGATCTTCTGCCGCATGTTGCTCATGGGCTCCACGCGGGTACGAGCCGTGGGGCCGGGCTGGGCGACGGGGGCCACTGCCGCGGGAGCGACTGCCGCCGGAGCAGGTTTGGGCGCGGGAGCCGCGGGCGCCGCGGCGGCTGCAACGGGCGCCGCGGCCGGAGCGGTCTGCGCCTTCAGGTAGCCTTCCACGTCTTCCTTCGTGATGCGACCACCGGCGCCGGTGCCGGCGATCTTCGAAAGGTCGAGATTGTTCTCGCGCGCCATTTTGCGGACGAGCGGGGACAGGGGGCCGGCCGGTGTTGTTACCGATGCCGAGACCGGAGCCGAGACCGGAGCCGAGACCGCCGGGGCGGGTGCTTCGATCACCGGAGCCGACGCACCCGGAGCTGCGGGAGCCGCTTCCACTACCGGGGCCGGAGCGGCGACCGGAGCACTGGCTCCGTCACTGATCCGCGCGACCACGGTGTTCACGCCGACCGTCTGGCCTTCCGGCACCAGCACTTCGGCCAGAACGCCGGAGGCGGGCGACGGAATTTCCGTGTCCACCTTATCGGTGGAAATCTCAAACAAGGGTTCGTCGCGTTCAACCGTTTCGCCGGCCTTTTTCAGCCACTTGGTCAACGTTCCTTCGACGATGCTTTCGCCCATCTGGGGCATCACGACGTCTGTCATTGCGCAAACTCTCCAGTTAAAACAGGTTCCTGAACCTGCATCTCAAAATCAAAAATTCTGCCGAAGTGGCGGCTGAGGGCCTGCTTCACTTCCGCCGTGTCCGCATGAACACCGAGGGCCGCCATGGAAGTCACCGGTCTGGTGAGACCGCACGGCACGATGTACTGAAAATACTGAAGGTCCGTTGTCACATTCAACGCCCAACCGTGCGTGGAGACCCACCGGCTGAGGTGCACGCCGATTGCCGCGACCTTGGCCGCCCGGTCCCCTTCGCCAACCCAGACACCGGTCAGCTTCGGAATCCGTTCCCCGCGAATACCAAACTCTTCCAGAGTATCAATCAAAACCTGCTCGATGGCGCGGACGAACGCGCCGACGTCCCGTTTCCACTCGCGGAGGTCCATGATGGGGTAGCCCACCACCTGGCCGGGGCCGTGATAGGTGACATCCCCGCCGCGATCGGTTTCGTACAGCTCCACGCCCTTTTGACGGAGCAGTGTTTCCGGAGCCAGCAGGTTTTCCTCATGACCATTGCGACCGATCGTGATCACATGAGGATGCTCGACGAAGAGCAGATGATCGGTTCCCTGGCTCAGCTTCCGGGGCGCGGCAAGTTCATGCTGCACCGCCAAAGCCTCGCCATAGGGCATCCGGCCCAGATCGCGGACGATGCAGGGCCGGAGAGTTGCGGAATCAGGCATTGATGGCCAGGCCGTACACGTTCTGGAACGCTTCGCCCACCGCTTCGTAGATAGTGGGATGCGCGTGGATGGTATGCATCATGGTCTCCACGGTGGCTTCCGCTTCCATCGCCGTCACGGCTTCGGAAATGAGTTCATAGGCCTGCGGACCGATGATGTGGACGCCCAGGATTTCGCCATACTTCGCGTCCGCCACCACCTTCACAAAGCCGTCGTGAGAGCCGAGGATGGTGGCCTTGCTGTTGCCGGCGAAGGGGAACTTGCCGACCTTCACGTCATAACCGGCGGCCTTCGCCTGCGATTCCGTGAGGCCGACGCTGCCGATGCCGGGTTCGGTGTAGGTTGCGCCCGGAATGCGGTTGCGATTGATGGGCGTGGTCGGCTTGCCCGCGATGGTCGCGACAGCGACCATGCCCTGCGCGGAGGCCACGTGCGCCAGCTGGGGGGTGCCCGCCACCACGTCGCCGATGGCATAGATGCCGGGTTCGGCGGTCTGCTGGAACCGGTTCACTTTGATGAAGCCGCGATCCACTTCCACTTTGGTGTTTTCGAGGCCGATTTTTGCGGTGTTGGGCGCGCGGCCGACGGCCACCAGAAGCTTTTCGGCTTCCACGTCTTCCACCTTGCCGTTGGCGAGCGTGACCTTCATTTTGACGCCGGTGGCGGTGCGGGCAATGTCGCTGCACTTCGCGCCGGTTTCGATGCGGATTTTGCTCTTCTTAAAGACGCGTTCCAGTTCCTTCGAAACTTCCTCGTCTTCCACCGGCACGATGCGGGGCATCATTTCAAAGATGCTGACTTCCGAGCCAAACCGTTTGAACATGGAGCCGAACTCCACGCCCACCGCGCCCGCGCCAATGACGGCGAGCGACTTCGGCACGGCCTGCAGGTTCAGGATCTCAATGTTCGTGAGGATCTTATCGGCATCGGGTTCGAGACCGGGCAGCATGCGCGCCACCGAGCCGGTGGCGATCAGGATGTTCTTCGTTTCGAGCACCTGCGTGCCTTTGTCCGAGGTCACTTCCACCTTGCCGGCGCCGAGGATTTTGCCGAAGCCTTTGATCCATTCGACCTTGTTCTTCTTCATCAGGAACTCGACGCCCCTGGCGTGTTTGTTCACGATGCCGTTTTTGCGGTCGATGACTTTAGGGAAGTTGAGGGTGGGCGCATCGATAGTGATGCCTTCGTCCGCCGAATGGTTGGCGAAGCTCCAGAGCTCCGCGGTATGGAGCAGCGCCTTGGTCGGGATGCATCCCACGTGGAGACAGGTTCCGCCCAGTTTGCCGTCTTTTTCAATAATGGCGGTTTTGAGGCCATACTGGCCCGCCCGCACTGCCGCCGAGTAGCCACCCGGCCCGCTGCCGATCACAATCAGGTCGTAAGTCACGTATCTCCATTCTACATGGCGCGCATTGACTGTCATGAAGCAGTGGCGCGCCTGATCTTGTTCGTTTTCCTTGCTTTAGCGGCTCCGGCGAGCGCCGGGCCGCCGGAAAAGGCAACCGCTCCGAAGGCGGTTCCCGCAGCCCCGCCGGCAAGTAGCCGCACCACGGGACTTCCTCCCCGATTCGATTCCGGTGGAGGGCGACAGGATTCTTTCCTCGCCGGGAACCGCGCGGCGGGCTCCGGTCTGCGCCCGGGGAGCCGCGTTTCAGGGCGACATTGTGGCGGGAAGAGCGGAGGGCGGGGCTCCCTGCATCGCGATTTGATGCAAAAAACAGGTGCAAAAACGGGTGAAACGGCGCGAAAAGGGCCCCGAGTGGTGCAGGAAAAGCTGGGCTCCCGCGCACTGATTTGGCAGGCTGGCTTTTAGAATCAATCACATGGCAGGTTCGTTCCGCAATTTTTTCGTTTTTTGCGGCAAAAAGGAGGCTGGAGGCGGGGTTGGCGGTCTGAGCGTCGCGGCGGTGGGGATGGAAGTTGGTCACGACATGGTTATTGCATGGCGAGGCTGGGCGGAGAGGCGCGGTCCGGGTGTAAGTTGATGAGCGGACGGGGGATATAGTTTTAGAATTTGCGGGAACGGGGCCCGTGGGTGAAGCCGGTTATTCGTACGGGGGATCGGGTGGTCCATCGGGGGGGGGGCCGGCAGGGCTGCCCGGCACGAGTTCGAAGGTTTCACGGATTCGAGCCGTGCCGCCCAACCTGCTGCGCGAGCCGCGGCCTACCGCGCGCCCTGATGAGGGGCTGCATCTGAAAATCGAGGATCGGCAAGACGGCAGGATGCCATCTGTTCGGGCATACGATGGCTCGCTGATGGTGGAGCACGGGGCGGATATCCGGGTGATTCAGGAGATGCCGGGGCATGTGAAGCTATCGACCACAGAGTCCTATCTACGCGGGTCCCGACGTGGCGGGTCCGCTCAAGCGGCTCGCCGCGATGCCGGGTGAGCGAAAGGCGGCTTTGAGCGTGGTCAGCGTAGCGCAACTGGCACACGGGATTTGCCCGGCGGAAACGCCGGAACGTGGAGCGCGGCGGCGTGCTTTCCTCGATGAACAAAAGATTACGGTACTGGTTTATCCGGTTACTGAAGCAACTGTGGAACTGGTGGGGCAAGTCGGCGCGGAATGCCCGGCTACAGGCGTGACAATTCCGTTCGACGATTTCTTGATCGGGTATTGCGCATTTTAGCCTTCCTGCACCCAAAGAAGGAGAGTGTGCCGATCTGCACATATTGACTGCGGTGCGATGGCAGTTTTTGAATTTTTGTATGTTTTTTCTTGAATTTCCAGGATCGGCATATTACGATCCAGTTCTATGCCTTTCCGCGCCCGGTTTCTGGCGGCTGTTCTGCTTCTTTTTCCTTTGATTTCTCCCGCGCAGCGGGCGGTACCTCCGGAGGCGCGGTA
>CAIUOG010000118.1 GCA_903900705.1 uncultured Acidobacteriia bacterium
CCCCCTGCCCTCGGCGTCGCTTTTGAAACCGGAGGTGACCGCGTTCGCGGCTGCGCTCCGGGAGGGGAATTCAACCGTGGACAGCGGGTTGAAACTCTACTCGGACCTGTTTGGCGGTATCCCCGCGAAGTTTCTGCGCCGCCGCCACTGGCGCCTTGAACTGGACGGCCCTTTATATGAACTGCCGTTCGCGGCGCTGGTGACCGGCAATGGGCAGCCCGGGCCGGAATATCTGGTGGAAAAGGCGGACGTGAGTTCGATCCCCGGGGCGTTGCTGGCGGAGCGAGGCTCAATCCGCGCGGACGGGGCGTTTCTGGGTATTGGCGACCCGGTGTATAACGCCGCTGATGAGCGCTATCGGGGGAGCGTGAAACCTGCGACATCTTTGCCCCGCCTGCCGAATACGGAGAGCGAACTGGAGTCTTGCGCGCGGACGTGGAATGCGCGTTCGGAGTTGCTTACCGGTGAGGCGGCCGGGATCGAATCGGTGCGGTCCGCGCTGCGGAGTTCACCGGGCATTATTCATTTTGCGACACATGTGGTGACCGGGCAGGGCGATTTTCAGTCGGGCCTGATCGCGCTCAGTCTGGATCACGCCGGCGTGATGGGGTTGCTGGGGCCGCGGGAGATTGTAGCGCGGGCGACGGGAACGCAGCTGGTGGTGATGGATGGCTGCCATTCGGCGCAGGGAGAGACACTGCCGGCGGCGGGGCTGATGGGGCTGACGCGGGCGTGGCTGGGCGCGGGTGCGATGTCTGTCCTCGCGACACAGTGGGATGTGCCGGACAGCGCGGCGCAGTCTGTGATGACGGGCTTCTACACGGCGCTGAAAAAGTCACCGGCCGCAGGGCCCGCCGCTGCACTGCGCGAAGCGCAACTGGCAGCGTTGCGGGAGCCTTCGGGAAGACTACGACCGTCGTCATGGGCGGGATATTTCCTCTTAAGCAGGATCCTCTAAATGGCATCGATAGCTGCCGGCGCGGGTGCCGGAAATGTAACGTTGATAACATCGGTACCAATGGCGGATGTGGATCCAGATCAGCAGGCTTATCAGCCGGACGCGTTCCAGATCCAGGACTGGACGCAGCTGGTTGCGCGCATCCATCAGGGCGACCCGACTGCGATGGAGGAGCTCTACGCCATTTTCGGGAAGGGGATCCGTTACTTTCTGTTGCGCAATCTGGGCGTGGACGAAGTTGAGGACCGGGTGCACGACTGCTTCGTGATTGTGGCCCAGGCGATCCAGAACGGTGAGCTGCGGGATCCGGCGCGGCTGATGGGGTATGTCCGGACCGTGGTGAAACGTCAGATTGCGGCGACCATTGAGACGCAGGTGTCGCGGCGGCGCACGGAAGTGGACTATGAGGAATCCCTGTTCACGCTGATGGACTGGCAGGGCGACCCCGAACACTCCATGCTGCAGCAGCAGCGAACGGAGATCGCGCGGAAGGTTCTGCGGAGCGTTTCGCGGCGGGACCGGGAGATCCTGGACCGGTTTTACGTGCAGGAGCAGCCGCAGGAACAGATCTGCGAAGAGATGGGACTCAGCTATAACCAGTTCCGTTTGCTGAAATATCGCGCAAAGGCCCGTTTCGGGGAACTGGGGCGGCGGCTCACGGCGGCGGGTTTCAGCGGATTCCGGAAATAAATCTGAGAATTTTTCCGGCCCAAACCACTATGTTGTTACAAGGAGCAATGTAGTGGATGTGATTCATGCAGGACTTCACGCGTCCGATGATCAGCTTGAGCTGTACTCGCTCGACCGATTGTCTGACACGGACTTGATTCAGGTGGAGGAACACCTGATGGTTTGCGGGGGCTGCCGGAACCGTCTGGAAGACGTTTCGGCTTTTGCGCTGGCGATGCGCAACGTATTGAAAGAGCATCCGGTTGCTTTTCAGAAACCGGACGAAGAGGAGAACTGGTTCTCCCGCTTTCTTTCGGGCTGGAAGACACCGAGTCTGGCTTTCGCGGGTGCGATGGCCGCGGTGGTGCTTTCAGTGGGGCTGTACACCTACACCCAGGGCCACAACGGCGCGGGCATGACGCTTGCTCCGGTGGCCTATCTGCAGTTGACCGCCATGCGGGGAGAACTACCGACCGTACACGGTGCAAAAGCAGTCCAGCTGCGTTTTTCCGAAGCGGCGGAATCGGGCGGGCCTTACAAGGTCAGTCTGGTGGGAGACGACGGTTCCGCTGTATGGAATGGCGTAACCGAAGGTCCGAATGTCCGTCTCGATCACGTCCTGCCGAAGGGCACGTATTTCGCCAGGCTTTTCGGTCCCTCCGGGCAGTTACTGCACGAGTACGGATTCCGGGTAACGGAATAAACTACTTCGCCGGCACGAAAGTGACGGTACTCTTCGGCTGGAGCTTCCCGAACTGCATCGGGAAGCTCCGTCCATTGTAAAAGGCATCCCACTGGTCGCTATAGTGCGACGAGGCGATATTCGACGCCTGGCCCACAGGCAGATTCCAAAGCGATTCATCCCAGCTTCCCACCGAGAAATTCATTCGTTCTGACGGAAGCAGCTTACGCGTGGTCTGTTTGACCGTGGTCTGACTGCCGCTCAGAGGCAGGGGGCCGATGTTGAAGTACTTGCCAAAGTACGGAATCTGGCCGGCCACCGGCTGCTTCATGTCCACAAACATGTACTTGCCCCATTTCCAGTGCTTCGGGTCCGGACCCTGGAGCCGCTGGCCCTCTTCCATGCCATCGGCGAAGCAGCGCAGAAGCAGTTCGTTGTAATCGCCAAACCAGCCGGCCGGGCGTTCGCGGAGTAGTTTTTCCACCACGGCGGCTGAGATTTGCGGGTCATAGGCCCCGCCGCTGCCCGGAGCGGCGCGTTCGGCCGCGGCCTTGCGGAGGTACTGGAAGGCCATGGTGACGATGAAGGGCTCGGCGTGGTCCATATCCATCTGACCGTCCCAGGTTTTGAGCATTGCCACGGCGTCGGTAAACAGCGGGTTGGTGGCATTGCGCTTTTCGTAGGCCGCGACCAGTTGCTGCGCGAGGAAGTGGCTGAAGCCGGAATAGACATCCTTCTCAATTCGCAAACCATCTTCGGGCCGGACCTTGTTCCCTGTGGCAGTGAGCATGTCGAGAATCTGCCGGGAGCGGTAAGGCGCGGCGAAGGTTCCGTTCACGCGATAGGGGAAATCCTCGGGAAAGGGGTTCTGGTTCGCGGTGACGATGTAGCCGGACGGCGGGTTGAAGGCGTGGGGGAGGGAATCGAAGGGGATATAGCCATCCCACTCGTTCTCGCCGGTGGAGCCGTCCACCGGAACATCGCCCTGGTGGTTGTGGCGAACGGGGAGCTTGCCGGCGGCGTGATAGCCAATGTTGCCATCGACGTCGGCATAGACGAAGTTCTGGGCGGGTCCGCCGAATTCGGAGAGCGCTTTCTGAAATTCGTCCCAGTTGCGGGCACGGTTGATGTCGAGAAAGACGTTATGGAAAATGGACGCGTCTTCCGCGGTCCAGCGCAGAGCGAGTGCGCGATTGCCGGCGAGGGAAATGACGGGGCCGTGGCGGGTAACCCAGGTCTGGCGCTCTTCCGGTTGCCGGCCTTTGATGTAAATGAACTCGCGCTCCTGACGGGCCTGCTCAATTCTGCCGGCGAACAGGTACCGCCCGGTTCGGGGGTCCATCTTCTCCAGATAGAGTTCCTGCACGTCGAAACCAAGATTTGTCATGCCCCAGGCGATGCGGTCGTTATGACCGCCCACAATGCCGGGTACGCCGGGAAGGGCCACGCCTTCCACATTCAGGCCGGGTGCGGCGAGATGTGTCAGGTACCAGACGCCGGGCAGGCTGAAATCGATATGCATGTCATTGGAAAGCAGGGGCTTTCCGTTGGCGGTGTGTTTGCCGGAGACCGCCCACGCGTTCGAGCCTGGGTGAGTGTCGCCGCCAGGGGAGAACATGGAACTGACCCGGGTGGGGAACAGGTAGTTCACCTTATCTGGTTCGCCGCCGTGCAGCATGTTTTCCTTGAGAGTCTTCAGCCGCCAGTCGTTGGTGAGCGTGCGGAACATGTTCAGGCCGATGGCGATGCTGTCGACGGCGCTCCAGGGTTTCGGGTCGTAGCCGAGCAACCGGAATTCGATGCCATAGCGGCCCTGGTGGGACTCGATATAGGCATTCACGCCTCTCGAATAGGCGGCAAAGGCCGCCTTATCCTGAGGCGAAAGCCGGGCGTAAATGACTTCAGCGATGCGGCGAAGGCGCAGGGAACGGAGTTCCCGATCATTCTCCAGCGTGGCTACGCCGATAATTTCCGACAGTTCGCCAGTGGCCAGGCGGCGCAGCGTATCCATCTGCCACATGCGGTCTTCCGCAGTGGCGAAGCCCTGAACGAAGAGGGCATCCTCCAGGTTTTTCGCGCGGATATGAGGAACACCAAGACCGTCGCGGTCCACCTCGACAGGCTGTGTGACTCGGGTCTCGATCGTTCCGGAGGTCTGGGGCAACGCCCGCCAGAAGATCCAATAAAAGGCGACGCCCGCGGCGATGACGGCGATCGCGATGAGGACGTTCACCACAAGCAGGATGCGGCGCACTGTTGCGATTGTAGCGGACTCGACGCGCTACGCCGTGTGCGCCGGGGCGGTTTCCCCGGGGAAATAGCAGGTGACACGGTTGCGACCGTCTCTTTTGCTCCGGTAAAGGAGCTCATCCGCACGTTTGATGATGGATTCCGGGCTGTCCTCGCGGCGCGCCTCGGTCACACCGATGGAAACCGTAACCGCCGCCATGCGTCTGCCGGCGGGGACCCGGGAGGAGGCGATCAGGGCTCGCAGACGCAGTGCCGTGCGGCGTGTCTGCTCGACGGTGGAATTGTTCAGAATCACTACAAATTCGTCGCCACCCCAGCGGCCAACGAAATCCCACGGCTGCAGATTCGACGTGAGGGTGGTGGCGGTCATCTGGAGAACGCGGTCTCCGGCATCGTGGCCGAACTCATCGTTGATGCTTTTGAAACAGTCGATGTCGAGGAAAAGCAGACCCATGGGGGACTGCGTCTGGCGGGATTTGGTGAGGTCTTCGAGCAGCCGGGCGTCCGTGTAGCGGCGATTGCCGGTCTCCGTCAGGTTGTCGCAATAGGCCATCCGGTTCAGCAGTTTGGCCATCTGCACGGCGGCGAGTTTGGAGGAGTTGTCGCTGAAGGTTTCCACCGCGCCGATGGTTGTGCCTTGGTCATCCACGAGGGGCGCCACGCGTACCATGACGGGAATCCGCTGGCCGTCCCGGTGTTTGAGAAAGACTTCCGCCTCACGCGGGCTCTGGTCATGGATGGTGTGCAGCAGGGGGCACTTTTCGAGGCACAACTGGCAGCCCTCCGCGTCCACGTGGACCAGGAGGTTGTCCGAGCAGCAGGATCCGATGACATCGCCGGCGCGATACCCGGTGATGCGCTCCGCGCCCCGGTTCCAGTAGGTGATCCGGCGGTCCCGGTCGACGAAATAGACACCATCGTGCAGGTTATCGAGCAGGGAGCGGTAAAAGCCTTCTCCGGACGGAAAAACGGGCGGAGCGCAGGTTTCAGTCATGGAAGACATAAGCTACCTTCAATTCTTCTCCCGGCAAGGGGAGGGTACAAGCTGTCAATAGTTAGCATCCGGAGTTAGTCCGGTCGTCACCCGCTAAGATCTTGATGAAGGCATCGGGAACGGACGGAATGCAGGAGCTGTTTCACATCATCGAGGAGCCGAGGGTTTGTTCTTACCTGCCGGAAGAGGCGGCTTCGCTTGACATCCGGCTGGTTTCGTCGATGAGCGTGGCCGAGTATGCCGGGCAGATGGCGCGCGGCTACCGGCGTTTCGGAATGCAGGTGTTCCGTCCGGCGTGCGAGGCCTGCATGGAATGCCGGAGCATGCGGGTGCCGGTGCAGCGGTTTGAGCTGACGGGCAGTCAGCGGAGGGTACTGCGGCAGAACCGGTACATCCGCGCCGAGTTGCATCCGGCGATCACGAACCATCCGGCGATCGCGAGGATGGAGCACATTGAGCTGTTCAACCGCTATCACGAGTTCATGCACAGGCAGCGTGGCTGGCCGCTGCAGCACGAGGAGCCTGAATCTTACTATCGGGATTTTGTGCTGGACCCGGCGCGGTGCGGCCGGCAGTGGCTGTATTTCAATGGGGACCAGTTGATCGGCGTGGCGCTGATGGATGAAGTGCCCGGTGCGATCTCGCTGGTTTATTGCTACTACGATCCGGACTGGAGGGATCAGTCGCCGGGGACGTTTTCGATTCTGAATCAGCTTCTCTATGCGAAATACCAGGGCCTGGACTACGCGTATTTCGGGTATATGGTGGAGGGCTGCGCGTCTCTGAATTACAAGCTGCGATACCAGCCGCGCGAGTTCCTGGTGGGGCTGCCGGATGATGACGAAGAGCCGTTGTGGGTTTAGCCTTTACGGCTGGAATCTCGCGATAGCACCCTTCGCGCCCACTGCGAAGATGGCGCGGCCCGAGACGGCGAGCGCGTTGTAAGAACCATTATCGAACCGCTTCCAGGTTTTGCCGTGATCGATGGAAAGATCCGAGCCGGAGGTGCCGGTGGCGAGCCAGATTTTGAGGGCGCGAACGAAGGTGACGGCGGAACGGAAGCCGCCGGGCGAGTTGGCGGGCGCGGTCCACGTTTTGCCGCCATCCGCCGTTACGGCGATGTTGCCGGTGGTTTCTTTGTCTTTGGCGTAGTCGCCGCCGACGGCGATGCCGTGACGGGCGTCAGAGAAGGCCAGGGAAAAGATGCCGGCACTGCTGTTATCGCTGCGGACCGGGGTGGAAGTCACGGTCCAGGTTTTGCCGCCGTCGGCGGAGCGATGGACCCGTGCGGCGCCGCGTCCTCCGGTACCGAAAAAGATCTGCCTGCCACGACCGGTGGCGAGGCTGCTGTTGCTGGCGGCGAAGGCGCCTTCTTCGGGCAGGGCGGGGACGGGCTGACTGCGCGTCCAGGTGTGGCCACCGTCGCCGGTGGTGAAGATGGTCATGCGGCCATCCACGGCATCGCCCAGCAGAATGCCGTTTTTCGAGTCGCGAAAGGCCAGTCCGTCGAAGAAGCCCTTGGCGTCGGGATTGGTGAAGAGCAGCTTTCAGGTGCTGCCCGCATCTGTGGTCTGGTAGATGCGACTGCTGTCACCGGGGCCGATGCTCATCAGCCAGGCAGTGTTTTCGTTGCGCGCGACAACCGCGCGGAAGTCGAGCTTCTCCGCGCCTGGCACCACGGCGGACTGCCAGTGTTCGCCGCCATCGAGTGTGCGCAGCCAGTGGCCGCCGCTGCCGCTCGCCCAGACGATCTTCGGGCTCACGGCGCTTACGCCGCGCAGCGAAGCTGTAACGCCGCTCGTTTGCGGGACCCATGTCTGGGCGAAGGCGGTGACGGACAGGGCGAGCGTGAGCAGCGGTTTCATGCTGTCAGAATTGCATGAAAGCTTTACAAACATCGGGGCAGTTCTCTACAGAAGCTTTACAATCGCATGCCAGGCTGGACTTACAGGGTCCATGAAACTATCCAGAGCTTTCTTCTATTGCGCGTTGTTACTGCCGCCGGGAGTGCTTGCCGCCGCGACAGCCCCTTCCATTGATCACATCATCACGGCCAGCGGTTTTGGCGGCTTTGCGGGCGTTGCCGCGCCGGGTTCGTGGATTGAGATTTACGGGGCGAATCTGGCGGGGACAACGCGGTCGTGGGCAACGGCTGATTTCTCGGGTGCATCGGCGCCCACAGTGCTGGACGGCGTGACGGTAACGATTGGCGGGATGGCTGGGTACATCAGTTATGTGAGCCCATCGCAGATCAATCTCCAGGTGCCGGACGGCGTAGCCGCGGGCTCCGCGGCCGTGGTGGTGAGTTATGCGGGTCAGCAGAGCGCCGCCGCGACGCTGGCGGTGAAAGCGCAGCAGCCCGGGTTTCTCTCGCCTTCTTCGTTCAGCGTGAATGGCAAACAGTACGTGGTGGCGGTGCATGCGGCGACGGGCGCGTTTGTGGGGAATGGGATGGTGGCGGGCGTGCCGGCTGCCCCGGCGGTGACGGGCGAAACGCTGATCCTGTATGGGGTGGGGTTCGGAACCGTGAACGGGGCAACCGTGGCGGGAAAAGTGGCGGGCAGCGCGGCGACGCTGACCAGCCCTTTCACCATGACGATCGGCGGCGTGACGGCGAACGTGACGTATGAGGGCCTTGCGCCGGGCCTGGTGGGGCTGTATCAGTTCAATGTGGTGACGCCGGTGGTGGCGTCCACGGGCGATGCCGCCATTCAGACCACGCCTTCCACGCTGCAGACGCTGTTTCTGCCGGTGACCGGGAGCGCTTCGGCGAGCACGCCCGCCGCGCCCATCAGCCTTTCGGCCACGCCCGGCAATACAACGGCGATTCTGGCGTTTACCGCGCCCGCCGATGCTTCGGTCACCGGCTACACAGCCACGTGCGCGGCCGGTTCGGAGTCGAAGACCGCAACGGGCACTGCGAGCCCGTTCCTGATTGCCGGGCTGACGAACGGCGCGCTTTATTCCTGCACGGTGGCGGCGGTGAACGGCAACGGCACGGGCGCGGCTTCCGCCAGTGTGATGGTGATGCCCGCGCTGGCGGCATCGGCCACCTACAACACGCTCTGGATCCCGGACACCATTACCGGCAAGACGTTCAACCTGACGCTTGCGCCTGGGGCCAAACAGATCCGCGGCGGCGAAGTGACGAAGACGTACAGCTATAACAATGCGGGCTTCTGGGGGCCGACGCTCATCATGAACAAGGGCGACGTGGTGCAGATGAACGTGACGAATCAGCTGAGCGAATCGACCACCACGCACTGGCACGGGTTCCATATTCCGGCGGTGACCGATGGAGGTCCGCACCAGCCGATCGCAGCCGGGGAGACCTGGTCGCCATCATTTGAAATTAAGAACAGCGCCGCCACATTCTGGTATCACCCACATCTGCACATGAAGACGACGGAGCATATTCTGTATGGCTCCGGCGGGTTCATTATCGTGAAAGATCCGTTGGAGGCGGCGCTGGCTCTGCCCCGCAATTACGGGATTGACGACATCCCGCTGGTGATGACGAGCCGGAAGTTTCTGGCGGGAGGGAACCAGATCAATACCGATACGTCGGTCTCGCCCTACGGCGATTACGAACTCGCCAATGGCACGATGAACGCGCAGGTCACGCTGCCCGCGCAGTTTGTGCGGCTGCGGATTCTGAATGCGGAGATTGAGCGCGCCTATAACCTGGGGTTCAGCGATGGGCGGACGTTCTATGTGATCGGGAATGACGGCGGACTGCTGGATGCACCGGTGCCGGTTACGCGGCTGAAAGTATTCGTCGGCGAGCGCTACGAGATTCTGGTGGACCTGACGAAAGACGCGGTGGGTTCGCAGCTGGATCTGAAGGCTTACAACGGCGGGCAGACCTTCGGTTTCCCGGGCGGCGAGCCGGCCACGAGCGGCACGTTTGGCAGTTTGCTGAACAATACGACGTTCAACGTGATCCACATCAATGTGGGCGCGCCGACCGCGAATGCGACTACCAGCCTGCCCGCCACGCTGGTGAAGAACACGTATCTCACGCAGGCGGACGCCACGAAAAGCCGAACCGTGAAGATCACCGATAAAGGCCCGGGGACGCCTTTCAATTTCGACAGTTCCGCCTATAATCCGGACACCATCAATCAGACGGTGACGCTGAGCGGGGCGGAGGCCTGGACCATCTCCAACGGCCAGACATTCAGCCACTCCTTCCACATTCACGACGTGCAGTTCAGGATCATTTCCCGCAGTTCGGGCACGGTGGCATCGTATGAGCAGGGATGGAAAGATACCGTGGCGGTGCCGCTGGGCGAGTCGGTCACGTTTGTGGCGAAGTTCGAAGATTTTGCGGATGTGGTGAACCCGTATATGTATCACTGCCACTTCTCAAACCACGAGGACGAAGGCATGATGGGACAATTTATCGTTATAAAACCATGACTTTCCGGTTGGCGGGTTTTGCTCTTCTGATGGCAGTCAGCGCCCGCGGGGCTGACGCGGTAACGGTTCGCTTCCGTGCGACGGTGGGCGATGAGGAACTGGCGTGCGGGCGGAAGTACAGTGGCGTGGGAACCACGAAGTCCTCCGTGACTTTGAAGGACTTCCGGTTCTATGTGCACAACGTCCGTCTGGTGGATGAAACGGGCCATGAAACCGCCGTGGAGCTGAATCAGGGCGGCCAGTGGCAACTGGACGACGTGGCGCTGCTGGACTTTGAAGACGCCTCCGGAGCCTGCCGCAACGGCACGCCGGAGAAGAATACGCAGGTGGCGGGCACCGTGCCGGCGGGGCATTCCTATCACGGACTGCGCTTCACGCTGGGTGTACCGTTTGCGAAGAATCACAGTGATCTGACGGCCATGCCTTCTCCGCTGAACCTGACCGCGATGGCGTGGATCTGGAATGCGGGCCGGCGTTTCGCGCGCATTGAGTTCACCAGCACGGGCGTGCCGCGCGGGTATGCCATCCATCTGGGCAGCACGGGTTGCACGCCGAATCAGTCGCCCAATGCGCCGCCCACGAAGTGTTTGTCGCCAAACCGCGTGGAGGTGGAACTGGCGGATTTCGACCCGGCGAAGGATGTGGTGATTGCCGATCTGGGGGCGCTGCTGGCGGATTCCGATGTGGATCACGGCACGGGCTGTGAGTCTGAGCCCGGGACGGCGGCGTGCGGTCCGGTGTTTGGCCGACTGGGATTGCCCTTTGCGGGGCGTCCGGACGGAAAGCAGAGCTTCTTCCGGAAGGGGCTGATGGAGGCCGGCAAATGAGAGCGGCGCTGTTGCTGGTGTGGATGCCGGCGCTGCTGGCGGCGCATGACGCCAATGGGCGGTCGAGCGCGCCGCTCGAATCGAGACGGCTGGTGAATCCGCTGCAGCCATCCGAAGCGGCGCTGTATTCGGCAAGCGCCACCTTTTCGAAGCTGTGCGCGGAGTGCCATGGCGCGGACGGCAAGTCGCGCACAAAGCTGGCTTCCACGCTGCCGAGCCGGCCCACGGATCTGACCGACTACCTGATGCAGGCGATGAAGGACGGCGAGATCTACTGGATCATCACCAATGGCGCGGAAAAAGGGATGCCCGCGTATGGGAAGCAGCTGACTGATGCGCAGCGTTGGGAAATGGTGTTCTGGGTGCGGGAGCTCCGTGTGCGGGAGTTATACGCCGAGCGGATACAACTGGGCACGTACGAGTGGCAGTTGCCGCCGGGGTTTCCGCATCCGAAGGTTCCCGCGGACAATCTGATGACGGCCGAGAAGGTGGAACTGGGGCGGCTGCTGTTCTATGACAAGCGGTTGTCTGCCAACCAGAAGCAATCGTGCGGGACGTGCCACCGGCAGGATAAAGCGTTAACGGACGGGCGGGCGCGCGGCCTGGGGTCCACCGGCGAACTGCATCCGCGCGGGCCGATGAGCCTGATCAATGTGGCGTACAACTCGGTGCTCACCTGGGCAAATCCGAACGTGACGAAGCTGGAGCGGCAGGCGCTGGTGCCGATGTTCGGGGAGCATCCGGTGGAGCTGGGAATGGCTGGCAAGGAAGACGAACTGGTGGTCCGTCTGAAGGCCGAGCCGCGCTATGCAAGGCTCTTTCCGGTGGCGTTTCCTTCGGAGCGGGAACCGGTGACGATCGGGAACACTACGAAGGCGATTGCCGCGTTTGAGCGCACGCTGCTTTCCGGGGATTCGCCGTACGACGAATATCGGCGTGGCGATGATGCCGACGCGATTTCCGAGTCGGCCAAACGCGGAGAGAAGCTCTTCTACAGCGAGCGCCTCGAATGCTTCCACTGCCATGGCGGGTTCAACTTCACCGGGTCGCTCGACTACCTGGGCAAGGGTTCGCCCGAGGTGGAGTTCCACAACACGGGGCTGTACAACCTGAAGACGGAACTCACATATCCGGAAGACGCGCCGGGGCTGTTCGAGTTCACGCGGCAGAAGGCGGACGCCGGAAAGTTCAAGGCGCCGACGCTGCGGAATATCGCCCTCACCGCGCCCTACATGCACGACGGCAGCGTGAATACGCTGGAAGAGGCTATCGAACACTACCGTGCGGGCGGGCGCACCATCAAAACCGGGCCGCTGGCCGGGGTGGGGTTTGAGAATCCCAACAAGAGCGAGTTCGTGAAGTCGTTTGAGCTGACGCCGGCTGAGAAGACGGACCTGCTGGAGTTTCTGAAGAGCCTGACGGATCCGTATGTCGCGGTGGACCAGCGATGGGCGGACCCGTGGAGCCCGAAAGCGGTGACGCCGCCGGTTCGGCCGCGGCATTTGCTGCTGGGGGAAGTGGTGGAGGTTTATCCGGAGGCGGGTTCGGTCACGCTGAAGCACGGCGCGGTGACCGGGTTTCTGAAGGCGACCGGCGCGGAAGAGACGCGCGAGTTCATTGTGCGGGACAAGAAAGAACTGGATTCGCTGCAGCCGGGCGCGCGGATCTCGGCGGGGGTGCGCAGGCGCGGGGCGGATTATGTGATCGAGAACGTCAGATCACAAAGCCGCCGCTGACGTTGAGGCTCTGGCCGGTGATGAAGCGGGCGTCGTCTGAGCAGAGAAACGCGACCACGTCCGCCACGTCTTCGGGGGTGCTCATGCGGCCCAGAGGATGGCGGTCGATGGCGCGCCGCAGCACGGCGGGGTCACGGAAGTGGGCGGCTGTCATGTCGGTGGCGAGGTAACCAGGCTCCACGGCATTCACCAGAATGCCGCGTGGCGCGAGTTCGAGTGCCCAGTTGCGGGTGAGCGATTCGAGCGCGGCTTTGCTCGCGCCGTAGAGGCTGCGTCCGCCCGCCACGCCGGTTTTCGCGGCCACGGAAGAGATGTTGATGATGCGCGCGCCCGTGTTCAGCAGGGGCAGCGCGCGGTTGACGAGCCAGAACGGGCCTTTCAGGTTGGTGTCGAGAATGCGGTCCATGCGTTCGACGGTGGTTTCGCCAACGGGACTGGGCAGCCAGACGCCGGCGTTGTTGATGAGGAAGTCGAGCCGGGTGTCGCCGAGAGCCGTGATGAGGCGGTCGATTTCGGCGGGGTGTGCGAGGTCGGCCTGGAAGAGGCGGAAGTGCGGGCTGGCTCCGGCTACTTCCCGGGCCGCTTTTTCGTCCTGATGGTAGTGGAGCAGAATTTCCGCGCCCTCCGCGGCCAGACGGTGGCAGATGGCGCGACCGATGCCGCGTGAACCGCCCGTCACCAGGGCCGTCTTACCCGCGAAACGTAACTCAGACAACTCGGGATTCCTCCGCCGGTTCGTTATATTGGAGCTTCCGCAAATGCTCACCCGATCCTTTACCAAAGACCAGCTTGAAGTCCGGATTTATTCTAACCGTACCGCCGCCGGAGAGGCAGGGGCGGCGATCGCCGCTGACCTGATCCGTGAGACGCTTGCCCGGGAGGGCAGGATGGCGATCGTGTTCGCTTCCGCTGTGTCGCAGGACCCGTTTCTCGCGGCGCTGCGCGCGCAGCCGGGCATCGCCTGGGAGAAAATCACCGCCTTCCACATGGACGAATATGCCGGGATGAGCGGCGACCATCCGGCTTCGTTCCGCCGCTTTCTGCGCGAGCGTCTGCTCGATCACGTGCCGGTGGCGGCCTTCCATCAACTGCATGGCGAAGCGGAGGACGCGGCGGCGGAATGCGCGCGTTATGCGGCGCTGCTGGCGGAAGCGAAGCCGTCGCTGGTGATCATGGGGATCGGCGAAAACGGGCATCTGGCGTTCATTGACCCGCCGGTGTGTAATTTTCAGGAACCGCGCAGCGTGCGTCCGGTGGACCTGGACGATATCTGCCGGATGCAACAGGTTCACGACGGAGCGTTTGAACAATTGAGCGACGTGCCGAAACAGGCGCTGTCGCTGACTGTGCCGTTCTTCCTGAGCGTTCCGCGCGCGCTGGTGTACGTGAACGGGCACCATAAGAGCCAGGCGGTGCGGTCGGCGCTTGAGGGGCCGGTGGCGGAAGCCTGCCCGGCGTCGGCCCTGCGCGGGCATCCGGCCGCCACGATGTTCCTTGATCCGGCGGCGGCCGAAGCCCTGACCGTTTAGGAGGTCTCGCGGGTGAGGGGAGGCAGATTCCCCACGATCCCGAAATGGCTGGCGCCCCACTTGCATAGCCCCGTCATGAGGGGGACCAGCTTTTCTCCCTCTTCACTGAGCGAGTAGGTGACGGCGGGCGGAACGGAATCGGTGGCGGCGCGGAGGATGAGGCCGTCGGCTTCGAGTTGGCGCAACTGGTCTGCCAAAACCTTTTCGGTGATCTTTTGCAGACCGTCGCGGAGTGCGGCGAAGCGGAGCGGGCCGAAGGTCAGCCGCCAGAGAATCTGCACTTTCCATTTGCCGGAAATCACATTGATAGTGGCCTGAACGGGACAGTTGTAATGCTCTTTCATGCGGGCACTTACCTTTTTGTGCGTACTTCCGTAGTGCTGCCGGGCGCTGCTAACATGCGCGCAGGAGCCAATCATGATTTTAGTCACGGGAGTGAGTGGAAGCACAGGCGGCGCTGTTGCGGAGGCGTTGAGCCGTGCGGGACAGCCCTTTCGGGCGATGGTCCGGAGCGAGGCGAAGCCGGGTCAGGTGGAGGCGGATTTCGGGAATCCGGCGCAACTGCGGGCCGCGCTGGAGGGTATCGGGACGGTGTTTCTGGTGTGCTCTCCCATTCCCGAACTGGTGGCGCTGGAAAGCAACGTGATCGACGCGTGTCTGGCGGCGGGAGTGAAGCACGTGGTGCTGAACTCCGCGCTGGGGGCCGGCGACTACGACAAATCCTTCCCCTCCTGGCACCGCCGGGTGGAGGACAAGCTGGTGGCCTCGGGGCTGGGATATACCATCCTTCGCCCGAACGGATTCCTGCAGAACCTTGTGGCGTACAACGCACCTTCGATCCGCGCGCAGGGAGCGTTTTACGCGGCGATGGGGGATGCGAAGACCAGTCTGCTCGATGTGCGGGACGTGGCGGCGGCCGCCGTGACGGTGCTGCTGAATCCAGCCGGACACGCGGGGAAGGTCTATGAGCTGAACGGTCCGGAAGCGCTCTCGCAGGCGGAGATTGCGGCGCGGATCTCGCTGGCGGCGGACCGCCTGGTTCGGTACGTCGACATTCCGGAAGAGGCGCAGCGAAACAGCATGCTGGGCCTGGGAATGCCAGTCTGGCAGGTGGATGCGCTGATCGACCTGCAGCGTTACTACACCAGCGGGAAGGCTGCCGCCGTCACGGACGTGCTGGAAACGCTGCTCGGCCGCGCGCCGGTAACGATTGACGCGTTTCTGGCGGAGTCCCGCGACCGCTTCCTGCCGGTAAATTCGAAAACGGGTTTTACATCCGCCGAAAGCCGGGAGTTTGTCCGCAACCATTTCGAGGAGTTCGTCAACCGGAAGAATCTGGATATCGCGGATGTGAATTTTGCGCCGGAGTTTGTCGACCATGGTTCGGATGTTCCGCCCGGTTTGCCGCCCGGGCCGGCCGGGGCGAAAGCCTACGTGGGCGGCGCTTATCAGAAGTTCCCGGATATTCATGTGGAGATTCTGGACCTGGTGGCGGATGACGACCGGGTGGTGGTGCGCAACCGGTGGACGGGAACGGAGTCGTCTTCCGGGAAGAGGTACGAGTTCTCCGGAATCGTGATCTGGCGGATTGCTCACCGCCGGCTGATGGAGCGCTGGGCCTGTCTCACGCCGGCTCACGAAGTGGGCGGGGCGGGGTAGGATGGGGACGCCGGAATCCGGATGATCTTCGGAGGCCCCCGGGGAGCATCAATGGAAACCGGCGTCAAACAGCTGTTCTGAAGCTAACGAATTCCCTCGGAAAAATCACGTTAACGGGAGGCCAATGGGTTTGGCCGTGGTTAGTACTCTTCCGCAATTTCTTGTAAAGAAGTCTCTGCGGACTTCCGGCTTCTATGTATAGTCGAAACGGCGACGCCTGTTGGTGCGGCGACCTGCCAGGGAGAGCAATCGTGGTTTCAAGAAGAAATTTTGGCAAGCTGGCGCTCGGGGCCGTACCCGCGGCGCAACTGTTGATGCAGAATGAGGCCGCCGCGCAGCCGCCTCAGGGCAGAGGGCCCGGTGGTCCGCCGCCGAAGCCGAACTCGAATTTCGGTGGCGTGCAGATTGGCGTCATTACGTACAGCTTCCGGCAGGGAGTGACCGCGCAGGATCTGATTCCCGTGATCACGAAGCTGGGGATCAGCGAAGTGGAGATTATGTCGAATCATGCCGAGGCGCTGGCCGGCGCTCCGGCGGGTCCCGGTTTTGGTGGCGGCGGACGCGGGCGGGGCCAGATGACGCCGGAACAGCAGGCGGCGGCACGGGCAGCGGCCGATGCGGCGCGCGCGGAACTCGAAAAGTGGCGGGCGGGCGTGTCAATGGATACCTACAAGGGCATCCGGAAGCAGTTTGACGACGCCGGTATTGATCTGCGCATCCTTTGCTACAACCTGAACGGCAACGTGAAGGACTCTGAACTGGACTACTCCTTCCAGATGGCGCAGGCGCTGGGAGTGAAGGCGATTTCGTCGAGTTCCACGGTGACGATCGCGCGGCGCGTGGCCCCGTTTGCCGAGAAGTACAAGATGCTCTGGGCAGGTCACGGGCATGACGCGGTGGATGATCCCGAACAGTTCGCCACGCTCGAAAGCTATGAAAAGATTATGTCTTTCGGCAAATACATCGGCGTAAATCTGGACATCGGGCACTTCACGGCGGCTGGGTATGACGCGGTGGACTACATCAAAAAGCATCATGACCGGATTTCGAACCTTCATATTAAAGACCGCTTCCGGAATCCTCCGGGCGGGCGGGGCGCGAATGTGCGCTGGGGCGAAGGGCAGACGCCGATCAAGGCGGTGCTGAACCTGATGAAGGCGGAGAAGTACCCGTTCCCGGCCAACATTGAGTATGAGTATCAGGGGACGGATTCGGTGATTGAAGTGGCAAAGTGTCTGGAGTATTGCCGCGACATTCTGCTGGGGTAGTGCCGCCTCATTTGTTTCTGTAACCAACGCCCGGGACTCGCATCCAAATAAACGAGGTACGAAATTACTTCGTTTGTGTTAACATGAGTCCCGGGAGTTGTGTGCCTTTGTGCCAACTGAAACTCCCTTCCCGCTAGTGCGGCTTTGAGGCGTTTCGCCGATCCTAAAGTTAACAAAACAAAAAAGAATGATTGGCTGAGGCGTGTCTGTCCGCGCGCGCCTGAGTTGCCGGGAAGGTATTGAGTAAATGGATCATGATGACGATCAGTTTCTGCACGAAGCCCCGTTAGGGATCAACTTCGACGAAGAAGCGACAAAATTTTTCGACCCTGAAGCCGAGGCGGATTTTCTCCACCCTCAGCAGCAGGTGGAAGAGTCGATTTATACAGACGACCCTGTCCGCGTCTATCTTCGCGAAATGGGTGCAGTCCCTCTTCTGACGCGTGAAGGCGAAGTGGACCTTGCCCGGCGGATGGAACGCGGCAAGCTCCGGATGCAGAAAGCGATCAGCCGGTCGGCGCTGGTACAGCTGGCGGTAGTCGAGCTTTCCGAAACCCTGAAGAAGACGCCGGACGATCTGGATAACCACGTCGATATCGGTGGCGACATTGAAGAAGGCACGCCCGCGGATTCGCGCAAGCGTACCGATATCCTCAAGACTTTCAACGATATACAGAGTGCCCACAAGCGCGCCGTGGCGTTGCAGGAAAAGCTGGAAGTTGCTCCGGCCGGCAATAAAAAGGCCCGAAAAAAGGTACAGCTGAAGCTGTATCGCGCGCTGGTGGAAACCTCTCTGGCGATCCGCGCGGTGCCGTGGGTCCTGTTGCGGTGGCGTGATTTTACGCGCGAGATTGAACGCGCGGTGGAAGAACTGAACCACCTCGATCGCGAACTGAAGCGCCTCGAAGCGAAGAATGCGGTGGCGCAGCAGCCCCGCATCCGCGAGCTGAAACGGGAAATCCGCAAGCGTGAAGTGAGCGCGGGCGCTTCGCTTGAGGAACTGAAGCACACCGTAACGGTGATCCGTCATGGTGAGCAGGAAGCGGAGCGGGCGAAAAAAGATCTGGTGGAGGCGAACCTCCGTCTGGTGGTTTCGGTCGCCAAAAAGTATGTCAACCGCGGGCTGCACCTGCTGGATCTGATTCAGGAAGGCAACATCGGTCTGATGCGTGCCGCCGACAAGTTTGAATACCGCCGCGGCTACAAGTTTTCCACGTATGCCACCTGGTGGATTCGGCAGGCGATTACGCGCGCCATTGCGGACCAATCGCGCACGATTCGTATTCCCGTTCATATGAACGAGAGCATGAACAAGTTCCTGCGGGCCAGCCGTGAGCTCGAAAAGGAGCTCGGGCGGACGCCGACGAACGAAGAAATCAGCCGGCGCATGGATATCCCGGTTGAAAAAGTTCAGAAGCTGAAGACGATTTCGCGCGATCCGGTTTCGCTCGAAACGCCGGTGGGCCGCGATGGCGAATCCGCGCTGGGCGATCTGATTGAAGACCGCTGGGTGGGTTCACCGGTGGATGCCGTGATTGAATCGAACGTGCGGGACGAGACTGCCGGTATTCTGAAAACCCTTTCGCCGAAGGAGGAGAAGGTGATCCGGCTCCGGTTCGGCATTGGGTGTGAGCGCGAACATACGCTTGAAGAAATCGGGCAGGAGTTCGACGTGACGCGCGAGAGAATCCGGCAGATTGAAGCCAAGGCTTTGCGTCAGTTGCGTGCGCCGGAGCGCGCCCGCCGGTTGCGCGCTCTTTTAGCCGCGCGCTAGTTTCCGCATAGCAAGAATCAAAAAAGAGGCCGGAGGGGAGATCCCTTCCGGCCTCTTTGCTGTTTCGGGCCTTTCCAATAAAGGTTTTCGCCCCTCCTGCCGATACAAGTGCAGTGGTATGAAGACGACAATTGGTACGAAACTCATGGCTGCGTCCGCAGCCATGTTTGCCCTGACTGCCCTGCTGGGTTACACCGGGCTCAACTCTCTCAGCACGTTCAACGCCAGGTTCGATACGGTCGCCGACAAGACCACCCGGAAGATTGAACTCGCGACGGCGATGGACGACGCGCAGTCGGAAATGATGTCCGCCCAGAACGGGATTGTGCTGGGAGCGTTCGCGAAAGACCCCGCGGAGATCTCCACCAACGAGCAGAGTTTCCGGAAGTACGCGGAACGCATCCGGAAGATCACGGAAGAACTGTCTCCGATGCTGATCACGGCGGAGTCGAAGGGGCTTACGAAGGATGCCGAGGCGCGGCTGGGGGAATGGCTGCCTCTGTTTGAAGATCTGCTGCGAGCGGCCAACGGGGAGAACGCCTCAGAAGCGGACCGAATCCGCCGCCAGCTCACGGCGCCCGTAATGGAGAAGCTGGGAGCCGATGTGACTCGGCTGCAGCAGATTGAGCGCGAGGTTCTGGCGCGTGACAAAGCCGCGCTCGCGGAGGAGTACAGCCACAGCTGGACGGTCAGCGCGGTTCTGATGGCGCTTTGTTTCGCGATGGGGCTCGCCTCCATGTACCAGATCCGCAGTACGGTGAAAGTGCTGCGCAGGGCGATGACGCTGCTGCTCCACGGGGCGGAAGAGGTGACAAACGCCTCGGTTCAGGTCTCCTCCGCCAGCCAGTCTGTGGCCCAGGGAGCGTCAGAACAGGCGGCGTCACTCGAAGAAACCTCGGCTTCCGGGCGCGAGATTCATTCGTCGGCAGTGAAGAACACGGCGCGATCCGAGGATGCCGCGGAACTCGTCACGCAGTCCCGCCAGAAGTTCTCGCAGGCCAACCAGTCGCTCGATGAGATGGTGGCCGCGATGGCGGAGATCAACTCCGCGAGCAACAGGATTTCCCAGATCATCCGCGTCATCGACGAACTCGCGTTTCAGACGAATATTCTGTCATTGAATGCCGCCGTGGAGGCTGCCCGCGCCGGAGAGGCCGGCATGGGCTTTGCCGTGGTGGCGGATGCGGTGCGAAACCTGGCGCAGCGGAGCGCGACCGCCGCGCGGGACACGGCCTCGCTGATCGAAGGGTCAATCACGGCTTCTCATGCGGGTGCTTCCAAAGTAAACGAAGTGGCCGTGGCGATACGGGGAATAGCGGCCGAGACGGACCGCGTGAAGACACTGGTGGAAGACGTGCGGGCAGACAGTAAAGAACAGGCGAAGAGTCTGGATTCGGTGAGTAAGGCTCTGATGGAGATGGAGCATGTGACGCAACGCTCGGCGGCGAGCGCGGAGGAAAGCGCGGCGTCCGCGCAGGAACTGAATTCGCAGGCGGCGGGGTTGCGGCGGATAGCGGAAGACCTGACCATCATGCTGGGCCGGGACGAGGTGGAGGCGGCGGGAGTCCGTGGTCGCCGTGCCTAAGCCTGGTCGTGGGTGAGCCGGGGCGCTGTTCGATATCATAGCGGTTCGGTCTCCGCTCCGACCGCATGGCGGTTTGGAAAATCCCGGGGCCCTGGAGTGTTCTCTTGTCCCCTTTTTCCTCTTCCCCCTGGAAGTTTGAAACGCTGGATCCGGCTTACGGCAAGGTTTCCGAAGGCAATGCCTGGGATGGGTCCGGTATGCTTTATACCCGGATTCACCACAGCAAAATCATGCGGTATGACCCGGCGGCAGGTACGGTTTCCGTTTGGCGCGAGGATACCAATTACTCGAATGGCATGACTTTCGACGCACAGGGCCGGCTTTACGCCTGTCAGGGAGGCGCGACGGAGAATCTGCGCCGCGTGGTTCGTTTCGAAGCTCCGGATTCTGAAGGGAATTCGGCGGTGACCGTTCTGGCGGACAGTTTCGAAGGAAAACGGCTGAATATCCCGAACGACCTGGTGGTCGACCTGCAAGGCAGCGTCTGGTTTACCGATCCGTTCTATGAGGGCTCGGCGGGTCCCTGGAGCAACGACCGCACGCATAAGGATCTGGACCACGATTCGGTCTATCGACTGGACGAGCAGTCGGATGGCAAATGGAACATTACGAGGGTCACGTTTGAGACCACGCGGCCCAATGGCCTGCTGTTTTCGCTCGATTACAAGACCCTCTACGTGGCCCAGAGCGGCAGGGAGGCTACCGAGAAGCGTCAGCTCCGGGCGTATCCGGTGAAGGAAGACCGGTCGCTGGGAACGCCGGAGGTACTGCATGATTTCGGAGCGCATCGCGGCATCGACGGCATGCGGCTCGATACGGAAGGCAATATCATTGCCTGCTGCGGCTGGGAAGTGAGCGGGCCTGGACCGATGATGTACGTGTTTTCGCCTTCCGGCGAGGTACTGGAAACACACCCCGTGCCCTGCACCAGACCGACCAATTGCGCCTTCGGGGGCGATGACCTCACGGATCTTTATGTAACGACGATTGACGGCGCGCTGCTTCGCGCGAAGACAGGCCGCGTGGGCCGGCCTTTATATCGGGGTTAGTCGCAGATTCAATCAGCGAGTCCGGCGGGCGCGAATTCCCACCAGGCCGAGCGCGAGCGAGATCAATAGGCCCGTGCCGGGTTCCGGAACAGACGACTGAACGGTCGTATACCCAATCACATCCAGTGCCCGGAGTTCGGTTGCCAGATTCGGTTCAGCCCCGGCGGTGCCAAAGGCATCCTGCACCTGCGCGGTGCCGTTGCTGGCCCAGTCGCCGTAATCGCCGCTGCTGTTCTGATTAAACTGTTCCAGACCGGTGGTCCCGTTGATCGAGAAACAGGATTTCGCGGTACTGCCGGTCGTATAAGACCGTCCGCTTACCGTGCTGCAGGGGTTGCCGCTACCGCCCGTTCCTGTATACCGGAAAAGGTCTTCGGGCGAAACGTACTGGAAGCCGAGGCCGAGAGAAGAGCCGAGTCCGAGAGCTTCATCGATTTCATGGGAGACGACGGATTGCAGGTCGTACAGCGATGAATTCGGGGTGCCGGTACGCGTGAGGTTCATCGAGTTGGTGCCGAGGCTGATGGTCGCGTCGGTACCGCCACTGTTGGCGCCGGCATTCACGATTCCAAGCGCCCGGATGACAGGCGCTTTGACGTCCAGGCTGCCCAGCCCGGTGACCGGATCCACCGTCCCGTTGGAGGGAAGTTTTGTGATGGCGGCGAAATCGTCCGCGCTGACGGCGTGATTGGTCAGGGCCGTTACGTAGGACGAGTAGGGGATCTGGTAAACGGAAAAATTGGTGGAGCCAAGAACCGACTGGTTGACGGAGAACGTGATTTTGACGGTGATGCTGTTCAGAATGTCGGCTTCGTAGGTATTGATTACGGAATTGATGGTGTTCTCCGCGTTCGTCTTGTCCGAAGAACTGAGGTTATTGAAGGTGGAATCGAAGGTCGGCGTAATGATCAGGTTTGCCATCGCGGGCACGGACGCGGAGAGCAGGAAAAGTGGCAGGACTGCCAAAAGTCCGGGAGATTGAAGCCGGGCTGAAATCAAAGCGAATTTTCCTCCGAAAGTACTGAAACCACGGTGGATTACGGACGGGCTCCGCTCCCATGGACAGTGAAGATAAAAGGGTAACGAAAAGTCAGGCCCGGGATCAAGACTTGTAGTACTAAACGCGCCCCCCACCTTGGGTAACAGGGTCGGATGTAAAACCTCCCGCGCGCGGGTGATAACCTGAGATTTCCTCGTTTCGAACAATATGAGCAGCTTTCAAATTACCCTGCCGGACGGAAGTGTACAGCAGGTTCCGGCGGGCGCCAGCGCCCTTGACATCGCGCAGAAGATCAGCCCGCGCCTGGCTGACGCCGCGATTGTGGCCCGCGTCAACGGCCAGCTTTACGACCTGAAGCGGCCTTTCGAAGCCGATTCCACGCTCCAGATTCTGACCAACAAGGATTCCGACGCGCTGGAAGTCTACCGCCATTCGACCGCCCACCTCTGCGCCGCCGCCGTGCTGGAGCTGTTCCCGGAAACCAAACTGGGCATCGGTCCGCCCATCGACACCGGGTTCTATTATGATTTTGACCGCCCGGAGCCGTTCACGCCGCAGGACCTCGAAAAGATCGAGGCAAAGATGTGGGAACTGCAGGGGAAGGCGCTCGCGTTCGATCGCAAGCTGATCGCCAAGCCGGAGGGACTCGAAAAGTACCGCGCGATGAACGAGCCCATGAAGGTGGAGCTGATTGAAGAGCGCGCGGACGACATCTTCTCCGAATACACGCTGGGTCCGCACTTCATCGACTTCTGCCGCGGACCGCACGTCCCGGATACGTCGAAGATCAAAGCCTTTAAGCTGCTCAGCATCGCCGGCGCCTACTGGAAGGGCGACGAGAAGAACAAGCAGTTGCAGCGCATTTACGGCACCGCGTGGTTCAGCAAAAAGGAACTCGACGAGTACCTGAACAAGCTCGAGGAGGCGAAGAAGCGCGACCATCGCAAGCTCGGTCAGGAACTTGATCTGTTCAGCATTCAGGAACTGGCTGGTCCCGGGCTGATTTTCTTCCATCCCAAAGGCGGAATCATCCGCAAGCAACTGGAAGACTGGATGCGCGATGCGTACCTGAAGCGTGGCTACTCCCTGGTTTACACACCGCACGTGATGCGGCGCGATCTCTGGAAGGTCTCCGGCCACGCCGGTTTCTACTCGGAAAACATGTTCAAGCCGATGGAGCTGGACGATGCCGAGTATCAGCTGAAGCCGATGAACTGCCCCGGCCACATTCTGATCTACCGCGACCGCCAGCATAGCTACCGCGATCTGCCGGTCCGTCTGGGTGAGCTGGGCACCGTTTACCGCTATGAACGTTCCGGCACCATGCACGGACTGCTGCGCGTCCGCGGCTTTACGCAGGACGATGCGCACATCTTCTGTACCCCGGAACAAATCGAAGATGAAATTGTCGCCTGTCTGGACTTCGCCACCGATACGCTGAAGACCTTCGGTTTCCATTCGTACAAGGCCGAGATTTCCACCTGGGATGGCGGCGCGAGCGGTAAGTACGACGGCGAGCCCGCCAACTGGGCGCTGGCGGAAGGCGCGCTGCGCAAAGCCTGCGACCGGCTGGGGATTGACGCGACCGTGATTCCGGACGAAGCGGCCTTTTATGGCCCGAAGATTGACGTGAAACTGGTCGATGCGATTGGCCGGCTGTGGCAGCTCTCCACGGTGCAGTTTGATTTCACGCTGCCCCGCCGTTTCGAGCTCGAATATATTGCTGAAGACGGCAAGAAACACCGCCCGCTGATGGTTCACCGCGCGCTGTTTGGCTCGGTGGAACGTTTCTTCGGCATCCTGGTGGAGCATTACGCGGGTGCGTTCCCAACGTGGCTGGCTCCGGTGCAGGCGGCTGTTCTGCCCATCACGGATAAGCAGCAGGCCTACGCGGAACACATTGCGGACATGTTGAAGGCCGCCGGTGTCCGCGTGATGGTGGATGACCGCAATGAAAAGGTCAACCTGAAGATCCGCGATGCGCAGATGCAGAAGGTGCCCTACATGCTGGTGATCGGCGGACGCGAGGCCGAGGCCGGTCAGGTGGCGGTTCGCCACCGGAAGCGCGGTGATCTGGGCGCGATTCCGGCGGCGGAATTCCTCGAAATCATCGGGGCGGAAATTGCCTCCAGGATTAACGAGTAAGTCCGGGTAATCAGGCTTCCACCCGGCTGAGCCGGGCGTTCCATTTCATGCGTCGTCCCTCCCGCAGTGAGAGATTGCCCAGTTGCGTCACGAGCACGGCCTGAAAGCCAAGCCGCATCGGCGCGGTGGGAATGTGGCGGGTTCGGACGCAGTCGAGGAAGTTCTGAACGTGGAGGTCGGTGGCCCGGTTGAAGCCCTTTTCCGAGCGCCGCGTGATAGCGGCCACGTCTTCGGAATTCTGGAGGAAGACCCGGAATTCCTCGCGTCCGATATCGAGGCGGGCTTTGTCTCCATCCAGCTGATTCAGCTGGTCATTTCGCGTCTGGTAGCGCATGGCCGCGTAGTTGATGGAAAACACGCCGAGGAAGTCCTCCGGATACTCCGCGGTGACCACCACCGATTCCGGTGTGTCGTAGCCCTTGCGATGCGGTTTTCCGGCCGCAGCGGTCACGGCAACGGGGTAGCCGGCATTCATGAGCAGGTGGATCCCGTCGAAGACGTGCGCCCCCTGATCGGTCACGATGCCGCCGGCGTAATCCGCCATGTTGCGCCAGTTGCGAAAGATAAACGGATCAGGGGGGATGCGACGTTTGACGGGACCCTGCCACTGTTCCCAGTCGAGCGCGCCATCGAGCTTCGCGGTCCGCTCGCCGCCGTTACCCACATAGTTATTCAGCCACCAGGACCGGACCATCCGCACAGTGCCGAGAGTTCCGTTGGCGACCAGTTTCGCGCCATCCAGATAAAGATCGTAGCTCCGGCGCTGCATGCCCACCTGCACGATCTGCCTGGTCCGCTTTTCGGCCTCCACCAACTGGACTCCTTCTTCCGGAGTGCGGCAGAGGGGTTTCTCGACGTAGACATCCTTCCCGGCGGCCAGAGCGTCGAGCACCATCCGGGCGTGCCAGTGCTCCGGGGTGGCGATGAGGACGGCGTGGATATCCGGCGCTGACAGCAGATCCTTATAGTTCCGGTAGATCGCGGGCTGCGTGCCCTGTACTTTCGCGGCGGCGGAGACAGCGTTTTCGAGATTCGGCTCATAGACGTCGCAGATGCCGGCGACGCGCAGAGCCGGATCTTTCTGAAAGACCGACATCACATAAGTGCCACGGCCACCGCTGCCGATTACGCCAAGGCGAATCGTGTCGGAAGGGGCGGCGCGCAGGGCGAGAGCGGAGCTGCCGGCGAGAAGGAAGGTGCGTCGTTTCATGAGTTTGCCAGGGTGATTGGTCACGAACAAAATATCAGTTCCTCGCCGGGAATTGTTACCGTCCAATCCAGCTATAAATATTTCTAATCATCCCCCTCACTTGCATTTCCAAAACTTTGGCTTTACACTGGAGTTTCTGGCAATGCCCTTCAGCTTCTCAGGCCGAATTATTATTACCGCCCCTGTAGTAGGGGTATCGGTAGTAGTAACCATCCCCGTCTGAGGCTTTCGGGAAATCCAGTTCGGTCAAACCGAAGAAGATCCGAAAGGCCATCAGCGGGGGCAATGCCCTGCCGGTGGCCTTTTTTCGTTGTGACTGGCCATTTTAAACGTCGGCTGTTATTGAAATCGGCTGTTATTGAATAAGTTACGCAGTAGACAGGAGTCAAATCGAAATCATGCAAGCTCCGGAAACAAATCCCACCACCACCACGGCAAAGCGCGTGGAGACCGGTAAGTTGATGACGGGCGCAGAAATGCTGCTCGAATGTCTGGCCCGCGAAGGCGTTGAAGTCTTCTTCGGCTACCCCGGCGGCGTCACCATCCCCTTCTACGACGCTCTGTACGATCACCACATTAAGCACGTCCTGGTTCGGCACGAAGAGAATGCCTGCTTCGCCGCGGAAGGTTATGCGCGCGCCACGGGCAAAGTCGGCGTCTGCTGCGCTACCTCCGGCCCCGGCGCCACCAATCTGGTTACCGGTCTTGTCGACGCGATGATGGATTCCATTCCGCTGGTCGCGATCACCGGTCAGGTGCACTCGAAGCTCATCGGCAGCGACGCTTTCCAGGAAGCCGACACCTTCGGCATCACGCGCCCGGCCACGAAGCACAACTTCATGGTGAAGACGCTGGCGGAACTTCCGCAGATTGTCCATGAAGCGTTCTACATTGCCGCGAGCGGCCGGCCCGGTCCGGTGCTCGTCGATATTCCGAAGGACGTCTTCCAGGCGCGCGGCCACTACAATCCGCCGGACACGATTCACCTGCCTGGCTACAAGGTTTTCACTGAAGGCCACACCGGCCAGATCCGGCGCGCGGCGCAGCTGATCTGGGAGGCCGAGAGGCCCATGGTTTACGCGGGCGGCGGCATCGTGCTCGCCAACGCGTCGGCGGAGCTGACGGAGTTTGTGGAACTGGCGGATTCCCCCGCCGTGACCACCCTGATGGGCATCGGCGCGCTCTCCGGCAATCACCCGAATTACATCAGCATGCCTGGCATGCACGGCAGCTACGCGGCCAACATGGCGATGACGGAATGCGATCTGCTGATCGCGCTCGGCACCCGTTTTGACGACCGCGTCACCGGCTCGCTGCACACGTTCGCGCGGCATGCCCGCGTGATCCATGTGGACATCGACCCGGCGGAAGTCGGCAAGAACCGCAATCCGGATATCCCGATTGTGGGCGACGTGAAGCGTGTGCTGCAGAAACTGAATAAGGTCGTCCAGGAACTGGCGCCGGAACTCAGCGGCAAGCACAAGGAAGCCCGCGCCCGCTGGTTCTCGAAGGTTCGCGGCTGGATGGCGGAGCGCCCGTATGACCGTCCGCGCGCGGAGAACGAGATCAAGCCGCAGCACCTGATGGACGAGATCGACCGCATGTCGAACGGCCAGGCGATTGTGTGCTCGGATGTGGGCCAGCATCAGATGTGGGCCGCGCAGCTGATCCGCTTCAACGAACCCCGCCTCTGGATCAACTCCGGCGGCCTGGGCGCGATGGGTTTTGGTATCCCCTCGGCGATGGGCGCGCAAATGGCGCGTCCCGACAAGCTGGTCTTCGCGATCTGCGGCGACGGCGGCTTCCAGATGGCAATGCCGGAACTGGCGACCATCATGACGCACGCGCTGCCGGTAAAGATCATCTGCATGAACAATGGCGTGCTTGGCATGGTCCGCCAGTGGCAGACGCTGTTCTACAACAATCGCCTGAGCTCGGTGGCGCTCGAATGCTTCCCGGATGCCGAAAAGCTGGCCAGCGCGTATGGCTTTGAGGGAAAAACCATCACCAAGCCCTGGGAACTGACGGATGCTCTGAAGACGGCGATCAACTATCCCGGTCCGTACCTGCTGAACGTGATGGTCACGCCGGATGAGAACGTTTATCCGATGGTGCCGGCGGGTGGCGCGATCAACGAAATGGTGTTTGCCCCGGCAACTCCGGTGGCGGTTTAAGGATCACAGACATGCTCCAGACAATCACAATCCTTCTTGAGAACAAGCCGGGCGCGCTGCTGCGCGTCACGGGTGTCCTTTCGGCCCGCGGCTACAATATCGAAACGCTGACGGTGGCGAAGACGCTTGACCCGGAGCTCTCCCGCATGACCATTACGGTCGACGTGGAAGACCGCCTGCGCGGCCAGGTGGTCAAGCAGATGAACAAGCTCATCAACGTTCTGCAGGCGACAGACCTGACGGACGCGCCGGCCGTCATCCGGGAAATGGTTCTGCTCCGCGTGCGCTGCACCCAGGAATCGCGGCAGGCGGTTCTGAAGGAAGCGGAAATCTTCCACGCGCGTGTGATTGAGTCATCCACGGAAGGCTTCGCCATTGAGGCGACGGGCGATCCGGAAAAGCTGGATGAATTCATTGACGTGATGCGCAGCTATGGCGAAAGTGAAGTGGTCCGCTCCGGCGGCGTCGCCATGTCCCTCGAAACCAAGAAACTTCGCCTGCAGCCACCGGTTCCGGCAGCAGTCATTCCACAAGCCAGCTAAGGACTTTCATGAAACGCTACTACGAAAAGGACGGCAACGTCGCCCCGCTGAAGGGGAAGAAAATTGCAATCATCGGTTACGGCAGCCAGGGCCATGCGCATGCGCTGAACCTGCGGGATTCGGGTCTGGACGTCGTCGTCGGCCTGCCCGCCGGCAGCAAGAGCCGCGCCAAGGCACAGACCGCCGGCCTGACGGTTCTCGACACGGCCGAAGCCGCCAGGGTTGCCGACATCATGATGATCCTGGTGCCGGATCACATTCAGGGACCGCTCTATGAGAGCGAGATCGCGCCGAACCTGACCCCCGGCAAGACCCTGATGTTCGCGCACGGCTTCAGCATCCACTTCGGCGCCATCAAGGCTCCCGAAGGTGTGGACGTCTCGATGGTTGCGCCGAAGGCTCCGGGCCACCGCGTCCGCGAAGTCTTCACCGAAGGTTCGGGCGTGCCGGCACTGGTTGCCGTCGCTCAGGACGCTTCCGGCCATGCGCTCGAAAACGCGCTCGCCTATGCCACGGGCATCGGTTCCATGCGCGCCGGCGTGATTGAGACCAGCTTCCGCGAAGAGACCGAAAGCGACCTCTTCGGCGAACAGGCTGTGCTCTGCGGCGGCACCGCCGAACTGATCCGGGCGGGCTTCCAGACCCTGGTGGATGCCGGTTATGCTCCGGAAATCGCCTACTTCGAATGCCTGCACGAACTGAAGCTGATTGTCGATCTCATCTATGAGGGCGGCCTCAACTACATGCGTTTCTCGGTTTCCGATACCGCGGAATATGGCGATTACGTGAGCGGTCCCCGCGTGATTACCGATGCGACCCGCGCGGAAATGAAGAAGATTCTGGCCGAAATTCAGTCCGGCGAATTCGCCCGCAACTGGATCGCGGAAAACAAGGCCGGCCGTCACAAGTTCCTGCACATGCGCGAATCGCAGCATGGTCAGCTGATTGAGACGGTGGGCGCGGAACTCCGCTCCATGATGACCTTCCTCAAGAAGAAGAAAGAAGACGGGATCCCGCAGGAAACCGCGACCGCCTAAAAAAGACCAAAACCATGCGCATTCATACGTTCGATACCACTCTCCGCGACGGCACGCAGGGCGAAGCCGTTTCCTTCTCGGTGGAGGACAAAATCCTCATTACCCAGAAACTGGACGAGCTGGGTATTGACTACATTGAAGGCGGATGGCCCGGTTCCAATCCGAAGGACAAGGAATTCTTCGCGAGGTCGAAAGACCTGAAGCTGAAGCACGCAAAGCTGGTGGCGTTCGGGTCCACGCGCTTCGCGAAGAATCCTGTCCATGAGGATCGTAATGTCCGTGAGCTGGTCGACGCCGGTACGCCGGTGGTGGCCATCTTCGGCAAGACCTGGGATATGCATGTCCACCGAGCGCTGGGCATCAGTCTCGAAGAGAATCTGTTACTGATTTCTGAAACCGTCGCGTATCTGAAGGAACACGGCAAGGAAGTGATTTACGATGCCGAACATTTCTTCGATGGCTACATCCACAATCGCGAATACGCGCTGCAGACGCTGGCCGCGGCGAAGAATGCCGGGGCGGACGTGCTCTGCCTGTGTGACACCAACGGCGGCACGCTGACGGAATTCCTGAACGACATTGTGGCCGACGTGCGCTCGAAGTTTGCGGGCGAGATCGGCATCCACGTTCACAATGATTCCGATGTCGCCGTGGCGAATACGCTGGCCGCGGTGAAGCAGGGCGCGACGCATGTGCAGGGCTGCATGAATGGCTACGGCGAGCGCTGCGGCAATGCGAACCTTTCGAGCGTGATCGCCAATCTGGAACTGAAGCTGGGGTATGAGACGATTGGCCCCGATAAGCTGCAGGGTCTGAGGTCCGTCTGCCGGTTCATTGCGGAGCTGGCGAACCTGCAGATCCCGCGCGGCCAGGCCTATGTGGGCCAGAGCGCCTTTGCGCACAAGGGCGGCATTCACGTCAGCGCCGTATTGAAAGATTCAAAGACCTACGAGCACGTCGCGCCGGAACTGGTGGGCAACCGGCAGCGCGTATTAGTCAGCGACCTTTCGGGCCGCAGCAATGTCGACTATATGTTGCGCGATTTCGAAGACCTGGCCGGGCGGCTGGATAACGACGCGCGCCGCGCACTGGTGGACCGCGTGAAGCAGGCCGAGTATGACGGCTATGACCTCGAAGCGGCCGATGGCACGTTCGAACTCTTCATCCGGCAGGCGCTGTATCCCGGCGTGCAGTTCTTCGACGTGCAGGGCTACGAAGTGATGATCGTGGGTGGGCGCGCGAAATCCACGCGCGCTACGGCGACGGTGAGCATCGGGACGCGCAGTGGAGACAATATCGAAACCGCGCACGGGCATGGTCCGGTGAATGCGCTCGATACCTGCCTGCGAAAGTGCCTCGCGGCGCTGCCCGGCATCAACGACGTCCGGCTGACAGACTACAAGGTGCGTATCCTCGATTCGAAGAAGGGCACGGCGGCCAAGACACGCGTATTGGTGGAGTGGAGCGACAACCAGCGCAGCTGGTCGACCGTCGGCGTTTCCGAAGACGTGATCGAAGCCAGCTGGGAAGCGCTGGTGAGCGCCCTGCAACTGGAACTGATGCGGCTGCTCGAAACCGAAGCCAGCACTGATAAAGTGGTCGCAGATTACTGCTGGACCGCCTAAATGAAAAACCTGCTGCTGACTCTGCTGCTCGCCGTGCAATGTACAGCGGGCGTGACCTCCATTCGCGTGCCGAACGGCGGCATTCAGCCGCAGCTGGTGGAGCGGGACGGCGTGATCCATCTGCTCTATTTTTCGGGCGATCCGGCGAACGGCAGCTTGTTCTATACCCGAAGCGCTGATTATGGGCAGACCTTCTCGAAACCACTGCCGGTGAATGATGCCGATTCGGGCGCCATGGCGGTCGGCAATATCCGAGGCGCGCAGCTGGCGGTCGGCAAGGGCGGGCGGGTGCATGTGGCGTGGAACGGCGTGGCTCCTGTGGGCGCGCTACCCATGTATTACACGCGGCTGAATGACGCGGGGCGTGCGTTTGAGAAGCCCCGCAACGTCATCGGCAAGGCCTTCGGACTGGATGGCGGCGGCACGCTGGCGGCGGACCCCGCGGGCAATGTCTTTGTGTTCTGGCATGCGCCGATTCCGGGGCAGAAGGGTGAACAGAACCGGCGCGTGTGGATGGCGAAATCGGTCAATGAAGGTCGGGATTTTGAGCCGGAGCGCATGGCTTTTGAAAATCCGGTGGGGGCGTGTGGCTGCTGTGGCATGAAGGCCTGGGCGGATGCCTCAGGCGTTTACGTGCTGTTCCGTTCCGCTGACCAGATTGTGAATCGCGACATCTGGCTGCTGCGTTCCACTGACCAGGGCAAGACTTTTGCGGGCGCGAATGTTTCGCACTGGAACATCGGGGCCTGCGTGATGAGCTCGGAATTCTTTGCGGGCTCCGGCAACGGCATTCTGGCGGCATGGGAGACAGAAAAGCAGACCTGGTTTGCGCAGGTGGATCCCGCCACCGGCAAGGTTTCTGAAGCCATTGCCGCGCCCGGCACGCCCGCGAACCGCAAGTTTCCCGTGTTGGCCACCAACCGGCGCGGCGAGACCCTGTTCGCCTGGACCGAGGGAATGGCCTGGAAGAAGCCGGGCACCATCGGCTGGCAGATTTACGGGAACGGCGGCAAGCCGGAAGGCGCGGCCGGAACTGCCGATGGTGTGCCCGTCTGGAGCTTCATCGCGGCATTCGCGAAGCCGGACGGCAATTTCGTCGTAGTCTATTAGGAAGTGCAAACCAGCGTTTTCGATCTCTTCAAGATCGGTGTAGGCCCCTCCAGTTCGCATACGGTGGGGCCGATGCGCGCGGCGCTCGATTTCGTTCAGGGGCTGGCCTCCGGCCCCATCGATTCCATCAAAGCCGAACTCTATGGCTCCCTCGCGCTGACGGGCAAGGGGCACGCCACCGATTCCGCGATTCTGCTGGGCCTTTCCGGAGAATCGCCCGCCGACCTGGACCCTGACACCATTGCCCCGAAGCTGGCGGCCATCCGGGAATCGAAGTCGATTACGCTGCCGGGCGGACGGCGCGTTGCGTTCGACGAGACTCGCGATCTCATCTTTCACCGTGACATGGTGCTGCCGGGGCATCCCAACGCCATGCGGTTCACGGCTGGTACCCGGGCGGCTGTCTATTACTCCATTGGCGGCGGCTTCATTTTGAAGGAAGGGCAAAGCGCCGCTTCGCAGAACCGCGCGCCGGTGCCGTACCCGTTCCAGTCCGGCGCGGAGATGCTGGCGCACCATGTTCCGATCTGGCGGCTGATGCTGGAAAACGAGAAGGCCTGGCACACGGAAGACGAAGTGCGCGCGCATCTCACGCGTGTCTGGCAGGTGATGGAAGAATGCGTGAGGCGCGGATTACGGACCGAGGGCATTCTGCCCGGGGGGTTGAACGTCCGACGGCGCGCGCCACGACTTTATTGCCGTCTCACGGAGAAGGGCTCCTCCGATCCTCTCGCCGTGATGGACTGGGTCAACGTCTTCGCGATGGCGGTGAATGAGGAAAACGCGGCGGGAGGGCGTGTGGTGACCGCGCCGACCAATGGCGCGGCGGGCATTATTCCCGCCGTGGGGCATTACTATCTGCGCTGGCAGCGCGGCGCTTCGGCGGAGGGCATTGCGCGCTACCTGCTGGCGGCGGGTGCGATTGGCGTTCTCTACAAGGAAAACGCTTCGATTTCCGGTGCGGAAGTGGGTTGTCAGGGAGAGGTCGGCGTGGCCTGTTCCATGGCGGCGGCGGGTCTGGTGGCGGCTCTGGAAGGCACGAACGAACAGATTGAGCATGCGGCCGAGATCGGCATGGAACACAATCTGGGCATGACGTGTGACCCGATTGGCGGGCTGGTTCAGATCCCGTGCATTGAACGCAACGCCATCGGCGCGGTGAAGGCGATCAACGCCTGCCGGATGGCGATGCAGGAGACCGGTGGGCATAAGGTGCAACTGGATCAGGTGATTAAGACGATGTATCAGACGGGGCTCGACATGCAGAGCCGCTATAAAGAGACTTCGCTTGCGGGGCTGGCCGTCAATGCCGTTGAATGTTAACGCGGCGCGGGCCAAAGTGCGGGCTGCGAAACGCGTGGCCGTGCTGACGGGCGCGGGTGTTTCCGCCGAGAGCGGCATCCCCACATTTCGGGGTAGCGGCGGCTTCTGGAGTCACCAGCGTTTTGAAGACCTGGCAACGCCGGAGGGCTTTGCGAAGGATCCCAAATTCGTCTGGGAATGGTACGAGGCACACCGCCGCAACATTGCAAAGGCGAAGCCCAATGCCGGGCATTTGGCGCTGGCGGAACTGGAGGGCCGCGTCCGGTGGTTCACGCTGATCACGCAGAATGTGGACGGGCTGCATGACCTTGCGGGATCGCGGAACGTGGTGAAGCTGCACGGGGATATCTGGGTTGTTAGATGCACGGTGTGCGGCAGGGAGCGGACGGAACGCGCGGAGCTGACGGAACTGCCGCCGCGCTGCGCCTGTGGCGGCATGTTGCGTCCCGGCGTGGTGTGGTTCGGCGAGATGTTGCCGGAAGGCGCGATGGAAGCCGCGGCGGAGGCGGTGCGGGCCGCGGATGTGCTGATCGTGGCCGGCACTTCAGCGCAGGTGTATCCGGCGGCGGGACTGATTCCGCTTGCGGTGAGCGCGGGCGCGGTGGTGATTGAGATCAATCCGGAAGAGACGGATTTCTCATCGGAGGTGACGCTTGCGTTGCGCGGGACTTCGGCGGTTGTGTTGCCGGAACTGGTGTGAGCTCTAACGCGGGATTCGCATGCTCGACTGGCGCACCACGAGGCGCGGTTCCAGCACCACGTTGCGGGGCTTCAGCGGCGTCTTCGATTCGATCATGCTCAGCGCGATCTTGGCCGCGCGCTCGCCGATGGCGATGCTGTTCTGGTCGATGGTGGTCAGCGGCACACGCAGGAAATCGGCATGTTTGATGTTGCCGGAGCCGATGAAGGCCACGTCTTCGGGAATGCGCAGACCGGCGTCCAGCACGGCTTTCATGGCATTCACGGCGAACTGATCGTTGAAGCCGAACACGCCATCGGGCGGTTCCGGTAGTTTCAGCAGTTCTTTCATGGTGGCGTAGGCCGCGTCGTCCGTGGCGTCACCCGTTTCGTCATGGGGACGGATGTATTCCGGGCGCAGCGCGAGGCCATGTTTGGCAAGCGACTGCCGGTAGCCTTCCAGCCGTCCCAGCGCCGGACTCAGACCGGTGCCATACATGAACGCGATCCGGCGGCAGCCGCACTGGATCAGGTGTTCGGTTGCCATCATGCCGACGGACTGATCGTCGACGCCGACGAAGTTTGCCGTCAGATCCGCCAACTGGCGGTCGATCAGGACGTACGGCACGTTCTGCTCTTCGATGCGCCGGAAGCTTTCCGAGGAAATCTGCGTGCTGGCGACGATAAGCGCGTCCACGCGGCGGGCGAGAAGTTGTTCGATTTCCTGTTGTTCGAGTTCCGGCTCTTCTTCGGACGTGGACATCACCAGTCCGTAGCCCTTTTTCCGGAACACGTTTGTCAGACCTTTGGCGACTTCGCCGAAAAAGGAATGCAGCAAGCCTGGTACTACAAAGCCGACAATGAAAGACCGTCCGGTAACGAGTGCCCGCGCGGCGAGGTTTGGCCGGTAGTTCAGATCGCGCATTCGCTGCAGCACTTTGGCGCGCGTCTCTTCGCTGATGTCGTCGTGATTGCGAAGGGCTTTCGAGACGGTTACCACCGACACGCCCAACTCGCGCGCGATGTCTTTCATTCTGACTACGGCCATGATGCTAAATTGTAGCCGACATGCGATTTTTTCTCGTTTCCGCAATTTGCCTCGCCTCCGTCGCCCTGGCCAACTGGCCGCAGGCGGCCGGCCCGAACGGCACCTGGATCGACGCCACGGCGAAGCCGCCCGTCAGCTGGAGCGTGGCGCGCAAGGAGAATATTCTCTGGCGCACACCCCTGCCGAATGGCGGGCAAAGCGGAATCGCCGTTTGGGGCGACCGTCTGTTCCTCACCACGTTCGAGCCCTATCAACCGGGCTCGCCGAAGTTCAGCAGCACGATTCTGGGTCATGCGGTGGATGCGAAGTCCGGCAAGATTCTGTGGACTGTGAAGCTGGAAGGAACGGTGAAAAGCCCCATGATGTACGCCTACAGCGACTCCACCTCGCCCACGCCCATCACCGATGGCAGGTACGTCTGGTTTCTCAATTCCAGCGGTCAGATGGCCTGCTTCGATTTCAACGGCAAAGAAATCTGGCGGCACAACTACACGCCGTGGGGCGAGCCGTATCCGTTTAACAAGCAGCATGAGCCGATTCTGGTGGGCGACGTGATTCTGAACGTGGAACCGGCCGATGGCAATCCTGATGCAAAGAAGGGCTGGAACTACCTGCGCGGCATCGATAAGCGCACCGGCAAGACCGTCTGGATTGCGGAGGACGGCACCACTACCTACACAACGTCCGTCGCCGGTCACACCAGAGACGGCATTCCGGCGGTGATGACGGCGCGTGGCGGCTGGCATGATGTGCCGGAGCGCCCGGTCGGGCTGAGCCTGATCGACCTGCGCCCGGCGACGGCGGGCAAAACGCTGTGGCGCTACGTGGCCGATACGGATGCGGACGGCAAGCCGCTCGCGGTTCCGGGTTCGCTGGCCGCGCCCACCTGGCAGGCGCTTTACGTGATGCACTGGGACCAGAAGTATGCGTACTGGTTTAAGCTCAATCCGGAAGAGTCCCACCTGGTGCTCGACAGCCAGACGGGTAAGCTGCTGCGGGAGCAGTCGCTCATCCGGAACGTGGATTACCGGCAGTGGGACCCGGCGGCGCAGAAGTACATCACAAACCTGAACGTGAATCTGCGGGAAATCCGGGACCTTGCGCCGCGCAACCAGATGAAGCCGAATGAGGTGATCCGGGTGATGCCGGCGTGGCATTGCAACATCGTCGTGAACGGCTATCACTACTTCCTCACCACCACGGCGCACCGGCGGAACGGGCATGCTCCGGCGGGCAAGGCGGGGCCCTCACATTCGGTGGCGCGCGTGAATGTGGAAACCGGCAAGGTGGAATACCTGGAACTGCCGGTCACGGTGATTCGCAAACCGGGCGAGCCGGACCAGAAGGTTTACGGTGTGGCCGTCCGGACGAAGACGGAAGATTCGAAGGGCAATGATGTGGCGGCGGAAGACCGTTCGCGCACCGATGGGTGGGAGATTCCGGCATTCTGGGGCAGTCCGGTGGCGCTGGGCGGGAAGATCTATTTCACCACGATGCTGGGTGTGACATACGTGATCGATTCCACGGCCAAAGTGCTGGACGAAAAGGCAATTCTGGCGATCAACGATCTGGGTCCTTCGGGCGAAACGTGGAGCCTGAACACCCCCAGCTACAGCAATGGCAGGCTTTATCACCGCAGTCTGAAGGAACTCGTCGCGATTGGAAAGAAGTAAGCAGTATGTAGGCCGCTTCGCCCCTTCGCCAACCGGACCGCTGCACCTGGGTTCGCTGGTAACGGCTGTCGCGAGTTATCTGGATGCGAGGCGAAATGGTGGCAAGTGGCTGGTGCGGATGGAAGACGTGGATCTTCCCCGCTGCGTGCCAGGCGCGGATATGGACATTCTGCGCACGCTCGAAGCGTTCGGCTTCGAGTGGGACGGCCCCGTGATGTACCAGACCGCGCGAACGGAGGCTTATCAGGCGGAGCTCGATCGCCTGCGAGCCGCCGGGATGGCGTATCCATGCTCCTGTTCCAGGAAGGATGTTGGTGCGCCGGTCTATCCGGGAACGTGCAGGAATGGCGTGCGGGATCTGGCGAAGCCCGTCGCGTGGCGGGTGGTGGGCGGTGACGAGACGGATGACTTCGTGATCCGCCGTTCCGACGGCCTTTTCGCGTATCAGCTGGCGGTGGTGGTGGATGACGCGGCGCAGGGGGTGACCGACGTGGTGCGCGGAGCGGACCTGCTGGATTCCACTCCGCGCCAAATGCGATTGCAAAAGCTGCTGGGCTATCCGGTTCCGCGCTACGTCCACATTCCGGTGGTGACCAACGCGGCGGGGGAGAAGCTGAGCAAACAGACTCTGGCCCCCGCGCTGAGGATGGACGACGCGGCGAATGAGCTGCGCGCGGCGCTCCGTGTCCTGGGCATCCGGCCGGACCGTTGCGCCACCACACCCCGGGAATTGCTGATGGCAAGCCAAATGCTGTTGTCATTACCTTGATCGCTACCTTGATCGCTACCTTGAAACGACGAATGCCAGCCTGGCACAAAGAAACGTGGATCGCCGCGTTCTCCGCAACGGCCATCGCGGGTTATCTGCTCGCCCACTACCTTTACGCGCTGCCGGCGCAAAGTGCGAACTGGTTTCTCTTCGCGGTGCTGCTGGCCGGCGCTCCGCTGCTCTATGATCTGGCCCGTGGTGCGCTCCAGGGCGAATTCGGTGCGGATCTGCTGGCCGGCATTTCCATCGCGACGTCGGTGGTGCTGGGCCAGTATCTCGCCGGGAGCGTGATTGTCTTGATGCTTTCGGGCGGCGCGGCGCTCGAACAGTACGCCATGCGGCGCGCTTCCGCCGTGTTGGGTGCTTTGGCGAAACGCCTGCCGCGGTTGGCGCACCGCGAGTCCGCCAGCCAGGTGACGGACATTTCGCTGGATGCGGTCCGGCTTGACGATCGGCTGATTGTGTTTCCGCACGAGATCTGTCCGGTGGATGGAGTCGTGGTGGCCGGTCACAGCACGATGGACGAGTCCTGGCTGACCGGCGAGCCGTATCAGATCTCAAAGACTTCCGGCTCCGAGGTCATGTCCGGTGCGGTGAACGGCGCGGCTGCCCTCACCATCCGGGTGGTGCGCCTTCCGGTGGATTCCCGCTACGCGAAGATTGTGCGGGTGATGCAGGAAGCGGAACTGCGCCGTCCGGAACTGCGCCGGATTGGCGACCGGTTGGGCGCCTGGTACACGGTGGCGGCGCTGCTGGTGGCCGTGGCTGGCTGGGTAGCCGGGGGAACTCCGGTGCGGTTTCTGGCGGTGCTGGTGATCGCGACCCCCTGCCCGCTGCTGCTCGCGATTCCCGTGGCAATTATCGGCGCGGTCTCGCTGGCGGCCAGCCGTTCCATCATCGTGCGCAACCCCGCCATGCTGGAACGCGTGGGTTCCTGCCGGACCATGATTTTCGATAAGACCGGAACGCTGACGTATGGCAAACCGGTCCTGACGGAAATCCTGTGCGCTCCGAACGTGACGGAAGAGCGTGCGCTGCTCACCGCCGCCAGCCTGGAGCAGTATTCGAGGCATCCGCTGGCATCCGCAATTCTCGACAGGGCCACTGCGCGGGGCATTCAGCCGGCGGTCATCACCGAGGTGGGTGAACAGCCGGGTTTCGGGCTCACCGGCCGCATCGGTTCGGATGAAGTGCTGATCACGGGGCGCGGGAAGCTGGCGGGAAAACCGGTGCTCGACGCTCTGCCGCCCGTCGCGCCCGGTATGGAGAGTGTGCTGCTGCTGAACGGCGAGTACCTCGCGCTTTTTCGTTTCCGCGATGAACCCCGTGCCGAGAGCCGGCGCTTCCTGGGGCATCTGAATCCAAAGCATGGCGTGAATAAGATCATGCTGCTTTCCGGCGACCGCGAGGCGGAGGTAAAGTACCTTGCCGAGAAGGTCGGGATCTCGGATGCGATCTACGGCAAGAGCCCGGAAGAAAAGCTGGAAATCGTCCGGGAGGAATCGAAGCGAGCCCCGACCCTTTTTCTGGGGGACGGCATCAACGATGCGCCCGCCATGCAGGCAGCTACGGTGGGGATTGCGTTTGGCCAGGGCAGCGATATCACCGGCGAGGCCGCCGATGCCGTGATCATGGACCCGTCGCTCACCCGGGTGGATGAGCTGATCCACATTGGCCGCCGGATGCGGCGAATCGCGCTGCAAAGCGCCGTGGGGGGCATTTCGCTCAGCATGATCGGCATGGGGTTGGCCGCGACGGGCCACCTCGGGCCGGTTGCCGGGGCGGTGGCGCAGGAAGTGATCGATATCCTGGCGGTACTGAATGCGGTTCGGGTGGCGTTGCCTTCGGACGATATTAAAGAAGACAGTTAGCCTGATTCAAACGGGTAGCACCATCGCTTCAAACGGTTACACCATCGCTTTAAACGGTTAGCACCGGGCAGGGGCATTCGCGGATGATGGAGAGCGAATGGCTGTTCAGCCGGCCGCGGGAATCGCGGGTTTTCCCACGGCCCATGATCAGCAGGTCGGCTTCCTGACGCAGGACGCTGCCGCGAATCAGGCCGGCGATTTCACCGGGGGCGATGCAGACGGGGTAATCCGTACCGGCCTCATGCTGCAGCCGCTTAAGTCCCGCCTGGCCGCGTCCAATCAGGTAGTCGCGGTATTCGTAGTCGAAGCGGGTCATGGGAACGGCCATCGGCATGGAAACGGAATGGATCAGGGTTGGCCGGACGTGCCATTCTTCGCTGAAGCTCCTGGTGAAATGCAACAGGCATGAACTGGAGGGGCCAAGATCGAGCGCGGTGAGCACGGTTTCCGGCTGTGGACGGGGTGGCCGGCAGTTTGTATGTTCCGCGTGGCCCGTCACCCAGACCGGGCAGGGCGCTTCATTGAGGGTCCGCACGGCCTCATGTCCGAGGATGTTGGGGATGTATTCGCCATGCCCGAAGCTGCCGATCATAATAAGGTCGGTCTGGTTGGCGGCGGCGTAAGCCACGATTCGTTCACCGGGTCGCCCGGTCTCGACGGCGGTATTCCAGAAAGGCTTTTCTTCGTCCGAATCCGGCCCCAGAAATTTTCTGCCGAAGTGCCGCAGCCGGTCGACAAAGTGCGCATGTTCTTCGGGCGGCGCCGGTTTGCTGTCCGGACAGGTCTTGCCGGGAGTTCTGCCAATGACGTGCAGCAACGTCACTTCCGCGCCTTCGTGCTCCGCCATCACCCTGACGAAGGGCGCAATCAGGCGCGACTGGTCGGAGAAATCGACTGGAAAGAGGATTCGTTGGAACACAATGACGCCTACCTCATGAATTCCCTTGGCAAGGCAGGTTCCAGACCACCTGGAAACGCCTGAAATGGGCTGAAATTGCGGGATTGAGGCTGGCGAGGTGGCACTGATGGCCGCCGGGAGACGCAATCTGAGTGAAATCGCCTTTTGGGGATGCTCGAAACCACGCAATCGAGGGGAGAAGCCTGACCGACATTTCTGCGCCCCTCCCAAAGTTCGGGAGTTGCGCCAAATAGCGCATTTCCCTGCGCCATAGTCCGCCTTTTGTAGCGAAAATTGGGTGATGAGGCATGAAGCGGGCTTCCGAAGTCGGTTCCAGACCTTATAAACTTACGTGGCGAGCAAAATGCTATGAAACGGACGGTGGCAATTAGCATGATGACCAACAACCAAAGCCGCATCATCGGAAGCAGAACGTTTCGCGTACTTCTGCTTCTGGCTGTAGCCTTAACGCTGACAGGAACAAAAAAGAGTCCGTACGGACCACATGACAAAGCGACGTATCTCAGCTCTGTCATCATCGACTTCCTTCGGCCCGGCCTGACCCTTGCGATTCAGTCCGGCACCGTTGCGAATGACGGAACGATCACCGTCGTCTACACCGTCGCCGACCCGCTGGGTCTGCCCCTCGACTACAACGGCGTTTATACGCCCGGCCCGCTGAGCATCGGCTATGTCGCAGCGTACCTGCCGAAGACGCAGAGCCAGTACACGGCGATTACGACGACCACCAAGACCGGCGCGGCCGGCACGTTTACCATTGCCGGAGCCGACAGTGGCGGTGTGCTGACGCAGCTGGACAACGGGAAGTACCAGTATGTCTTCAAGACCAAAGCGCCCACGGGCTTCGACACCACGCAGACAGTCAGCATCGGTCTGTATGGCAGCCGGAACATGAGCGCCTTCGGAATCCCGAACAACAACGCCACGACTGTTTACACATTCGTGCCGAATGGCAGCAAGGTCACGCAGGTTCGCGATGTCATTCGCACCTCCGCCTGCAACACCTGTCATGATCAGCTCTCCGCGCACGGCGGCCGCCGCCGCGACGTGGCTCTCTGCATCATGTGCCACCAGCCGCAGACCATTGACTCCACAACCGGCAACCCGGTGGACTTCAAGGTCTTCATCCACAAGCTGCACATGGGCTCTCAACTCCCCAGCGTGATCGCGGGTAAGCCGTACATTGTGAACGGCAACGATTTTTCAGGCGTTGTGTTCCCCGCCGATCCCCGCCGTTGCGAGACCTGCCACAACCAGAAGTCCGGCGCCGTGCAGGCAGCCAACTACCTGACGAAGCCTTCAGCTGCCGCCTGCGGCGCCTGCCATGACAACGTCAACTTTGCCACCGGCGTGAACCATGCCGGCGGTCCCCAGCTGGATGATAATCAGTGCGCCAACTGCCACATTCCGCAGGGCGAGCTGGATTTCGACGCCTCCATCAAGGGCGCGCACGTGATCCCGGCCGATTCCGCCATGCTGAATGGCATGCAGATCGCGCTGAAGAAGGTGGATACCGGCATGGCAGGTCAGAAGCCGACCGTTACCTTTACGCTGCTCGACAACAGCGGCAGTCCGCTGCCCCTCTCCAAGCTGAGCACGCTCTCCTTCACGATGGTCGGGCCCACCAGCGACTACGGCTACACCAGCTTCGGCAGCGATGTCACGACGCCGGGCTATGTGACCGAAAGCGCGCTGACAGCCGCCAAATGTGGTCAGGACGGAACCTGCACCTACGCCTTCACCCATGCGGTGCCTGCCAAAGCGACCGGCAGCTACAGCATCGGCGTGGAAGCCCGCCGCTCGGAAACGCTGCTGCCTGGAACCACCAAGCAGATGGCGGTGACGTACGGCGCAAAGAATCAGGTGGTGAGCTTCTCCGTGGACGGTTCCGCTCTGGCGCCCCGCCGGACGGTCGTCGCCACGGCGAACTGCCAACGCTGCCACGTGGAATTCACCACCATCCACGGCGGCCTGCGCAACCAGACCGAATACTGCGTGATGTGCCACAACCCGTCCAACACGGACGTGTCTGTGCGCGGCAGCGCAACCGTTGCGGCCGACAAAGCTCTGCCTCCGCAGGGTATCAACTTCAACATGCTGGTCCACCGGATCCACACAGGTGAAAACCTGGCGGCCCTGGGCTCCAGCTACACGGTAGTTGGATACGGCGGAAGCCACAACGACTTCTCCGACGTGAAGTATCCCGCCATGAGCTCTACCGGCTCTACCGGCTCTACCGGCGATACCCGCAACTGCTCCATGTGCCACAGCAGTGGCAGCGAGGCAAATCTTCCGCTTGGCAAGAATCCGGTGATGGATCCGCAAGGGCCCGTCAATCCGAATCAGGCCATCGCGGCGGCCTGCGTCGGTTGCCATGCTGATCGCGCCACGGCATCTCATACCCTGGCAAATACAGACTCACTCGGTGAAAGCTGCACGGTCTGTCACAAGACCGGCGCCGAGTTCTCCATCGGTTCGGTACATGCCCAATACTAGAGTTGTAAACAGCGGCCGCCATTGCCTTCGGGCAGTGGCGGCCATTTTGTTCCTGGTGAGTGGCGTCTCCATGGTCTGGGCTGGAAAGCCGGCGGCCAAAGCGGCGCCGAAGGAACCGGCCAGGGTGTTTGGCCCTGAGTATGTTGGTTCCGAAACCTGCCAGGCCTGCCACGAAGATATTTTCCACGGGATTACCCAAAGTCCCCATAAGATTGTTGAGACGGATGCGGCGGAAGGCTTTAAGGGCCACGCCTGCGAAGCCTGCCATGGCGCGGGCGCGGACCATGCCGGTTCGGCTGACGCCACGAAGATCCAGAATCCGCGTAAGCTGACGGCGGCCCGGACAGATCGGATCTGCCTGAACTGCCACCTGAACCAGACCACGCACGACGGCCGGATCCAGAGCAGCCATATGAAGGACTCGGTGTCCTGCACGGCCTGCCATACGATTCACGGCAATGGCCCGGTCGGGTTGGTGGCCAGAACACAGGAGCAGGTCAACACTCTCTGCGCCGGTTGCCACAGCAACGTGATGACGCAGTTCCAGAAGCCCTTCGGCCACAAGATTAAAGAAAACGCCATGACGTGCGTGGATTGCCATAATCCGCACGGAGCTACCCGCCGCGCGATGGGACAGACCTTCGCCGCCAATGAGCCGGGTTGTTACAGCTGCCATGGCGACAAACGAGGTCCGTTTACGTTTGAGCATGCCCCGGTCCGCTTCGAGGCCTGTTCCACCTGCCATGAGCCCCATGGCTCGAACAATCCCCGCCTGCTGGTAAGGCAGGAAGTCCGGCTCGTCTGCCTGGAGTGCCATGCCAATCTGAACGGCGTGACGAAGAATCCTTCAGCCGGCGTGGTGCCGCCCGCGATTCACGATCTGCGGTCGCCCCGGTATCAGAACTGCACCGTGTGCCACCAGAAGGTACATGGCAGCCATATCGACAGGAACCTGCTGAAATGAGAACCCTCTTCAGCTTTGCCACAATTGCTTTCGCTTTGCCGCTGCTGGCCCAGACTCCGGCCCCGGCGCCGACTCCGAAAGAAGCGACCAAAGAAGTTGCAAAAGAAGCGCCGGCGCCCATCGTCGCCGTATCCCCGCTACCCTCTTCGGAAAACTGGGTCACCGGTTCCTTCGAGGTGGGCGAACGTTTCCGCAGCGCCGTGGGCGGGAGTCTGCAGACTTACCGCAGCGTGGTGGATCTCAATTCCGGTCCAAAACTGATCGGCGCCGACTTTACGATCCTCGATCCGAAGCGGCGGCTTTTCGACCGCATCCGCGTCCGTGCCCACAACTGGGGCGACGACCCGTATGAGGGCGTCCACCTGCTGGTGGAAAAGCAGAAGGTCTATGAATTTAATATGGACTTCCGCAAGGTTGCATATTTCAACAACCTGCCCTCGTTCGCCGATCCGCTGCTGAACAAAGGGATTCGGGTTGACGAGCAATCGTTCGACACGCGCCGCACGCTGGGCAGCTTCTCGCTCGATGTCCTGCCGAGCGCCATGATCTCGCCCTACATCGCCTATGATCGCGATTCCAGCCACGGGACGGGCGTTTCGGTTCTGTGGACCAACAGCGATGAGTTCGCGGTCCCCAACACGATGCGCGATTCGACGGATCTCTACCGGGGCGGTATTCACTTCACGCGGGAGAAGTTCCACGTCACGCTCGAAGAAGGTGGCAGCACCTTCCGCAACGATCAGAACACCTTTACGGCTACCTCTCTGGCACCGAATCCGGGCAACAATTCCTCGCCGATTCTGGGGCAGACGCAGGGCCTGAGCAGCCTGCTGCAGGATTATGGCGTGCGCGGCAACAGTACCTATTCCAAGGCGATTGTCACCGCCACGCCATTCCAGTGGATCGACATCTTTGGCCACTTCCTGTTCAGCGAGCCGAAGAATCACGTGAACTATTTCCAGAACGACGCGGGTTCTTTTGTGTTGCTGAGCCAGGCGTTGCTCTACAACAGTGAACTTTACCTGGTGACGGCGGCGGCGAATATGCCGCATACCAGCGCGGATGTCGGTGTCGAGATCCGGCCCGTTTCCAAACTCCGCATCCTGGAAAGCTGGATGACGGACCGCACGCACAACTCGGGCTCCGCCAGCCAGTCGGACACTCTGCTGGGCGGTGGGATATCCACGTTCATCGGCGCGCAGCTGGCTTCATCGCTGGCCGCCAACTACAACCGGTCGGAGACGACGGCAATCTATGAGCTGAAGCCGAACCTGACCGTGCGGGCCGGCTACCGCTATATCTGGGGCAATGGCAGTGATGCCGTGGTGCCCGCGGAAGGCCTGCTCGGTGTGCATCAGGAGAGCATCGGAACGCATGTGGGGCTGGGCGCGGTGACCTGGAAGCCGATCCAGAAACTGTCGCTTACCGGCGAATTCGAAGCCGGGTCCAGCACCGGCGCGTACTTCCGCACCAGTCTTTATGACTATCGGAAGGTCCGCGCGATGGGCCGTTATCAGTTGCGCGACACGATTCACCTTTCCGGCGACTTCATGATTCTGAGTAACTCGAATCCAAACGCGGGCGCGGATTACAAATACCTGAACCATCAGGAATCCGTCTCCGTTATGTGGAATCCGGCGAAGAAGAAGGTGGATTTCCAGGGGTCCTATGAGCACTGCGGCTATCACTCGCGCATCGGCTATCTGATCCCGAATCTCTACGTCACCACTGACTCCATTTATAACGAGAACTGCCACACTGTGACGGGGCTCGCGCGCACAACTTATAAACAGCTGGAAGTCTCCGCCGGTGGCTCGGTGGCGCTGAGTTCCGGCAGCAGACCGACCTCGTATTACCAGCCCATGGCGAGGGCCAGCCTGAAGCTCACAAAATCCGTCTCGCTGTTTGGCGAGTGGCGTTATTATGGCCTGGGAGAGGCGTTTTACATGTATGAGTCGTTCCGCGTGCACCTGTTTACAACCGGCCTGAGGTACTCCCGATGAAACTGTTTGCCTCCTTGCTGATTTCACTCGCGGCCAGTCAGAGTTTTGCCGCTACTATTCCGATGGACTCGGAGCGCGGCGACAAGCTCTTTGTCTCGCAGGGTTGCGTGCAGTGCCACCGCCTGAAGGGGACGGGCGGAATCAGCGCTCCGGACCTCGGTCGCGTGCTTGACCGCGGCTACGCACCGGCGGATCTGGTGAGCACCATGTGGAACCACGCTCCCACCATGTTTGCCACGGTGCAGCAGTTCAACGTGCAGGTGGGCGAGATGAACGAAGCCGCCGCGGCGGACCTGTTCGCTTCATTTCTCTCCGCGCGGTTCTTTGAAATGCGCGGCGACGCGGGGCGGGGCAAGAAGCTCTTTGAGGCGCGTTCCTGCGCCACCTGCCACGGGATCCGGGACTCCTCTCCGAATCCGATGGCGACTCCGGTGGCGCAGTGGCAGACCCTGAGCGATCCGGCTGGCCTCGTGGGCGCCATGTGGAACCACTCGTCCGAGATGGGAACGGAACTTTCAAAGAAGAAGCTGAACTGGCCCACTCTTACGCCACAGGAACTGTCGGATCTTCTGGTCTATCTGCGCAACGCCGCCACCCCGGCGCATGCCGAAGCGGGGTTCCGGATTTCGGAATCGGAAAACTCGGCGAAGCTGTTTGAAACCAAGGGCTGTGCCGCCTGCCATAAAGCGGATGAATCCAATGCGCGCCTCACGCTCACAGGCGTTGCCGCCGCCATGTGGAATCATCAGCCGAAGCTGAAGGCCGCTCCTCCGAAGATCGATTCGGCGGAAATGCGCGAACTGCTCAGCTATTACTGGGCGAAGCGCTTCTTCGAAGTGCCTGGCGACGTGGCTCACGGCAAGCGGATCTATGCCGCGAAGCACTGCGGCACCTGTCACTCCGGCAGTGGCCCGGGCCCTGTGCTTTCCGCCAAAGCGGGCAGCTACACCGCCATCAAAATGCTTTCGTCGCTGTGGGGCCATGGTCCGAAGATGCTGGCTGAGATGAAGGAAAAGAAGATTTCATGGCCGGTTTTTAAGGCCGGAGAGATGGAAGATCTGATCGCGGCGCTCAACGATCCCAAAACGGGCAAGTAGACGCCGGCAGACGGAAGCCGGCGGTTCGAAGCCGGTTGCAATCGAAAAAATGAGTCCCGACATCAAACGACCGTTCATCGTACTGCTTGCGAGCCACTGGCTGAGCATGCTGGGCGTGGCCCTGACCACCACAGCGGGCTTTTCCTGGCTCTTCGTGTTACCCATGCACCTGCGGGGCAATGCCGATAACCCTTACATCGGCATCCTCGCATTTCTGATTATTCCCGCTGTGCTGTTTCTGGGCCTGGCGTTGATACCGGTTGGGGTTCTGCTTGCCCGGCGGCAGGTGGTGTCCGGCCTGGCCGCGATTCCGGATCGCAGAGCCGCCTGGCGGAAGATCGGCGTGTTTCTGGGGCTGATGACGTTCGTCAATCTCGTGATTGGCAGCCAGGCTACCTATCGCGCGGTCGCCCACATGGAGACTGACCAGTTCTGCGGCCAGAGCTGCCATGTGATGAAGCCCGAGTTCACGGCCTGGAAGCACGCGCCGCATTCGCATGTGGAATGCGTCGAGTGCCATATTACGCCTGGCGCAGCCGGCTGGTTCGCCGCCAAAATGGCTGGTACGCGCCAGTTGATGAACGTGGCTCTCAATACCTATAAACGCCCGATTGAAGATGCGATTGAGACCAACCGTCTGGTGCGATCGGAAGAAACGTGCGAGAAGTGCCACGCGCGGGACAAAGAGATCGGTTCGGTGATGAAGGTGATCCCCACCTTTAAGGATGACGAGAAGAATACCCGGTCTGAGACTGTCCTGATGTTGATGGTGGGCGGCAAGGCTGGTGGAATTCACGGCGCGCACATGGGCCCTGGCGTGGAGATCCGCTATGCTCCCACCGATTCGAAACGGGGCACGATTCCCTGGGTGGAATACAAAGGAGCGGACGGCAAGGTGAGCACCTATGTTGACCCGTCCGCGAAACCCGGGTCTGTGGCCGGGCTGCCTCGGTACACGATGCAGTGCGTCGATTGTCACAGTCGCCCGGCCCACACCTTCCAGTTGCCGGGTCGGGCTGTGGATGCGGCTCTGGCCGCCGGCAAGCTGCCGGCCAATGCGCCATTCTTCCGCAAGTTCGCCGTCGAACTGCTGACCACCAGCAAAGACGGCACGGACATCGCGCCGAAAGTGGTGGCGTATTACAAAGAGAAAGCGATCCCGGGCGATCCGGCGGTCACCGCGGCCTTCCTGACGAACCTCTATGACAGCAACGTGTTCCCCGATCTGAAAGTCACGTGGGGCACCTATTCCAACAACCTGGGCCATACGGACGCGCCGGGCTGCTTCCGCTGCCATGATGGCAGCCACGAGCGCGCCGACAAAACGGCCATCACGAATGACTGCACCACCTGTCACCGCATGGTGGCGGTTGACGAAGCCTCTCCGGAAGTCCTCAAGACGCTCGGAATCGATCAGTAACCGCCCCTGCCTGATCCTGCGCAACTCACATGCGCCAAATCGCGACAAGCTCTCGCGATTTGGCGCATGTTTTCTTTGGTAAGCACCTCGCAATGCTGACTACCCATGTCCGGAGCCACTGTTTTAATGCTTCCGGAAGGCAGGTTGACAGTAATATCCCCTGGGACTGTCGAGAGGTATTTAGGAAATATACCGACATCTGTAGATTGGGGGTAAAAAATTGCTTAAGTTGATAAAGTCAGGGACATAGAGACGGAAGAGAAAGAGACTGAGTCCGTATTTGTCCGAGGAAAGAAGGTCCTGAAATGTTTAACGTAGCCCTTTACAGCGTGCAGCCGGTTTTGGCCGAAGGTCTGAAAGTTCTTCTGGCGGGGACATACAATTTGTCCGGAGCCTATCTGACTACCGAAGCTCTGAAAGCCGGTATTCGGGAACTGCATCCGGAGCTCATCCTCCTGGAGGTCACTCCCAGCATCACGCTCGAAGCGCTGCGCGAAGTGCGCGAGGCCCATGCATCCGGCGCCGTGGTTCTCTGGGTGGAAGGCATCTCGCCCGAATTCGTTTCGCAGGCACTTTCGATTGGCGTTCGCGGAATTCTCTGCAAGACGGCTCCGGTTGATTCGCTCTACCGCTGCCTTGCCGACGTGGCAGCCGGCAGCATGCATATCGACAACGAACTGAGCGCCAGTCTGCTTTCCTCGAATCAGGTCCACCTGACGCCCCGGGAACGGCAGTTGATGGGTCTGGTGGCACAAGGACTCAGCAACAAGGAAGTGGCGTGGTCGTTGGGTATTTCGGAAGGGACCGTAAAGGTCTACCTGAGCCGCCTGTTTGACAAGACCGGCGTGGGCGACCGTTACGAACTGGCGCTGCTGGCCCTTAAGAACCTGTCGCCGAACGGTGCAAGCGCGGCTGCGCGGGTGGAGGGGCAAAGCGTACCCTTTCAGCTTCCTAGTTCGCTCGTAACCGGTTCGCGCAATGTAGCGCAGAAGGCGCCCGCATCCGCGCCGGTTCGGCCGCTGGCTCATATCCCCGCGATGCACGGCAACTGGGTCCGTCAATAGCTCACAGGCACACAGGGGGTGGTCTCCTCCACCCCCGGTGCGGATGCAAGAAGGTATTCGGCCCCGTCCGTGCTATACCAGAGGATAAATGGACAGTGCGTTAGCGATTCACCGCCTGCACTTTGCTTTTACAGTAACTTTTCACTATATTTTTCCGCAGCTGACGATGGGCCTGGCGCTGCTGATCGTCATCCTCAAAACCATCGCCATCCGAAACAACAATCCACACTACGACCAGTGCGCCCGGTTCTGGTCGAAGATCTTCGCCGTAAACTTCGCGTTCGGCGTCGTCACCGGGATTCCGATGGAGTTTCAGTTCGGAACCAACTGGGCGGGCTTTGCGAAGTCCGCTGGTGGAGTGATCGGGCAGACTCTCGCGATGGAAGGCATGTACAGCTTCTTCCTCGAAAGCACGTTCCTCGGATTGTTTCTGTTTGGAGAGAAGCGGCTGGGGCCCCGTTTGCACTGGCTGACCGCTGTCGCTGTGTGGCTGGGCTCCTGGCTTTCCGGGTATTTCATTATCGCGACGGATGCCTGGATGCAGCACCCTGTGGGCTACACTCTGGGTCCGAAGGGCGAAATTATCCTGAAAAGCCTGAGTGAACTGCTGCTGAATCCATGGATACTCTGGCAGTACTCCCACAACATGACCGCTTCGGTGGTGACGGCGAGTTTTGTGATGGCGGCGCTCGGAGCGTTCTATTTGCTTGCGAAGCGCCACGAGGCGTTCGGTCGGACATTCGTCCGCACGGGCGTGATCGCCGGTCTGATTTCCACTCTGATTCTGGGCTTTCCCACCGGCGATCAGCAAAGCGTGATGGTGGCAAAGAATCAGCCCGCCACGCTCGCCGCGATGGAGGGCCTGTTCCGCACTGAGCAGAATGGCAGCCCGCTCGCCATTGCCGGCCAGCCTGACGTGGAAGCGGGCAAGCTGGATAATCCCGTCGAAATGCCCTACGCGCTGAGTTTCCTGACCACCAGAAACTGGCACGGCAAGGTTCAGGGTCTCGATCAGTTCCCGAAGGACCTGTGGCCGGACAATATCGGCCTGCTCTACTTCAGCTATCACATCATGGTGGGGCTTGGAACGCTGCTGACGGGCCTGATGCTGTGGGCCGCGCTGGAGTTGTGGAGAGGGTCGGTCTGGAAGCGGACGCCACTGCTGTGGGCTCTGATGCTGTCGTTCCCTCTACCGTACCTGGCCACGACCTTCGGCTGGATGACGGCCGAGATAGGGCGTCAGCCATGGCTGATCTACGGCCTGATGCGCACCAGTTCCGGCGTCTCTCCGCTGGTCTCCGCCGGCAACGGCCTCTTCACCCTGCTGGGGTTCATGGGGATGTATGCGCTGCTTGCGGTGCTCTTCCTGTTTCTGATCTGGCGCGAAGTGGAAGAAGGGCCGGCCCGGGCCGAACTGGAGAAGCCAGCGCTCGCGCACTACTGATATGCAGACAATCTGGTTCATCCTGGTGGCCGTCATGCTGGCGGGTTATGTCCTTCTGGACGGCTTCGATCTGGGCGCCGGCGCGATTCATCTGATTGCGGCGCGCCTCGACGGGGAACGCCGGGCGGTACTGGCTTCGATCGGACCCGTCTGGGACGGCAATGAAGTCTGGTTGCTGGCGGCTGGAGGAACCCTGTACTTCGCGTTCCCGCCACTTTACGCCGCCGGCTTCAGCGGCTTCTATCTTGCGCTGATGATTGTACTCTGGCTGCTGATGCTGCGGGGTATGTCCATCGAACTGCGCGGCCATGTGGACAGCCCGCTTTGGCGTTCCTTCTGGGACGGCACGTTCAGCGTTTCCAGCATTTTACTGGCGGTATTCTATGGCGCGGCGCTGGGGAACGTGGTGCGGGGCGTGCCCCTCAACAAAGATGGCTACTTCTTTCTGCCCCTGTGGACGAATCTGCAGCCGGGCCCAAACCCTGGCATCATTGACTGGTACACGGTTCTGACCGGCGTCGCCGCGCTCCTGGTGCTGACGGTGCACGGGGCGCTTTGGGTGATGCTCAGAACGAACGGGGAACCGGAAATGCGCTCCCGACGGATCGCCATGACCCTCTATCCGGCGGTCTGGGGGATCGTCATTGCCATCACGGCCGCGAGTTTCGCGGTACAACCCCGCCTGTGGCAGAGTTTTTCCGCCCGCCCGTGGGAATGTGCCTTTCCGTTCCTTGCAGTGGCCGGACTGGCCGGAATCCGTGTGGCACTGTCACGGCGCGCGCAACTGGCAGCCTTTCTCTGTTCGTGCCTGTTCATCGCGGGACTGTTGCTCAGCGCCGCGTTCGGGCTTTATCCAACGCTGTTGCCGGCCGTTACAGGTTCTGGTATGAGCCTGACCATCGGAAATTCGTCCGCCCCGGCGTACGGACTGGGTGTGGGTTTCCTTTGGTGGATACCCGCGTTTCTGCTGGCGGCGGGATACACGGCCTTTATCTATCGTCACTTCCGGGGCAAGATCAGTAGCGGAACGCACTGACTCCGCATTATTCCTGGCTGAGGCGCCGGGCTGGAAGTGCTAAGATTTCAAGCGTCAGCCATTTCCCGGGGATGAAGCGAATTCTTATTGCCGATGACCAGCCCACCGCGCGGGAACTGGTCGGAACCATCCTCTCCTACTCCGGCTATGAAACGCACGAGGCGGTGGATGGACTGGACGCCGTGGTTCAGGCGTGGAAAGTCCTGCCGGATCTGATCCTCCTCGACATCCATATGCCGGGTCAGGATGGCTTTGCCGTCTGCCGGCAACTGCGCGCCGATCCCCGCTTTGCGGAAGTACCCATTGTCGCGATGACGGCTGGTCTGATGAGCGGCGAGCGCGAAAGGGCGCTCAGTGGCGGTTTCACGGAATTTCTGGGGAAGCCGATTTCGCTGACACAACTGCGCCAGACCGTTGACCGGCTTTTAGAGGAGCCCGTGCTTACGCATCTTATAGCGAAGGGCGTCGCGGCCGATTCGTAGCGCTCGCGCCGCGCCGGACTGGTTGCCGTTGGCATGTGCCAGTGCTTCCGCGATCAGCCGCTTTTCATGCTCCTCGAAGGTGCCTTCGGTGGGCGCGGGCGCCGCCGCGGAGTGGCCACCGCTGGCCGGCGCGGAGTTCGCCCGCAGCGGGAACCGGAGGTACTCGGGCAGATCCTGCACGTCGATCGTCTCGCCCAGCACCATCATGCAGGCGTAACCGATCACGTTCTCCAGCTCGCGAATGTTGCCCGGCCACTCATGGCGGGCCAGAACCACCTGGGCACGCTGGGTGAGGCCGTTGATGGTCTTCTGATACTGTCCGGCGAACTTGTCGGTGAAGTATTTCGTGAGGAGCGGCAGGTCTTCCTTGCGTTCGGCCAGCGCCGGTACGCGGACTTCCACCATCGACAGACGGTAGAACAGGTCCTCGCGGAACTGCTTTTCAGCCACCGCTTCGCGCAGATCACGATGCGTGGCGGCCACCACCCGGACGTCCACTTTTCGCGGAGTGAGTGAGCCCACCCGCAACACTTCCTGGTTCTGCAGCGCGCGGAGCAGTTTCGCCTGGGTGGCGAGCGGCATATCGCCGATTTCGTCCAGGAACAGCACGCCCTTGTCGGCGAACTCGAAGAGGCCGGTCTTATCCTGCGTGGCGCCGGTGAACGCCCCGCGGACATGGCCGAACAGCTCGCTTTCAAACAGAGTCTCCACCACGGCGGAGCAGTTCAGTACCACCAGCCGGCCATTCTTGACGGGGCTGAGCGCGCAGAGCGCCCGCGCGGCGAGTTCCTTGCCGGTGCCGGTTTCGCCCGTCACCAGCACGGTGCGGAAGTGGGGGGCGATGCGTCGGATGCGCGAGAACATCTCCCACATGGCGGGGCTGCGCCCAACCATGCCTTCAAACCGGGCGCTCTCGGCCAGTTCGCGATCCACGGCCATGGTGCGCTGCCGGAGCTGCGCTTCCACGATCAGGCGTGAGATTCGTTCCCGCAGCAGGGCAATCGGGATGGGCTTGTTCAGATAATCAGCCGCGCCACGGCGCACCGCATCCACCGCGGATTCACTGGTGTAATGGGCGGTCATCAGGATGACGTCGATGGCGGGGTCGAACTCGACGATGCGGTCCAACACCTCCAGCCCGCTGATGCCGGGCATCACGAGGTCCGTCAGAACGATCTGCGGGTGCTCGCGGAAGACGGCTTCAATGCCCTCTTCGGGGTCTGAGGCCGTGATGATGCGGAGCTCAGAGCGGGAAAGCGCGGTCGACAGAAGTTCCAGGCTACCGGGGTTGTCGTCGATGATAACGAGGGTGACTTCAGAAGACGTCATGTTTATTTAAGCTGATCTTCATTGCGCCGGCCTGAGCATGGCCGCGACCACAGGTACGTGATCGCGCAGAGCCTGCAGCAACGTCTCTTTCTTCACTGGTTTCTGCAAATACGCCGTCGCCCCCAGGGCGATCGCCTCGCGGTCGCGATCCAGTACTGAAATCACGAAGACCGGGATCCCGATCGTTTCCGGCGAAGCACGAAGCTCTTCCAGAATACGCCAGCCGGAGCGTCCCGGCATGCGGAGGTCGAGAGTAATAGCGTCCGGACGCAGGTCGCGCGCCATGGCGCCCGCGGCAGAGGAGGTTTCGGCGAACTCCGTGCGGATCTTCAGCGGGTTCAGATAACTGGCGAGCAACTCGCGGGCGGCCGGTTCGTCCTCCACGATCAGGATGAGCGGTTCGGTGCGAGTGCGGCCAGGGTCGGACGGAATGGTAAAAGAGAAACGGCTGCCTTCGCCAGGCGCGCTTTCCACGCTGATCGAGCCGCCGTGAAGTTCCACGAGATGCTTGACGATGGCGAGCCCCAGGCCGGTGCCTTCCCGTACTCCGCGCGTGGTGGAGGAGACCTGTCGGAACTTGTCAAAGATGACGGCCTGGTCTTCGGTGGAGATGCCAATTCCGCTATCGCCCACAGTGAGGCGGCACATGCCACCCTCGGTGACCGCTTCCACCCAGACCGAGCCCGATTCCGGCGTAAATTTCACTGCGTTACTCAGCAGGTTGGTCAGGATTTCTCGCAACCGCAGGCGGTCCGCCACGACAAAGCAGGTGTTGGCGAGGCGATTCACCAGCTGGATTTTTTTGGCGTTCGCCGCATTCGTGATACCGCTGACGGCGCTGCGGACAATTTCCGCGGCGTCGAGCGCTTCCAGTTCCAGTTCCATGCGGCCGGCCTCAATCTTGCTGAGGTCGAGAACGTCGTTAATCAGTTCGAGCAGATGAACGGAATCCTGCCGGACGTGCTGCACGAAGCGCTTTTGCTTGTCATTCAGCGGGCCTTCCAGTTCCTCCGCCAGCAGTTCCGTAAAGCCGATGATGGTGTGCAGCGGGGTGCGAAGTTCATGGCTCATGCTGGCCAGAAATTCGCTCTTGAGCCGGTCGGCGCGCTCGATTTCGCGATTGCGGGCTTCGAGCTGCTGGTTTGCGGCGCGGATCTTTTCTTCGGAGTTCCTGCGCTCCGTGACATCGCGAATAATCGCGGTCACGCGGAAGCCGTCTTCCGATTGCACGGGGCTCAGACTGATTTCGACCGGAATTTCCTGCCCGTCTTTACGCCGCGCGGAGAGGATGAGACTCCTGCCCATGGGCCGGGTGGTGGGATGCTGCCAGTAGCTCTGGCGGTGGTGATGATGACCGGATCGCAGGGCGTCCGGCAGCAACTGATCGACATTCATGCCGAGGAGTTCTTCCCGGGTATAGCCAAACAACGTCTCGGTCACGCGGTTCAGCAGGACGATGTAGCCCTCGCGGTCCACCTCAATGATGGCGTCCGGAGCTGCCTCCAGGAGTTCGCGAAAACGGCTGACGGAGCGGAGTTCTTCGGCGGTGTCGCGCTCATCGGTACGGTCAGCAATAATAAACAGCCAGCCGCCGGGCTGCCGAGTGCGGGCGCGCACCTCCAGCCGCAACAGCTTGCCGGCCCGGTCTGACGAGATCACCTCATGCAGTTCGTCCTGATTGACACCGGGTTCCATCAAAGCCGCAATCGCGTGCAGCTCTGATGGAAGCGGTAAACCAACGATGTCGTGCGCTTTCCAGCCAAACAGATCTTCGGCGGCCGCAGTCCACACTTCCACGAAGCCGGCGCCATTGACGCCGACGATCGCGTCGGGAAACAGTTCGGCTACGGTCTCCATCAGATCAGCCGGTAAACTCGCGTTCATGCTGCATACAGGTTATCCTTTCGCACCTCATACGCTCAAGACAGGGCACGCCGCGCTGCGGATAATGCCATAGGCGTGGCTCCGGAAGCGGCCCGCGAGAGAGCGCAGATGGCCGTGTCCGATCACCACCAGATCTCCCTGGTGATGCTCCACCGCCGCTGCGACGACTTTGCCGGGGGATCCCGCTCCCAGACAAACCTGGAAGCTGGTGCCGGTCTCCTCCTGTAGTTTCGCGATGGTCTGGCGCGCGGTGTCTTCGAGGAAGCGCTGGAATTCGAGGTCGAAATACCTCTCCTGTCCGGCTTCCGCGCCCGGCACGCTGTGTACGATGCGGACCACGGCCCCCGACTGCTCGCCCAGTTCCGCCGCCGCCCGGATCAGCCGGACGCTTTCCTCGCCGGTATCGATGGCACAGAGAATGCTCTTCCAGCCATGCTCCGCCTGAGCCTTGCCGGCCTGGGGTTGGTCCGTATGAGCGTCCGTCCAGACGGCGCAGGGCGCATCATGCAAAATTTTTGCGGTGGTGGAGCCCAGCAGCGCGGCGCGGAAAATGCCGCGGCCGTGGGTTGCCATCGCGATCAGGTCGATGTTCTGCTCGCCCGCATATTCCACTGTGGCGGCAGCCGCGTCGCCGCGGACCACCACCAGATCGGGTTTTGAGTCCGCAAACTGCGCGGCTGCGAAATCCGCCAGTTGCTTTTGGGCCTCAGCCTCGATTTCGGGCCATTGCAGTTCGGGGAGAATGGGCGCGTCCATTCCCATGTACATCGGGTAGTTTTCTTCGGCAGCGTGAAGCACGGTCAGCTTCGCGCCGAAACGCTTTGCCATGGCCTTCACCAGCGGCGCGGCGCCTGTCGCGCGCTGTGAAAAGTCGACGGGGAACAGGATGTGTCTGAATTCCATGACTTCCACCTTCTTTGCTGCAGTAGCTCATGCAGGTTGTGGACCGTCCGGGATCGTGTTGAAAACAGGAGGGATAATGTGGTGTGGAATGACGCTGCGCCATGGGTGGCGCAACAGGGCTGCGCGATATCGCGCAGCCCTGCGCGATGCCTTACGCCTTCTGGCTGCGGTACCGCTCGATCAGCGCATTGGTGGAGCCATCGTGACCGAGTTCGGAGTTGCCCTTCAATTCGGGAACGATGCGCATAGCCAGCACCTTGCCCAGCTCCACGCCCCACTGGTCGAACGAATCGATCTGCCAGATGGCGCCCTGGGTGAAGACATTGTGCTCATAGAGGGCGATCAGCTTGCCCAGGATCTCCGGGGTCAGCTTCTCGGCCAGCAGCATGTTCGAGGGGCGGTTGCCCTCGAAGGTCTTGTGCGCCACCAGTTCCTCCGGAACGCCCTGCGCCGCCACTTCCTCAGAGAACTTACCGAAGGCCAGCGCTTCGGCCTGGGCGAAGAGGTTGGCGATCAGGATATCGTGGTGGTCGCCCTTCGGGTTCAGGGACTTCATGAAGCCGATGAAATCACAGGGAATCAGCTTCGTCCCCTGGTGAATCAGCTGGTAGAACGAGTGTTGGCCGTTGGTGCCGGGCTCGCCCCAGTAGATGGCGCCGGTCTCATAGTCCACCTGCTCGCCGGTGACCGTGATGGATTTGCCGTTGCTCTCCATGGTGAGCTGCTGCAGGTAGGCCGGGAAGCGCTTCAGATATTGGTCATACGGCAGAATCGCGACGGTCTGAGAGCCGAAGATGTTGTTGTACCAGATGGTGAGCAGGCCCATAATCACGGGCATGTTGCGTTCGAAGGGCGCGGTGCGGAAGTGCTCGTCCATGGCATGGAACCCGGCCAGCATGGCGCGGAAGTTGTCCGGCCCGATGGCGATCATGGTGGAGAGTCCGATCGCGGAATCCATCGAGTAGCGGCCGCCGACCCAGTCCCAGAAGCCGAACATATTGGCCGTATCGATGCCAAACTTCGAAACTTCTTTCGCATTGGTGGAGAGCGCCACAAAGTGACTGGCGATGGCCTTTTCGTCACCCAGCTGCGCGAGCGTCCATTCGCGCGCCGAGTTGGCGTTCGTCATGGTTTCAAGCGTGGTGAAGGTCTTGGACGCAACGATGAACAGCGTTTCGGAGGCGTCCAGGTCCCGGGTGGCTTCGGCGAAATCGGTGCCGTCCACGTTCGAAACAAACCGGAGGTTCAGATCGCGCTGGCTGCAGTGCCGCAGCGCTTCGTAGGCCATCACGGGGCCCAGGTCAGAGCCGCCAATGCCGATGTTGACGATATTTCGAACGCGCTTGCCGGTGAAACCGGTCCATTCTCCGCTGCGGACGCGATCCGCGAAGGCGGCCATTTTGTCGAGCACCGCATGCACCTCGGCGACCACGTCCACGCCATCGACCACCAGGGACGCGGTTTTGGGCATGCGGAGGGCGACGTGCAGCACGGAGCGGTTTTCGGTCAGATTGATGTGATCGCCGCGGAACATGGCGTCGATCTTGTCCTGCAGGTACGACTGTTCGGCCAGCTGGAACAGCAGGTCCATGGTTTGGCTGGTGATGCGGTTTTTGGAATAGTCGAGAAAAAGCCCTTCGGCTTCGAGCGAGAAGCGGGAGGCCCGGTCTTCGTCTTCTTCAAAGAACTCCCGGAGGTGAACATCCTCTATTTCACTGGCATGTTCGTCGAGAGCTTCCCAGGCGGGCAGTTCAGTCAAAGGGGTCAGGGCAGGTTGTGGCGTAGACAAGTTCGAATAGCTCCTCCCGTTGAGGCTATCAGGAAATGAGCCATTCTGTGTATCAATTTGGTTGAAAAAGGACACGCCCCAGGCGTCTGTGGCGTGCCCCCGCGGTTCGATTACGGCTTCCAGCGCACAATCGGCTTGCGGGCGGCGGTGGTTTCATCCACCCGCGACGTGCGCGTGGCATGCGGGGCGGACGTGACTTTGGCCGGTTCCTCATCCACTTCCTGCGCAATGGAAATCATGGCGTCGATAAAGAGGTCAAGTTCCTGCTTCGATTCCGTTTCCGTCGGTTCGATCATGAGCGCACCGTGCACAATCAGCGGGAAGCTGACCGTGTAGGGGTGGAAGCCGTAATCGATCAGCCGCTTCGCCATATCGCCGGTACGGACGCCTTTGGCGGACTGCCGGTCGTCACTGAAAACCACTTCGTGCATGTTCGGACGATTGTAGGGCAGGTCGAAATACGGCGCGAGCTTATGGCGAATATAGTTCGCGTTGAGCACTGCATCCACCGTCGCGTTGCGCAGACCCGGTCCGCCGTGCGCCAGAATATAGGCCAATGCCCGCACCAGGACGCCGAAATTCCCGTAGAACGCACGGACTTTTCCGATGGATTGCGGCACATCGTAATCCCAGGCGAAGGCGTCTTTGAGCCTCTTCAGGCGCGGCACGGGAAGGAAGGGCGCGAGATGCTTTTTCACGGCCACCGGTCCGCCGCCCGGACCACCGCCGCCATGCGGAGTGGAGAATGTTTTGTGCAGATTGATGTGCATCACATCAATACCGAAATCGCCAGGGCGGGCGACACCCACCAGCGCATTGAGATTGGCGCCGTCCATGTAAACCATGGAGCCTTTGGAGTGCAGAATCTCAGCCGCGCGCATGATGTTTTCCTCGAACACGCCGAGCGTGTTCGGATTCGTGACCATCAGGGCGGCCACGTCTTCATCGGCCAGCCGGGCGAGTTCCTCAAGATCGATCATGCCCTGGTCATTGGACCGGACGTTCTGCACGGCATAACCGGCGATGCCGGCGGTGGCGGGGTTCGTGCCATGCGCGGAATCCGGCACCAGAATACGTTTGCGCGGGTTGCCCTGCGCTTCGAGCATGGCGCGGACGAGCAGGATTCCCGTGAGTTCGCCATGCGCGCCGGCGGCGGGCTGCAGCGTGATGTCGTCCAGGCCGGTGATCTCGCAAAGCGCGTCTTCCAGCTTTGCGACCACTTCCATCGCGCCCTGCGACAGGCTCTCCGGCTGGTAGGGGTGCGACCATGCCAGACCTTCGAGGCGGGCCACCGCTTCGTTGATCCGGGGGTTGTATTTCATGGTGCAGGAGCCGAGCGGGTACATGCCCAGATCAATCGCGTAGTTCCACGTGGAGAGGCGGGTAAAGTGGCGCACTACTTCCACTTCGCTCACTTCGGGGAAGCCTTCGATTTCGCCGCGCACGTTGGCCGCGCCCAGCAGCGCCGACGGGTCCGCTTCAGGCACGTCCAGAGCCGGCAGTTGATAGCCGACCTTGCCCGGCGAACTGCGCTCGAAGATCAGATCTTCGTTCTGGGTGATGTGGGAACGAACTTTTCGGATCATGAGTGGAAGACCTCCGCCAGCGTATCCATATCGGCGCGCTTCGTCATCTCCGTGGCGCACAGCAGCGTTGCCCCGCTGAGTTCCGGGTAGAACCGGCCGAGCGGGAGGCCGCCGATGATTTTCTTTTCGAGCAACGCTTCGTTGATCCCCTCCGGCGTTTTACCGGCCGGAGCCGCCGCCACAAACTCATTGAAGTAAGGTCCGCTGAAGTGCGGCCGGATCTTCGTCCCCAGATAATGCGCCTTGGCCAGGTTCTGTGTGGCCAGTTCGCGCAATCCCTGTTTGCCGTAGAGTTCCAGATAGACCGTCGCCATCAGGGCGATGAGCGCCTGGTTGGTGCAGATGTTGGAAGTCGCTTTCTCCCGGCGGATGTGCTGTTCGCGGGTGGCGAGCGTGAGGCAGAACGCGCGGTTGCCGTTGGAGTCCTTTGTCTCGCCCACCAGACGGCCCGGCAGTTGCCGGATGTACTTCTCTTTGGACGCGATAATGCCCGCGAAAGGCCCGCCGTAGCTGGGGGAAATCGCGAAAGACTGCAGTTCGCCCGCCACGATATCGGCATCGACCGGCGGTGCGAGGATACCCAGTGACGCCGCTTCTGAGAACGTGGCCACCAGCAGCGCGCCGTGGGCATGGGCCAGTTCCGCCGCCTTCTTTACGTCTTCAATGATGCCGAAGAAGTTGGGCGTCTGGATGATGACGCAGGCAACCTCTTTACTCAGCTTCGCTTCAAGGTCCGCCAGATCAAGCTGCCCGGTTTCCGCGTCATAGCCGAATTCTTCGATTGGCAGACCCTGGTTCTTCGCATACGTCTCCTGCACCATTCGGTATTCCGGGTGCACGGATTTGGCCACCAGAATCCTGTGGCGGCCCGTGATCCGGACGGCCATCATGGCGGCCTCCGGAACGGCCGTGGAAGCGTCATACATCGACGCGTTCGCCACATCCATGCCGGTGAGCTGGCAGACCATGGTCTGGAACTCGAAGATCGTGATCAGGGTACCCTGCGAAATCTCCGATTGGTACGGGGTATACGACGTCAGGAACTCGCCGCGCGAAACGATGGTATCCACCACGACGGGCCGGTAGTGGTTGTACACACCGGCGCCGAGGAAGGACGCATAGCCGTTGCTGGTGCGGTCCGACAGGCCCTTGAAGTAATCAACAATCTCGAACTCGGAAATGCCCGGCGCCAGATTCAGCGCTTCATGGATGCGGGCTTCGGCCGGAATTTGTCCGAACAACTGGTCAGTTGACGTCAGGCCACAGGCCGCAAGCATTTCCTGGCGTTCAGAATCGGACTTCGGAAGATATCGCAACTTTTTTAGCTTTCTGCTCCCACATAAGTTTGATAGTCGGCGGCGGATAAAAGATTGTTAAATTCCGCGGCGTCCGCGACCTTGACCTTTACCAGCCAGGCATCGCCGTGGGGATCTTCATTCAGTTTCTCCGGCGCGGTGGCGAGCAGTTCATTCGCTTCCACAACCTCACCCGCCAGCGGCGCATAGATGTCGGAAACGGCCTTTACCGATTCCACGGAACCCAGGCTCTTGCCGGTTTCGAGCACGGCGCCGGGCTTCGGGAGGTCGACATAGACGATGTCACCCAGCTCTTCCTGAGCGTGGTGCGTGATCCCGATGGTGGCGGTATCGCCGTCGAGGCTCACCCATTCGTGTTCTTTGGTGTAGCGGTAGCTTTCCGGGTAGTTCATTGAGGCCTCTTATAGAAAGGAGTCGGCACGGTTTCGGCTTCGACTGCCTGGTTTCGGACTACAATTTCGATCTTCTCACCGGGCTTGGCGTGCGCGATGGGAAGGTAACACAAACCGATGTTCTTCTGCAATGTGGGAGAAGGGGAGCCACTGGTCACCCAACCGGCGGGCTGTCCGGCCAGCAGAACTTCGTAACCATCGCGCCCGATGCCGCGCCCGCGCATTTCAAAGCCGACGAGCTTCCTGGTGAGCCCGGCCTCGCGCTGTTTCAGCAGCGCGTCGCGGCCTACGAAATCGCCCTTTTCAAACTTGACGATCCACGCGAGATCCGCTTCAAGCGGGCTGATGGAGGCGCCGATTTCGTGCCCGTACAGCGCCATCTTGCTTTCGAGGCGCAGCGTGTTGCGCGCGCCGAGCCCCGCCGGTTTGATGCCGGCGGCTCTGCCCGCCGCGAGAATGGCGTTCCAGGTGGCCACCGCATGCTCGGGGTCCACGTAGATCTCAAAACCGTCTTCGCCCGTGTAGCCGGTGCGCGCGATGCGGGCCGGAACGCCGGCGAACTTGCCATCGGTAAACCAGTAATAGCGGATGGCGGCGAGCGGCGTTTCCGTCAGTTGCTGCGCGGTCTCCAGAGCCTTCGGACCCTGAATGGCGAGCTGCGCGTATTTGCCGCTGGCGAATTCGACTTCGCACTCGAACTGGTTGTGGGCCACGATGTGCGCAAAGTCCTTGTCCTGATTGGAGGCGTTCACGCAGATAAAGAAGGAATCGTCGGCGACCTTGTGGACCAGGATGTCGTCCACAAAGCCGCCGTGTTCGTAAAGCAGTCCGGAGTACTGCGCCTGCCCGTGCTTCAGCTTCGCGACGGAATTCGTGGTGACGTAATCCACCAGTTTCGCCGCTTCCGGGCCGCGTACCTCAATCTCGCCCATGTGGCTCACGTCGAAGAGTCCCACCGAATTCCGCACGGTGTGGTGTTCATCGACCAGGCCGGAGTACTGCACCGGCATGTCCCACCCTCCGAAGTCGACCATCTTTGCGCCGGAAGCCCGGTGGACTTCGTTCAGAGGAGTACGTTTCAGAGGGGCTGTGTCCATTCTGGTAAGTGATTATTGTAGCGCCTGGCAGGATTCGGAACTTTCCGGGCGTCGCGAAAACAATGCGGGTGTGAAAGTACTCTTACCGATCCTTTTCGCCGCCGCTTTGCATGGCCAGACGTTTGAAGTGGCTTCCGTGAAGCCGGCCAAAGGCGCCGCCGGGAACGTCAAGGAGGGCCCGCAGGAGAAGATCGCGGTCGACCCCGGGAGCCTGACGATGCGCAGTGTCACCTTGCGCACCTGCATTCAGTGGGCCTACAGCGTGGCGGACTACCAGATCTCCGGCCCGGCATGGCTCGCCCTGGATCGTTACGACATTCAGGCAAAGGCCGGAACGCCCGCCTCGCCGGAACAGTTGCGGGGTATGCTGCGGGCGCTGCTGGCGTCGCGGTTCGGCCTCACACTCCATCGGGAGACCCGGGACCTCCCGGTGTACGAACTGGTGGTGGGGCGTAACGGAGCGAAGCTGAAACCTGCAGCGGGAGATGCGGACAGTGAGATGCGCCCGAACACCGACGGGGAACTGGTCTATTCGCATTACACGTTGCCCGAATTTGCCGGGAAGATGACGGGGATTCCGTTTCGTGTGGACCGCATCGTAATCGACAAGACCGGTCTCGCCGGTGCTTACGATTTCAGGCTGAAGATTGCGGACAACGCAGTCGAGATGAAGCGGGGCTTCGAGCGCGAAGACGGGCCGACGCCTTCGGACATTCTGCGGCAGATCGGGTTGAAGCTGGAAGCGCGGCGCGCTCCCGTGGAGAGTTTGGTCGTCGACCGGGCGGAAAGAAAACCCGCCGAAAACTGAAGCCGCGGGGAGTAGAATGTGGGAACCTATGGCCCAACTCCTGGTTCTCTACAACCCCCCGGCAGACCCGGCGGTATTCGACGCTTACTACCAACAAACGCACGCTCCGCTGGCAAAAACGCTGCCCGGGTTACGGTCTTACACCATCAATGAGGGGCCGGTCCAGGCGCTGGCCGGAACTGCGCCGTACCTGGTGGCAACGCTGATTTTCGACTCGATTGCCGATGTCCAGGCCGCGCTGGTTTCGCCCGAAGGCCAGGCCACGGCGGGCGATCTGCCGAATTTTGCCTTGGCCGGGGTAACTCTGCTGATGCTGGAAACAAAAGCGGCGTAGGCTGCCGGGGGAAATCGCATCCCGGCAGCCTGCGCCGCTTTCATCCGCTGAATACCGCGAAGGACTACGCCTTTTTGACGCCTTCGGTCGCCGGGGCCGCCGCTGTCGGCGGATGATCCGTCACCTGCCAGGTCTTCTCGTTGAAGTACAGCACCTTGCCCTGGCGATAGGACATCACCGCCATGGTGATCAGGACCTGCGCCCGTGCGCCGGTTTCCACATCGAGCGTCGGTTTCTCGCGGGAGCGCATGCAATCGAGGAAGTTCCCAATGTGCTTCTGCATGATGTCTTCCTGCGGCACCGGGATTTTCACTTCTTCTTCCTTACCGAAGCGGTCCGGCCACGTCGGATCCACATATTGCTTGCCGCGCATTTCCGGACGCACCGTGATGAAGGGCGTGTAGCTCTCGAACTTGCCGTGATCCACCATCGTCAGCGTGCCCGCATGGCCGCGGATCAGCCCCGGAATGTGCTGCGAGTTCGCCAGCGACGCGCTCAGCACCAGCGAATGCCCCTTCGGATAGTCGCCCATCAGGTTGAAGGTATCCGGCACTTCGCGCTCGTCGTGGAATTCGTAAATGCCGCCGCCCGCCATCACCTTGGCGGGAAACTGCGGCTGGCCCCAGCAGATATTCATGGGCGCGACCACGTGGTAGAACAGATCGGTCGCGATGCCGCCGGAGTAATCCCAGTACTTGCGGAAGCGGAAGTAGCGGTCGGCGTTGAAGGGGCGCTGCGGCGCGGAACCGAGCCACATCTTCCAGTCGAGATAATCGGCGCCCTTGCCCGTGGGGCCGGCGGCGTTGTCGATCGGGTAGTTCCACTCGCCATCGAGCGAGTTGCGGTGATAGGAGCCCTGACTCATCAGCATGTCGCCGATCATGCCGTCGGCAATGGCTTTTTTCGCCTTCGCCCACTGGTCGCCGGAGGTGGTCTGCGAACCCACCTGGAGGACGCGTTTGGTCTCACGGACGGTGGAAACCAGTTGCTTTGCCTCCGCGATGGTGTGGCACATCGGTTTTTCGAGATAAACGTCCTTGCCCTTGTCCATGGCCGCGATGGCGATAGGCGCGTGCCAGTGGTCCGGCGTGGCGATGTACACGGCGTCGATTTCCGGGTTATCCAGCACCTCGCGGTAGTCGAGGGTGCCCTTCACCTTGTGGTATTCCGCATTCGCGTTCACGCGCTTCTGGTAGACATCGCAGACCATGGCGATGCGTGCATTCTTCGTCTGCCCTGCCTTGGCGAAATCCCTCGCCACGCCAGTGCCGCGGCCACCGCAGCCAATCACGGCGACATTGATCCGGTCATTCGCGCCAAGCACACGGGACGGCGCGGGGCGCGCGCCGAACGCGGCCTTCGTGAGGGAGGAAGCCACGCCCAAAGCGGTCGTGTTCTTCAGAAAGTTTCTGCGGTCCAGATTATCGGACATAGTTGGAGATACCCTTTCGCTGTTCCAGATTCTATCGAATCCGGATACTTTGTGGAACTAACCGGGGCCAGCTATCGGAATAAGGGCAGACGGGATGAGTTGGCTGACTGACAGAAACGGAAGCCGCAGGTTGCTGGAGAGCTTCCGCAACGGGGATCGCGAGGCTTTTACCGGCATCTATCGCGAGCACCACCCGTCTGTGTTTCGCTTCGCCCTGCATATGACGGCAGACCCCGTGAAGGCGGGCGAAGTGGCGCAGGATGTTTTCGTCTGGCTGATTCATCATGCCGGGGATTTCGATCCGGCGCGCGGCGAGTTGGGGGCGTTCCTGACCGGCGTGACCCGGAAAATGTTACAGCGCCGGCGTTCGGACGAACAGCGCTGGGTGCCGTTTGATGATGCTCTTCTCGATGGCAGGCAGCGCGCTCAGGGCCCGGAGCCCGATACGTCCGATGCGGACCGTCTGCGCGCGGCGATCATCGCTCTTCCGGAGCGTTACCGGGAAGTGGTCGTCTTGTGTGATCTGGAGGGGAAGAGTTATGACGAAGCGGCGGTGGCGCTCGATTGCGCGGTGGGAACGGTTCGCTCCCGCCTGCACCGCGCCCGGAGTCTGCTTACGAGAAAGCTGCAGCCCGATTTGCCGCAGCCCGATTTGCAGAGTTGTGAAGTATGACGAAGCGTGAAGTATGACGAAGCTTGAACAGGCCATGCGGCAGTTGCAGGCCGAAGCCAGGGCGATGACTCCGCCTTCGGAGCCGAATGCCGCTCTGCTGGCCGAATTCGCAGGTGTGCGGGGCCCCGGGAATCCCTGGAAGGCCCAATGGCTTGCCGTGGCCGCCGTGGTGATAGCCACAATTGCTGTCTCAGTATTCCGAACCCGGGCCCATGCGCCTGTAATCCCTCCCGCGGCTGTCCCGGCGCCGGTGGTGCAGGTCGCCGCAATGCAGCCCACTGCAATGCAACCCGCGCCGTCGCCGGTGGCTTCGGGGAGGAAGGCTCGCCGCAAGCCCGTGCCGCCTGAACCCGAAGCGCCGTTCATGCAGATTCCCTATACCGCGCCACTCGCCCCCTGGGAGCATGCCGAAGTAGTCCGCGCGGATATCCCCCTCTCCGCGCTGATCGCCGCCGGTTTGCCATTGGAGGTTTCCGACCCCGGCGCCCGCGCCCGTGCCGATCTCATGATTGGCCCCGACGGCCGCACACGCGCCGTCCGTTTGATTTCTGTTTCCGATTCCACGTCTTACAGGACCAATCCATGAACGTAAAAGCGAACGCAAAACTCACCCTGGCGGCTATGTTGATTTCAGGCGCCAGCCTCCACGCCCAGACCCCACCGAAGGATGTCGCCTTCCAGTACTTCGTGACGGAAGATAAGGTCGTGGGTCCGATGACTATCCGCGTGGATGGCATTGGACGCCCGGTGACCGGAAAGCCGTTTTCCGGAACCGAAGTGCGCCACACCCTGCAGGTTCTGGGTGACGGCACGCGGATCGACAAGGAAGAAACCAACCGCTATTTCCGGGACAACGAAGGCCGCTCGCGCGTTGAACGCGACAACGGCGCAACCGTCACGATCTCCGATCCGGTCGCTGGGTTTTCCGCGGAAATGAGCGCCACTACGAAGACCGTGCGGAAAAACATGATCGTGCGGGGCGGAAGCATTTCCCCGGTCGCCACCACGACTGCGTCGGCGGGGGCGGACAACTCGCGGATGAAAGAAAAGCTCGACAAGGTGACCGCGGAACTGGGCGAGAAAATGAGCGCGGCCAGAATCACCCAGGATGCCACGCTCGCCGAGGCCTCTTCGACCACGTCGTTTGCGCGTACCGAGACCTTCACGGTTCGGAAGGATTCGACTGATCCGAAAGCCGCCGTGGAAGACCTGGGAATCCAGCTGATCAACGGGGTCCGCGCGCAGGGCACCCGTTCCACGATCACGATTCCGGTCGGGCAGATCGGGAATGATCGCGAAATCAAAGTGGTCTCAGAGCGCTGGTTCTCCGCCGATCTCGGCATGCTGATCCGCAGCAGCAACAACGATCCGCGCTTTGGCGAGACCACCTATGAGATGAGCAATATTCTGCAGGGCGCGCAGGATCCGACCCTTTTCCAGATCCCGTCGGACTTCAGCACCAAAGGCGCCCGCTAGCACGGGGATACAATGCGGGCTGATGCGCCTCGCCTTTCTCCTCTTCAACGGTCTCTTCCTCACCGGGACCCTCGCGTTCGCGCAGGGTCCCGTTTCCATTCAGGTCAACGCGGCGGAAAGTCTCGGGCCATTCCAACCCGTGACCGGGTACTTCGGCTATGACGAACCGAACTACACCTACACGAGGAACGGGGAGAAGCTGGTACGCGAACTGGCGGCGTCGCAATCCACACCGGTTTATTTCCGCACCCATTTCATGCTCACCACCGGTGACGGTACGCCGGGTTTCAAGTTCGGTTCCACCAACGCTTACACGGAAGACGCGAATGGCCGGCCTGTCTATGACTGGACCATTGCGGACCGCATCTTAGACACGTATCTCAAGGCCGGCGCGAAGCCGTTTGTCGAGATCGGCTTCATGCCGGAAGCGCTCTCCCGCAAGCCGCGGCCCTACACGCCGCATTGGAATCCCGGGGACAAGTTCGATCAGTATTACATCGGCTGGGCTTATCCGCCGAAGGACTATGCGAAGTGGGGCGAACTGGTTTACCAGTGGGTTCGGCATGCCGTCGGGAAGTATGGGCGCGCCGAGGTGGAATCCTGGTATTGGGAGGTCTGGAATGAGCCCGATATCAGCTACTGGCAGGGCACGCCGGAAGAGTACAACCAACTCTACGATTCCGCAGCCGCGGCGGTGAAGCGCGCCCTGCCGACGGCGAAGGTGGGCGGACCTGCCACAACCGGTCCGGCCAGTGAGAAAGCGGCGGCCTTCCTGCGCCAGTTCCTGGAACATTGCGACAAAGCGGGTACGCCGCTGGACTTCATCACGTACCACGCCAAAGGCAGGCCCTCCGTGGTGGACGGGCACGTTCGCATGGGCATTGCGAAGAACGCGGAGGACGTGGACCGGGGCTATCAGATCGTGGCATCCTTCCCGAAGTTCCGCAATCTTCCCATCGTGCTCAGCGAGTCCGATCCGGAAGGCTGTGCCGCCTGTTCGGCTCGCGTATATCCGCAGAACGCTTACCGCAACGGGCCGCTCTACGCGTCATACACAGCGGCCATGATGAAGAACATTGTGGACCTCGCCCGCCGGGAAAAGACCAACATTGCCGGCATGCTCACGTGGGCATTTGAGTTTGAGGATCAGCCGTGGTTTGACGGCCTCCGCACCCTGGCCACCAATGGCGTGGATAAGCCCGTGCTGAATCTTTTCCGCATGACGGGCATGCTGCGGGGTGATCGGGTGAGCGCGGAGAGCAGCGGAGCGGTTCCGTTGGCACAGATTCTCCAGTCCGGCGTACGGGGCAATCCGGATGTGGACGCGCTCGCGACGCGCACGGACCGGGAGATCAGCGTGCTTCTCTGGAACTATCATGACGATGATGTGCCGGGTCCCGCCGCGCCGGTGCAGTTGAACATCAACGGTCTTCCGCCTGGGTTGACGCGGGTTGAGGTGCTTCATTACCGGATCGACGAAACGCATAGCAACGCGTGGACAGCGTGGAAGAGCATGGGTTCCCCCGCGCACCCGGACGCGGCGCAATATGCATTGCTGGAGGCTGCGGGGCAATTGCAGTTGCTGGAGTCTCCCCGTTTTGCCGGGGCGAAGTCGGGCGGTATCACGCTGGACCTCACGCTGCCTCGCCAGGCTGTTTCGCTGGTCCGGTTGCAGTGGTAGCGGGCCGCCCGTCGGGTTCAACGCCCCGGTGAGTAAGGCGTTTCCTGCGGAGATGTTCCGTTCGGGTCGTTCACCACAGCTCCCGGCGGAACGGGCACGGGCCCCTGCAGCAGTGGATCGCCTGTGGCAACCATCCAGCGGTTGAGTCGGTCGCGCATGTCTTTCATCACTTCCGAATTTGCCGGATCGGCCGCCACGTTGGCGCGTTCCGCCGGGTCGAACATCAAGTCGTATAAGAACTCGTCGGCAACGGGGCGGTTGCGCCAGCCGTTCTCCACCCAAAGGGCCTTGCTCGGTCCGTCGTCGCAATTCGGCAGCACCGGCGTGTGTTGGTCGCCGAAATGCCGGATGTACTTCCAGCGCTGCGTGCGGACGGCGCGCAGCGGCTCATACGCCGCGTGATAGGTTACTTCCGCGAAGATTTCCTCGTTGATCTCCTTCACCTCCCCGCGAATCACCGGCAGCATCGACTTTCCGGTGAGCCACACCGGCTTCGCGATCCCGAGGTAGTCGCAGACCGTCGGAAACACGTCCACCTGCGAGACCATCGCGTCACAGACCTTCCCGCCCGAAAGGCCCTTCGGACCCCGCAGAATCAGGCTCACGCCCATGCCCTGGTCGGTACAGTTGCACTTCATGGAGGGGAAGGCGATGCCGTGGTCGGTGGTGGAGATCACCAGCGTGTTCGCCGCCTGCCCGGTGCGCTCCAGAGCGGCCAGAACCTTGCCGACGGCGTCATCCAGAATCCTTGCGCTGGCCTGAAAGCCCGCCATGTCCTCGCGCGTGGCCGGCGTATCCGGCAGTGGCCTGGGCGGAGCGATGAAGCGCGCGTCTTCGAGCGGCCCCGGCTTCGGGTATTCGCGATGCGTCTCGAAGAAGCCCACTTCGAAATACCACGGCTTGTCATGCTTTCGTTCGAGGAACGCCAGGGCCGCAGGCGTCACATCCGCGGCCTTTGTGCTGCGCGTGGAGAGCACTTCGTCATAACCGATGGGCGCGGGCGTCTTCGCGATGTGCTGAATGCCGGCCAGCACGGCGGTGTAGCCGTGAGGCCGCAGCGTATGCAGAATGTGCTGCTTGTAATCGTGCAGGGCAAAGCCCCGGTGCGCGAGGCCCAGCATGCCGCTCGCGTGCGGTGACTGCCCGGTGAGCAACGCCGCCCGGCTGGGGCTGCAGGTGGGCGCGGCGCTGAAGGCGCGGCGAAAGAGAATGCCTCCCTCGGCGAGTTTCCGCAGGCTGGGAGTCGGCACCGGCGCGCCGTAGGGCTCCAGGTAGCGGCCGGAATCGTGCGAATGGATGTAGAGAATGTTCGGCAGCCTTGCGCCCTCCTGCATCGCGCTGACGGCGCTGCTGCCCGCCATGCCCGCCAGAAATGCGCGCCGCTCCATTTCATAACTCATGCGAGCCATTCTATCCGCAGAGCTTCCGATATGATGTGGAATTCCCATGAAGCCACTCGCACTTGCCCTGCTTGCCGTTACTCTCTGCGCTCAGGCCCCGGTGAACAAGCCGCTGCCCGCGCCCGGAATCGCCGTCCCGGAGGCGGATCAGAAACAGCTTCGCGCCGGCCTGGATCGCCTGGCCGCGAAGCTCGACGGGCTGAGGAAAAACCCGCATTATCCCGATGTGCTGATGTTCCACAAGGCGGTCCGTTACGCGCTCGAAGGCAATGAGTTCTTCCGGCAGGAGCAGATCTTCCGCGCGAAGGAACTTCTGCGGATCGGCTCGGAGCGCGCAGACGCGCTCGCTCGCGGGGAAGCGCCCTGGACGCGTGCAACGGGCCTCGTGGTGCGCGGCTACATCTCGAAGATTGATGGCAGCGTGCAGCCCTATGGTCTGGTGGTGCCGCCCACCTACAGCCCGGAAAAACCGCATCACTGGCGCGTCGACGCGTGGTTCCACGGCCGCAGCGACACGCTGAACGAGGTGGATTTCCTCTATGACCGCATGCAGAACCCGGGCGAGTTTCAGCCTGTGGACACAATCGTTCTGCATCTCTACGGTCGCTACTGCAATGCGAGCAAGTTCGCCGGAGAGGTGGATTTCTTTGAAGCGCTCGACGACGTGCGCAAGCACTACGAGGTGGATGAAAATCGCATTCTGGTCCGCGGCTTCAGCATGGGTGGCGCATCGGTCTGGCACATCGCGGCACACCATGCGACAGACTTCGCCGCCGCCGCGCCCGGCGCCGGTTTTGCCGAAACCCTGGAGTATCAGAAGAACGCGAAATATCAGCCCACCTGGTGGGAATCGAAGCTCTATCACCTGACCAACGCCACCGATTACGCGGCGAATTTCTTTGAGCTGCCCGTGATTGCCTATAACGGCGATCAGGATCCGCAGCGCCAGGCCGCCGATATTATGGCCCGCAACATGGAAGAAGAGGGCATGACGCTCGCGCGCGTCTGGGGCCTGAATATCGGCCACGCCTACACGCCCGCCGCGAAGGTGGAACTGAGCCGGATGATCGACGCCATCGCAGCCAAAGGCCGCAATGAGTGGCCGAAGCAGATCCGCTTCACCACCTGGACGCTGAAGTACAACCGGATGCGCTGGGTGGTGGTCGATTCCCTCGAAAAACACTGGGACCGCGCCCGCGTGGATGCCGAGGTGATCAACGATCACAGCGTGAAAGCAAAGACCGCGAATGTAGCCGCCGTGAGTTTCGAGATGGGCACTGCGGCGAGTCTGCTCAACCCCGCGTCAAAGGTAACGGTCGATCTGGATGGCCAGAGCCTGACCGTCCCCGGCGCGCTCACCGATGGCTCCTGGACCGCGCATTTCCGCAAGAGCAACGGTAAGTGGGCGCTGGCCGATGACGACGCGAAGGTTCTCCGCAAGCGTCATGACCTGCAGGGGCCGATTGACGATGCGTTTCTCGACAGCTTCGTGATGGTGCGCCCCACCGGCGCGCCGCTGAACGAGACGGTGGGCAAATGGACGAAGTCTGAGATGGACCGCGCGATTCATCAGTGGCGCGGCCTGTTCCGCGGCGACGCCCCGGTGAAGGACGACACCGCTATCAGCGATGCCGATCTGGCCAACAGCAACCTGGTGTTGTGGGGCGACCCGCAAAGCAATAAAGTGCTGGCGCGCGTGATGGAGAAGCTTCCGGTTCAATGGACCGCCGGCGCGATCACGCTGGGCGCGCGCACCTTCCCCGCCGCTACCAGCGCGCCTGTGATGATCTATCCGAACCCGCTGAACCCGAAGAAGTACATCGTGATCAACAGCGGCTTCACCTTCCGCGAATCCGCCAACGGCAGCAACTCCTGGCAGGTGGCGGAACTGCCGGATTATGCCGTGGTGGATCTCACCACGCCGCCGAATAGCCGCTGGCCGGGCAGGATCGCCGCGGCTGGCTTCTTCGGCGAGAAGTGGGAACTTCTCGCCACCGACGGAAAGTAAGATCTACTCCGTCTTCGGCTGAATTTTGGCGTTGGTCCGGAAGGTCAGCAGAATCATCACCAGAATCACGGCCGCCATGCCGGAGGAACTCAGCCAGAAGGTGTGCCAGTCGCGCACCACTTTGCCGCCTTCGGTGTGTGTGAAGTAGTCCACGGCCGCGCCGGAGAGCAGCGAGCCCACCAGCATACCCACGCCGTAGGTGAGGAACAGGATGAAGCCCTGCGCTGCGTTGCGCAGGTGCGGCGGCGCTTCCTGATCGGTGTACATCTGGCCGGTCATGAAGAAGAAGTCGTAGGAGGCGCCATGCAGCAGGATCGCGCCGTAGAACATCCACATGTTGCCGTTCGGATCGCCAAAGGCCAGCAGCAGGTAGCGAACCACCCAGCAGACCAGGCCCATCACGATGATCATCCGCACGCTCATCCAGCGGAAAATCAGCGGCATGGCGAGCATCATCAGCACCTCGGTCGCCTGGCCGAGCGACATCTTGCCCGCCGCGTTCGGCACGCCCACTTCGTTCAGGTAATCGTTGGTGAAGCTGAAGTAGAAAGTGAGCGGGATGCAGGCCAGCACAGAGGCCAGGGCGAAGAAGAAGAACGCCTTGTTCTTCATCATCACCAGCGCATCCAGACCCAGCGCCGTGCGCGCATCGAACTTTGTGCCCTTTCCCTTGGGCGGCGTATTCGGCAGCAGCCCGAGGCTGATCAGCACCATCACCAGGGACGCGGCCAGCGCCACCCAGAACTGCCCGGTGGTGCCTTCCCACTTCATGAAGCCCACCACGTTCGTGATAAAGATCCAGCCAAGCGTGCCCATCATGCGGATGATGGGGAACTCCTTGCCCGGGTCCTTGATCAGTTGGAACGTGATCGTGTTCGTCAGCGCCACGTTGGGGAAGTAACAGAGGCAGAACAGCAGCATCAGACCGTAGACTTCCGGGAACGATGTGGCCCGGGTCATCAGGAACATGATCACCGCGCACAGACTGTACAGCACCGCCATCACTTTCTCCGCCGCGAAATACCGGTCCGCCACCAGTCCCACAAAGAAGGGCGAGATGATGGAAGCGATTGAAGCCGTGCCGAACACCGCGCCGGCCTGTGTGCCGGTAAAGTGCAGCGCGGTGGTCAGGTAGTTCGTGATGGTGACATACCACGCCCCCCAAACCACGTAATTCACGAACATCATGATGCCGAGGCGCAGTTTCACGTGTGAAAGGTTGACTGGAGAGGGCGCAGACGAGAGCATTGTTGAGGAGTATACAACGTTGGTTGAAACCGCCGCCCGGTGGGTCTTGCAGACCTACAAACACAACAGCCTGCATCTGATCAATTCGCTGGAATGGCTGGACCGTATCGCCCCCGGTTCGCCGGAACATATGCGTCTTGCAACCGTCACGCACGACATGGAACGCGCCTTCCCCGGGCCCGACATGCCCGTCTGGAACGGTGACGAAGACTATGACTATTACGTGGCCCACTCCAACCGGGGCGCGCGGATCGTGGGCGAATGGCTGCGCGGGCAGAATGCGGCGGAAGGTCTGATAGCTGACGTGGAGGCGCTCATCAAAGTCCACGAATTCGGCGGCTGGCCGGAGGCCGATTTCGTGCAGGCGGCCGACAGCCTCAGCTTTCTGGACGTGAATATCGAACTGTTTCTGGGGTATGTGACGAGCGGGAAATATCGTGAGGATCAGGTGCGCGCCAAGTTCATCTACTCGCACACCAGGGTGAGAATCGACTGGGTCCGCGAACTGACCCAGCCGATGCTCGACAGCGCCATTGCGCGCCTGGACAAACTACTGCTTCGGTAAGACGACCATCGCGTAGGTTCCGGTGCCGCCCTTCACCTTTTTGATCACCGTGCCGGTGGCCAGATCCACGATCGAAATGTCGCTTGAAGGGCCATTCGCCGTGAACAGCGTCTTGCCATCCGGGGAGACTCCGATGCCCCACGGCCGGGGACCCACTTCCACCGAACCGACGGACTGGTTGGTTTTCGTGTCCACAATAAACGCCTTATGGCCGCGCCCGGTGCTGACGTAAAGCTTCGACGCGTCCGGCGAAAGCACCAGACCCATCGGCTTCACTTCGCCCGGCGTGCCGAGGCTGATGGCCTGGATCTGCTCATTCTTCACCGCGTCGAACAGCACCACGCCGCCGTCATTTTCCGCGTTCACATAGCCCGTTTTGCCATCCGGCATGAACACGATGTTGCGCGGGCGATGGCCCACCTTGAACGTCTTGATCGCCTTGCCCGCCACCGGGTCGATCACCACAATGGTGCCGTCTTCCTCGCAGGTGGAATAGATCAGCTTGCCGTCCGGCGTCACCGTGACGCCCTCCGGCTGCTCACCGGTATGGACGGTCTGCGCCACCTTGCTCGCGCCGATATCCACAAAGCTCACGCCCGAGGCGTCTTCATTCGAAACGTAGATGAACTTGCCGTCCTTGCTGACGTCGAAGTTCTCCGGGTCTGAACCGCCCTGGATCACGCGCACCACTTTGTTTTGCGCCACGTCAAAGACCGCGATGCCGTCGGCGCTCTTGTCGGGTGGGGGCAGGGAATCCTCATCCACGCCGGGAGGCGCCGCGGGCGTGCCGCTCAGTGCCACGTAAATGAACTTGCCATCGGGGCTGGCATGGATGCCGCGGGGGCGCTTGCCCAGCGGTACGGTTGCCACAACCTCCATCTTCCCGGAATCGAGAATGCTCAGGTCGCCCGAGACTTCGTTGGTCACATAGACGCGGTAGCCGGTTGGCGTTGAAGCCGCCTCCGGGGCTTTGGAGCAGCCCGCCAGGCCGGCGGCAAACACCGCCAGCGGAATCCATTTCCGTTTATTCACGAAACTTATTCTCCTTTGAAGGTGAAGGCCAATTCTTCCCTGCCGGAAGGCTTCACAGTCACTTTCTGTTCCTGTTTACCGTACTGCTCGTGCCAGACTTCGATCATATAATCGCCGGGCGGAACGTTCTTCAGCTCGAACGTCCCGTCTGCTCCCGTCACGGCGAAATACGGGTGCTCCACCGCGCCAATCCAGGCGCGCATCCACGAATGGATATTGCACTTCACCCGGATCATCACTTCGCGTTCCTTAAACCGGCGCTTCAGCGGCTCCGAACCCGGCTCCTGACTCTGATTCCACGCACGGTTGATCTCGGCCAGCGGATGGATATTATGCGTCACCGGATCCGAATTGGTGACGTTCAGCGGCTGTCCGGTCTGGATACCGATGACGCGTGGCCGAAACCAGCAGCCACTCTGGTCGATGGTGACCGGCTCCGTTGGCGGCTCGAAGGTCTTCCCTTCGAGGCCCTGTTTGATGTAAACGAAAACGTTCGACAGAGTGCCGTTCGGGTTCACCACCACCGCTTCGTCGTAGAGCCCGCCCGCGTGCATCTTCGCGCATTGCGGATCTTCGCTCACGTCGATCTTCTTTTTCGCCGGCTTCCGGCCGGTGAAAGATATCTTTCCGGTGACGGTGCCTGCCGTCGCCGAGTCGACCTTGAAGTACACTGGCGCGGCGGGCCTGGCGTCTGCCTTGGGGGCTTCAGGTTTTGGGGCGGAAGAACAGCCCGCGAGCAGCGCTGCTGCTATCCAGATCGGCAGTTTTCTCATTTTCCGGGACCCGCGTTCGCCGGCATTTCACCGGTAAGCGCCTCCAGGAATGCTACCAGATCCTCACGCTCCGGGCCGCTCAGGTGCAATTCCTTAATCTCTTTGTCCAGTTGGGGATTCGATGATCCGCCGCCCACATAGAAGTCCACCACGCGCCGCAGCGTTTTGGCGCTGCCGTCATGCATGTAAGGCGCGGTGAGCGCGATGTTCCGCAGGGTGGGTGTGCGGAAGGCGCCTTTATCGGCCTCCGCGTGGGTGACGTCGTAACGGCCCAGGTCTGTCAGTTCGCCTTCGGAATTCACGCCCACACCCAGGTTGTGAAACTTGCCGTCCGTGAACAACGCGTATTTTTCGTCAATGGTATGGCACTTCACGCAGTTGCCCTTGCCCGTATCTTTGAACAGCGCGAGGCCGCGAATGGCGGCGGCGCTCATGGCCTTCCTGTCCCCGCCGTACTGGTAGCGGTCGAAGGGGGAATTCCCGCTGATCACGGTGCGCTCGAAGCTCGCGATCGCCATCTGGACCTTCTGAATGGTCACGGGCCCGGGGCCGAACGCGGCATCGAAAAGCTTTCGGTAATCCGCATTGCCGGAGAGTTTGTCCACGCAGGCGGAGTGACTCAGATTCATCTCGACCGGGTTCGCAATCGGCCCCGCGGCCTGGTCTTCCAGAGTGGCGGCCCGGCCATCCCAGAATTGAACCGGGTTGTAGGCCGCATTGAGGACGGTGGGGGCGCTGCGCTTGCCGTGCTGACCGGCGAAGCCAACAGACGTCGCCATGCCGTCCGTGAAGCCATGCTCCGGACTGTGGCAACTGGCGCAGGAAACCGTGCCGTCGGCTGAAAGCAGGGTGTCGTAATAGAGCTTTTTGCCCAGCGCGATGGTTTCGGCGGTGGGCTTGTTATTCTCCGGAATCGGCACAGGCGGCAGACCCAGGGGCGTCCCGATCTCCACCGGCGTTCCCACCGGCCTCACAACCGTCTCAACAACTTTCGGGGTTTCCTTTTGCGTGCCGCACGAAAACGCCAACAACGCGCCGGCACAAACGGCAAAAATACGCGACGATGCAAACATCAATAGACTCTGGCCGTATTTTACAGGGCGAGCCGCTTTGGTCATACACATGTATGATGCACTTCATGAGATCCCGGTCCATTCCCTGTCTGCTTGCGCTCGCCACCCTTTCCCCGGCCGCCGCCGAACCGCCCACCGCCAAAATTTCCAACGGTGAAGTGCAGGCTTCGCTCTACCTGCCGGACGCCAAAACCGGCTTCTATCGCGGCACGCGCTTTGACTGGTCCGGCGTCATCTACAGTCTGGAGTACAAGGGTCACAACTACTTCAACCAGTGGTTCACCAAAGAGCGGGACGACGTGCATGACTTCGTCTACGAGGGCTCTGACATCGTGGCCGGACCCAACACCGCCATCACCGGCCCGGTGGACGAATTCTTCACGGAAAATAAGGCCCTGGGCTTTGATGAAGCGGCCCCCGGCGGCACGTTTATCAAGATCGGCGTGGGCGTTCTCAAGCGCTCCGGCGCGGAAGATTATGACCACTTCAAAAAGTACGAAGTGGTGGATCCTGGCAAGTGGGCGATCCGAAAGACGGCCACCTCCGTCGGGTTCACGCAAACCCTGAAGGGCCCGAACGGCTATGCGTATATCTACCGGAAAACCATCCGGCTGGTGGCGGGCAAACCGGCTATGGTGATTGAGCACAGCCTGCAAAACACCGGTACCAGGGCCATCGCGGCCAGCACCTACAACCACAATTTCCTCTCGCTCGATTCAAAACCGGCCGGCCCGGGCTATTCC